>NZ_JBHYOP010000006.1:0-451279 GCF_042745235.1 Streptomyces sp. NPDC058796
GCGGCCGTCCCGTTGGCCGGGGTGGGCCCCCCCGCTGGGCCCCCCCGGTCCAGCCCCCCTCAAACCCCCTGGGGCCGCCGGGGGGGGGGGGGGGGGGCCCCCCCCGCGCCCCCCCCCCCCCCCCCTCTCCATGTCTGCCGCGCACCGTCCCGCACGGTACGGCTCCCATCGCCCGGCTCAGCTCCACGGTGAGACGTGCGCCCGCCAGCAGGGACGGGTGGCGCGACCCACAGCCGGACCGGGAGGGCGACGACTCCGGCGAGGTAGCTCGTCACCCGCCAGAGCGCCCCGACGGCGCCGGCGCGCGGGTGACGGTCACCGTCACCGGCGCCGTGTGCACCCACCCGCGTGCGCCGGCTCCGCCGGTGATTGCCGCACCCGCCCCGGGGCACCCGTGCGCACTGTGCACGGACGAGACAGGATCCTGGTGACCGGCTGGTTCAGCTTCCTGCACGGGGAGGCGACCGCCGGGGACGTGCTGGCGCTGCGGCGGGTGGAGGAGGTGCTGGGGGGCGCCGGGCTCCCGTACGACGTCGTGTGGAGCCCCGGCTTCCGGGCAGCCGGACTGCACTTCGCGGACGTGGACCCGGCGGCGTACTCCCGGCTGGTCTTCGTGTGCGGGCCCGCGCACGGGCCGCAGGTCGAGGAGTTGCACCGGCGGTTCGCGCACTGCCTGCGGATCGCCGTCGGCGTCTCCGTGGTCGACCCCGGCTCCCCGGCCGTCACCGGCTTCCACCGGGTGCTGACCCGCGACGCCGCCGGCACCTCTCCGACCCTGGACCTGGCCGCCCGCGCGCCCGCCCTGCCCGCCCGGCCCGTGGTCGGGGTCGTCCTCACCCACGGCCAGCACGAGTACGGCGGTCAGCGGCGGCACGAGGAGGTCGCCGCCGGGCTGACCGGTTGGCTGGCCGGCAAGGACTGCGCCCGGCTGGAGCTGGAGACCCGGCTCGACGCGCACGACTGGCGGCTGTGCGGCACGCCGGCCCAGCTGGAGGCCGTACTGGCCCGGCTGGACCTGGTCGTCACCGACCGGCTGCACGGGCTGGTCCTCGCGCTGCGGGCCGGGACACCGGCGCTGGCCGTGGACCCCGTCCAGGGCGGGGCGAAGGTGACGGCGCAGGCCCGCGCCTGCGGCTGGCCGGCGCTGGTGGCCGCCGAAGGGCTGACGGACGGGGTGCTGGAGCACTGGTGGGACTGGTGCCTGACCGCCGGGCGGGAGGAGGCCGGGCGGATCGGCGCCGGATTCCGCGCGGCGGACGCGGCCGGGGACGCCGCGGACGGTCTCGTGACGGCGCTGGAGGCGGCGCCGCCGGCCGGTTAGCCACCGGTCCCCGGGGGGCACTCGGTGGACCGTCGGTCCGCCGCCGGGAGGAGACATCGTGAGCATCGGCCGACTCCCCGAGCACGAGCAACGCATACTCGACGAGGTGGAGCGGGCGCTCAGCCGCGACCGCCGGCTGGAGCGGCGCCTGCGCACCCTGCGGCTGAGCCGCCGCCCCGACCTCGCCCACCTGTTGTCCTACCGCCCGCGCACCCTCACCGTCCTCCTGCTTCTCGTCCTGTCGGTCACCTTGCTGGTCACCGGCATCGTCACGTCCGCGCCCGGCGTGATCTGGGCGTTCGCCGCGGTGTGGCCGGTGACGCTGTTCGCGTCGTTCCGGCTGCTGTGCAGGTGGACGGAGGGTTAGGGCCGGCCCCGCGGCGGTTTGTCTCGCCGCGGGGCCGGGGACCCGTGCGGCACAGGAGGTGATCGTCGTGCCCGAGCCCGGAAGCAAGAAGTACGACACCCGGCGGGCCCGGCTCCGCAAGGAGGCCGAGCGGTCGGGGATCTCGGATCAGGACGCCAACCGGGCGGCCAACGAGGAGCTCCAGGAGGGCGACGACTGGGGCAGCCGCGGACCGCGCACGGAACGCGGCCGGGGCCCGAAGGGCGAACGCCCGTCAGGCTCCGACTGACCCCCGGAACCGGCCCCGCGTCCCCTCGGCGCGGGGCCGGTCCGTGTGGTGGCCGGCGGGCGGGTCAGCCCGTGTAGCTGCGGGCCTTCGAGTCGCGCTGGGCGGGTTCCAGCGAGCGCAGGCGTGCCTCGACCTCGGGCGGCAGTACCCGGCGTTCGCGCAGCACCCACGGCAGGGCGGCCGTCGCCTCGGCGAAGGCGCGCAGGGAGGCGGCGTCGCGGGGGACGGTGCGGGCCAGGTGGAGGGTGCGGCGCAGGGCGGGACCGGCCGGGCGGCGCAGCCAGGTGAACCACAGGGTGTTGCGGATGCCGTGCGCCCTACGCAGGGTCGAGTCCCGCACGACGGAAGGGTGGTGGTGGATCGTCAGGTCGTCGGCGTACGTCAGCCACCAGCCGTCCGCCGCCAGGTCCGCGGCGAGCAGTTCCTCCTCGCCGCCCAGCCACAGCCGGGGGTGGAAGCCGCCCGCGGCCCGGAAGGCGTCGGTGCGCAGCACGGTCGCGGCGGCCAGGAACGACCCGAGGGCCGGTCCCGGAAGCCAGTCGGGGCGGGGCACGGGCGAGTCGCGCAGTTCCTTGACGATGGGATCCTCGGTGCCGTCCGGCTCGACGAGGATGCGGGCGGTGACCGAGCCGACCGCCGGATGCCGGTCGAGCAGGTCGGCGGCCCCGGACAGCGAGCCCGGCGCCCACCAGGAGTCGTCGTCGCAGAAGGCGACGTAGGGGGTGCGGACCTGTCGGACGGCCAGGTTGCGGCCCACGGCGCCGAGGTTGCGGCCGGGGCGCAGGAGTTTCACCCGCGGGTGGTGGCGGGCGACGGCGGAGGCGGTGCCGTCGGTGGAGGCGTTGTCGGTGACGATCACCGGGGGCCGCTCCGGGAGTCCGGCGAGGCGGTCCAGGGTGCGCAGGAGTTCGGGGCGCCGGTTGTGCGTGATGACGACGACGGTGGTGCGGGTGTCCGTCATGAGGTGGCTCCGTTCGCTCCGTCCAGCAGGCGGGCGGCGCGCTCCACGTGCGGGGGCAGGGGCCTGCGGGCGCGCAGGGCGGCGGGCAGGCGGGTGAGCGTCTCGCGCAGGGCGCGCCGGGCGTGCGGGTCGTGGCGGGCGTCGGCGGCGAGGTCGCGGGTGCGGGCCAGCGCGTGCGGGAGGGGACGGCGCAGCCAGGCCGTGAGCAGTTCGTTGCGCCGTACGGCGGCCGACCGGCCGGTACGGGGGCCGGGGTCGGGGTGGTGGTGGGCGGTGACGTCGGGGCAGTGGGTGACGCCCCAGCCGCGGGCGGCGAGGTCGTAGGCGAGGAGGGTCTCCTCGGCGCCGAAGAAGAGCAGCGGGTGGTAGCCGCCGGCGTCGAGGTAGGCGGTGCGGCGGGCGACGGCGGCGCAGCCGAGGAAGCCGAGCACCTGGGTGCCGGGCAGGTCGGTGGCCGTGCCGAGGGGGGAGTCGGCGAGCAGGTCGTTGAGGGGGTCCGCGTCGTCGCCGGGCCCGACCAGGGTGCGGGCGGAGAGCAGGCCGAGCCTCGGGTGGGCGTCGAAGTGCCGGACGGCGGCGGCGAGCGCGCCGGGCGCCCACCAGGAGTCGTCGTCGCTGAACGCCACGTACGGGGTGTCGAGGGCACGGACGCCGTGGGTGCGGGCGAGGGCGCCTCGGTTGAACGGCAGGGAGACCACCCGGACCTGCGGGAAGTCGCGGGCGAGCATGGCGGTGGTGCCGTCGGTGGAGGCGTTGTCGACGACGAGGACCTGGGGCCGCTCGGGCAGGGCGAGCAGGTTCCGCACGGTGACGGCGAGGCTCGCCGAGCGGTCGCGGGTGGCGATGACGACGCCGACGGGGGCGGTTTCGGCGCGGTCGGCGCGGGTTCGTTCACGGGTGGTCGAGGGGCCGTGGCCGGTGGCGTGGTTCATGGTGCCTCTCCCAGGGCGTCAAGGGCGTCGAGCGCGTCCAGGACGTCGTCGGTGCCGATCCGCAGCAGCGCGGGGTCGGCGTCGTGGCCGTGCGGGTCACCGTCGGGGCCCGGGTGCCACAGGGCGCGGTGACGGGGGTGGTCGGGCGGTCCCCAGCGGCGGGGCGGCACGGGGCCGAAGAGGGTGACGGAGGGGGTGGCGTGGGCGACGGCCAGGTGGGCGATGCCGGTGTCGCCGCTGACGACGGCGCGGGCGCCGGCCACGAGGGCGGAGAGCCGGTCGTAGGGCAGGCCGCCGCCGAACACGTCCGTGTCGGGCAGGCCGGCGCGCTTCGCCAGCCGGGCCACGAGGTCGCCCTCGTCCGCTCCCCCGGTGACGACGACCCGCCGTCCCCGTGCGCGCAGCGCTTGCGCCACTTCCGCGTACCGTTCCACGGGCCAGCAGCGGGAGGGGGCGCCGGCACCGGGGTGCAGGACGACGGCGCCGGGGGCGGGGGACGCCGCCTGCGGGCGGGGCAGGCGCAGGTCGGCCGGGTCGGCTTCGATGCCGTACGCCTCCAGCAGCCGGCACCACCGGTCCCGCTCGTGTTCCTCCGCGTACCAGGGCGGCCCGTCCACCTCCGGCGTCTGAGGGTGCGCGAAGGCCAGGAGTTTCCGCGGGCGCAGTGCCATGAGCAGGCGGTGGCTGGGCGGCCCGTTGCCGTGCAGGTCCACGGCGACGTCGGGCGGCGGGCCGGTCCAGTCGAGGGAGCGCGGGACGGCACGGCCGGGCTCGGCGGCGGGCAGCAGCCGGTCCACGGCGCCGGTCGCGGCGGCCACGGGCGCCAGCTCGGCGGGGGTGGCCAGCACCAGTTCGTGCGCGGGGTACGCGCGCCGCAGCGCACGGAGCGCCGGCACCCCGGCGAGCAGGTCCCCGAGCCCCAGGGCCCGCAGCACGAGCACCCGGGGCCGCGAGCCGCCACCGGGCTCGCCCGAGGCGGGGTGCGCCGGGCCGGCACCCGGTGCCCGCCGCCCCGGTGTGCCGCGGGTCATCGCACGCCCTCCGCCGCGCGTGCCATCAGGGCCGTCGAGGAGCGGCCGTCCAGGTAGGGCAGGAGGACCGCCTGGCCGCCCCATTCCTGGAGGAGGGCGGCCTCGGGGAGGTCCGCGCCGGCGTAGTCGCCGCCCTTGACCCACACGTCGGGGCGCAGGTCGCCCAGGAGGCGTTCGGGGGTGTCCTCGTCGAAGACGGCGACCGCGTCGACGCACGCGAGGGCGCGCAGGACGCGGACGCGGTCGGCGAGCGGGTTGACGGGGCGGCCGTCGCCCTTGCGGCGCTGGACGGAGGCGTCGGAGTTGACGCAGACGACCAGGCAGTCGCCCAGCCGCCGGGCGGCCTGGAGGAGGCCGACGTGTCCGGCGTGCAGCAGGTCGAAGCAGCCGCCAGCGGCGACCACCGTGCCGTGCTGGGCGCGGACACGGTCGGCCAGGGCGTGCGGGTCGTCGGTGTCGGGGGCGGCGGCGGTCGCCGGGCCGTCGGCGGCGGGGGGCAGGGCGCCCGCGCCGCCGGCGGCGACGAACGCCGTAGCGGCGGCGACCGCACCCTCCACGGCCTCCCCCACCAGCGCCCCGTCGGCGAGCAGCCCGGCGGCGGTGGCGGCGAAGCGGTCGCCGGCGCCGCAGGAGTCGCCGTGGTGGGCGGCCGGTGCGGGGACGAGGAGCGGGTGTTCGCCGTAGGAGAGGAGGGCGCCGCGGGAGCCGAGCGTCACCGTCACCGCGGCCACCCGCCATTCCCGTACGAGGGCGGCGGCGTGCTGCGCGGCGGCGCGCAGGCCGCCGCCGGGACGGCCGTCGCGGGGTGCGAAGCCGTGCGCCTCCTTCTCGGCGGGTGTCACCAGCCGGGTGCCGGGCACCGGCGGGCCCCCGCGCGGGTGCGGGTCCCAGACCAGTGGCGGGCGCTCGGCCAGTACGTCCCGCAGGGCGTCGGCGGCGCCGCGGCCGTAGTCGGAGACGAGGACGGCCCGGGCGGAGCGCAGCGCCGCGCGGGCCTCGTCGGTGGCCTCGTGCACCCGGCCGCCGCCGCGGTCGAGCCGGACGACGGGACGGTCCTGCGCGAGGACCCGGGTCTTCTCGGGCAGGGTGCCGGTCAGGGGCAGCGGGATCAGCGTCAGCCAGGGCTCCAGCAGTTCGCGCAGGGCCCGGCCGGCCGGGTCGTCGCCCAAGCCGGTGATCAGCGTGACGTCGCGGCCGTCGCGGGCGGCGAGGTAGGCGGCGAGGGCCGCGCCGCCCGGCCGTACGCGTTCCGCGCACTCGGCGACCACCGGGACCGGTGCGTCGGGGGCGAGCCGGTCGGCGGAGCCGGTCAGGTCGCGGTCGAGCAGGGCGTCGCCGACCACCACCAGGGGCGCCTTGCCGGTCGTGCGTCCCGTCATCCGTCGCGTCACCTTCCCGCCCCCTGTCCGTCCGCGCCCCGTTCCAGGGCCGCGTCGAAGGCCGCGCAGATCATGTGGACGGCGACCAGGTGGATCTCCTGGACGGTGGCCGTCGAGGCGGCGTCCACGCACAGCGACTCGTCGCTGCCCGCCATCAGCGGGTTGGGCGCGCAGCCGGTCAGCGCCCACACCCGTACGCCGGCCGCGCGGGCCGCGTCCGCCGCGGACAGCAGGTTGGCGCTGGCGCCGGACGTGGACAGCAGCATCAGGACGTCGCCCTCGCGGCCGTGCGCGCGGACCTGGCGGGCGAACACCTCGTCGACGCCGTAGTCGTTGGCGATGGCGGTGGTCGACGAGGTGTCGGCGTGGAGGGCGATGGCGGAGAACGGGGGCCGGTCGTCGCGGTAGCGGCCGACCAGTTCGGCGGTCAGGTGCTGGGCCTGGGCGGCGCTGCCGCCGTTGCCCGCGGCCAGCAGCCGGCCGCCGCCGCCGAGGACGGCCGCGAGCCGTTGGCCCCAGCGCTCGGTGACGTGCGCCGAGGCGCGGAACGCCCCCAGCGCGTCCTGGAGTTCGTCGCAGTGCCCCACGACGGGCGGGTGCACGGTCATCACGCCACCTCCTTCGACAGTGCGTGGTCGGCGAGGGTCAGGCGGTACACCTGTTCCGCGCCGTCGGCGACGCGTGCCCAGGTGTAGTGCCGAAGGACGCGTTCGCGGCCGTTCCTGCCGTACTGGCGGCGCAGCCGTTCGTCGGCGAGGAGTTCGCGGGCGGCTTCGGCGATGGCACCGGGGTCCTGCGGGGTGACGAGGCGGCCCGTGGTGCCGTCGGCGACGGAGTCGCGGTGACCGCCGACGTCGGTGGCGAGGACGGGCACGCCGCAGGCCATCGCCTCCAGCGGCACGATGCCGAAGGGCTCGTAGACCGGGGTGCACAGCACCAGGTCGGTGCTGCGGAGCAGGGCCGGCATGTCCTCGGGGTCGACGGCGCCGAGCAGCCGGACCCGGTCGGCGACGCCGGTGCGGTGCGCGAGCGCGGTCAGGCGCTGGGCCTCGGGGTCGGCGTCGAGGCCGCCGGCGGGCGGGCCGCCCGCGATGAGGAGTTCGGTGTCGGGTACGTCGGCCAGGGCGCGGATGGCCTGGTCGTAGCCCTTGCGCGGCACGAGCCGGCCGCAGGCGAGCAGCCGGTGCCGTTCCTTGCGGGCGGGGGTGCGGCCGGTGTCGGCGGTCGGGCTGAAGTGCTCGGCGTCCACGCCGCAGGGCACGACGGAGACCTGGCGGGGCGGTACGCCCATGTCGCCGAGTTCCACGACCTCGTCGGTGCAGGTGGCCAGTACCCGTTCGCAGGAGCGGCCGATCTGCCGCTCGATGCCGATGCGCTCGTAGGGGCTGGTGTCCCGCATGCCCTGGTGGCGCCGCTTGACGGTGCCGAGGGCGTGGAAGGTCTGCACGAGCGGGATGCCGAGGGGCCGGGCGCCGATCTGGGAGGCCATCCCGGACATCCAGAAGTGGGCGTGCACGACGTCGGGGCGCTCCCGCGCCCAGGCGCGGGCCAGGTGGGCACCGAAGGCGGGCATGTGCGGGAAGAGTTCGTCCTTGGGGACGGCCGCGGGCGGTCCGGCCGGCACGTGCTCGACGACCGCGCCGCCGGGCAGCGGCACCCGGTCGGGCAGGTCGGTGGCGTCGCGGCGGGTGTAGACCGTGACGTCGTGGCCGCGCTTGGCCAACTCCTCGGTGAGGCGGGCCACGTAGACGTTCTGTCCACCGGCGTCGACGCCGCCGAGCGCGGCGAGCGGGCTCGCGTGCTCGGACACCATGGCGATCCTCATCGGGTCACCTCCTTCAGCAGCCGCTCCCAGTCGTCCAGGAAGCGGGACAGCCCGTAGCGGGACAGGGCCGCCGCACGGGCCCCGTCGCCGACGGTCCGCGCGTGCAGCGGGTCGGCGAGGAAGTCGCGTACGGCGTCGGTCAGTACGTCGATGCGGTTGGAGACCACTCCGGCGCCCGGGGGCACGGCCTCGGTCACCTCGGTGGTGGCGAGGGCGACCACGGGCATGCCCAGGTGCATGGCCTCGAGCAGGGAGAGCCCGAGGGAGGTCCAGCGGACGGGGTGGACGTAGACCCGGCGGCGGGCGAGTTCGGTGTGCAGGTCGCTCTGGGGCACGTCCTGCGTGCGGCAGCGGTCGGGGGCGACGCCGATGTGCTCGGCGAGGCCTTCGGTGCGCATGCCGAACACGTCGAGCGGGGCGGCGCGGGCGAACTCGGGGAGCAGGTCGGTGCCGGTCGTGCGCCCGCGCCGGATCGGCTCGTTGACGACGACGGCGGCGCGTTCCAGCTCGCCGGTCCAGCGGTGGCCGGGGTCGACGATGCCGTGCTCGATGACAGCGGTGTCCACCGGCCCCGCGTCCCACATCAGCCGGTTGAAGTGGGTGACGTGGACGAGGGTGGTGACATCGGGGAGGTCCGCGGCGGGGTGGCGGGTGTCGGGCACGTCCCCGTCGGGGGCGTTGTGCTCCAGGTACACCAGCGGAGGGCGGCGGCCGAGCCACGCGTCGACCAGGGCGAGTTCGTGCGGTCGCTGGATGATCACGAGGTCGATGTCCTCGTCCCGCAGCCGCTCCGGCGGTACCTCGACCACGGAGTCGGGCCAGTCCCAGGTGCGGGCACGGCCGAGGCCGTCGGGTCCGCGGTCCGGGGTGACGGGGACGAGGTAGGTGTGCGGGCCCTGCACGAAGGCCGTGGTCCACGACCCGTGCACATGCCAGATGAGGATCCTCATGCCTCCCCCAGGAGTTTCTCTACGGCGGCCGCCACGTCGGTGGCCGTGACGGTGTTCAGGCAGGGGTGGCCGGGGACGGGGCAGTCCCGGGCCCGGGTGTCGGCGCAGGGTGCGTCCTGGTCGCCGAGCAGGAGGTACGGGACTCCGTACGGCCGCCAGCGCTCCGCCGGTACGACGGGGGCGAACAGGGACACGACCGGGGTGCCGACGGCCGCCGCGAGGTGGGCGGGCGCGGTGTTGCCGGTGACGACGACGGACGCGCCCGCGAGGACGCCGGACAGCTCCGGGGCCTGCGTGCGGCCGCCGAGGTCGGTGCCGTGGTCGCCGGCGACGTACGCGGTGAGGTCGCGTTCGTCGGGGCCGCCGGTGACCAGGACGCGGTGCCCGGCGGCGGCCAGTTCGCGTACCGCCTCGGCGCTGCGCTCGGCGCTCCAGGCGCGGGCGGGGACGCTGGCGCCCGGGTGCAGGACGACGTACGGCCCGGGGCCGGTCAGGTCGTCGGTGCGGGGCGGTGTGCGCACCCGCAGCCGCCCGTCGTCGGGCCGCGGGAAGCCCGCCGCCTCGGCGAGGTCCAGCGCCGCCTCGGCCTCGTGGGCGTGCGGGGCGCGCTGGTGGCGCAGGTCGAGCAGGGAGCCGGGGTAGTCCACGCTGTCCGCGGCGATGTGGCGGACCCCGGCGAGGCGCAGCACCAGGGCGGTGGGCAGCGGGGACTGGTGGAAGGAGGTGAGGACGAGTGCCGTGTCGGCGTCGATCCGTTCCACCAGCGCGTCGATGTCGGCCCGGTCGACGTCGGGCGGCCGGAACCCGCCCCACGGCGCGTCCCAGACCAGCACCTCGTCCACGCCGGGCAACAGGCGGGCGGCGGGCGCGCCGCGCGATCCGCACAGCATGGTGACGTGACCGGCGCGGGCGGCGACGGCGCGCACGGCGGGCCCGGCGAGCAGCACGTCGCCGAAGCTGTCGAGCCGGGTGACCAGTGCCTTCATCGCGGCCTCCCACGGGTGTCCACAGCGGTACGCGAGCGGGCCGCCCGGCGGGGGTGGTGAACGGAGCCCGGGGCGTCCGGGGTTCCGCCCCCGCCGGTGCCCGCCCTCTCGTCCGGCACGGTGACCGAGCGCTCCCCCGCGCCGTCGCGGCCGTCGGTTCCCGGGGCGGCCAGGCCGCCTCCCGCACGGTCACCGGGGCCTCGGCCGTTCCGGCCGTGCTCCGGCTCGCCCGAGGCGGCGGCCTGGCCACCCGGGCCGCCGGGGAACTCGCCGCCCGTGGCGGTGTTCGCGTCGTACTCGGCCCGGCCGGTGGCCGCTTGCCCCCTGCCGCCGACGGTCCCGCCCTCGGCCGGGCCGGCCGCCGGCTCGTCCGGCGCCGGGTCCCCGGAGGTCGTCGCCCCGCCGTCCGCGCCCGCGTCGTACGCCGCCTCGATGGGGCGCTCGTCCGCCAGGACGTGGCCCGTGGGCGGGCCGGCCAGTACCGCGCGTACCGCGGTCAGGAGGTCCGGGGCGACGTGGGCGGCGGCCCTCGTCTCCTCGGGACGGGTGCGGTCGTTGGGGACGAGGATGCCGTGGGCGCCGGCGCGTTCGGCGGCCTCCACGTCGGCGCCGATGTCGCCGATGACGACGCACTCGGCGGGGCCCGCGCAGACACGGCCGGCGGCCCAGAGGATCATGCCGGGCTGCGGCTTGCGGCAGTGGCAGCCGTCGTCGGGGCCGTGCGGGCAGACGGCCCACACGTCGAAGGGGCCGACGAGCTCGTCGATCCGCCGGTTGACGTGGCGGACGTCGGAGTCGGTGACGATGCCGCGGGCGACGCCGGACTGGTTGGTGACGACGCCGACGCGGATGCCGTGTTCGCGCAGCAGCGCCACCGCCTCGCGGGCGCCGTCGACGGGGCGGACCCGGTCGGGGTCGCCGTTGTAGGGCACGTCGTGGACGAGGGTGCCGTCGCGGTCGAAGAGGACGGCCTTGACGGGGCTCATGCCGCCACCTCCCGCCAGGCGGGGGCGGAGCGGTGCCGCCACTCGCCGGTCAGCCGGTGCCAGGTCGCGGCGGGCGGGATGAGGGCGCTGGTCGCCAGCATCGTGACGACCTCGTCGCGGGTGCGCGGTCCGGGGGCGATGCGGGCCCAGGCGAACTCGGCGGTGCCCGCGGCCCAGCCGAGCCCGGCGACCGCGGCGGCCCGGGGTCGGCCGGCGGCGGCGAGGGCGAGGGCGGCGAGTCCGGCGGCGGTGATCGCGGCGTGGCGGCGGATGCGGCCCCTGGGGGCCACCGCCTTGGCCCACCAGTCGGGGCCGTGCAGCCGGCGCATCAGCGCGTCGTCGGCGTTGCCGCGCTGCTGCTTGAGGGACGCCCAGCGGGAGGCGTCGCGCACGGGGTGGCGGGTGGTGCGGCGGCCCCGCCGGATGCGCCAGCCCGCGTCGAGGACGCGCAGCGCCAGGTCGGCGTCCTCGCGGAAGGCGCGGGGGAAGCGTTCGTCGAAGCCGTGGACCTGCTTCAGCACGTCGGTCCGGTAGGCCATGTCGGCGGTGATCCACTGCGCCCGTGCGAGCCCCGCGGTGCCGCGCTCCCAGTCGGTGGGGCGGCGTTCACCGGGCAGCGGCACGGCGATCACGCCCTGTACGGCACCGATGTCGGGGGCCGCCTCGGCGAGGTCCTGGACCAGCTGGTCGCACCAGTGCGGGCCGACCTGGACGTCGTCGTCGAGGAAGGCGGTCCAGGGTGAGGTCACCGCGCGGATTCCGGTGTTGCGGGCGGCGGCGGGACCGCGCCCCCCGCTGCGCAGCACCACCGTGCGCTCGCGCAGGTCGCCGAGGACGGTCAGGGGATGTTCCAGCGCCCGCGGGTCGGCGTCGGGATCCGGCCGGTCGTCGACGAGGACGATCTCGTCGGGGCCGGGCCCGGTCGCGGCGGCCAGCGCGGCCAGGCAGTCGGCCAGCGTCGCGCGGGCGAGCGTGGGGACGACCACGGCGTAGCCGGTCATGGCGCCGCCGGTCACGGGATCGCCGCTCATCCGAACGCCCTCCCCCGGCGCACCGCGAACGGACCGATGGCCAGCAGGTCGACGGGCGCGGAGCCGAAGCACTCCAGGGCGTCGCGCGGGTCGTCGACCATGGGCCGCCCGGCGGTGTTGAGGCTGGTGTTGACGACGACGGGCAGTCCGGTGCGCTTCTCGAAGGAGGCCAGCATCCGCGCGACCAGCGGCTCGCGACGCTCCTCGACGGTCTGGATGCGGGCGGTGCCGTCGACGTGCACGACGGCCGGGATGCGGTCCCGCCAGGCGGACGCGACGTCGTGCACGAAGAGCATGTACGGGCTGGGGACCGGGCCGGTGAAGATGTCGGCGGCGCGGTCGGCCAGCACCATCGGCGCCACGGGCCGGAACTCCTCGCGTCCCTTGACGTGGTTGAGGCGTTCGAGGTTCTCCGCGCGACCGGGGTGGGCCATCAGGGAGCGGTGCCCGAGGGCGCGCGGGCCGAACTCGCTGCGGCCCTGGAACCAGGCGACGACGCCGTCCCGGGCCAGCTCCTCGGCGACCGTCTCGGCGATGTCGTCCGGTTCCTCGTACGGGATCGCGGCCGTCTCCAGCCAGGCCCGGATCTCGTCGTCGCTCCAGCCGCGGCCGAGGTCGGCACCGGGCATGGGCTCGGGGGCCGCGCCCTCCTGGGCGGCGGCGACGTGCAGGGCGCCGCCGAGGGCGGTGCCGGCGTCACCGGCGGCGGGCTGCACCCACACGTGGCGGTACGGGCCGCGCGCGGCGATCTTCGAGTTGGCGACACAGTTCAGCGCGACGCCGCCCGCCATGGTGAGGGCCTGGCCGCCGGCCTCGCGGTGCAGCCAGTGGACGAGTTCGAGGAGCAGTTCCTCCAGGACGGCCTGGGTGCTCGCGGCGAGGTCGGCGTGGTCCTTGGTCCAGTCCTCACCCTTGGCGCGCGGCGGCGCGAGGGCCGCCCAGTCGACGCCGTGGGCGCGGAAGCCGCCGTCGCCGGTGGCGTGGACGTACTCGCGCAGTCGGTCCGCGAACCGGGGTTTCCCGTAGGAGGCGAGGGCCATCACCTTGTACTCGTCGCTGCTGCGCAGGAAGCCGAGGTGCTCGGTCAGTTCCTCGTAGACCAGGCCCAGCGAGTGCGGGAGCGCCTGCGTGGCGAGGGTGTCGAGCTTGCCGTCGCGGTAGCGGCCGGCCAGGTGGGAGGCGGACTCGCCGCGTCCGTCGAGGACGAGGACGTCGTTGTCGGGATGCGGTGAGGCCGGTCCTGCGGAGGCGGCGTGCGCCACGTGGTGCGGGACGAAGACCACCTGGTCGGGGTCGAGCCCGGGCAGCGCCTCGGCGAGGAACTCGGGCGCCCGGCGGGCGTACTCCAGCCGCAGCGGGTCCCAGGGGTCGTCGAGGCCCATCTCGCGGGCGGGCCGGGCGAGCTTCGGGTCGAAGGAGTACGCGACGGCGTCCAGCTCCTCGGGCCGCACCCCGGCGTGCTCCAGGCACCACCGTGCCGACAGCTCCGGCACCTCCCACGCCGAGAACGGCACCGGCCGCTTGCCGTGCTTGCGGCGGCTGAAACGCTCTTCCTCGGCGGCCGCGACGGTCCGGCCGTCGACGACGAGCGCGGCGGCCGGGTCGTGGAACAGGGCGTTGATACCAAGGATGCGCATGGGTGGTGCTCCGTCCCGGGCGACTGCTGGGGTCTCTCCGACTTCTGTGGTCTCTCCGGTCTCGCGGGTGCCGCGGTGCGGCTGGGTCAAACACTTGGAGACAACTCAGTTCCAGGAATGAGCCGACACATCACGGAATGTGATGATCTGCGGGTCCGCTCTCCGGGGTCTACGCGGCGACGGAGTGCGCGAACCAGCCGATGGTCCGCTCCAGCCCTTCGCTCCAGCCGACCCGCGGCTGCCAGCCGAGCCGTTCCCGGGCCAGGGTGGTGTCGGGCCTGCGGCGGCCGGGGTCGTCCACGGGGCGGTCGACGAAGCGGATGCGGGAGCCGGAGCCGGTGAGCTCGACGACGCGGCGGGCCAGCTCCAGCATGGTGATCTCGTCGGCGCCGCCGATGTTCACCGGCCCGGTCTCGCCGGACGCGGCGAGGGCCAGGACGCCCTCGACGGTGTCGTCGACGTAGCACAGGGAACGGGTCTGGCCGCCGTCGCCGGCGACGGTGAGCGGCATGCCGTCCAGGGCCTGGGCGATGAAGGTGGGCACGGCACGGCCGTCGCCGGTGCGCATGCGGGGGCCGTACGTGTTGAAGATCCGCACGATGGCGGCGTCGGTGCCGTGCACCTGGCGGTGGGCGGTGACCAGGGCCTCGGCGAAGCGCTTGGACTCGTCGTAGACGCTGCGCGGGCCGATCGGGTTGACGTTGCCCCAGTACGTCTCGCGCTGCGGGTGCTCCAGCGGGTCGCCGTAGACCTCGGAGGTGGAGGCGAGCAGGAAGCGGGCGCCGTCGGCGCGGGCCCGCTCCAGGGCGTTGCGGGTGCCGGTGCTGCCGACGTCGAGGGTCTCCAGCGGCAGCCGGAGGTAGTCGGCGGGCGAGGCCGGGCAGGCGAAGTGCAGGACCAGGTCGAAGCGTCCGGGCAGGCGGCGCAGGGCGGCCGGGTCGGTGGCGTCGGCGTGGACGAACCGGAAGCCTCGGTGCCGCTCCAGGTCGGCCACGTTGGCCCGGGAGCCGGTGGCCAGGTTGTCGAGGCACACGACGTCCGTGCCGGCGTCGAGCAGCCGGCCGCACAGGTGGGACCCCACGAATCCGGCGCCACCGGTCACCAGGGCCCGGCGCCAGACGCGTCCGTTCAGGGGGCTGTCGCCCACGGGGCTCTCGCTCACGGGGTCCTCCTCACTCTCAGCGTCACTTGCGTGTCGGCTGAGTAACCCGGTGAGGACCCCCACTACCTCGAACGTTCATTCGACACAGGAACTATAAACCGCGTATATACTCGCTGTGTATAGTCCTCGCATGCTTTCGCTGACCAGGAAGATGACGAAAACGGGGACCGGGTTGCGTGCCGCCGTAACCCTCGCGGCAGCCGCCTCACTGACGCTGGCGCTGAGCGGCTGCACGAAGCTGGAGACGACCTCGCCCAGCTCCGTCCGCGGCGCGGCGGGCCCTCAGGCGCGGGCGGCCGGCTTCGGCACCGTCGACTGCCGCCACACCAAGTGCATCGCGCTGACCTTCGACGCCGGACCGAGCGAGAACTCCGCCAGACTGCTCGACATACTCAAGGAGAAGCAGGTCCCGGCGACCTTCTTCCTGCTCGGCAAGCGGCACATCGACACCTATCCCGAACTTGTCAGGCGCATGGCTGACGAGGGTCACGAGGTGGCCAGCCACACCTGGACCCACAAGATCCTCACGGACGCCGAGCCGGACGAGATACGCGAGGAACTGGAGCGCCCGAACAAGGAGATAGAGCGCCTGACCGGGAAGCGCCCCACCCTGATGCGCCCGCCGCAGGGCCGCACGGACGACACGGTTCACGAGATCTGCCGCGAGCTGGGGCTGGCGGAGGTGCTGTGGAGCGTGACCGCGAAGGACTACAAGACGAACGACTCCGACCTGATCACGGAGCGCGTGCTGGACCAGTCGTCCCGGGACGGCATCATCCTGCTGCACGACATCTACGACGGCACCGTCCCGGCGGTGCCCGGGATCATCGACGCGCTCAAGGAGCGGGGGTACGTGTTCGTGACGGTTCCTCAGCTGCTGGCGCCGGGGAAGGCCGAACCGGGCCAGGTCTACCGCTAGGGCACGCCGGTCGGGGCCTGGTTTCGCCGGTCGCGGTCCTTACGATCGTCGCGTGGTCATCTTCTCGCTCGAACGCACCGCCCCGCTCCCCCTGGACGAGGCCTGGCGCAGGCTCACCGCGTGGCAGCGGCACGGCGACTCCGTGCCGCTGACCCGCGTCACCGTCGCCACTCCCGGCCCCACCCGAACGGGCACGGTGATCGTGGCCCGCACGGGCGCCGGCCCGCTCGCCTTCGACGACCGGATGGAGGTGACCGTCTGGGAGCCGCCGGAGGACGACTCCCCCGGCCGGTGCCGGCTGGACAAGCGCGGCCGGCTGGTCGGCGGCTGGGCGGAGATCGAGGTACGGCCGGGGCCCGGCGGCCGCAGCCGGGTGGTGTGGCGCGAGGAGCTGACGGTCCGTCTCCTTCCGCCCGCCTTCGACGGTCTCCTGGGCCGCGCGGGACGGTACGTCTTCGGCCGCACGGTCAACCGGCTGCTGCGGCACCCGTGAACCACCGGTGGCGCACGGGGGACGGGACGCCGTCGGACCGGCGCCGCACGTCCCGCGACGGCCGTTTCCCGCGTACCGTGCCGGCATGTCTCTCAGAGCGCGCACTTACGTCCAACTGTCTCTCTCGGGTGCCCTGTTGAGCCTGGCGGTGGCGGCGCCGCCCGCCTCGGCCGGGCAGGGGCACACCGTGCCGCTGCGCATCGCCACGTACAACGTCCACGCCGGAACGGGCTCGGACGGGGTCTTCGACCTCGACCGGCAGACCGCAGCACTGCGTGCCCTCGACGCGGACGTGATCGGCCTCCAGGAGGTCGACGTGCACTGGGGCGCGCGCAGTCAGGACCTCGACGTCGCCGAGGAGCTCGCGCGACGGCTCGGCATGCGGGTGTCGTTCGCACCGATCTACAGCCTCGACCCGGTGGAGGCGGGCGGCCCGCGGCGTGAGTACGGCGTGGCGGTGCTGTCCCGCTTCCCGGTCCGCTCGGAGACGAACCACGAGATCACCCGCCTGTCCACGCAGGACCAGAACCCGGTGCCGGCCCCGGCGCCCGGTTTCGGGGAGGTCACCCTCAAGGTGCGGGGAGTGCCGCTGCAGGTGTTCGTGACGCACCTCGACTACCGGGCCGACCCGGCGGTGCGGGTGGCTCAGGTCGCCGACACACGGCGGATCATGGCGCGGGAGCGGGCGGCCCTGCCCGGGGCCCGCCAGGTGCTGCTCGGCGACTTCAACGCCGAACCGTCGGCTCCGGAACTCCAGCCCCTGTGGCAGGAGCTGGACGACGCCGGGGCCGGAACCGGCGGCACGTATCCGGCCGCGGCCCCCGTGAAGCGGATCGACTACGTGGCGGTGGGCGAGGGCGTGCGGGTGCGGGGCGCCGCCGTGCCGGAGGAAGCGGTGGCCTCGGACCACCGGCCGGTGGTCGCGGACGTGTCCCTCACCAGGAAGGGACCGGGGCGGGACTGACGGGCCCGGCTCAGGCCACCGAGCCGATGCGGCCCGCCGGGGACGACGGACCGTCGTGGTGGATGGGGGTGCGGGCGCCGGTCAGCGAGGCGCCCGTGCCGCCTCGGCGGGCCGCGACGATCTCGGCGGCGATGGACAGGGCCGTCTCCTCCGGGGTGCGGGCGCCGAGGTCGAGGCCGATCGGGGACCTGAGGCGGGCCAGCTCCAGGTCGCTCACGCCGACCTCCCGCAGGCGTGCCTCCCGGTCCAGGTGGGTGCGGCGGGAGCCCATCGCGCCGACGTACGCCACCGGCAGCCGCAGCGCCAGCTTCAGCAGCGGTACGTCGAACTTGGCGTCGTGCGTCAGGACGCACAGCACCGTACGGGCGTCCACAGCGGTGCGCGCCAGGTACTCGTGCGGCCACTCGACGACGATCTCGTCCGCGTCCGGGAAGCGGGCCCGCGTCGCGAAGACGGGGCGGGCGTCGCACACCGTGACGTGGTGGCCGAGGAACTTGCCGGCCCGTACCAGGGCCGAGGCGAAGTCGATCGCACCGAAGACGATCATGCGGGGAGCGGGGACCGAGGACTCGACCAGCAGGGTGAGCGGAGCTCCGCAGCGCGAGCCCCGCTCACCGATGTCCAGCGTGCCGGTGCGGCCGGCGTCCAGGAAGGCGCCCGCCTCGGCGGCCACCGTGCGGTCCAGCTCCGGGTGGGCGCCGAAGCCGCCCTCGCGGGAGCCGTCCGGGCGGACGACGAGCGCGCGGCCCCTCAGCTCCGCCGGTCCGCTCACGATCCGCGCCAGCGCCGCCGCCTCTCCCCGGGCGGCGGCGGACAGCGCGGTCGCGAGCGCGGGCCGGGCGGGATCGTCCGCCCGCGCCGGCACGACCAGGATGTCGACGGCCCCACCGCAGGTCAGACCCACGGCGAAGGCGTCCTCGTCGCTGTATCCGAAACGCTCGAGCACGGTCCGGCCGTCCTGGAGCACCTGCCGGCACAGCTCGTACACGGCCCCCTCCACGCAGCCGCCGGAGACCGAGCCGACCGCCGTGCCCCCGGCGTCCACCGCGAGTGCGGCGCCGGGCAGGCGCGGGGCGCTGCCGTCTACGGCCACCACGGTGGCCACGGCGAAGTCGCGTCCCTGCTCGACCCACCGGTTCAGCTCTTCGGCGATGTCCAGCATCCGTCGGTCTCCTCGTACTGCTCGTACTGCTCGACTCCTCGTACGGCGGTGGTGGAAGGGTTCCCGCCGCGGCGGCTAGTGCACCCCCATCCAGCTCTCGATCGGGTTGAGGGCGAAGTAGACGATGAAGATCACCGTCAGGCCCCACATGAACGCGCCGATCTCGCGCGCCTTGCCCTGGGCGACCTTGATGGCGACGTACGAGATGACACCGGCGGCGACACCGGTCGTGATGGTGTACGTGAACGGCATCAGGACGACGGTCAGGAAGACCGGGATCGCGGTGGCACGGTCGGCCCAGTCCACGTGCCGGGCGTTCATCATCATCATCGCGCCGATGACGACCAGCGCGGCCGAGGCGACCTCCTGCGGCACGATCGCGGTGATCGGCGTGAAGAAGAGGCAGGCCGCGAAGAACAGGCCGGTGACCACCGAGGCGAGCCCGGTGCGGGCGCCCTCGCCGACGCCGGTCGCGGACTCCACGAAGACGGTCTGGCCGGAGCCGCCCGCGACACCCCCGATGGCACCGCCGGCGCCGTCGATGAACAGCGCCTTGGACAGGCCCGGCATGCGGCCCTTGTCGTCGGCGAGCTTGGCCTCGGTGCCGACGCCGATGATGGTGGCCATCGCGTCGAAGAACCCGGCCAGCACCAGCGTGAAGACGATCATGCCGACCGTCATCGCGCCGACGTCGCCCCAGCCGCTGAACTCCACCTCGCCGAAGAGCGAGAAGTCGGGCATGGAGACCGCGCTGCCGTGCAGCTCGGGGGCTCCGTTGGCCCACTGCTTGGGGTCGATGACGCCGGTGGCGTTGAGCAGGGCGGCGACGATGGTGCCGGTGACGATGCCGATCAGGATGGCGCCCGGGGTGTTGCGTGCCTGGAGCATGAAGATCAGGAGCAGGGTGCCCGCGAAGAGCAGCACGGGCCAGCCCGCGAGTTCACCGACGGGGCCGAGCTGGAGCGGGGTCGCCTTGCCGGCGTGGACGAAGCCGCCCTTCACGAAGCCGATGATGGCGATGAACAGGCCGATGCCCATGGTGATGCCGTGCTTGAGCGCCAGCGGGATCGCGTTCATGATCATCTCGCGCAGCCCGGTGACCACGAGCAGCATGATGACCACGCCGTACATCACGCACATGGCCATGGCCTGCCCCCAGCTCATCTGGGGAACGACCTGTCCGGCGAGCACTCCGGACACCGAGAGTCCGGCGGCCAGGGCGAGCGGCACCTTGCCGATGAAGCCCATGAGGAGCGTGGTGACCGCCGCGGCGAGCGCCGTCGCGGTGATCACGGCCTTCTGGCTGAGCGTGTTGCCCGCGACGTCCTCGCCGCCGAGCAGGATGGGGTTGAGCAGGACGATGTACGCCATCGCCATGAAGGTGGTGATGCCGCCGCGCACCTCACGCGCGACCGTCGATCCCCGGTGGGTTATGTGGAAGTACCGGTCGAGCCAAGACCGGCCGGAGGGGACGCGGGAACCCGCGCCCGCGTCCTCGGCGGTGGTCTTGGGCTCCACGGACTGCTGGGTCATGGGGCCGTCTCCCAAGGTTCATAGGGGCACCCGCGCGAGCCGCTGGGGCGGCCGCGGGATTTGGGATGTGCACGACCCGGGGGACGGCCCGAGACGAACGCATGGTGTGGTGCTGCTGGGTCCGCGAGCGGCGGGGACCCGGGTTGTGCTCCGGGCGGCGCGGAGTGTGTGACGTTCCGTGCGCCGCCCGGAGGGTCTGTTTCACGCCGTACCGGTGAGGTGTTCCGGCCGTACCGGCGTGCGGTCGAGCGCCAGCCCGGTCGCGTCCCTGACGGCCGCGAGGACCGCCGGGGTGGACGACAGGGTGGGGGCCTCGCCGACGCCGCGCAGCCCGTACGGCGCGTGGTCGTCGGCGAGTTCGAGCACGTCGACCGGGATCGTCGGCGTGTCGAGGATCGTGGGGAGCAGGTAGTCCGTGAAGGAGGGGTTCTTCACCTTGGCGGTCTTCGGGTCGACGACGATCTCCTCCATCACGGCGATGCCCAGGCCCTGGACGGTGCCGCCCTGGATCTGGCCGAGTACGGAGAGCGGGTTGAGCGCCTTGCCGACGTCCTGCGCGCAGGCCAGCTCGACCACCTTGACCAGGCCCAGCTCGGTGTCCACCTCGACGACGGCGCGGTGCGCGGCGAAGGAGTACTGGACGTGGCCGTTGCCCTGGCCGGTGCGCAGGTCGAAGGGTTCGGTCGGGCGGTGCCGCCACTCCTCCTCGACCTCGACCGCCTCGTCCTCCAGGACGTCCGCGAGGTCGGCCAGGGCCTCGCCGCCGTCGGTGACGACCTTGCCGCCCTCCAGGAGGAGTTCGGCGCTCGCCCAGGCCGGGTGGTAGGTGCCGAACTTGCGGCGGCCGAGCTCCAGGACCTTCTCGCGGACCAGCTCGCAGGCGTTCTTCACGGCACCGCCCGTGACGTACGTCTGCCGGGAGGCCGAGGTGGAGCCGGCCGAGCCGACCTGGGTGTCGGCCGGGTGGATGGTCACCCGGGTGACGCCCAGCTCGGTGCGGGCGATCTGCGCGTGGACGGTGACGCCGCCCTGGCCGACCTCCGCCATGGCGGTGTGCACGGTGGCGACCGGCTCGCCGCCGACGACCTCCACGCGGACCTTGGCGGTGGAGTAGTCGTCGAAGCCCTCGGAGAAGCCGACGTTCTTGATGCCGACCGCGTAGCCGACGCCGCGTACGACGCCCTCGCCGTGCGTGGTGTTGGACAGGCCGCCGGGCAGCTGCCGTACGTCGGCGCCCTCGCTGGACTCCCACTGGCGCTCCGGCGGCATCGGCATCGCCTTGACGCGGCGCAGGAGTTCGGCGACCGGGGCCGGCGAGTCGACCGGCTGGCCGGTCGGCATGAGCGTGCCCTGCTCCATGGCGTTGATCCGGCGGAACTCCACGGGGTCCATGCCGAGTTCCCCCGCGACCTTGTCCATCTGCGCCTCGTAGGCGAAGCACGCCTGGACCGCGCCGAAGCCGCGCATCGCGCCGCAGGGCGGGTTGTTGGAGTAGAGGGCGAGCGCCTCGATGTCCACGTCGTCGATCACGTACGGGCCGGCCGACAGCGAGGCCGCGTTGCCGACGACCGCCGGGGAGGCGGAGGCGTAGGCGCCGCCGTCCAGGACGATCCGGCACTTCATGTGCGTGAGCCTGCCGTCGCTGGTGGCGCCGTGCTCGTAGTGGAGCCTGGCCGGGTGGCGGTGGACGTGGCCGAAGAAGGACTCGAAACGGTTGTAGACGATCTTGACGGGCTTGCCGGTGCGCAGGGCCAGCAGGCAGGCGTGGATCTGCATGGACAGGTCCTCGCGCCCGCCGAAGGCGCCGCCGACACCGGACAACGTCATCCGCACCTTCTCCTCGGGCAGGCCGAGCACGGGGGCGATCTGTCGCAGGTCGGAGTGGAGCCACTGGGTGGCGATGTAGAGGTCGACGCCACCGTCCTCGGCGGGGACCGCGAGGCCGGACTCGGGGCCGAGGAAGGCCTGGTCCTGCATGCCGAAGCAGTAGTCGCCCTCGACGATCACGTCGGCGCGCTTCGCGGCCGCGTCGGCGTCGCCCCGCACGATCGGCTGGCGGTGCACGATGTTCGGGTGCGGAACGTGGGCCATGTGGTGGTCGGCGCGGTTCTCGTGGACGAGGATCGCGTCGGCGGCGGTCGCGGAGGCCTCGTCGGTGACGACGGGCAGTTCCCGGTACTCCACCTTGATCTTGGCGGCGGCGCGGCGGGCGGTCTCCGGGTGGTCGGCGGCGACGATCGCCACCGGCTCGCCGTGGTGGCGGACCTTGCCGTGGGCGAGGACCGGGGTGTCCTGGATCTCCAGGCCGTAGTGGCGCACGTCGGTCGGCAGGTCGTCGTACGTCATGACGGCGTACACGCCGGGCGTGGCGAGCGCCTCGCTCGTGTCGAGGGAGACGATCTCGGCGTGCGCGACGGTGGAGCGCAGGATCTGGCCCCAGAGCATGTCCTCGTGCCACATGTCGGACGAGTACGCGAACTCGCCGGTGACCTTGAGGACGCCGTCCGGGCGGAGCGTGGACTCGCCGACGCCGCCCCTGGTCTGCGACCCCTGGGTGAGTTTGCCGGGCACGCCGTTGGCAGCCATGCTCAGACCCCCTCGGAGCGGCGGGCGGCGGCCAGACGGACCGCGTCCATGATCTTCTCGTAGCCCGTGCAGCGGCAGAGGTTGCCCGAGAGCGCCTCACGGATGTCCGCGTCGGACGGGCTCGGGTTGCGCTCCAGCATCTCGTCGGCGGCGACCAGCAGACCCGGCGTGCAGAAACCGCACTGGACCGCGCCCGCGTCGATGAACGCCTGCTGGACGGGGGCCAGTCCGGTGCCCTCGGCGCGCTGCCCGGCGTGGTCCGCCAGGCCCTCGACGGTGACGACCTCTCGGCCCTCGGCCTGGCCGGCGGCGACCAGGCAGGCACAGACCGGGACGCCGTCCAGGCGGACCGTGCAGGAGCCGCACTCGCCCTGTTCGCAGGCGTTCTTGGAGCCGGGCAGGCCGAGCCGCTCGCGCAGCACGTACAGCAGGGACTCGCCCTCCCACACGTCGTCGGCTTCGTGCGGGCGTCCGTTGACGGTGAGGTTCACGCGCATCACGCGGCTCCTTCCGTGGTGCGGCCGGTGGAGCGGTACGACTCCCAGGTCCAGGTGAGCGTCCGGCGGGCCATGACGCCGACCGCGTGGCGGCGGTAGGCCGCGGTGCCGCGGACGTCGTCGATCGGGCTGCAGGCGGCTGCGCACAGATCGGCGAACTGCTTGGCGACGGCCGGGGCGATGACCTTCCCGCTGCCCCAGAGGCCGCCTTCGTCGAGCGCCGCGGTCAGGAACTCCTCGGCGGCCGTCGCCCGGATGGGGGTGGGCGCCGCCGAGCCGATGCCGGTACGCACGGTGCGGCTCTCCGGGTGCAGGGCGAGGCCGAAGGCGCACACGGCGATGACCATGGCGTTGCGGGTGCCGGCCTTGGAGAACTGCTGCGGCCCGTCGGCCTTCCGCACGTGCACCGCGCGGATCAGCTCGTCGGGCTCCAGAGCGTTGCGCTTCACGCCGGTGTAGAACGCGTCGATCGGGATCATGCGCCTGCCGCGCACCGACTCCGCCTCCACCTCCGCCCCGGCGGCGAGCAGCGCGGGGTGGGCGTCGCCGGCCGGGGAGGCGGTGCCGAGGTTCCCGCCCACGCCGCCGCGGTTACGGATCTGCGGGGAGGCGACCGTGTGCGAGGCGAGGGCGAGACCCGGCAGCTCGGCGCGCAGCTCCTCCATGATCCTGGTGTAGGGCACGGAGGCGCCGAGCCGTACGGAGTCCTCGCCGACCTCCCACTCGAAGAGGTCGCCGACGCGATTCAGGTCCATCAGGTACTCGGGCCGGCGGTGGTCGAAGTTGATCTCCACCATCACGTCGGTGCCACCCGCGATCGGCACAGCGGTGGGGTGCTCGGCCTTCGCGGCGAGCGCCTCCTCCCAGCTGGCGGGGCGAAGGAAGTCCATGACCGGCTCTCTTCATCGTCGTCTGGCGGGCCGTACGGAACAAGCCAGTCCGTGTGCTGCGGGCCCGGCTCGTTCATGTGCTGTTCACGTGGAGTGGGCCCAGTACACCGCCCGCTGCTCCACCAGGGTCAGTCGCAGAAACACCGAAGGAGTTGGCTGGCCAGGGAGGTCATCTTGTAGATTCGTATGAACGGAGGCTCTCGGTAACCTCCTCGCTTTCCTCCGGAAACGGGCGACACAGCCGCGTGACCTGGAACACTTCGAGACAAAGAACGGCGGCGACGAGAATGCGGCTGCGCGCACTGCTGGACACCGACGCGCTGGGCCTCAAGCTGCTCGGCGGCGAGGGCGAGCTGGACCGCTCCGTGCGGGGCGTGATGACCACCGACCTGCGGGACCCCAGCCGCTACCTGTCGGGCGGCGAGCTGGTCCTGTCCGGCCTGGCCTGGCGCCGGGACGCCGACGACTCCGAACCGTTCGTGCGCATCCTGGTGCAGGCCGGCGTCGCCGCGCTCGCCGCCGGTGAGGCGGAGCTGGGGAGCGTGCCCGAGGACCTGGTGGTGGCGTGCGCGCGGCACCGGCTGCCGCTGTTCGCGGTGAACGAGTCGGTTGCCTTCGCGACCATCACCGAGCACGTGGTCCGGCAGGTCTCGGGCGAGCGGGCCGGGGACCTGGCGGCCGTGGTGGACCGGCACCGCCGGATGATGACCTCGGGCCCGGCGGGCGGCGGCCCGGACGTGGTGCTGGACCTGCTCGGCTCCGACCTGGACCTGCGCGCCTGGGTGCTGTCGCCGACCGGGCGGCCGGTCGCCGGACCGAAGGACGCGGGCCCCGCCCTCCCCGCCGAGGTGTGCGCGAAGCTGGCGGCGGAGCATCTCGCCGCCACCCGTGCGGGCCGGCGCGCGCCGCACCGGGTGCCGCTGGGCGGGACGACGTACAGCGTCTTCCCGGTACGCGGCTCGGGGCACCCTCCGGCGACGGCCGCCGCTGCGCGCGCGCCGCAGGCGGCCGTGCCCGGACGGGACGTGCGCGAGACGGTGCTCTCCGACTGGCTGCTGGCGGTGGAGGCGGACGCCGGGGACTGGGCCGAGGAACGGCTCGACCTGCTGTACGGCGTCACCCAGCTGATCGCCGTCGAGCGGGACCGGCGGGACGCGGCGCGCACGGTGCGGCGGCGGCTCGCGCAGGAGGTGCTGGAGCTGGTGCAGACGGGCGCGGCACCGGCCGAGATCGCGGCCCGGCTGCGGGTGGCGGCGCCGGTGCTGCTGCCGGGCCTGGGCGCGGCCCCCCACTGGCAGGTGGTCGTGGCCCGCGTCGAGTGGGAGGAGGAGGACGCGGAGACCGGGGCGGTCGCCCAGACGCTGCTGGAGGAGATCCTCGTCGACCCGCTCGCCACCGGCCCCGAGCACTCCGACCGGATCGCGGTGGCGCACACCGGAGGCGAGGCCGTCGCCCTGGTGCCGCTGCCGGCGGTCTCCACGGCGCACGACGGCTCGGAGACCGGCATCCTCGCGGACGCGCTGCTGGAGTCCGTGCGGGAACCGCTGTCGGCCGGGCTGGACGGCGACGGGCGGGTCACCCTCGGTGTCAGCGCGGCCGTGCACTCGGCGGAGGGGCTCCGCGGCGCGCTGGAGGAGGCCCGGCACGCGCGCCGGGTCGCCGCGGCGCGCCCCGGCCGGGTCTGCGCGGCCGGCCACCAGGAACTGGCGTCGCACGTCCTGCTCCTGCCCTTCGTCCCCGACGACGTCCGCCGGGCCTTCACCGCCCGGCTGCTGGACCCGCTGCGGGACTACGACCGCCGCCACCGCGCCGAACTGATCCCGACGCTGGAGGCCTTCCTCGACAGCGACGGCTCCTGGACGCGCTGCGCCACCCGGCTCCACCTGCACGTCAACACGTTGCGCTACCGCGTCGGCCGGATCGAGCAGTTGACGGGGCGTGACCTGTCGCGCCTGGAGGACAAGCTGGATTTCTTCCTGGCCCTGCGCATGAGCTGAGGCGCGAGCCGCGTGCGGCCCCTTCCCGGCGCCAAACCCCGGCGCCGGGAAGTCCCACGACTTTGTGAAATCTTTCACCCACCCCCTTGGCCGGGCCGCCGTATCCGTGCTGAGATGCCGCCACCACTCGAGAGCTCGATGGCGTGCTAAGGGGAGGGCGACGTGGCGCATTCCGCCATGGCTGGTTCTGGTTGGGGAACGACCGAAGGTGACGATCCGCTCCAGACGGCCGTGTGGCGGTTGCGTTCGCGCGCCTGCTGGGCCGATGCGGCGGCGCTGCTGGAGCCGGTGACGGCGGCGACCGCGCTGCAGCGGACGGCGCTGCTGGTGGAGCGGTGCCTGTACACCGAGCAGGGCTGGGCGGACGCCGAGGACGCGCTGCGCACCGCAGAGGCGCTGGCCCACAGCGACGACGAACGCGGCGCCGCCGCCTGCGAACGCGGTCAGCTCGCGTACGCCGCGACCGTGCACGGGGTGCGCGACCGCTCCGACGAGGCGCGGGCCGCGCTGGGCCGGGCAGCGGCGCTGATCCCGCCGGGGGTCGCGGGGCGGGCGCTGCTGGACTTCCGGCGCGGGCTGCTCGCGGAGAATCTGACCCGGTCGCCGCAGGCCGCCCGCGCGGCGTACCGGCGGGCCCACGCCGGCGCGACCGCGCACGCCGACCCGCTGCTGCAGTCCTTCACCTGGCGGCACCTGGCAGGCCTCGCCCTGCGGGAAGGGGAGTTGGCGGAGGCACGGCACGGGTTCGCCGAGTCGCTGCGGATCCGCGAGGAGCTGGGGTACCTCGTCGGTACGGCACCGGCACTGGTGTCGCTCGCCGACGCGGAGTCCGAACCGGAGGCGTCGCGACTGCGAGAGGAGGCACGACGCCTGTTCCGGCTGCTGGGCGGGGTACCGACGTGGCTGGCCAGGCACCTGACACCCCCCGCGACCGGCGCGGCGACGGCCTGACCGAGGTGGTGGTGACGGGGTGGGCCGGGAGCGGCCGGCTCCATCGTGGGCACGGGAAGGTCCAGCCCATGGCGCGACGGGCGGGGGGCCGCGCGGGGTGGTCGCGGGGGCGGATTCGACGCGCCGTCAGGGTGTGCTGCTCCAGCGCGGGGCGGTGTCGGCCCAGGCGGCGTCCCACTCGACGAGGTTGCGGCGGTGCAGCACCAGCCCGGTGACGCCGTGGACCGCGAGGCCGGTGATCACGACGCCCAGGAAGGCGAGGATGGCCCAGCCCATCGTGCGGCTGCGGATCTGGCCGGTGGTGAGCGGCGGCTCGGTGAGCTCGCCGGCCGCGTCCACCCAGACCAGGACGGTGCTGTCCGCGGGCAGTCCCGGCTCGACGTCCGTCTTCCCGGTCCTGGTCGTCCCGTCGGGGCCGGTGTACCGGACCTTGACCGGGTACCGGGTCTCCCTGGCCTCGTCCGACCCGGGCTCCGGGTGGCGCGGGGCGTCGTGAACCAGGACCGCCGGACGGTGGTCCCGGGTCCGGGCCTCGTGCTCGGCGGTGCTCCGGTAGTGACGGTGGGCGGTGTCACCGGCCGCGTACATCGCCCCCGGTGCCGCGAGCAGCACGGCGAGCACCAGCCCGAGGCCGATCCAGGCGCGCATGCGGTCGGTGCGGCGCCGGAGGGGGTTGCGGCGCCACCGCCAGAGCAGTAGGCGCGGGTCCCCTCCAGGGACGGGATCGGGCGGCGGTGGCTGGGCGCGAGGTGTCTCACCGGCCACGGTGGTGCCTCCTTCCGGGCTCGGGGCAGCCGGATCGGGCCGTCGGTGCGGGTGCGCCGGCCGACCGGCGGCGGGTGAAAGAACGGTTCGGGACGAGGCCGGGGCGCGGAAGTGCCGGGGCGGGCGTACGAGCCGGCAGCCGGCCGGTGGCCGACCCGGCGGGCGCCGGTCCCGGGAGTGTGACCGGCGCCCGCGCGGGCGCTGAGGGGGACGCGGTCGCGGGTTCGACGCGGACGACCGGCCCGGTGGTGTGGCTCCGCGGCGCGCAGCGGTGGCTGCGGCGCTCGGCCGCCGCACCGGTCCGCGGCCGGGAGACACCCGCGCGAAGCGCCGGGCCCGGTTCCGTCGCCGGGCAGAACACGCCGGCGTCCGCCGCGCCGGTCAGTGCGGGTGTTCGTCCGGTGGGTCCGTGCCCGCGGTGGACGGGTGGGAGTGCGCCGCCCCCAGCAGCTTGGCGGCGCCGCGGACGGCGGCCGTGTGCGGGGCCGGTACGGCCCGCAGGGGGACGTGCAGTCTGCGGGTGAGGTCGCAGGTGATCTCGGGGCGCAGGGCGCCCCCGCCGGCCAGCAGCGGTCCCCTGCCCAGGGCGTCGACGGTGAGGGACGTACGGTTCTGGCGCAGCATCGAGGTCGTCATGTCGGCCACCGCCTCCCCGATCAGCGCGGCCGGCGTGGACTCGCCGAGGTCGCCCGTGCCCAGGGCGGTGCGGCGCGCGTCGAAGACGGCGCCGTCCACCAGGAGCACCACCTCGGTGAGGTGCGCCCCGATGTCGATCACGAGCAGCGGCCGCGCCAGGTCCGCGCCCGCCGCGAGGGCCACGGCCCGCGCGCTGGGCACGGTCAGCACGCTGCGCGGACGCAGCACCTCCACGGCCGTACGGGCCTCGTTGCGGTAGGCGTACCCGTCCAGCACCGGGGCGGTGACCACGACCAGGGGACGGGTGAAGCGGGGCAGCCGGTGGCCCAGCAGCCGGTCGAGCATCCGGGCGGTGCCCGGGGTGTCGACGATGGAGCCGCGCTGGATGGGATAGACCGCGCCGGCCCCCGGGAAGGTCACGGTCGGCACGTCGAGGATCATGCCCCGCCCGGCGACCCAGGCGCGGGTACGGGCGCTGCCCATGTCGAGGGCGACGCCGGTGCAGTGCCGGCACATCGGCCAGGGCCGGTGCGGGGCGCGGGCGGTACGGGACCGCCGGACCACGGTCATCGTCCCGCCTCCCGCACCTGCTGGCAACGAGCGCAGTAGCGGGCCTGCGGCACGATCATCAGGCGCTCCCGGTCGACGGGACGCCGGCACAGGTGGCAGTGCCCGTAGCGGCCCTCCGCCATGCGGGCGAGGGCCGCCTCGACGTCGGCGAGCACCATGCGGGCGGAGGCCGCGAGCTTGACCCGGACCTCGGTCCGCGCGGCGCTCGGCCGGCCCGGCTCGCCGGCGCGGGACGGGGCGGCCGCGATCTGCCGCAGCTGCTCCTCGCGGAACCTGCGCTGCTCGTGGAGGCTCTCCTCGAGCGCGGCGAGGTCCGCGGGCGACAGGTACGTGTCGCGGTCGTCGATGATCTGCTTGTTCACCACTTCACCCCTTGGGCAGGGCGGGAGACGAAGACTGGACGGACGACGGTCAGGCGGCGGCGCGGCGCTGGCAGGCGACGCAGTACCGCGTGTAGGGGAGGATCTCCAGCCGCTCCCCCGGCACCGGCTTGCCACAGCCCAGGCAGGCGCCGTAGGTGCCGGCGTCGATACGGGCGAAGGCCTCGTCGATCTCCTTGAGCACCCGCGCGATCGCGTCCTGCTGCGCGGACATCAGCTGGTCGTCCGCCTGGCCGCTCTCCTCCAGGGCCTGAAGCTGGGTCATGCGGGTGCTGCGGGCGTGCTCGAGGCGCTGGCGTGCCTCGTGAGCGGTCAGCCGCTCGGGGCGGGGTTCGATGCGGGAGGCGTCGAGCGACACGGTGCGTCCTTTTCTCGCAAGGTTCTGCGGATACTTCTCGGAAGGTTCTGCGGGTACGGCGAGAGCCGGGCCGATCGGACCCGGTCAGCCTCAACTCTGGCCCCGGCGGCCGGGGAAACCCATCGGGCGCAGACCCCATTTGCCGGGGGCCGCGGGATCCACTCGGCGACGTGCCGTGACCCCCGTATGGGTGTGCCGCCGCCGGGAAATGGGGGTCGGACCCCATCGACCCGGCGGCGCCCGGCGAGGCACGCTGGTCGCTTGCTCGGTCGCGACCAGGGTCTGCTTCGCCGGACGGGCCCCGGGACCGCGGCTCCCACCGAGGGTGCGCGATGACCGACAGTGGAGGCGTACCAGTCGACGCGTCGCAGAAGGAGGCGTACCCCCCGGTGTCCCTGTTCTGGCGGATCTTCGGGCTCAACTCGGTGGTGCTGGGCTTCGCCACGGCACTGCTGCTGTGGGCACCCGTGACCGTCTCCGTGCCGGTGCTGCTGACCGAGGCGGTCGTCCTCGTGGGCGGCATGGCCGTCATGCTGGTGGCCAACGGCGCCCTGCTGCGCTGGGGCCTGGCGCCCCTGGACCGGCTCACGAAGCTGATGACCACCGTCGACCTGCTGCGTCCCGGCCAGCGGCTGCCGGTGTCCGGCGGCGGTGACGTGCCCGAGCTGATCCGCACCTTCAACGCGATGCTCGACCGGCTGGAGCACGAACGGGCCACGAGCAGCGCCCGAGTGCTGCTGGCCCAGGAGGCGGAGCGCCGCCGTATCGCCCAGGAGCTGCACGACGAGGTCGGGCAGAGCATGACCGCGATCCTGCTGGTGCTCGGCCGCGCCGCGGACGACGCCGCCGAGCCGCTGCGCGCGGAGCTCCAGCAGGCGCAGGAGATCACCCGGGAGAGCCTGGACGAGGTACGCCGGCTGGTGCGCCGCCTGCGGCCCGGCGTCCTGGACGACCTCGGCCTGATCAGCGCCCTGTCCTCGCTCACCCACGACTTCGCCACCCACACCGGGCTGCGCGTCGTCCGCCGCTTCGACGCCGACCTGCCCGCCCTGGACCAGGAGACCGAGCTGGTCCTCTACCGCGTGGCGCAGGAGAGCCTGACCAACGCGGCCCGCCACGCGGACGCCGAACGCGTCGAGGTGAGCCTCGGCCGGGCCGACGGCGCGGTCGCCCTCACCATCACCGACGACGGCCGGGGCACCGCGGAGGCGCTCTGCGAGGGCGCCGGCATCCGCGGGATGCGGGAGCGGGCCCTGCTCATCGGCGCCGCCCTCGACATCACCTCGGCAACCGGCGCCGGCACCAGCATCCGGCTCACCGCACCCGTCCCCAGGAAGCAGCCCTGACCATGTCCGACCCCTCCCTGCCCGACCCGTCCCTGCCGGAGCCCGCCCCGCCGGTCCCCTCCGCCGCGCCCTCGTCGGGCCCGTCCAGGATCCGCATCCTGCTGGCCGACGACCACGCGCTGGTGCGGCGCGGGGTGCGGCTCATCCTCGACCGGGAACCGGACCTGGAGGTCGTCGCCGAGGCCGGGGACGGGGCGGAGGCCATCGACATGGCGCGGGCGCACGCCGTGGACCTCGCGGTCCTGGACATCGCGATGCCCCGCCTGACCGGCCTGCAGGCGGCCCGTGAGCTGGCCGCGCTGAAACCGGGGCTGCGCATCCTGATGCTGACGATGCACGACAACGAGCAGTACCTCTTCCAGGCGCTGAAGTCGGGCGCCTGCGGGTACGTCCTGAAGTCCGTCGCCGACCGTGATCTGGTCGCCGCCTGCCGGGCCGCGATGCGGGACGAGCCGTTCCTGTACCCGGGTGCGGTGACCGCCCTGATCCGCAACTACCTGGACCGGGTCCGGCACGGCGAGGAGAACGCCGACCACATCCTCACCCCCCGGGAGGAGGAGGTCCTCAAGCTCGTCGCCGAGGGCCACTCCTCGAAGGAGATCGCGGAGATCCTCTTCATCAGCGTCAAGACCGTCCAGCGGCACCGGGCGAACCTCCTCCAGAAGCTCGGCCTGCGCGACCGACTGGAACTGACCCGGTACGCCATCCGCGCCGGGCTCATCGAGCCCTGACCCGCCCAGCCGACCGCCAACCCGCCAACCCGCCAACCCGCCAACCCGCCAACCCGCCAACCCGCCAACCCGCCAACCACACGAAAAGGGACGGTGCATGCGCCCCACACCTCGCACCGCCCCCAGTCACCGCCTCGCGGCGACGCTCACCGCGCTGCTGGCCGTCCTGCTGACCCTGGCCCCGGCCGGGCCGCTGGCCGGGGCGGGCCTCGCCCTGCCGGGGACGGTCCCCTCGGCGACGACCGTCCCCCGCCCGGACACCGGTTTCCACGCCGACGACGGCTGCGCCACCACCTGTGCCACCCAGGCCAGGGCACGGCACGACCACCTCGGTGAGCGTCCGGCGCCCCTGGACCGCCTCGCCACGGCCACGCGCCCCACGGGCGCCGCCCCCGCAGCTCACCGGCGGGCCACGGCGCCGTCCGGCTCCGTACCCGTCTCCCCCGGCCGCACGAGCCACGACCGCGGACGGGCGCCTCCCGCCTCCTCCGGCACCTGAGGCACCCGTACTTCCCATTCCTTCTCTCGCCGCGGCCGCGCTGGGCCGCTGTCGTGGCGTGCCTGCCGGAGGCCCGTGTTGAAACGTTCCCGTCCCCGCTCGCGCCCCAACTCCCTGAGGGGCCGGGCGCTCGTCGCCCTCCTCGTGATGGCCGGCGCCGTGGCCATCGCCCTGACCATGCCGGTCCGCCTCGGGCTCGACCTGCGCGGCGGCACCCAGATCGTGCTGGAGACCAAGTCCACCGAGACCACCAAGGCCGACCGCGAGGCCACCGACCGCACCGTGGAGGTGCTGCGCGGCCGCATCGACGCGCTCGGCGTCGCCGAACCGACCATCGTCCGCTCCGGTGACAACCGGATCGTCGTCGAACTGCCCGGCGTCCAGGACCCGAAGCAGGCCGCCGACGTGCTGGGCCGCACCGCCCAGCTCACCGTCCACTCGGTGCTCGGTGCGGCCGAGAGCACCGAGCAGGACGCCGGGCCGGAGTCCGGTACGGAAGGCGAGCGCCTCCTGCCCGACGAGGACGGACAGCCACTGCGGCTGAAGTCCGCCTCGCTCACCGGCGAGGACGTCAAGGGCGCCGACGCCCGCTTCGACCAGCAGGGCGGAGCCGGCTGGCACGTCACCGTGGACTTCAAGGACTCGGGCGGCGACCGCTGGGCCAAGGTGACCGGCGAGGCCGCCTGTCACCCGGCCGGCGACCCGCAGCGCCGGGTCGCCATCGTGCTCGACGACAAGATCATCTCTTCGCCGCAGGTCGACCCGTCGGTGGCCTGCGGGGCGGGCATCACCGGTGGCTCCACCCAGATCACCGGCTCCTTCGACGACGCCGAGGCGCGCGAACTGGCGCTGCTCGTCAAGGGCGGTGCCCTGCCCGTGCCGGTCGAGACCATCGAGCAGCGCACCATCGGCGCGACGCTGGGCGACGAGGCCATCTCGGCCGGTGCGTGGGCCGCCGTCATCGGCACCGCGCTCACCGCGCTGTTCATCATCGTCGTCTACCGCCTCATGGGCGCGCTGGCGACCGTGGCCCTGCTCTGCTACGGCCTGATCTCCTACGCCGCGCTGGCCGCGGTCGGCGCCACCCTCACCCTGCCCGGCCTGGCGGGCTTCGTGCTGGCCATCGGCATGGCGGTGGACGCCAACGTCCTCGTCTTCGAACGCGCCCGCGAGGAACAGGCCTCCCGGACCCGCCCGAGCACCCGCTCCTCGCTGACCGCCGGTTTCCGCAGCGCCTTCAGCGCGATCGCCGACTCCAACATCACCACGCTGATCGCCGCCGCCCTGCTCTTCTTCCTGGCCTCCGGCCCGGTGAAGGGCTTCGGCGTCACCCTGGGCATCGGTGTCCTCGCCTCCATGCTCAGCGCCCTGGTGATCACCCGGGTGCTCGCCGAGTTCGCCGCGAGCCGTCCGGCGGTCTTCCGCCGGCCCCACATCACCGGCATCTCGACCACCGGCCCGGTCCGGGACGCGCTGCTGCGCCGCGACCCCTTCCTGATGCGCCGGCCGCGCCGCTGGCTGGCCGTGTCCGCCCTGGTCATGGTGGTGGCCGGCTCGGGCATCCTGGTCCGCGGGCTCGACTTCGGCATCGAGTTCACCGGCGGACGGCTGATCGAGTACTCCACGGCCACCCAGGTCGACGCCGACCGGGCGCGGGACGCCCTCGCCGACGCGGGCTTCCCCCGCGCCGTCGTCCAGTCCTCCGGAGACGGCGACCTCACGGTACGCACCGAGGAGCTGACCGACGCCGAGGCGGAGAAGGTCACCGAGACCGTCGGCGAGCTGGGCGGTGACACCGAGAAGGTCCGCGACGAGCTGATCGGCCCCAGTCTCGGCGAGGAGCTGCGGCGGGACGCCTTGATCGCCCTGGGTCTGGCCCTCGGCGCGCAGCTGCTGTACCTCGCCGTCCGTTTCCGGCTGCTGTTCGGCACGGCGGCGGTGAGCGCGCTCGCCCACGACGTGGTCATCCTGGTCGGCGTCTTCGCGTGGCTGGGCAAGCCGATCGACGGGGTGTTCCTGGCCGCGCTGCTGACGGTGATCGGCTACTCGGTCAACGACTCGGTGGTCCTCTTCGACCGCATCCGGGAGCTGCTCGCCGGCAAGGACCGCAGGACGCCGTTCGCCCGGCTCACCAACCGGGCGATCCTGCAGACCCTGCCGCGCACGGTCAACACGGGCATGGGCGCGGTGCTCATCCTCGCCTCGCTGGCCCTCCTGGCCGAGGACTCGCTGACGGACTTCGCGCTCGCGCTGCTGATCGGCGTGGGGGTCGGGACGTACTCCTCGGTGTTCACCGCGTCCCCGCTGGCCATCGAGATGCACGACCGCGGCAGCGGGTCCCGTCGCACCCGCCGCAAGGGGCGGATCACGGAGAAGACGGTGCCGGCGAGCCGCACGGAACGGCAGGAGGTGTCGTAGGCGGCCCGCCCTTCCCATGGGAGGTCCGCCCTTCCCTGGGGGAGCGCTCAGGGCGCCGCGCCGAAGTGCTCCCCCACCAGGGCCCGCACCAGGTCCTGGTCGCCGGCGATCAGCGCGTCCAGCAGTGCCGTGTGTTCGTGCGCGTCGGAGATCAGGTCGGCCCGCCCCCGCCCCGCGGGGGTCCCGGCCCGCGGCCACTGGGCGCGACGGTGCAGGTCGCCGGCGACGCCGACGAGCTGTTCGTTGCCGGCGAGCGAGAGCACCGCGCGGTGGAAGGCGCGGTCCGCCTCGGCGTAGGTGGCCGGGCAGCCGGAGGACGCGGCCCGGACGGCGGCCTCGGCGAGGGGCCGCAGCCGCGCCCACCGCTCGGCGGGCACCGTACGGGCCAGGCGCAGCCAGACCGGGGCCTCCAGCAGCGCCCGGACCTCGGCGAGCTCGGCCCGTTCCCGGTCGCCGCGCCGGACGACGCGGAAGCCGCGGTTGGGGACGACCTCGACGGCGCCCTCCACGGCCAGCTGCTGCATGGCCTCGCGCACGGGCGTGGCCGAGACGCCGAACCGTTCCCCGAGCGCGGGCGCCGAGTAGACCTCGCCGGGCCGCAGCTCGCCGGCCATCAGCGCGTTGCGCAGGGCGTCGAGTATCTGACCGCGCACGGAGGAGCGCTGGACGAGGACGCGCGGCCGGGGCGCGGGGGGTTCGCTGTGCGTGTGCTCACCGCGCACGGCCCCGCCCGGCTCCCCAACGCCGCGGTCCCGCCCGTCTCCGCCGTCCCGGCGCTCACTGCCGTCCCGGTCCTCGCCCCGGCCCGGATTCCGCTGCTCCCGGTTCACGTCCGCGGCACCGGGCTGCGCCGGGACCCGCGCCGCTCCGGACGCTCCCGGCGTTCCGGCCGGTCCGGCGACCCGCAGGCGCTCCGTCCCCGTCCCCCCGGGCCCCTGCGCGCTCGGCTCCACGGGTCCTCCTGAGGGACGTGTCGGTACTTGAGGTCATTACGACGGGTTGTCACTTGTCCGTCAAGCACCATAAAGGCACGGGCCGCCAGTTCAAATCCCGGGGATCTTCGGTAAGGTAAGGCTTACCTCAAGCTGTCCTTCGTTTCCGACGTGGATCGGTGGTCCCGCATGCCTGTCACCCGCACGGCCCTCACGGACGCCTACGCGCGCCTGACCGAGGTCCTTCCGGGGCTGGGCGTCACCGAGCTGGACCCGGCCGGCGAGGTCCCGGCCGGCGGCGGCTGGGTCGCGGCCGGCTCGCTCGCCTCGGGCGGCGCGGAGCTGGAGGCGTTCCTAGCCTGGGACGACGCCCAGGTGCTGCGGGACTACGGGCAGCGGGCCCGCCCGGACGTCGTGGCGAGTTTCGGTCTGCACCGGTACGCGTGGCCGGCCTGTCTGCTGATCACCGTGCCGTGGTTCCTGCACCGCCGGGTCCCCCGCTACCCCGCCACCCAGGTCGCCTACGACCGCTCCGCCGCGGGCCTCCCCCTCGGCCGGATGGCCGTGCGCGCCGCCGGCTTCGCCTGCCTGCCCGGCGACCCGGCCGCCGCTCTGCCCGGCGCCCGCGTGGTCGCCGACGAGGAGGCACTGCGGGTGGAGGTGCGGGCGGCGGTCGCCGAGCACCTGGAGCCGGTACTGGCCGGATTCGGCCCCCGGATGCGGCGGCGCGGACGCGCCCTGTGGGGCATGGCGACCGACGAGGTCGTCGAGGGCCTCTGGTACGTCGCCCATCTGCTCGGCGAGCAGGAGCGGGCCCGGCGAGAGCTGGAGCTGCTGCTGCCGGGCGCGACCAAGCCGTACGTCGGCGACGCGGCGTTCCGCGAGCTGACCGGACCGGACGGCGAACCGCTGCACACCCGGGACCGCGCGAGCTGCTGCATGTTCTACACGGTGCGCCCCGAGGACACCTGCGCGACCTGCCCGCGCACCTGCGACGCGGACCGCGTCGGGAAGCTGCTCGCCGCGGCGGGCTGAGCCGCCCCCGGCCGAGAACCCGGGCCCCGTTTCACAGCCCCCTCAGGCGGCACGGCGGTTTCCCTTGGAACCACCCGCACGGGTGGTCTTAATCGAACTCATCTGCCACCCCACGCAAGGCAGTTCGAGCAGAACACCGCCCCGGGCGCCCCCTCTCACTCCCATGGCGGTCTCTTGCCGCGAAACCCCCTGAGGCCCGCCGGGTTTGGGCCACCATGGCGGGCGTTACGCCCTATCCCAAGGCAAGGGACCCCAGATGAGATTGACCGACATATCGCTGAACTGGCTGCTTCCGGGCGCCGTGCTGCTCCTGGGCATGCTGGCGGCGGTGGCGGTGCTCGCGCGAGGCAAGCGTTCCTCGGGGAAGGACGAGGGCGCGGACGACTCGTGGGAGCGCATGGAGGAGCGGCGCAGGCGCAAGGAAGCCCTCTACGGCAGCGTCTCCTATGTCCTGCTCTTCTGCTGTGCCGCGGTCGCCGCGGCGCTCTCCTTCCACGGTCTGGTCGGCTTCGGCGAGCAGAACCTCGGTCTGAGCGGCGGCTGGCAGTACCTGGTCCCGTTCGGGCTCGACGGGGCGGCGATGTTCTGCTCCGTCCTCGCGGTGCGCGAGGCCAGCCACGGTGACGCGGCGCTCGGCTCCCGCATACTCGTGTGGACCTTCGCGTTCGCGGCGGCGTGGTTCAACTGGGTGCACGCGCCCCGCGGCATCGGTCACGCGGGTGCCCCGCACTTCTTCGCGGGCATGTCCCTGTCGGCGGCGGTCCTGTTCGACCGCGCCCTGAAGCAGACCCGCCGGGCCGCGCTGCGCGAGCAGGGCCTGGTGCCCCGCCCGCTGCCGCAGATCCGCATGGTGCGCTGGCTGCGGGCCCCCCGGGAGACGTACCGCGCCTGGTCGCTGATGCTCCTGGAAGGCGTGCGCAGCCTCGACGAGGCCGTCGAGGAGGTGCGCGACGACATGCGCAAGAAGGAGGAGGCCAGGCAGCGCCGGCGCGAGCAGGAGCGTCTGGAGCGGGCCCAGCTCAAGGCGATCAGCCGGGGCCACGGCCACCGGGGCTTCCCCGGGCGCGGCGGCCGGCAGGTCGAGGTCGAGGTGCAGCAGGTGGAGCGCGGCACCGAACGGGCCACCGCGGAGCCTGCCATATCGACCCCGGAGCCCCTGCCCGTACGCCGGCGGCCCTCCTTGCAGCCCGTGCGGAACGGAGCTGACCCGGTCACCGTCGACCTCACCGCGGAGGACGACACGCAGGCCCTGCCGCGGCTGGACTCCCTGGAGCGCAAGCTCAAGGACCTCGAGCAGCAGTTCGGTTAGGTGCGGCCGGAGCTGACGGGTCGCCGGGACCCCGGCTGCCCGTCACGCCGTCTCGGCGTCCAGTTCGAACCAGACCGACTTGCCCGTCCCGCAGGCCCGCACGCCCCAGTCGTCGGCGAGGGACTGCACGAGGAGCAGGCCCCTGCCGCCGGTGCTCTCCTCCGGGCTCGGCGTGCGCGGCCGGGGCAGGCCGTCGGCGCGGTCCCGCACCTCGACCCGCAGCGCCCGCGGTCCGACCGTGGCGGTCAGGACCGCGCCCTCGTCGGTGTGGACGAGGGCGTTGGTGACGAGCTCGCTGGTGAGCAGCTCCGCGATCTCCGACCGTCCCGGACCGCCCCAGTGCCGCAGCAGCTCACGCAGGGCCCGCCGGGCCTCGGGCACCGCCCGCAGGTCCGCCCGTCCGAGTCGTTGCCTGAGCTCCGGCACCGCCTTCCTTTCCATGTCCCCCGTCGACGTGCTGATGTCGTTCCCTCCCTGTTCGAACAACTTCACGGGGGAAGCCTTGCCCGTTCGGACCCCGGGCAGTCATGTCGATTCGCCGACGTCCCCCACAAGGGCCGTGCCGTCGGTCACGGGCGCGGCACGTTCCGCAGGTTCGAGCGGGCCATCTGGAGCATCCGCCCGACACCGCCGTCCAGCACGATCTTGGAGGCGGACAGCGCGAAGCCGGTGACCATGTCGGCGCTGATCTTCGGCGGGATGGACAGGGCGTTGGGGTCGGTGACGACGTCGACCAGGGCCGGTCCCTTGTGCTTGAACGCGGCCTTCAGCGCCCCGGCCAGGTCCTTCGGCTTCTCCACCCGCACCCCGAAGGCGCCGCAGGCCTCGGCGACGGCGGCGAAGTCGGGGTTGGCGTTGGCCACGCCGTGCGAGGGCAGGCCCGCGACCAGCATCTCCAGCTCGACCATGCCGAGCGAGGAGTTGTTGAAGAGCACGACCTTCACGGGCAGGTCGTGCTGGACGAGGGTGAGGAAGTCGCCCATCAGCATCGTGAACCCGCCGTCGCCGGACATCGACACGACCTGCCGGCGCCGGTCGGTGAACTGGGCGCCGATCGCCATCGGCAGCGCGTTCGCCATCGAGCCGTGCGAGAAGGAGCCGATGACGCGGCGCTTGCCGTTGGGCTGGATGTAGCGGGCCGCCCAGACGTTGCACATGCCGGTGTCGACGGTGAACACGGCGTCGTCGTCGGCCATCTCGTCGAGCACGGCGGCGACGTACTCGGGGTGGATCGGGACGTGCTTGTCGACCTTGCGGGTGTACGCCTTGACCACGCCCTCCAGCGCGTCCGCGTGCTTCTTCAGCATCCGGTCGAGGAAGCGGCGGCTCTTCTTCTCCTTCACCCGCGGGATCAGGCAGCGCAGGGTCTCCTTCGCGTCGCCCCACACCGCGAGGTCCAGCTTGGAGCGGCGGCCCAGGTGCTCGGGCCGGACGTCGATCTGGGCGATCTTCACGTCGTCGGGCAGGAAGGCGTTGTACGGGAAGTCCGTGCCGAGCAGGATCAGCAGGTCGCACTCGTGGGTGGCCTCGTATGCGGCGCCGTAGCCGAGCAGGCCGCTCATCCCCACGTCGTACGGGTTGTCGTACTGGATCCACTCCTTGCCCCGCAGGGCGTGCCCCACCGGGGACTTGATCTTCCCGGCGAACTCCATCACCTCGGCGTGCGCGCCCGCCGTGCCGGCGCCGCAGAACAGGGTGACCCGGTCTGCGTCGTCGATCAGCCGCACCAGCCGGTCGATCTCCTCGTCGCCGGGGCGGACGGTCGGCCGGGAGGTGACGAGTGCCGTCTCGGCGGCCTTCTCCGGCGCGGGCTCGTCGGCGATGTCACCGGGCAGCGAGACGACGCTGACGCCGCCCTGGCCGACGGCGTGCTGGATGGCGGTCTGGAGCAGCCGGGGCATCTGCTTGGGGCTGGAGATCAGCTCGCTGTAGTGGCTGCACTCGCGGAAGAGCTGGTCGGGGTGGGTCTCCTGGAAGAAGCCGAGGCCGATCTCGCTGGAGGGGATCTGCGAGGCGAGGGCGAGGACGGGGGCCGCGGAGCGGTGGGCGTCGTAGAGGCCGTTGATGAGGTGGAGGTTGCCGGGGCCGCAGGAGCCGGCGCAGGCCGTGAGCTTGCCGGTGATCTGGGCCTCCGCCCCGGCGGCGAAGGCGGCGGTCTCCTCGTGCCGCACGTGCACCCACTCGATGCCGGAGTGGCGGCGCACGGCGTCCACGACCGGGTTGAGGCTGTCGCCGACGACTCCGTAGAGGCGCTTGACTCCGGCACGGGTGAGGATGTCGACGAACTGTTCCGCGACGTTCTGTTTGGCCATGGCTCCAGCTATGGCACACCGAGCGGCGTCACGCCTCCCAAACGGCGGCGGCCGTACGGTCGTCGGCGTAACCCTTGACCCGGACGCGGCTGTCGGCGAGGAACTCCGCGAGGCCGGGCGGGGTGCGGCCGGACCACCGCCGGGCGAGGAGTCCGCCCAGTTCGGGCTGGCTGAGCAGCGGCTCGGCGAGGCCCGCGGTACACATCAGCAGCACATCACCCGGGCGGGCTACGGAGGCGCGGAAGCGGAAGGGTTCGCGGGGCGGGCCGGCGGGCGGGACGTGGTGGGGCCCGGGCGGGGCGGTGACGCCGAGGTCCATGGTGAGCCGGTCCCCCTCCGGCGTCTCGGCGGGCGGCGACCCGAACCCGACGACGGGTTCACCGGTGACCTCGCCGACGCTCGGCTCCATGTTCTGCCAGGCGCCGTCCCGCAGCCGCAGCAGTCCGCCCGCGCCGACGCCGAAGTACACCCGCGTACGGCACCCGGGGTCGGCGGGCAGCAGCAGGCAGCGCAGGGTGGCCGCGTACTCGTCGGGGCTCAGGCCCTGGTCGGCGGCGCCCGCGCGGAGCCGGCCGAGGCTGCGGTCGGTGAGCCGGTGCAGCCCGGACTTCAGCTCGCCGCGGCGCCCGGCCCGCAGGTCCTCCCCGAGCCGGTCGTGGCTGCGGCCCACGGCCCGCCCGATCCACCGGCACACCTCGGCCGCCGCCCGGTGCGCTCCGGCGCTCGCGCGGGCCCCGGTGGCCATCGCGACCAGCACCAGCGCCTGCTCCCCCGCGCCGAAGCGGGCGACGAGCAGCGCGTCGCGGCGCGGGTCGCCCCGGTAGCGCGCGGAGTCGCCCCGCACGGAGACGGCCCGCAGGGTGCAGCTCCCGTACCGGGCGCCGTCCAGCACCGTGTCCGCCACCAGCCCGTCCAGCCCGTCGGGGTCGGCGGGCGGCAACGCGGTGGGCTCGGGGTCGTAGGTGGGCGGCCCGGAGCCGACGTAGTCACGGTCGGCGGGCGCGGGCGGGACCGAGGGGAGGAACGGGGGCGGCAGCGGCGGCAGCACGGGAGCGCCCCCGGCCGGCGGCGGTGGCGCGAACTCGCCGGAGCCCGGCACGGAGGCGCCGGCGGGCGGCTCCGAGAGATCGGCGTCCCCGGTCCCCGAGGTCGTACGCCCACGAGTCCACACCCGACGCCCGCCGCCGGGCGGAGCCAACGGCGCGGCGGACGACGCGGTGCCGTCGGCCGCCGGGACCGGCGGGGGCTGCGCAAGACCGGAAGGCGGTTCGGCCGCGGACCGCGTGGGGCCGGGCTGTGCGCTCTCCGGGGAGGACGGGGCGGGCTGTCCGGCCCGCCGCCCGGTCGCGGCGGCCGGGAAGTTCGCCGGTCCGGTGGGTACGGCGGGCGGAGGCTCCCACGGGGCCCGGGGCGGGGGTGGGCCGGGGCGGCTCGGTGCGGTGTCGGCGAGGGGAGGCGGCCCGGTGCGGGGTGCGGGGACGCCGGGGGGCGCGGGCGGCGCCCACCCCGGCGGGGCCGGGCCGGGCTCACGGCCGGCCGGCGGCGGGGAGTCCGCCCGCGGCGGAGGCGGTGGCGTCGGCCCGCCCCGTGTGCCGTGGTCCGAGCCTCGGGCCACCGTCCCCGCCGCCGAGGTGAAGCGGTCGTCCAGGGAATCGGGCGCGGCCGTGGGGCCGGTGTCGTCGGCGGAGTCGTCGTACAGCTGCGCCCACCAGTCGTCGTCATGACCGGCGGGACTTCCCCCCTGCTGACTCATGCTCCTGATTGTCCACCGACGGAGCCGGATGAGAACGGGGCATCGGGAAAATCCGGCGCACCGGCGTGCGCCGGGACGGCGTGTCGGGGGACGGGTCGAACGGTATTGCGAGGCGGGGTGGCCGAGCGGTCCCACCCCCCACGGGAGAACCGCCCGGCGACGCCACCTTGGCAGAGTGACCGGCGGTACGGCGATGATGTCCCGAGGCGGGTTTGCGCCGTGGCCGTTTTCCGCCACGGCGGCACCGCGGGCGTTGGTGAGGTTTGTGCTCGGGGAGGGGCGAGGGCTGATGCTGGGAGTGCTGGGGCTGGAGGACACGCACGAGTCGGCGTACCGGGCGCTGGTGTCCGTGGGCGCGGCCGACGTGCCCGATCTGGCCCGCCGGCTGGCGCTCGGCGAGCAGGACACGGAGCGTGCGCTGCGCCGGCTGGAACAGAACGGTCTCGCGGCCCAGTCCTCGGCCCGGCCGGGCCGCTGGGTCGCCGCGCCTCCGGGGGTGGCGCTGGGCGCGCTGCTCGCCCAGCAGCGGCACGAGCTGGAGCGGGCGGAGCTGGCGGCGGCGCTGCTGGCCGAGGAGTACCGCGCGGCGGCGGCCGAACCCGCGGTGCACGACCTGGTGGAGGTGGTGACCGGCGCCGCGGCGGTCGCCCAGCGCTTCCTCCAGCTCCAGCTCGGGGCGAGCGAGGAGGTGTGCGCGCTGGTCACCGGCAATCCGGTCGCCGTGACCGGCATGGAGAACGACGCCGAGGAGCAGGCCACCGGACGCGGCGTCCGCTACCGCGTGGTCGTGGAGCGGGCGGTCCTGGACCTGCCGACCGGCATCACCGAACTGACCGCCGCGCTCGGCCGCGACGAACAGGTGCGGGTGGTGGACCGGGTGCCGACCAAGCTGGTCGTCGCCGACCGGTCCCTCGCCCTGGTCCCGCTCACCGCGCGCTCCTCGGAGCCCGCCGCGCTGGTCGTGCACGCCAGCGGCCTGCTGGAGCTGCTGTCGGGTCTGTTCGAGGCGGTGTGGCGGGAGGCGCTGCCGCTCAGGCTGGGCGCCTCGGGGGTGTCCGAGCGCGGACCGGACGGTCCCGACGCCACCGACCTGGAGATCCTCTCCCTGCTGCTGGCCGGCCTGACCGACGCGAGCGTCGCCAAGCAGCTCGACCTCGGGCTGCGGACCGTGCAGCGCCGGGTGAAGCGGCTGATGGAGCTGACCGGCGTCACCACCCGGCTCCAGCTGGGCTGGCACGCCTACGAACGGGAGTGGGTGTCCAGGAAGCGCTGACCGGCGCCTGCCGCACCGCCCGCACTTCTGCGGACCGCGCCCGGCTCCGGCACCCTGGACAGATGGGAGCGTGGGACCTCCTGCTGTCCGGGCTGGTGATACTGCTCGGACTGTACGGGGTGCTGTTCCCCGGCATGCCCGGGTCGTGGCTGGTGTGGGCCGGGGTCCTGTGGTGGGCGCTGGAGGACCCGCGGCCGCTGGCGTGGGCCGTGCTCGTCGGCGCCACCGTCGTCCTGCTCCTGTCCCTGGCGGTGCGCTGGTCGCTGCCGTCCCGGCGCCGGCGGTTGCGCGCGGACGACGCCACCCGACGGCTGACGCTGTACGGGGGCGCGGGCGCGGTCCTCGGCTTCGTCCTGATACCGGTGGTCGGCGCGGTCCCCGGTTTCATGGGCGGCATCTACCTCGCCGAACGGCTGCGGCTGGGCCGGCACGGCGAGGCGAGGGCGGCGCTGCGGACGGCGATGCGGGCGGGCGGTTACAGCGTGCTGACGGAGTTCTTCGCCTGCCTGCTGATCACCGGAGCCTGGCTGGGAGCGGTACTGGCCGGCTAGCGCGGCGCCGGCAGGGTGCCCTCCAGGGCCAGCAGCCGCGTCTTGCGCTCCAGGCCGCCCGCGTACCCGGTGAGGGAGCCGTCGGCGCCGATCACCCGGTGGCAGGGGCGCAGGATCAGCAGCGGGTTGGCGCCGATCGCGCCGCCGACGGCGCGGACCGCGGGCCGGGAGGCCCCGATGCGGGCGGCGATCTCGCCGTACGTCGTGGTCGACCCGTAGGGCACGTCGTCCAGGGCGGCCCACACCCGCTCCCGGAAGGCGGTGCCCTCGGCCCGCAGCGGCAGCCGGAACTCGGTCAGCTCCCCGGCGAAGTAGGCGGCGAGCTGCTCGACGGCGGCCCGGAAGGGCCCGGCGTCCCGCCGCCACCCCTCCTGGACGGCCCGGCCGCCCTTCTGTCCGGCCACGGACAGGGAGGTGAGCGCGCCGTCCGTGTCCGCGGTGAGGAGCAGCGGGCCGACGGGGCTGGGCAGCTCACTCCAGAGGGTGTCGGTGGTCGTGGTCGTCATCGGTCGTTCTCCCACTCTCCTGCTGCACGCAGGTGGTTCAGGGCGTACGAGCGCCAGGGGCGCCAGGTGTCGGGTACGGCCGCGCCGGGCGGGGCGACGTCCGGGTCGCCGAGGGCGCGGGCCCGGACGACGGCCGCGGTGGCGGCGTCCACGCCGGGTACGGCGAGCAGCGCGCGTTCGGCCTCGTCCCGGTCGGCGCCGGGGTCGAGGCGGACGGCGCCGTCGGCGAGGGCGGCGGCGAGGGCGCCCGGGGTGCCGTGCGGCTCCGCCTCGGCGAGGACGCCCGGTTCCGGGAAGAGGTGGGTGAGGGTGCCGCACGGCGCGTCCAGCGTCTTGCCGTACCGCTGGACCAGCCGCTCGGCCTCCGCCCGTCCCGCCAGCGCCCGGACGGCGAACTCGTCGGGATCGGCGGTGCCCGGCGAGCGCAGTCCTGGGCGGGCGGCGACCAGCGGGGCGAGACGGGGGTCGGCCCCGAGGCGTTCGTCGACCGCGTACGGGTCGGCGTCGAGGTCGAACAGCCTCCGCAGCCGCTGTACGGCGGTGGTCAGGTCGCGCAGGTCGGTCAGGTGGAGGCGGGCGTCGAGCCAGCCGCCGCCGGTGCGCGCCCCGCCCGGGCGCTCGTCGACGGCGACGATCCCGGTGCCGTAGGGCAGGCGCAGGGCGCGCCGGTACACGCGGCGGCCGGTGGGGCCGCTCACCTCCTCGACCCCGGCGACGGCCTCCCGCCGGAGCAGGTCGAAGACCGGACCGGCCAGGTAGGGCCCTCGGTGGGCGAGGCGCAGCGGGATGCCGGCGGAGGGAGCGCCGGTGCGTGAGCGGGCGGGCGCGGCGGCGCGCAGCTCGCTCGGGGTGGCCGCGTACACGGCCCGGATCGTCTCGTTGAACTGCCGCACGCTGGCGAATCCGGAGGCGAACGCGATCTCGGTGACCGGCAGGGCGGTGGTCTGCAGCAGGACCCGTGCGGTGTGCGACCGCTGGGCGCGGGCCAGGGCCACGGGCCCGGCTCCGAGCTCGGCGGTGAGCTGGCGCTGCACCTGGCGGGCGCTGTAGCCGAGCCGGCCGGCGAGTCCGGCGACGCCCTCGCGGTCGACGACGCCGTCGCCGATCAGCCGCATGGCCCGGCCCACGACGTCGGCGCGGACGTTCCAGTCGGCCGAGCCCGGCACGGCGTCCGGGCGACACCGCCGGCAGGCCCGGAACCCCGAGCCCTGCGCGGCGGCGGCCGTCGCGAAGAACCGCACGTTGCTCCGCTTCGGCGTGACCGCCGGGCAGCTGGGCCGGCAGTAGATGCCGGTCGTCTCGACGGCGAAGAAGAACACCCCGTCGAACCGGGCGTCCCGGCTGCGTACGGCCTCGTACCTGCTGTCCCGCGCCTTCTCGTGCGCCACGTCGTCCGTCTTCACGCCGTCCAGTCTCCGCCGGCCCGGGGGCCCGGGCTGGCGGAAATCGGACATCGCGTCGGCGAATGTGGCGCAGGTCGCCGACCTGTCGGCCGGTCCCGCCGCCCGGGTCCGCTACCGCAGACGCCCCCGCTTGGCCTCCATCGCCGCCTTCCCGACGGCGCCCCGGCGCTTCCACTCCTTGCGGATCTCGGCGCGCAGCCGGGCGTCGGTCTTGGCCACGATGCGCTGGTTCTCCCGCATGAGCTTGCGGTAGCTCTCCAGCCGCCGTTCGGGCAGTTCGCCGCTGTCGATGGCGGCGAGGACGGCGCAACCGGGCTCGCTCTCGTGGGCGCAGTCGTGGAACCGGCAGTCACCGGCCAGCTCCTCGATCTCGGCGAACACCTGGCCGACGCCGCTGCCCGCGTCCCAGAGGCCGACGCCCCGCAGCCCGGGGGTGTCGATCAGCACTCCCCCGCCCGGCATCACGAGGAGGTTGCGGGTGGTGGTGGTGTGCCGGCCCTTGCCGTCCATGTCCCGGGTGGCCCGGACGTCCATGACGTCCTCGCCGAGCAGCGCGTTGGCGAGGGTGGACTTGCCCGCGCCGGACTGCCCGAGCAGTACCGCCGTACCGCCGCCGACCACGGCGGCCAGGACGTCCAGCCCTTCCCCGAGCGCGGCGCTGACGGGCAGCACCGGCACGCCGGGCGCGGAGGTCTCCACGTCCTGGACGAGGTGGGCGAGCGTCACCGGGTCGGGCACCAGGTCGGCCTTGGTGAGGACGACCAGGGGCTGCGCCCCGGACTCCCAGGCCAGCGCGAGGAACCGTTCGATCCGGGCGAGGTCGAGTTCGACGGCCATCGACACGGCGACGATCGCGTGGTCGACGTTGGCCGCGAGGATCTGCCCCTCGGACCGCTTGGAGGAGGTGGAGCGCACGAAGGCCGTACGGCGCGGCAGGTACGTGCATACGTAGCGCGGGGTGCCGCCCGGTTCGACGGCGACCCAGTCGCCGGTGCAGACGGTGCGCAGGGGGTCGTGCGGGGTGACGAACGCGGTGTCGGCCCGCAGGACGCCGTCTGCGGTGACGACGTCGCACTGGCCGCGGTCGACCCGCACGACGCGGCCGGGCAGCAGCCCTTCGGCGGCGTGCGGCGCGAACGCGTCGGCCCAGTCCTCGTCCCAGCCGTAGGGGGCGAGGGCGGAGTGGGCGGTGAAGACGGAGGTGGAACGGGACGTGGAAGTCAAGGGTTGGCCCTTCAGAGGGGCGGCCCCGGCGACAGGACTCAGCTGGCTGAGGTCAGCCGGTGGCCAAGGAGGTGGACGTGATGGGTTCCTGGATGCGGGCAGCGCCCGTCGCGATGACAGCCATCGGTCGACACCTCCTCACTCCTGTGTTCCGCGCCCACGGCGATCACCGTGTGACGTGCGTCAGATTAGCCCGTGGGTACCTCCGCCCGTCAACGCCTTTTTGGCCGGCCTGTCGTCAGGCCCGTTCGCACTCCCGGCCGTTCAGCGTGAAGGCGTACGGCGGGGAGTTCCTGCCCCGCCAGGAGGCGACGAAGCCGAGGGCGATCCGGCCGCCGGCGGGGACGGCCTTGTTGTAGTCGGCGGCACCGGCGGTGACGCGGGCCCCTTCCTGGACCTGCCGTGCGTCCCACATCCGCTCGACGCGCTGGCCGTCGGGGAAGGTCCAGGCGACCTGCCAGGAGTCGAGGGCACTGCCGGTCGTGACGGTGACGGTGGCCTGGAAGCCGTCGGGCCACTGGTTGACCAGGTCGTACCGGACGCGGCAGGGAGACGGGGCGCGGCCGGGTTCCGCCGGACCGTCGGCCCGCGCGGTGGGTGTGGCGGGTGTGGTTGGTGTGGCGGTGCCCTGGGGTTCCGGGTCGGGGTTCTCGCTCTGCGGGGGCCGGTCCGGTGCGGCCGCCGGGTCCTCGGCGGGGGACAGTGACGCCTCCGGCGGCTCGGTGGCCTCCGTCGCCGGTGCGGAGCCGGGGACGGCGGCCGGGCGGCGGTCCACGGTGCCGGTGGGCACCGCGGTGGCCGTGGGCGCGGCGCTGTCCTCGGCGGTGGTGCCGAAGGGGTGCAGGGAGACGGTGAGCGCCAGCAGGGACACCGCGACGGCGGTGCCGAGGAGGCCGCCGCGGACGACGCGGGCCCGGTGGCCGGCGTCCGCGGCCCGGTCGCTGTGGTCGTCGTCCGCCGCCGGGTGGGCGGCGCCGAGCCGCGCCTCGGCGGCGCGGCGCCGGTGCTCCAGGTAGGCGAGGCCGCCCCAGCCGATCACGCCCGCGGCGAGGGCCGCGGGCAGCCCGGCGCCGTGCGGGCGCAGGCATCCGGCGGCCTCCGCGCAGTCGGGGCAGGTGGCCAGGTGGTGGGAGAGGTCTTCGGGGACGTCGGCGGCCGGTGACCTGGTGACCGCGTCCAGGAGCCGGGCGTACGCGCGGCAGCCGGTGTCCGGGGTCGCGTCGAGGTGGCCCCGGCGGCAGCGGTCCCGGAACAGTTCCCGGGCCCGGGCGAGTTCGCCGGAGACGGTGGCCGGGTCGAGACCGAGCCGGCGGGCCACCACGGACGGCGGCAGGGCCTCCACGTCGGCCAGCCACAGCAGTTCCGCGTCGGGTGCCTGCATGTCCTTGAGGCCGCGCAGCGCGAGCGGACGGCGCGGCGGGGGGCCGGTGTAGCGGGCGGCCCGGGCGGAGTTCAGCCACAGCCGCAGGCCGGGGTCGAGTCCGTGGCCCCGTCCCGCCGTCTCCCAGGCGGCGGCCGTGGCGCGCACGGCGGTCAGCAGCAGCGGGACGCGCGGCAGCCGGGAGGGGCTGCGGGCGGCGCTCCGGGCCACCGCGGCGTCGGCGGCCCGTACCTCGCGCATACCGTGCCCGAACGCCTCGGTGGCCAGCCGGACGGCCTCCGGTGATCCCGCCGTGCACAGACGGGCGTACGACAGCACCGTGTCCCAGCACTCGGCGAACAGCGCGGCCTCGGCGGCGTCCTGCGGGCTCGGCGGGTCGGACATCGGACTCCTGCATCCACGGGCGAGGCCAACTCGTCACGCGATCGGCGGAGTTGGCGACCGGTGTCGCGGCAAGCGCAGAGCTTGGCACGTCCGCGGCAGGGCTGACAAGCGCCCGGTCACACCTCCACAGGCGCGTCCTCCGGGAGGCTGTCCATGAAGGAGCTGACGGAGAAGACCGCGTTGCCGGCACCGGGCGGGCCGTAGCCGGGGGGCGAGGAGAGGCCGAAGTCCTCCATGGTCTGCCGGTAGGCCTGGAGCAGGCGGATGTGGTACTCCAGCGGCGCGCCCTGCGGGTTGGCCTTGCCCAGCGGGGTGGTGGGCTCGGGGCACCAGGTGGTGAAGCGGGGCGTGATGCCGTGCGACATGAAGAAGCGCAGGCCCTCGGTGGTGGAGTCGATGGCCTCGTCGACCGTCTTGAAGCCGAACGGCTCGGCCATCTCCACGCCCGCGACGAAGTTGGGGATGACGTTGCGCGCGCCGAAGACCTCGGTGGAGTCCAGGATGCGCTTGTGCCACTCGTCGCGGCCGACGTAGCGCTCCTTGCCGGGGCAGTACATCTTGAACAGGTACTCGTCCCACACCTCGAAGTTGGGGTGGTAGATCTGCACGCCGTAGTCCTTGAAGCGCTGGACGTCCGGCTTGGGCAGGGCCTGGGCGACGACCTTGCCGATCCAGCGGCCGGGGAAGTGCTCCTCGATGGCCTTGGCGTACCGCCCGTAGAAGTCGGCCTCGTCCAGACCCTGCACCTTCGACGTGATCGCGCCGCCGGTGAGCGTGTACGCGGTGGAGATCCTGGCGGTGTCGTACTTGTTGATGATCTCCAGCGCCTCGAGGACCTCGTCGACGTCCTTCACGCCGGTGTACGGCCGCCCGGCCGCCTTGTGCTGGCGCCAGTTGTGGTTGATGTCGCAGTACTGGCACTCTTCCTTGGCGCCGAAGTACTGGCAGACGCGGAACGCGGTCAGGTAGATCAAGTAGCCCCACTGGATGGTCGGGGCCACCTCCATGACCGACTTGCCGTTGGAGAGCTTGTGCCGGTAGTACTCCGGCATGGGCGGCACGCCGACGTCGGAGATCCGCTTGCCGTCGAGGTAGAGGCCGAGCTGGTTGTGCTCGTCGGCCGCGACCCGGTAGGGCGAGGACGGGTTCACCCGTACGGAGACGACGGTGCGGCGCAGGTCGTAGGGGCCGCCGGTGAGGATGATCTCCTCGGGCGGCCGGCGCAGCGCGGCCTCGCCCAGCTCGGGCAGGGTGCCGTGGTCGAAGGAGAAGATGAAGTACGACTTCGGCTTGACCTCGCCGTCCTCGTTGTCGCTCAGCGCGGAGGGGTCGAAGGCCACCCCGCCGCGGAGCAGGTCCTCCTTGAAGACGGCTTCCCGCGGTACGTGCGGAAAGCGCTCCATCAGATCCTCGACCAGCGCGGTACGGCTGCCCATCCCGTTGTCTCCTCCCGGCTCAGGCGTTCGACTTCTCACGGTATGCCCCCGCCGGTGCGGCTTCCCGCGCGGGGGCCCTCCAGACGCGCCGGGTAGGTTTCCGCGGTATGACCGACATCACCGTGACCAATTGGGCCGGCAACATCACCTACACGGCCAAGGAACTGCTCCGGCCGCACACCCTGGCCGCGCTGCGGGCCCTGGTGGCGGACAGCGCGCGGGTGCGGGTGCTGGGCAGCGGGCACTCCTTCAACGAGATCGCGGAGCCGGGCGCCGAGGGGGTCCTGCTGTCGCTTGCGGACCTGCCGTCGGAGGTGGACGTCGACTCGGCGGCCCGCACGGTGCGGGTGGGCGGCGGGGTCCGGTACGCGGAGCTGGCCCGGGTGGTGCACGGGCGGGGGCTGGCGCTGGCGAACATGGCGTCGCTGCCGCACATCTCCGTCGCCGGGTCGGTGGCGACCGGCACGCACGGTTCGGGGGTCGGCAACGGCCCGCTCTCCTCGTCCGTGCGCGAGGTGGAACTGGTGACGGCGGACGGCTCGGCGGTGACCGTGGCGCGCGGCGACGAACGCTTCGGGGGCGCGGTGACCTCGCTCGGCGCGCTGGGCGTCGTGACGGCCCTCACTCTCGACCTCGAGCCGGCCTACGAGGTCGAGCAGCACGTCTTCACCGAGCTGCCGCTGGAAGGGCTGGACGCGGCGACGTTCGACGCGGTTGTGTCGGCGGCGTACAGCGTGAGCCTGTTCACGGACTGGCGGGCGTCCGGCTTCCGGCAGGTGTGGCTGAAGCGGCGCACCGACCGGCCGCTGCCCGACTTCCCGTACGCCGCGCCGGCCGCCGAGAAGAAGCACCCGGTGCCGGGCATGCCCGCGGTCAACTGCACGGAGCAGTTCGGTGTGCCGGGGCCCTGGCACGAGCGGCTGCCGCACTTCCGTGCCGAGTTCACGCCCAGCAGCGGCGCCGAGCTGCAGTCGGAGTACCTGATGCCGCGCCGGCACGCCCTGGCCGCCCTGCGCGCGATGGACGCGATACGGGAGGTCCTCGCGCCGGTGCTGCAGACCTGTGAGATCCGCACGGTCGCCGCCGACGGGCAGTGGCTGAGCCCCTCCTACGGGCGGGACACCGTGGCCGCGCACTTCACCTGGGTCGAGGACACGGCGGCGGTGCTGCCGGTGGTGCGGCGGCTGGAGGAGGCGCTGGCCCCGTTCGCGGCCCGCCCGCACTGGGGGAAGGTGTTCACGACCCCGTCCGGCGAACTGCGCGGGCTCTACCCGAGGCTGGACGACTTCCGCGCGCTGACGCGGGACCTGGACCCGGCGGGGAAGTTCACCAACGCCTTCGTGCGCGGGGTGCTGGCCGGCTGAGTGCGTCCCGGCGGCGCTCAGGTCCGTCCGGCCCGGCGTACGGGTGTGAAGAGCGCGGCCGCTGCGATGAGGACGCAGCAGGCGCCGGCCGCCAGGGCGACCGGGGCGGTGCCGCGCCGCTCCGCCGCCCAGGTCAGGACGGCCGCGCCGATGGGGGCCACCGAGTACTGCAGGGTCCAGAAGGCGGAGGTGACCCGGCCGAGCAGGTGCTCGGGGGTCACCTCCTGGCGCAGGGACATCGAGCAGGTGCCCGCCATGCCGACGCAGGCCAGGAAGGCGGCGCTCAGCAGGGCCACGGTGGCCACGTCGGTGGCCCGGCCCATCCCCGCGAACGCCAGTCCGCACACGGCGACCGCGCCGGTCCAGGTCGGGCCGAAGCCCAGCCGGCGGCGCACCCGGGCCACCAGCAGCGCGCCGGTGATGGTGCCGAGGGCGCCGACCGCCATGACCGTGCCGACCGTGCCGTCGTCGTGGCCGAGATCGTGCTTGAGGTGGTAGATGATCAGGTCGTTGAGACCGAGGGTGAGGAAGCTGAAGCAGCACAGCAGGACGGTGAGCGCGCGCAGCACCGGGTGCCGGTAGAGGAAGGCCACGCCGGTGCGCAGGTCTTGGCGCAGCCCGGGGCGCTCCCCCTCGTCCTGGGGCCGGTCGTCGGCCGGGCGGGGCCGGAAGCGGACGATTGCGACGAGGGCGGCCGAGACTCCGAAGCTGGCCGCGTTCACGCCGACGGCGGCGGCCGGGCCGGACCAGGCGGCCACCACGCCCGCGCACAGCGGCCCGAGGACACCGGCCGCGGCGGCGGTGGCGTTGAGGCGTCCGTTGGCCTCGGTGAGCTGCTCGGTGCCGACCAGGGAGCGCACGACGGTGACGTAGCCGACGGCGAAGAACATGCCGACGGCCTCGCACAGCGGCAGGACGACGTAGAGGAGCCAGACCTGCGGGCCGAGCAGCCACACCAGGGGGATCAGCCCGTACAGGACCATCCGTACGAGGTCGCAGCCGATGAGCAGCCTGCGGCGGTCCACCCGGTCGACCACGGTCCCCGCGAACACGGCCGCGAGGACCGCGGCGGCGCCGCCGACGGCCGTCAGCAGCCCCATCCGCGCGATCGACCCGGTCGCCTCCAGCACCAGCAGCGGCAGGGCGATCAGCGCGAAGGAGTCGCCGAGGACGGAGAGGGTCTGCGCGGCCCAGAAGACGCCGAAGTCCCGTTGCCGCCACAGCGGGCGGCTCTCCCCGGAGGAACGCCGGGCCGCTCGTCCCGTGTCCCGTGCCCCGTGGGTCACCGGGCCGCCGCCGTCCGCCGCCGCCACCCCATGCCGGTCGCCCCCCCGCCGCCCGCCGCCAGGTCCGCGACCACCTTACGGAGCTGTCGTGCTCCGTGCTCGAGGGTTACGGAACCGTCAGTGGTCGGCGCAGCACGGTGTCGGGTCCGGGTCCTCGAACGGTACGAGTGTGCCGCCCGCGGCGGGCATGGCGGCCAGGACGAGGCGGCCGTCCTGCCACTGGGGGCGCACGTGGTCCCGGGTCACCAGCGGGGTCCGCGGGGCCGGTTCGCCCGGCGTGCCCAGTACCGTCACACGGTCGATCGCGGAGTGCGCCAGCAGCTCGGCGACGGTCACCGTGCCGGTCAGCGCGTCCGCGCCCGGGTAGAGGACGGCCCGGCCCACGGCGTCCCAGGCGCCGTCGCGGACCTCGTGCCCCTGCTCGGTGAGCCGGTCTCGGGCGGCGCGCAGGACCGGCTCCTCGGCGGCGGCCAGCGACAGGGCGACGCGCGGGCGGCCGTCCCGCACCAGGTGCGTGCAGCCGAAGATCCCGTCCGGGAGCCCGAGTTCGGCCACGCATGCCCGGAGCAGGTGGTCGGCCTCGCGCAGCGTCGTCGCGTCGGTGTCGACGCCGATGGCGTGCGGCAGGGGGGCGGCGGACGGTGTCATGACGGCAGGATCCACACCGGGTTGGAGTAGAACCACAGGTCGCGCCACGGGTCGGCGTCGCCGACGACGTCGATGGCGGGGCCCGCCGGATCGACCTGGGCGCCCAGCGCGCCGACGGCGGAGCGGTTGCCGTCGGTGCCGCGGGTACGGAGGTAGACGGGGCGGTCGACGCGGCCGAGGTCGTAGGTGAGGCGGACGGTGCCGGTGTCCTTGTTCACCTCGTACGACTTGACGACGCGGGCGGTCGGCGCGGTGAAGGTGTCCTGGTCGGCGACCGGTCCGGTCACGTCGCCCTGGATGACGTCGACGCGGGCGAGCTTCGGGGTGAACCCGGCCCAGTTGGGGCCGCCGGCCAGGGCGACGTCCACGGTCAGGGTGACGCGGGTGCCCTTGCGGACGTGCAGGGCGCCGCCGAGGGTGGCCCAGCGGCCGCCGCCGGAGACGCGGACGTCGAGGCCGCTGACGAGCTGCCCGTGGTCGACCCAGATGCGGCCGGCGCGGATGCCGTCCATGACGGCGGCGTAGGAGAAGCCGTCGGAGCCGACGTGGGTGCGGCTGTACTGGCCCGGCCAGTAGTCGCCCTGGGTGACGTCGATCTGCCCGGCGTAGACCGGGTCGTCGTAGCGGCCGTTGGCGTTGAAGTCACCGCCGCCGCGGGCCGCGGTGTCGGCGTACACCTGGTGGGAGTCGGAGTTGGCGGTGATCCACCAGGGGCGGCCCTCGGCGATGAGGCTGTCCCACAGGCCGCCGACGGTGGCGGTCATCCAGTCGAAGCCGCCCCAGGTGCGGTAGCTCTCCAGCGGGTAGCCGGGGAAGCTGTTGGCGCCGGGGCTGCCGTCGTAGATGCCGCGGGCTCGGCCCATGCCGAGCGGCTTCGGGAGGCCGGCGGCCTGGTGGCCGGGGGCGCCCTCGAAGCCGACGGCGATCTGGTGGTGGCGGGGGGTGGCGTCGCGCCAGGCGCGGATCTCGTGCGGGGAGTCGATGCCCTTGCGCGCCGGGTGGTTGGCGAGCATCAGGGCGTCCTTGACCTTGCGCCGCTTGACCTGGTCGGCGAGGAAGGAGAGCCCGGCCACGGCGAGGGACTCGTTGGCGGGCGTGGAGTCGGTCGCGCCCTTCACACCGCCGTCGTAGCCGGTCTCGAACTGCTTGAGGACGGAGACCTCGTTGCGGCCGGGGTGGACGAAGACGGTGCCGTGCTCGGCGGCCGGGATGTTCCACTCCAGGCCCTGGAAGACGAGGGTGTCCTCGTAGGCGTCGCGGGCCTCGCGGATGTCCGGGTTGACCTTCTCCACGCCGATCTTGGCGTGGGTGACGCTGCCGTGGTCGGTGATGACCAGCCAGTCCATGCCGTGCCGGGCGCCCTGGCGGACCTGGTCGACGACGCGGTACTTGCCGTCGCTGCTGTACTGGGTGTGGATGTGATGGTCCCCGGCCAGCCAGAGAAATCCCTTCCCGCGGCGTCCGTGGCTCGCGGCCTGTGCGGGGGCCGCGGTGGCGGTCTGGGCGAGGACGGTGCCGGCGGCGAGTCCGGCGCCGAGCAGTCCGGCGCGGCGCAACAGGCCCCGGCGCGACTGCTGTTCGGGGCTGAGGGCCTCGTCGGGGACGGACGCGTCGAAGGCGGCGGGCAGGGCCGGTGCGGCCTCGTGGTCGTGATCGTGGTCGTGGGTGTGTGCGTGCCCCATGGAAGCCCCTCCTGGATACCGCCGCCGTGCGCGGCTCCGAGGAGGATCGAGGCGGAAGATGAACGTTGAACGACTCGGAGGTGAGCCTCGCGTGCCACCACGCCTGCCCTAGCATGAAACCTAGGAGCCCTAGGAAGCAGGGAAGGTGGCACATGCCCCGAGCGGGTCTTACCACCGACCGCGTGGTCGCGGCCGCCGCAGACCTCGCCGACGCGTCCGGATTCGAGAACGTCACGGTCTCCGCGCTCGCCCGGCACTTCGGGGTGAAGGACGCGAGCCTGTACGCGCACGTGCGGAACCTCCGGGACCTGCGCGTCCGGGTCGCGCTGCTGGCCGGCGGCGAGCTGATCGACGAGATCGCGGCGGCGGTGGCCGGGCGGGCCGGCAAGGAGGCGCTGGCCGCCTTCGCCGACGCCTACCGCTCCTACGCCCTGCGCCACCCCGGCCGCTACGCCGCGACCCAGACCCGCGTCGACCAGTCCGTGATCGCCGGCTCCCCCGCCCTGCGCCGCACCGCCGAGATCACCCACGGCGTGCTCCGCGCCTACGGCCTCACCGAGCCCGACCTCACCGACGCCGTACGCCTGCTGCGGAGCACCTTCCACGGCTACTGCGCCCTGGAGGCCACCGGCGGCTTCGGCGCCCCGCGCGACGTGCGGGCGTCCTGGGACAAGGCGGTCGAGGCACTGCACGTGGCGCTGACGCACTGGCCGCACGGCGACGCGTCCGACGGTTAGTCACCCCAGCGCCCGCACCTCCTCGTACGTCGGCGCCGCCCCGCCCGGCGCCCGCCCCGCCCGCACCTCCTCCACCGCCTCCAGCGCGGCACCCAGCGCCCGCCGGTAGAGCAGCGAGCCGAGGCTGACGCGGCTGACGCCCAGGTCGGCGAGGTGCGGCAGGGCGGGCCCGGCGGGCGAGTGGAGGACGTTCAGCGGGACCTCGCCCAGGTGGGCGACGAGGTCGCCGATCGCGCCGGGTTCGGTGAGGCCGGGGACGAAGACCCCGTGGGCGCCGGCCTCACGGTAGGCGTCCAGGCGCCGCACCGTCTCAGGGAACGAGCCCTCGCCGGACCAGTACGTGTCCGTACGGGCGTTGACGAACAGGCCGGGGGCCGCCGCACGGACCGCGGCGATCTTCGCGGCGTGCCGGCCGGCGGGGCCGAGGGCGTCCTCCAGGTTGACGCCTACGACGCCGACCGCCGCCAGCTCCCGCGCGAACTCCCCCACCTCGTCGGGGTCGTCGCTGAAGCCGTCCTCCGCGTCGACGGAGAGCAGGAACGGCCCCGAGCCCAGGGTGAGGGCCAGCCGCAGTGTCTCGTCGCGGGTCGCCGACGCCCCGTCCGGCAGCCCGGCCGCCGCCGCCACGCCCAGGCTGGTCGTGCCGACCGCCCGGAACCCGCGCGCGGCGAACGCGTACGCCGAGGCGTGGTCCCAGGCGCACGGCAGCAGCAGCGGCTCACCGGCGCGGTGCAGACCTGCGAACTCGGTCACGACAGGTCACCCACCGCGTCGGCGTAGTACACGGACTCCTCGAGGTGCTCGGCCAGCCGGCGGAAGCTCCAACCGTCGCCGGGCGAGTGGTCGAGCTGCTCCTCGGTGAGTGCGTCGAGGCGGTTGGCCCAGATCCGGGCGAGGCGGGTGAGGCGGCTGCGGGCCTCGTCGAGGTCCTCCCGCGTGAAGGGCGCGCGGTCCGCCTCCGTGGTGACCGTGGAGGCGTGCCAGTGGTCGGGCTGCGTCTCCTCCCCCGCCAGCCGCGCCTCCATCTCGGCGAGATGGTCGACCATGTGGTCGGCGACCCGGCGGATCGCCTTGTGCGGGGTGTAGACGCGCCCGTCGACGTGGGCGGGCCGCCCGTCCCAGTGGGTCCAGGTGGCGGCGAGGGCGAGGACGTGCTCGACCATGCCGGTGACGGTGTCGGCGGGCGTGGCGGGGGCGGTGGTGGCGGTGTTCGTGTCGCTCATGCCCGCGACGCTACGGGCCGGTCGTTTCGGCCCCCGCCGAAGTGTTCTCGCCGCACCGCGCCGGCCTCCGGCCGCGTCGCCACCGGAGGCCGGACGCTCAGGTGTGCCGTACGGCGCCGCGCGGCACCAGGCGTTGCGCGACGAGTTCGTCGCGGACCAGACCCGCGTAGACGGTGGCGCCGTGCGCGGAGGTGTGGGTGTTGTCCCGCTTCTCTTCGTAGAGGTACAGCGACTTGGACGCCTCCACGCCGAGCGACTCCACCAGGGCCTTGGTTTTCGCGGTCAGGTCGATCAGCGGCACGTGCTCGGCGTCGGCGACCGCGCGGACGACGGCCGGGTGGTCGACGCCGAGGCCATTGACGAGCAAGGCCGTGCCGTTGTTCAGGGTGCCGTCGGCGCTGAACCAGCGGCGCACGACCGGCGTCACGAGGACGGGGCGTCCGCCGCGCTCCCGGACGCCCGACACCAGGGTCTCCAGGTTCGCCCGGTAGGTCGCCTCGTCGGTGGTCTTGTCGTTGTGCGCGAGCTGGACGAGCACCAGATCGCCGGGACCGATGAGCGGCTGTACGGTGCCCCACATCCGCTCGTCCGCCAGGTAACTGACCGTGCTCTCCCCCGAGTCGGCGTGGTTGGCGACGGACAGGCCCTTGCGGAGGTACTGCGGTAGCTGCTGGCCCCAGCCGGAGTAGGGCGCGCCGGGCTGGTCGCAGACGGTGGAGTCCCCGACGAGGAGGATCTGCCGCGCGTGGCGGGCGGGGGTCACCCGGATGCCGGCGAGGGCGGGGGCCGAACCGCCGATCACCAGGTCCAGACCCGGGCTCCCGACGGGCCCGGCGGGTTCGCCCTCGGGCGTGCGGACGTCCACGGTGAAGCTGCGGACGGCTCGCTCCCCGGCCTCCGTGGCGGTCTCCGGCAGCAGGGACCGTCTGGTCTCGCCGGTGACCGAGGTACGGGCGGCGTCCTCGCCCCCGAGCAGTACCTTCACGTCGTACGTGCCCGGCGGGACGTCGAAGTGGCAGGCGGTGGCGGTGCAGCCGGCCGTCCCGGGTGGCCCCTGGGCGGCATGGGCGGGTACGGCCGTGAGGGCGCCGGCGGCCAGTGCGGCGGCCACCAGCGTGGCCGCCGGGACGCGTCTCATCCCCGCCCCCTCGCCGTGTCGGCGACCGGGACGCCGAAGTCCGGCGTGCCGTCCGCCTTCCAGTGCAGCCGCTGGACGCGGGTGTGCCGGTTGGGGTCGTTCAGCGGGTCGCCGTCGATCTCCTTGTACTGGCGGGCGTGGTAGACGAGGACGTCGGTGCGGCCGTCCCGGTCGACGGTGAAGCAGTTGTGGCCGGGACCGTACTGGCCGGTGCTCTCGTTGCTGGCGAAGACGGGGACCGGGGACTTGGACCAGTTGGCCGGGTCCATCAGGTCGGCGTCCGCGTCGGCCGTCAGCAGACCCACGCAGTAGTTGGCGTCGGTGGCACTGGCCGAGTACGTCATGAACAGCCGTCCGTTGCGGGCGATGACCGCCGCGCCCTCGTTGACCTTGAAGCCGACGCACTCCCAGTCGTACTCGGGCGTGGACAGGCGTATCTGGGGGCCTTTCAGCGTCCAGGGGTTCGCCATCTCGGACAGCCACAGGGCGGTGTTGTTGTCCATGCCGGGCTCGTGCTGGGCCCAGGCCAGGTAGCGGGTGCCGCGGTGGGTGAAGGTGGTGGCGTCCAGGGAGAAGGTCTCCCAGGCGGTCTTCACCTGGCCGCGCTCGACCCAGGTGCCCCGGAAGGGGTCGCGGTGGGCGTTCTCCAGGACCCAGATGCGGATGTCCCAGACGCGTTCGGCGGGCGCGGCGGCGAAGTAGATGTACCACTTGCCGCCGACCCGGTGCATCTCCGGCGCCCAGATGTGCGCGCCCATGTCGCCGGTGGCGTGCTTGCGCCAGATCACCGACTCGCGGGCGGTGCCGAGGCCGCCCAGGGTGCGGGACCGGCGCAGGATGATGCGGTCGTACTCGGGGGCGGTCGCCGTGAAGTAGTAGAAGCCGTCGGTGTGACGGCGGATGTGCGGGTCGGCGCGGTTGCGGACGAGCGGGTTCACGTACGGGGCCGTTCCGCCGGGAGCGGCGGAGGCGACGGCGGGGACGGCCGTCAGGGCTCCCGCGGCCACTGCGCCCTTCAGCAGCAGGCGTCGGCCGGGGACTGCGGGCTGGGCGGGCGGCGCTTCGTCGGCGCGGCTCATACGGGCTGCCTCTCGACGGGGAGTCCGGCACGCGTGGTTCGGCATACCGAACGCCATCTGTGATTACGAACGTCGAAAAGGTAAGGGTGTGACAGGGGAAGGTCAACGGGTCCGGCACCGGCAGCCCGCCCGGCCGTGGACCCGGCCCTGGAACCTGGCCCTAGGCCACCAGCCCGTGCCGGTAGGCGTAGACGACGGCCTGGACTCGGTCGCGCAGGTCGAGCTTGGTCAGGATGCGGGACACGAAGGTCTTCACCGTCTCGTGGCTGATGACGAGCGCCGCGGCGATCTCACTGTTGGACAGACCGTCCGCGATGAGGCGCAGTACCTCCAGTTCACGGGGCGTCAGCGGGATGTCCCGGGCGTCGCCCCCGGCGGGCCGGATGCGGGCGGCGTACCGGCCGACGAGCCGGCGCGTCACCTCGGGGTCCAGCAGCGCCGAGCCCATGGCGACGGTACGGATGCCGTGCAGCAGCCGGTCCGGCGGCGCGTCCTTCAGGAGGAACCCGCTGGCTCCGGCGCGCAGTGCCTCGTAGACGTACTCGTCCAGGTTGAAGGTCGTCACGACCAGCACCTTCACGGGGTGCTCGACTCCGGCACCGGCCAGCAGCCGGGTGGCCTCGATGCCGTCGAGCACCGGCATGCGCACGTCCATCACGACGACGTCCGGGCGGAGCCGTCCGGCCAGTTCCACGGCGGTCCGCCCGTCCCCGCACTCGCCCGCCACCGCCAGGTCGGGCTGCGCGTCGATGATCGTCGACAGCCCCGTGCGGATCAGTACCTGGTCGTCGCAGACCAGCACCCGGACCGGCGCGCTCATACCGGGCTCCCCCCGGGTATCCGCGCCCGCACCAGGAAGCCGCCGCCCGTCCGGCGGCCCGCGCTGAAGTCGCCGCCCAGGACGTCGACCCGTTCGCGCAGGCCGTCCAGTCCCCGCCCGCTGCCGCCGGGGGAGGCGGCCCGCGAACCGGAACCGTCCGTGCCGACTTCCACGGTGATCTCCCTCTCGCCGTGGCGCACCAGGACCGAGGTCCGGCCGCCGTGGTCGTACTTGAGCGCGTTGGTCAGGGCTTCCTGGACGACCCGGTAGGCCACCAGGTCGGCGCTGCCGGTGGAGGCCGGCGGCGTGCCCTCCTCGGTGAACTCCACGGACTGCCCGGCCCGCCGGGTCTGCTCGACGAGGGTGAGCACCCGGCCGACGGGCGGCGTCCGGTCCTCGCCGCCGTGACCGGTGCCGTGGTCGGGGTTGAGCAGGTCCAGCAGGTGGCGCAGATCGGTGATGGCGCGCCGGCCGGTGTCGCTGACGGCGGTCAGTGCCTGGTCGAGCCGGTCGGGCGCGGCGGTCAGGTACCGGGCCGCCTCGGACTGCACGACCATCGCCGTCACGTGGTGGGTCACCACGTCGTGCAGTTCGCGGGCGATGCGGGTGCGTTCGGCGTTGCGGGCGTCCTCGGCGACGCGGCCGCGGCGTTCGGCCTCCGCGGCCCGGGCGGAGCGCATCCAGGCGCCGATGCCCCAGGCCAGGGCCAGGGCCAGATGGAAGGTGACGAACTCGGCCACGGGGTCTCCGGGGCCGGTCCGGTGGAGGGCGACCGCGAGGGCCGCGTACGCGACGGTCGCGGCCACCGGGGTGGCCCGCCGGCAGCGTTCCAGGTACGACCCCGCGCTCAGCAGCGCGATGGGCAGCGCGGTGCCCGCGAAGAGGTGGTAGCCGCGCAGCTGGTCCAGGGCGAAGCCGCACGCCACCAGGGTGAGGCAGACGAGCGGCCACTTGCGGCGCAGGGCGAGCGGGAGGCACTGGAGGACGGCCGCCGCAGCGGCCAGCGCGTCGGCGGGCCGGGTCGGCAGGCCGCCGACCTCCGTGCCGTTGCCGTGGAGGCCCGGCACGACCGACGCGACGAGGAGCAGCAGCCCGAGCGGGAGGTCCCGGACCGTGACGTCGAGCCGACCCCACAGCTCCGGGACACGCCGACCAACGATCACCGGGGCAGTTTAGCGGGGGAGTTGGCACCCGCGGCCCGCCGGGAGCCGAACGGCACGATGTTCCCGCGCCGGTGCGCCAGCCACAGGAACACCAGCGTCAGCAGCGCCCCGAAGCCCACCGAGTACACACTGCCCTCCGGTCCGAAGTCGCCGCCGGTGAGCAGCTTCGGACCCGACATCGTGGCGTCCAGCAGGCCCTCGCTGGTGCCGTTGCCGGAGACGACGGTGCTGAAGACGCCGCCCGCCGCGAAGTTCCAGCCGAAGTGCACGCCGATGGCCAGCCACAGGTTGCGGGCGGCGGCGTACACGGCGGCGAGCATGAAGCCGGCCTCGATGGCGATGGCGACGGCCCCCCACAGGGTGGCGTCCTCGTTGAGCAGGTGCGAGAGCCCGAACACCAGGCCGGTCAGCCCCAGCGCGAGGTAGGTGCCGATGTGCTCCTCGATGATCCGGAACAGCACCCCGCGGTACAGGACCTCCTCGGTCGCCGCGGCACCGGCCATGAACCCGACCAGGCCCACCGCACCCGGCACGGATCCCAGGCCGTGCACCTCGTAGTGCCCGGAGGCGAAGAGGTTCACGATGACGGCCGTGAACATTCCGACGCCGATCAGCGTCCCCCAGCCGGCCTTGGCCGGGGCGTCTTCCAGGGCCACGTCCAGGGCCCGGCGGCGCTCGGTGCGCCGGACCACCCAGGCGTACACGTAGACCACCAGCGCGGCCGCCGTGAGACCGACGACCAGGGTGAGCCAGTCGTTGTCCTTCACCGCGTTGATGCCCATGCCGCCGACGGCGTACGCCGCCAGCACGGCCAGGAACTGCCAGACGAACCTCACGGGAACCCCTTCTCCGGGCCGCGGCCGGTGTGCCGCGGACTGCACCGGACGCTACGGATCCGGCGGCCTCGAATCGTCACCTCCCGGTGGACACCTCGCTGTAGCTCGCACGGGGGACAAGCCCCCAGGCCGTGCCACCGGCTGACTAACCTCGTGCCATGACCAGCGACTTCGCCGACGCCCTCACCTCCGGCCGCCCCCTAGTCCTCGACGGCGGCATGTCCAACCAGCTGGAGTCGGCGGGCCACGACCTGAGCGACGACCTGTGGTCGGCACGGCTGCTCGACGAGGATCCCGAAGCGATCACCGAGGCGCACCTCGCCTACTTCGAGGCGGGCGCGGACGTGGCGATCACCGCGAGCTACCAGGCCACGTTCGAGGGCTTCGCCCGGCGCGGGACCGGCCGTGAACGGGCCGCCGAACTCATGGGCCTGAGCGTGGAGGCGGCGCGGGAGGCGGCACGCCGCGCACGGGCGGACCGTCGCCTGTGGGTGGCGGCGTCGGCGGGTCCCTACGGGGCGATGCTCGCGGACGGCTCCGAGTACCGGGGCCGGTACGGGCTGACGGTCGCGGAGCTGGAGCGCTTCCACCGTCCCCGCCTGGAGGTACTGGCCGCCGCCCGGCCGGACGTGCTCGCGCTGGAGACCGTCCCCGACACCGATGAGGCGGCGGCGCTGCTGCGGGCGGTGCGCGGGCTGGGTGTGCCGGCCTGGCTGTCGTACACCGTCGCGGGCGGCCGCACCCGCGCGGGCCAGCCGCTGGAGGAGGCCTTCGCCCTGGCCGCGGACGCGGAGGAGGTGATCGCGGTGGGCGTGAACTGCTGCGCCCCCGGTGACGTCCCCGGCGCCGTGGAGACCGCCGCCCGCGTCACCGGGAAGACGGTTGTCGTTTACCCCAACAGCGGCGAGGCCTGGAACGCTGAGGCGCGGTCCTGGGAGGGGCGTTCCTCGTTCGACGCCGGGCGGGTGCGCCGGTGGCGGGCGGCCGGGGCCCGGATGGTCGGCGGCTGCTGCCGGGTGGGGCCGGAGACGATCAGGTCGGTCGCGGCGGCTCTGGCATCGGCGTGAGCGACGGCCGTGGTCCGGTCGCCGCGGGGAGCTTGCCCTGCCGTGGCCGGCGCGGCATGTGCCAGGATGACGTGAACTGGCGTTCGGGGGGCGGGTTCGACAGGGGGGACCGATGGAACACGGGGGGCGGCCCGGACGGCGGGCGGTGCCCGGGGCGGTGTTGGCCGCCGGGGTGGTCGCGGCGCTGGCGGTGGCCGCGCTGGTGCTGCGGCCCGAGGAGGGGCTGCTGGACTCCGCCGGCAAGGGCCCGCTGGGCCACTGGGGCTTCGTCGCGATCGGGGCGTCCGTCGCCTGGGCGGTCGCGGTCATGAAGGCCGTCCAGCGCCTGCGTCCCCGGTTCAACAGCTACCGTGCCTCGCTGCCGCCGGGCGAGGAGCGGCTGCGGGAGATCGCCGCGCCGCTGCTGTTCGCCGGGGCGGGCGTCATCGGCGTCCTGGCCCTGGTCCTGCACCGGTTCTCGACCGGCGGCGACCAGTCCTCCCCGCCGCCGGTCCTCCCGACGCCGTTCACCCAGCCGGTCCCCGGCGAGCCGATGCCCGGGCAGGACCGGGGGGATCCGGGGCACGACGCGTCACTCCCCCTCTACCTGGTGCTCGGCCTGCTGGCCGCGGTGGTCGTCGCGCTCGTCGTGGTGGCCGTCGTACGACGGCTGCGACGGCTCGGGCTCAGGGTGCCGCAACGCCCCGCCCGCGCGGCCCCGGTGACCGGGGGAGACGACGCGCGTCTGCTGCTGTCCGCCGTGCGGTCGGGCCGCCGCGCCCTGGCCGACACCGGCGACGCCCGCGCGGCCGTCATCGCCTGCTACGCCGGGATGGAGGACGCCCTCGTCGCGTCCGGTGTGCCCCGGCGCGCCTCCGACAGCCCCGCCGACCTGCTCGACCGCGCCGTGACGGCGGGCCTGGCTCCGGGCCCGGCCGCACCGCGCCTGACCGCGCTGTTCCGCGAGGCCCGCTTCTCCTCCCACCCGATGGGCGCCTCCCACCGCGAGGCCGCGGCCGACGCCCTGGAGGAGATCGACTCGCTGCTGGCGGAACGGGAGGACGCGCGGTGAACCGGCCGACGGAGGACGCCCCCGACATCCCCGGAGGGGACATGCTCACCCTGGGCCGGCTCGGGCTGCTCGGTGGCGCGGTCACCGGCTCCGGCGTCCTGCTCGTCCTGCTCTTCGACGGGTTCCAGGCGGCCGGCGCCCTGCTGGCCCTGCTCGTCGTCGTGGCACTGGTCGTCACCCGGTACGTCGCCGGGGCGGACGCCTTCGACTCCGGGCACCGGGGCGAGGTGCGGCTGCTGCGGACGCGGGCACCGGGCATGGGCGAGTGGCGGCGGAACGTGGGCACCGCGACGGGGCCCGACGGCGCGCTCTACTACCGTGCGGTGCTCCGGCCCGAGCTGCGCCACCTGTACGCCGCCGCGCTCGCCGAGCACCACCACGTCTCGCTCGACCAGCAGCCCGAGCGGGCGGCCGAGTTGATCGGCCCCGAGCTGTGGCCGTGGCTCGGCCCCGAGCCGCCCGGCACCGGACCCGACGGCGAGGTCCCCGTCGACGTACTGCGCCGCCTCGTCGACCGCCTCGAAACCCTCGGCGCACCCCGCGACCAGCACCGCGCACCCGCTCCCGCACCGGTAAGGAAACAAGCGACGTGACGACTGACCCCACGCCCGAGCTTCGCACCGCCGAACAGGTCGGCGAGCAGGCCGGCGCCGTACTGCGCGAGATAGGGCGCGCCGTGGTCGGCAAGCCGGACGCCCTCGAACTGGTGATGCTGGGCGTACTGGCCGGCGGCCACGTCCTCCTCGAAGACCTGCCGGGGCTCGGCAAGACCCTTCTCGCGCGGTCCTTCGCCACCACCCTCGGTCTGGACTTCCGCCGCATCCAGTTCACGCCCGACCTGCTGCCGTCGGACGTCACCGGAACGCCGCTGTACGACCAGCGCACCGGCGAGATGGTCTTCCACCCCGGCCCCGTCTTCACGAACCTCCTGCTCGCCGACGAGATCAACCGGACGCCGCCCAAGACCCAGGCCGCGCTGCTGGAGGCGATGGCCGAGTCGCAAGTCACCGTGGACGGCGAGACCCGCCCGCTCGCGGACCCGTTCGTCGTCATCGCGACCGCCAACCCGGTGGAGTACGAGGGCACGTACTCCCTCCCCGAGGCGCAGCTCGACCGGTTCCAGCTGCGCGTGCGGATGGGCTACCTGACCCCCGGGCAGGAACTGGCGATGCTGCGGGCCCGGATCGACCGGGCCGCTCCCGAGGCCGTGCTCGAAAGGCTCGCGGGGCCGGCCGACGTCGTGGCGTGGCGGGCCGTCGTGGAGCGCGTGGAGATCGACGACGACCTGCTGGAGTACGCCGTCGCCCTCGTCGGCGCGACCCGCGACCACCCTCAGATCAGTATCGGCTCCTCACCGCGCGGCGGACTCGCCCTGGTCCAGCTGGCGCGCGCCCGCGCCGTGCTGGACGGCCGCGACTACGTCGTCCCGGAGGACGTCAAGGCCCTCGCGGTGCCCGCGCTGGCCCACCGGGTCTCGCTGCGGCCCGAGTTGTGGGTGCGCGAAGTGTCCACGGACGACGTGCTGCGCGAGATCGTCGGCGGTGTCGGCACGCCGACGACCCGGCGCACGGCCACCACCGTCGCCAACGCCCCGTCATGACCGCGCCGCCGCCGGACGCGGGTGTGGTCCGCGCCCTGGAGGGGCGCACCGCCCCGGCGCAACCGCCGCCCCCGCCGCCCGGCGGGCCGCGCCCGAGCGAGCGGACGCTGCGCCTGCTGACCGTCGCCGTCGTCGCGCTGTCCGCCGCGCTGCTCACCGGGCGGGCGTGGCTGCTGGCGCTGGCGGCGGCACCGCTGGTGCTGCTCGCGCTGGCGCTGCCCCGCGCCCACGCCCGGCGCGTCGAGACGACGGCGACCGTCGAACCGGGCCGCTGCTTCGAGGGCGACACCGTCACCCTGCGCGTCTCGGTGGCCCACGACGGGGACGCCGTCCGCCTCGACCCCGGCGTCACGCTCGGCCCCGGCCTGCGGCTCGACGAGGTCGTCGTCGGCCCGTCGTCCGTCACGCTGCGCCACACCGCGCTGCACTGGGGCCGCTGGTCGCTCGGCCCGGTGGACCTGGACGTGTACGACGCCGGGGGCACCGTGCGCCGCACCGTGCGGGTGGCGGAGCAGGAGGTGGCCGTCTTCCCGCACGCCGCGCAGGCACGGTTCACTCCGATCCCGGTACGGCTGCCGCAGCGGCTCGGCGAGCACACCTCGCCGCAGGCCGGGGAGGGCATCGAGGTCATCGGAGTGGCCCCCTGGGTGCCCGGGGAACGGCAGCGGCGCATCCACTGGCCGTCGACGACCCGGCGCGGGTCCGTGCAGCTGCACCGCTTCGCGGCCGAACGGGCCGCCGACACGGTGATGCTGATCGACGCGTTCGGGGACGTCGTCGACCCGGTGACCGGGCTGTCGTCCCTGGACGAGACGGTGCGCGCCGCCACCGGACTCACCCGTGCCTACCTGCGCACCCACGACCGGGTGGGGGTCGTCTCGACCGGGGGCACCACGCGGTGGCTGGCGCCGGGCACCGGTGACGCGGCGTTCTACCGCATCGTGGAGAGCGTCCTCGACGTGCGCAAGGACCGCCGCTTCGACGCACCCGGCCTGGAGCGGCTGCCGCCGCCCGCGCTGCCGGAGGGAGCGCTCGTGTACGTGTTCACGCCGCTGAGCGACGCGCGGATGCTGAAGGTGCTGCGCGATCTCCAGGAGCGCGGGCGCCGCCCGGTCGTCGTGGAGATCCCGAGCGGGGACCCGCAGGTCGAGCCCGGGGACGCGGCGGGCGAGCTGGGGCTGCGGCTGTGGCACGCGGAGCGGGACGCGATGCGCTTCGCCCTGCGGGACAGCGGGGTGCCGGTGGTGCGGCACGTCGTGGGTGAGTCGTTGGACCTGGCCCTGGCGCCGCTGCTGTCGGGCCGGGTCGGTGGGAGGGGGCGCGCGGGATGACGATGCTCGACGCACGGGTCGGTCTCCGCGAGTACCTGGGGTACTGGGCCGGCACCCTGCCGGTGCGGGTGCTCGGGGCGGCGGCCCTCGTGATGGCGTGGCGGCCATGGGCGACGGTGCGCGGTGCGCCGGACGCCGTCCTGTTCGGGTGCGCGGTCGCGTTCGCGGTGTGGGCGGCGCCGTCCCTGGACCGGCGCCCGTCGCTGGAGTCCGCACGGTGGTCGTACCGCCTGCTGCGCCACCGTACGACGGTGCTGGCGGGCGGTGTCGTGGTCGTCGCGGCGTCCTCCGGTGATCCGGCCTGGTGGGAAGGCGCCTGCGTGGTCGGGCTGCTGGTCGCCTACCTGGTGACGAGCGAGACGTGGCCGTGGCGCTGGGGACGCGGGGCCGGACGCGTGTGGGCGGAGGCGGTCGCGGCCTGCGCCGGAGCAGGCGTGGTGCTGGTTGCCGCGGTGGTTCCGGTGAGCGGTGCCGGGGGCGGGCTGGGGCGCGTGATCGCGGCCGCGGTGGTGGGCTTGGCGGCGGTCGGGGGCGTAGTGCTGTGCGCCCGGTGGCGGGGACGGAACGCAGGAACTGCTGGACCTCGTTGATGAAGTGGCCGTGGGGCCGCCCGCTTCTTGGCCAGTGTCGTGCTTCCGGGAGCCGAGTAAAGGGCGCTCCCTGCGGTCGCGTCGCCTTCGGCGATGACCCTTCGGGTCACCCTTGACTCGGCTCGCTCCAGCACGGGTGAGAAGCGTGCGGGCGGCCGGAGGAAAGCGGGTGGCCGGCGTACGTCGGTCCCTTCCGCCGGCTGCGTACGCGCCCGGCGTGTGGGGGCGCGTCCGCGTCTCGCCGGCACGCCGCGTGGGTTTAGCGGCGACCGGCGGGTGGGTGGTGAGGAGTAGTGGGTGATGGTGGGTGGGGGTCTGGGGGTGGTCTGGGAAATGGATGACACTTCGGGGTGAAGTGTCATCCGTTTTTGGAGGGCGGTCCGGGGGGTCTGTGGTGCCCGCCCGGGTTGGCCGCTGGGACGGCGCATGTGACCGGTACCGCCCACCGGGGGTGAGCCGCTGAGCCGAGGCGGCGTGCTGGCGAGGTGCGAGCGCGTACCGCCGTCGCCGGGTGCGTACGCAGGGGACGGCTGACCGTGAACCCGGCTCGGCCACCCGTGTTTCCGGGCCGCTCGCTCGCTTCTGACCCGTGGTGGAGCGAGCCGAGTCAAGGGTCGGCCGCAGGCCGATCGCCGAAGGCGACGCGCAGCGCCCTTTACTCCGGTCGCGGAGGCACGACACTGCCAAGGAAGCGGGCGGCCCCAACGGCCACTCCTCCAATGCCCTACGCATCACCCAGCTCGCACCACGTGACCTTGCCGGGGTCCCGCTCCCCGACGCCCCATTTGCCGGCCAGTTCCGACACGAGCAACAGGCCACGGCCTCCCTCGCACCACTCCGCCCCGAGCACCAGTGGTACAGCCGGCACGCCGTCCCCGCTGTCGTGCACCTCGACGCGTACGCCGCCTTCCCCCAAGGGCAGCAGCCGGAGCAGGAAACCACGGCCGGGCGGCACGCCGTGCACCAACGCGTTGGTGGCCAGTTCGCTGACGCACAGCACGACATCGTCCGCGCGCTCGCGCACACCCCACGCGGCGAGCGCCTCGCGTGCGAACGCCCGTGCGGCGGGGACGGACCGGCGCTCCCGGCGGTAGAAGCGCTCGTGTGGGGACGGGGGTTGAGTTTCGTTGTTCACGTGACGAGGGTCACGCTCCGTGGCCATGATGAGACAGAGCGCACGGCCGTACAGCCGACCTTTACGGGTGCGCGACGGTGAACGTACGCGGGCGGGCGGGGAGTTCGACCTCATGGGCACGACGACACGGAGGAACGCCTCCGCGATGAAGATGGTGGGGGCGCTGCTCGCCCTCTACCGCCAGGCCGCCGGGTACACCCAGAGGTCACTGGGCGAACGGTTCGTCATCGGCGAGCAGCAGATCGCCTCGATCGAACAGGGCAGGCGCCCACTGAAGCCGGATCTCGCCGAGCAGCTCGACGAACTCCTGGACACCAAGGGAGCGTTGTCCACTGCGCTGAGCAGGATGCCGGAGGAGGTGGATCTGGTTCCGTTGTGGGCGGAGGAGTTCCTGGACAGGGAGCGGGAGGCCATCGCGATCTCGTCGTACGAGAACCAGGTACTGCCGGGGGCTCCTCCAGACGGAGGGGTACGCGTGGGCGGTGTTCCGCAGTCGCGTGCCGGTCTACGACGGTGACACGATCGCCCGTCTCGTTGCGGCACGCATCGAGCGTCAGGGAATCCTGCAGGGCAAGGAGCCACCGATCACTTGCTTCGTGGTCTGGGAACCGGTCGTACGTGCGCCTGTCGGCGGACGACAGGTGTGGGCGGAACAACTTCGGCACCTTCGCTCGTGTTCCGAGTTGCCTGGGCTCATGCTTCAGGTGTTGCCGCTGGACCGGACGAGTCACGCGTCTCTTGACGGCCCGTTCGTCCTGCTCGAAACCCCTGAGCACCAGCGGCTCGCCTACACGGAGAACCAGCGCGGCAGTCAACTGATCGCGGACCCGGACGAGGTGGCGATCCTCACCCAGAAGTGTGCGATGCTGCGGTCACAGGCCCTCACGCCCGAGGACACGAGGGACCTGCTGGACCGTCTCTTGGGAGAGCAATGAGCAGCACCGCACTTCGGTGGTTCAAGTCGAGCTACAGCGGCAGCGAGGGCGGCAACTGCGTAGAAGTCGCCTACGAGTGGCGCAAGTCGAGCCACAGCGGCGACGAGGGCGGCAACTGCCTAGAGGTAGCCACTACCCCCACCTCCATCCACATCCGCGACTCCAAAACAACCGTCGAAGACACCGTCACCGTCGCGCCGGCAACCTGGACCGCATTCCTCGCATGGTGACGTCGGCCTTCCACAGGTCGAACTCCGCGTCGCGCGGACCGTACGCCGTGTGCGGGGTGCCGTCCCCGAAGACCCGCACGGGGTGCGTGGCGTCCCACGCCTGCCACCCCGGGTCACCGGTCTCGACGAACCGCACCCACGCCCCGTGCATCGCGTCGGCCAGTTCCTGCGGAGCGCCCTCGCCCGCGAGCCGCCGTGCCTCCGGGTGGTGCCCGGAGTCGAAGACGAAGCCCAGCTCGAGGGCGTGGCAGGCGCCGAGGTCGGGCAGGCTGGACGGCCAGGCGAACTCGTAGACGTACGAGGTGCCGGGCCGCGCGTCGGCCACCCGGTGCATCGGGAGCCGGAGCAGGTGGTCGGTGACCAGCTGGCCGACGGTCTCGGCGGCACCGGCGCCGGGGCGCAGCGCGCGGTAGCCGCGCACGACCTCGTTGCCGCAGTGGCAGCGGGCGCGGGCTCCGGCGAGGGCGACGGCGCCGAGCCGGTCGACGCGTTCGAGGAGACCGCCGGGGACCAGCCAGAGCCGGTACTCGTCGCGGGTCCAGCCCATCATCAGGTCGACGCCGAGCGCCGCGTCGCCGTCGACCAGTGCCTCCAGCGGGTCGCGTGGCAGCACGTCCCCGTCGACGACGATCCCGAAGGCGGGCCCGCCCAGCACCGGGCTGCTGAACCGGCCCACGTCGGCCTGGGCCCGCAGCAGCTCGGCCCGGTCGGCGGCGGCGAAGGCCTCGGCGGTGGCGGGGATTCTGAGGCGGGAGGCCATGCGGCGGACCATGCGCCGTACCTTGTCGCGGTCGGCGGCCTCGGGTGCGCCGCTCTGGAGCACGGCCCGCCGGAAGAGGCCCCGGGCCCGTGGGGCGGCGAGGAGGGCGCCGGTGCTGATCGCGCCGGCCGACTGACCGGCGAGTGTCACCCGGTCGGGGTCGCCACCGAAGGCCGTGATCGAGTCCCGCACCCATTCCAGGGCGGCGAGCTGGTCGCGCAGGCCCGCGTTGGCGGGGGCGTCGGGGAACAGGCCGTAGCCTTCGACACCCAGCCGGTAGTTGATCGAGACGCAGACCACCCCGTCGCGGGCGAAGGTGCGGCCGTCGTAGACGGGTACGGCGGAGGAACCTCTGGTCAGGGCGCCGCCGTGCAGCCAGACCAGGACCGGCAGGCGGGCGGCGGGGGCCGGGTCGGGGGTCCAGACGTTGAGGTTGAGGCAGTCGTCGCCCGGGATCGCGGGGTCGGAGAGGTAGCGGGCGAACGCCTCGGAGTACGGGGGTTTGGGTGCCGTCGGGCCGAAGGCGGTCGCGTCGCGCACTCCGTCCCAGGGCTCGGGCGGCTCGGGGGGCCGGAACCGGCGGGGGCCGAAGGGCGGGGCGGCGTACGGGATGCCCCGGAACACGGCGACACCGTGTTCGTACCGGCCGCGCACGGCCCCGTGGGGCGTGCGGACCACGAGGTTCGTCCGGTCTGCCATCACGCGCTCACCAGCCCTTCACCGCACGGTCGCACCGCTCATGCCAAAGCGCTGAGCGGCCCGCGACTATTCCGGACTCCGCTCCCGGCACGACTGGGGGACAATGGGGAACACGCACACCCACACGTACGCCCACCCTGTGCCGCCGAGGAGGCCGTCGTGACCGTCGACCCTCGTCACCCGAGCAGCATCGCCCCCGTGAGGATTGCCGAGGCGGACGGGCGGCACGCCGTGCTGGTCTTCTCCGGCGACCTGGACGCCCCCGCGCTGCGTGTACTGGAGGAGCTGCTCCTCGACCACCGCCTGGAGGAGCCGACCGCCTGGACGCTGGACATGAGCGGGCTGGAGCACATCGACCTGGCGTGCGCCTACGCGCTGCTGCGCGCGGTCACGCGGGCCGCGGAACCGGTCGCGATCACTGTGCGCGGGGCCCGTCCGGCCGTTCACCGGACCCTGAAGCACGCGGGCCTGGACACCGTCGTCGCGTACGAGCACTGACCGGCGGCCCGTCCGCCACTCCCCCGCTCGCTCCCCGGTCTTCCCGGCGGGGCACGGCACATCTAGGATAGGAAGCGCTTTCTATCCGCTTTCGACCCCCGGGGCCCCGGACGGGCCGGAGAGGCGGTTGCCCGATGGCCCGTACGGCGAGTGCGAGCACGTCGGCCGGGCCGACACTGGCGGTGGTGGCCCGCGAGGCGGGGGTCTCGGTACCGACCGCGTCCAAGGTGGTCAACGGGCGTGAGGACGTGGCACCCGAGACCCGTCGGCGCGTGACGGAGGCGCTGGACCGGCTCGGCTACGTGCGCCGCCCCCGCTTCGACACCGCGCGGGCGCCCCGGCTCGTCGACCTCGTCGTGCACTCGCTGGACAGCCCCTGGTCGGGCGCGGTGCTGCGCGGAGTGGAGGAGGCGGCGTACGACGCGGGGCTGGACCTGGTCGTCTCCGCGGGAATGGACCGGCCGCGTCGGTCGGGGACACCGGAGCCGCCGCGGCCGGAGCGCGGCTGGCTCGACCGGCTCGCGGTGCGCGGGTCCTCCGGGGCGCTGTTCAACCTGGCCGAGCTGACGGCCGTGCAGTACGCCGCGATGGAGCAGCACCGCGTCCCCTTCGTGATGATCGACCCGGCGGTGGAACCGCCGCCGGGCGTGGTGTCGGTGGGCGCGGCGAACTGGCAGGGCGGGGTGACGGCCACCGAGCACCTGCTGCGCCTCGGGCACGAGCGGATCGCCGTGGTCGCGGGGCCGAGGCGCAGGCTGTGCAGCGACGCGAGGGTCGCCGGTTACCGGTCCGCGCTGGCCTCGGCGGGCGTGCCGCACCGTCCCGAGTACGTCCGGCACGCCGGTTTCGACCGGGCCGCCGCCCGCCGCCGCACGCGGGACCTGCTGGACCTGCCCGCGCCGCCGACGGCCGTGTTCGTCTGCTCCGACGCCATGGCCCTCGGCGTGTACGAGGCGCTGGCCGGGCGGGGGCTCACCGTGCCGGACGACATGAGCGTGGTCGGTTTCGACGACCTGCCCGAAGCGCGCTGGGCGGCCCCGGCCCTGACCACGGTGCGCCAGCCCCTGTCCGAGATGGCGGCGACGGCGCTGCGCCTGCTGCTGCGGATGATGGACGGCCACCGTCCGGAGAGCACCCGCACGGAGCTCTCGACCCGTCTGGTGGAGCGCGCGAGCACGGCGCCGCCGCACGCCGCCCGGCTCCGACTTGCCCATCGGGAAAGCCAACGGTAACTTTCCCGGTGGGAAAGTTAAGCGGGAAAGCAACGCAGCACGGGGAACGGACGGGGAGGCGGTGGCCGTGAGCACACCGGTCGATGCCGAACAGGCATGGAGGGACCTGCAGCGCATCCGAGTGCCGCAGGAACGGGTGTACGACGAGGTCGAGCGGTCGGCGTCCCGCAAGCCCGGTGCGACCTGGGTGATGGCCGCGGTCATGTGGGTCTTCCTGGCCGTCATCGGTCTCGATCTGCCCCAGTGGGGTGTCTGGCCGGCGCTCGCCGGCTACTGCGCGGTGGTGACGGTGCTGGCCAGGGCGTTGCACCGGAGGAGCCGGGTGCAGCTGCACCACTCGCGGTGCGACTGGCGGATGTACGCCGCCTTCGCCGGGGGCGCGGTGGCGACCGGGGGGACGGTCCTGCTGTCCGGCCGGCTGGTCGAGCCGCTGGAGCCGACGACGGGGGCGCTGATCAGGGCGACGGTGTCGGTGGCCGTGTTCGTCCTGTTCGTCGGGCCGGTGACCCGGTGGTCGACCGGCTCGCTGCGCGCCCGGGCGGACCGGCGGGCCACCGAGGGGGCGGGCCGGTGAGCACTCCCGCGGGCTTCGACGAGCTGATCCATCCCGCGACCCGGCTGTCGGTGGTCGCGCTGCTCGCCGCCACGGAATGGGCGGACTTCCCGTTCGTCCGCGACAGCCTCTCGCTCAGCGACTCCGCGCTCTCCAAGCAGCTCCACACGCTGGAGGAGGCCGGGTACCTGGAGCTCCGCAAGGAGGGCGCCGGCCGCAAGCGGCGTACCAGGGTACGGCTGACGGAGCGTGGCCGCACCGCCTTCGAAGGGCACGTGGCGGCGCTCCGCGCGATCGTCGACGGCGCCGGACCACCGGCCGTGCCCACCGGTCCGGCGGAACAGCGCCTTTCCTCGGAGGCCGCACGATGACGCACCGGCAGGCACCCGCCGACGACGTCGTCGTCGAGGCCCGGGACGCGACGATGGCGTACGGCGACGTGGACGTCCTGCGCGGCGTCGACCTGGACATCCGCCGGGGTGAGGTCTTCGCCCTGCTCGGTCCCAACGGCGCCGGCAAGACCACCACCGTCGAGATCCTGGAGGGGTTCCGGCGGCGCTCGGCCGGTGACGTGCGGGTCCTCGGCACCGACCCGGAGCGCGGCGACGACGCCTGGCGCGGCCGGCTCGGGCTGGTCCTGCAGTCCTGGCGGGACCACCCCCGCTGGCGGGTCGCGGAACTGCTCGGGCACTTCGCGGCGTACTACCCCGACCCGCGCGACCCGGCCGAGCTGCTGGCGCTGGTCGGTCTCACCGGCCAGGCCGGCCGGCAGGTGAACCGGCTCTCCGGCGGCCAGCGCAGGCGGCTGGACGTCGCCCTCGGCATCGTCGGCCGCCCCGAGCTGCTCTTCCTGGACGAGCCGACCACCGGCTTCGACCCCGAGGCGCGGCGCGAGTTCCACCTCCTGGTGGAACGGCTGGCCCGCGACGAGGGCGTCACCGTCCTGCTCACCACCCACGACCTGGTGGAGGCCGAGCGGCTGGCCGACCGGATCGCCATGCTGGTCGGCGGCCGCATCCGCGCCCTCGGCACCCCCGACGAACTGGCCCGGCGGGCCGCCGCGCAGGCCGAGGTCCGCTGGACGTCCTCCGACGGAACGCCCCGCCGGGAACGCACCGAGGACCCCTCGCGGCTGGTCTGGGAGCTCCACCGGGACGCGGCCGGGCCGATTCCCGGCCTGGAGGTCCGCCGCCCGACCCTGGAGGACACGTACCTGCACATGGTGCACCGGGCGGACGACGGCACGGACGGCCGGGACGCGGGCGGGCACGGGGACGGACACGTGGACGGGGAGGCACGGGCCGCATGAAGGGAACACTCGTGACAGGTGGTTACCGGCGCGCCGGTCTCCAGCGCGGCGGCATCGAACTGCGTCAGCTCCTGCGCAACCCGAAGGAACTGTCCGGCCACCTGACCAACGTGGTCGTCGCGCTGGCCGTCGCCGCCTACCTGAGCGACGACGTGCCCGGCACCCAGACGCCGATGGCCCACCTGGTGCTGGCCGGCTTCGCCGCCTACCTGCTGTTCCAGGTCGGGCTGGTCAACCTCCCGCAGATGCTGGTGACCGAACGGGAGGAGGGCGCCCTGCTGCGGCTGCGCGCCACCCCCGGCGGGATACCGGCCTACCTGATCGCCAAGTGCATGCTGGTGGTCGGTACGGCGGTCGGCACCCTGGCGCTGCTCCTGCTGTCGGCGGCGGTCCTGGTGGACGGGCCGCTGCCGCACGGGCCGGGCGGCTGGCTGACGCTGCTGTGGGTCACCACGCTCGGGCTGCTGGCCGTCGTACCGCTGGGCGCGGCGATCGGCGCCGTGCTGCCCAACCCGCGCGAGGCGCTGGCGCTGATCATGCTGCCGACGATGGGGCTGCTGGTGACGTCCGGCGCGGTGTTCCCGATCACCGCGCTGCCCGGGCCGGTGCAGCAGGTGGCCTCCGTCTTCCCGCTCAAGTGGATGGCGCAGGGCCTGCGTTCGGCACTTTTCCCGGACTCGGCGCGGGCGGCCGAGGCGGCCGGCTCCTGGGAGCTGCCCATGGTCGCCCTGGTCCTGACCGCCTGGGCCGTCCTCGGCTTCGTCCTCGCGGTCCCCCTCCTGCGCCGCGCCGCCCGCCGCGAGTCCGGCTCCCGCCTGGGCGCACGCCACCGTAAGGCCGAACAGAGCGGGGCGCTTCCCGCGCGGGGATAGGGCCTGCCCGGTGGGTGCTCACCCGCCGACGTCCACGCTGTTGTCGGGTGCGCCGTCGCCGAACGCGGGCAGGTCGCCGCGTTCCACGGGCGTGGTGTCGGGGCGCGGGGAGGGAAGGGTCTCGGCGGCCTCGGCCGCGTCGGGACGGTGGGCGGACACGGCGGCCTCGCGCAGGACCGCGCGCGGCACCGAGTCCGTCCCGGCGGACAGCCACAGCACGTGCCCGTCCTTCGGCACGGCGTACTCGTGCTCCCCGCCGCCCGTCCGGTACCAGGTCCCGGCGTCGCGCTCGCAGGTGGTCCGTCCGCCGCCGCTCGTATAGCCGACGGGCCGGCTGCGGCAGCTCTCCTCCGTGATCGATCCCCGCTCGACACCGAGGCGGATCACGGCACCCGAGCCGTCGGTGTAGGCGGCGGAGAAGCCGTCGTCACCGAGCACGCCGACGGACTGCTCGGCCAGGGTGAAGCCGGGGACCGTGGTGACGTAGACCAGTTCCGGTGCCGTCCCCATCGCCTCCGCCCTGGAGTTGAGTTCAGCGGGCGCTCCGGCGGTGGCGGGGGAAGCCTGTTCGGAAGCGGCGGCCGGGGCGGTGACGGCGGCCGCCGGGTCCTCGGACGCCTTCTCGGTACCGCACGCGGTGAGCAGCAGAGGGGTCAGCAGGAGCGGCAGGACGCGCGCGCGACGATTCATGCGCCCATCCTGCCGCACAGGTGTTCCACAGCCGCGCGACTTCCACGCGCCCGTCCCCGCGGCCGCTCCCGTGTCCGATTCCTTCAAGACGGCTCCCGGCCGCCCTGCCTACGGTGACCCCATGACCGCACGATTCAACGCCATCGGCCTCGTCGTCTCCGACATGGCCGCGTCCGTGACCTTCTACCGCCGGCTCGGTTTCGCCTTCCCCGAGGGTGCTGAGCGCGAGCCGCACGCCGAGGCCGGCCTGCCGGGCGGTGTCCGGCTGATGCTCGACACCGAGGAGTCCGTCCGTTCCTTCACCCCGGGGTGGGAGCCGCCGGCCGGCGGCGGTCGGCACTCCCTCGCCCTGCTGTGCGACACCCCCGCCGAGGTGGACGCCCTCTACGAGGAGCTGACCGGCGCCGGCTGCCACGGCGAGCGGAGTCCCTGGGACGCCCCCTGGGGGCAGCGGTACGCCGTCGTGGGCGACCCGGACGGCCACGGGGTCGACCTCTTCGCGCCGCTAGCCGCGCCCGGCGAGTAGTTCGCCGGGCGGCAGTCCCGTCAACTGCCGTACGTCCCGCGCCAGGTGCGCCTGGTCGGCGTAGCCGGACCGGGTGGCCGTCTCGGCGAGCGGGGTGCCCGCGCGGGCCAGGGCGAGGGCGCGCTGGAGCCGCAGCACGCGGGCCAGCGTCTTGGGACCGTAGCCGAAGGCGGCCAGGGAGCGGCGGTGCAGCTGGCGTGCGCTCAGACCCAGTTCGTCGGCGGTGGCGGCGACCGGGCGGCCCGCGTCGAGGGCGGCCACGATCCGGCCTGGCAGCGGGTCGTGGGGGCCGGTGCCGGCCGCCGCCGACAGCGCGGCATCCTCCAGGCCGGCCGCCGGGTCGGGGGCCGCGTTCACCCGCGCGGTCAGACGCCGGACGCGGGCGGCCGGCCAGAGGTCGGCGAGGTCGACGCGGCGGTCGCGCAGTTCCGGGGCGGGGAGGCCGAGGAGGGCGGGGGCGGTGCCGGGGTGGAAGCGGACGCCCGCCCAGGGGCCGGAGGAGCCCGTGGTGACGTGGGCGCGGGTGTCGGGGCCGGCGACCAGCAGCCGGCCGTCGTGCCAGAGCAGGTCCATGCAGCCGTCGGGCAGGACCCGTCCCGTGCCGGGCACGGTCGGGGTGTTGGTCCACACCACCGCGCCGGTCAGCCGGGACGCCCGTTCCGTGTACACGCGTGACAGGCTACGTCGCCGGCGTGCGGTATTCCTGCGGGCTGACGCCGTACACCCGCTTGAACGCCGTCGACAGGGCGAACGCGCTGCCGTAGCCGACCTGGCGGGCGATCGCGCCGAGCGTGTCGTCGGTGTCGCGCAGCCGGTCGGCGGCGAGCGCCAGCCGCCAGCCGGTGAGGTACGCCATCGGGGGCTCGCCCACCAGCTCGGTGAAGCGTCGGGCGAGCGCGGCGCGGGAGGCCCCGGCCTTCGCGGCGAGGGACGCGACCGTCCAGGGGTGCGCGGGGTCGGCCTGGAGCAGGCGCAGCGCCCGGCCGACGACCGGGTCCCCGAGCGCCCGGTACCAGGCGGGCGGCTCGGCCCGCGGGCCGGCGAACCAGGACCGCAGCGCGGCGATGACGAGGAGGTCCAGAAGCCGGTCGAGGACGACCTCCTGGCCGGGCTCGTCGCGCGTGACCTCGGTCATCATCAGAGGCGTCAGCGGGCACTCCCACTGGTCCGAGGTGAGGGACAGCAGCGGGGGCAGGGCGTCGAGGAGCCGGCCGCCGATCTCGCCGCGCACCAGGTAGGTGCCGATGAGCAGCACCGCCTCGCCGTCGGGGCGGTCGCCCCAGGTCCGTACGCCCAGGTCCATCGAACCGCCCAGCGGGCGTCCGTCGGGGTAGCTGCACTCGCCGCCCGGCAGGATCACCGCCTGGGGCGCGGTGGCGGGGTCGTCGGCGCAGGTGTACGGGTCGGGTCCGCGGGCGATGGCGAGGTCGCCGGCGCGCAGGCGCAGCCGCTCCCCCGTGTCCGGGACCACCCAGGCGTCGCCGCGCACCATCAGCATCACCGTGAGTGGCGCCCCGTCCTCGACGCGGACGGCCCACGGCGGATCGAAGCAGGCGCGGATCATGAACGCGCCGCGGGCGCGGGGTCCTTCGAGCAGACCGGCGAGTGCGTCCATGGCGCCACAGCCTAGTCACGGCGTGGACGCGCGCTTATGCCCGTGAGCCCTTCGCCGATGGGCAGGCCCGGGGAGCGGCAGTTGACTGGAGGCATGACGGAGACGAGCGCACACGAGGGCACGAAGGGCATGGAGGGCATGGAGGACCCGAAGGGCATGACGGTCGTGGTCACGGGCGCCACCGGCCGTACCGGGCGGCGGGTCGCCGGGGCGGCGCGGGCGGCCGGGCTGCACGTGCGGGCGGCGTCCAGGGCGACCGGGTTCGACTGGCGGTCCCGGTCGACCTGGGCGGACGTGCTGCGCGGCGCCGACGCGGCCTACCTGGCGTACCCCACCGACGTCGGCGACCCGGAGGCCGCCGACGCGGTCGGGGCGCTGGCGTGGGAGGCGGCCGGGCTCGGCGTGCGGCGGCTGGTGCTGCTGTCGGCGCGGGGCGAGGACCAGGCGCGGCCCGCGGAGGAGGCGCTGGCCGGTGCGGGCGCGCGGTGGACGGTGGTGCGGGCCGCGTGGTTCGCGCAGAACTTCGGCGAAGGGCCGCTGGCCGAGGAGCTGCGGCGGCACGGGGAGCTGGTGTTCCCGGCCGGGGAGGCCGGGGAACCGTTCGTGGACCTGAGGGACGTCGCGGACGTGGTGGTGGCGGCGCTGACCTCCGGCGACCGGTACGCCGGGCGGGTGCTGGAGGTGTCGGGGCCGCGGCTGCTCACCTTCGGGGAGGCCGTCGCCGAGATCGCGAAGGCGACGGGGCGGACGCTGACCTACCGGTACGCGCCGCCGCGGGAGTACGGGGCGCACCTGGCCGGGTCCGGGGTGCCGGAGGAGGAGGCCGGGTTCCTCGTGGACCTGTTCGGCACCCTGCTCGACGGCCGCAACGCCCGGCTGTCGGACGGTGTCCAGGAGGTGCTCGGCCGGGCGCCCGCGGACTTCGGCCGGTTCGTGCGGGAGGGCGCGGCGGCGGGGGTGTGGGCCCCGGCGGCGCCCGACGGGGCGTAGGGGGCCGGCCCCGCTACGAGGCCTCGGGCTTGTCGTGGTCGTGGTTGTGGTTGTGGTTGCCGGGCGGCGTGTGCTTCACGTGGGTGCGCAGGCGGGAGGTGACGTCCTCCGGGGGCAGGAAGCGGGACCAGCGCTCCGGGAACTCGGAGGGCATGTCGGGGTCCGACTCGCCGTTCGCGGCGGCCCGGGCCACGTACTCGGCGACCTGGGCCTGGCGCAGCCGCTCGTTGGCCTCACGGGCGGCCGCGGTGGCGGCGGCCGGCCAGACCCGGTCGATGGCCGCGTTGACCGCCGCGCCGACGAGCACCGCGAAGGCGGACACCCCGATCCACAGCAGCACGGCGACGGGCGCGGCGAGGGAGCCGTAGATCGTGGGGCCCTCGACGGTGTTGGTGAGGTAGATGCGCAGCAGGAAGCTGCCGAGCACCCACATGGCGAGGGCGACCAGCGCACCGGGCACGTCCTCGATCCAGGGGGAGCGCACCGGCACGGACACGTGGTAGAGCGTGGTCAGGAAGGCGACGGACAGGAGGATGACGACCGGCCAGTACAGGACCTGGACGACCGTCGTCGACCACGGCACGATGCGCACCACGGCGTCCGGACCGGCCACCATGAGCGGCAGCGCGACCGACCCGATCAGCAGGGCGACGAGGAAGAGCAGGAAGGCCATCAGGCGGGTCTTGACGATGCCGCGCACGCCGTCGAGGCCGTACATCACGGTGATCGTGTCGATGAAGACGTTCACCGCGCGGGAGCCCGACCACAGGGCGAACAGAAAGCCGATGGAGATGACGTCGGGTCTGCCGCCCTTCGTCACGTCGTCGAGGATCGGCTCGGTGATCTGCTCGACGCCCCGCTCGGAGAGCACCGCGCGGGAGGCGTCCAGGATGTTGCTGCGCAGGCTCTCGGTGGTGTCGGCGCCGATCCACAGGTCGACGTAGCCGATCAGGCCGAGCACGCTCAGCAGCAGGGGCGGCACCGACAGCAGGGTGAAGAACGCCGCCTCGGCGGCCAGGCCGAGGATGCGGTACTCCATGCACGAGTTGACGGTGTCCTTGAGGAGCAGCCAGGCGGTCCTGCGTTTGGAGACGTTCCGGTACAGGACCCGGGCGCGATGGAGCCGGCCGGAGGGCCGTTCGGGGGATTCACTTGCTGGCTGCACGCCCTAAAGGTATCCGCCGCGGGGGGTCGCACTCATCCGCGGACGCCCTCGTCGCCGTGACGGCTCCGTGCGGATCGGCGGCACGGTAGGTTCACGGTCATGGCAGGCAGTACCCACACCGTGACGAATCAGGCGCCGCCGCTGACCGGCTACGACGTCTTCACCGCCGACCGGGCCCTGACGGCCGCGGTCGAGCGGCATCTGGCTCCGGAGCTGCGCGAGGAGGCGGTGGCGGAGCTGTCGGGCCTGGGGCGCGGCTGCGGGTCGGCCCAGACGCAGGAGTGGGGCGCGCAGGCGAACGACAACCCGCCGGTCCTGCGTACGCACGACCGCTACGGCCACCGCGTCGACGAGGTCGACTTCCACCCGGCCTGGCACCGGCTGCTGGGCAAGGCCGTCTCTGCGGGGCTGACTGCGGCCTGGTCCCGGCCGGGCGGGCACGTCCGGCGCGCGGCCGGCTTCCTCATGTGGACGCAGGTCGAGGCGGGAAACGGCTGCCCGCTGTCCATGACCCACGCGGCGGTGCCGGCCCTGCGCGCCGATCCGGGCCTGGCCGCCGAGTGGGAGCCGCGGCTGACCTCGCGCGTCTACGACCGGGGGCTGCGGCCGGCCCGCCTGAAGGCCGGGGCGCTGTTCGGGATGGGCATGACGGAGAAGCAGGGCGGCAGCGACGTCCGGGCGAACACCACCTCCGCGCGGCCGCTGGCCGAGGACGGCACGTACGAGCTGACCGGGCACAAGTGGTTCTGCTCGGCGCCGATGTCGGACGGTTTCCTGGTGCTGGCGCGGGCGCCGGGAGGGCTGACCTGTTTCCTGGTGCCGCGCGTACTGGCGGACGGCACCCGCAACGTGTTCCTGATCCAGCGGCTCAAGGACAAACTGGGCAACCGGTCCAACGCCTCCGCCGAGGTCGAGTTCGCCGGGACCTGGGCGCGCCGGGTCGGCGAGGAGGGACGCGGGGTGCCCACGATCATCGGGATGGTGGCGGCGACCCGGCTGGACTGCGTGCTGGGGTCGGCGGGTCTGATGCGGCAGGCGGTGGCACAGGCGGTGCACCACTGCGCGTACCGGGAGGCGTTCGGCGCGAAACTGGCCGACCAGCCGCTGATGCGCAACGTGCTCGCGGACCTCGCGATCGAGTCGGAGGCGGCCACCACGCTCGGGATGCGGCTCGCGGCGGCGTACGACGCGGCGGAGGGCGGCGACGAGCGGGAACGGGCGCTGCTGCGGCTGGCGGTGCCGACGGCGAAGTACTGGGTGACCAAGTGGTGTGCCCCGGTCGCGGTGGAGGCCGCCGAGTGCCTGGGCGGCAACGGCTACGTCGAGGAGTCCGGGATGCCCCGGCTGGTGCGCGAGTCGCCGCTGAACTCGGTCTGGGAGGGCGCCGGGAACGTGCAGGCGCTGGACGTGCTGCGCGCCCTCGGGCGGGAACCGTCGGCGTTGGACGCCTACCTGACGGAGGTGGGCCTGGCGCGCGGCGCCGATCACCGCCTGGACGGGGCGATCCGGGGGCTGCTGACGGAGCTGGCCGATCTGGGCGCCGCCGAGGGGCGGGCGCGGCGGCTGGTGGAGCGGCTGGCCCTGGTGCTTCAGGGGTCGCTTCTGGTGCGGTACGCGCCGCCGGAGGTCGCCGACGCGTTCTGCGCGTCGCGGCTGGGCGGCGACGGGGGTGCGGCCTTCGGCACGCTGCCGCCGACGCTGGACCTGGCATCCGTGGTGGAGCGGGCCCGTCCGGTGCGCTGATCCTTCGGTGCGGGGGTGGTGCTGCGCCGACACGGCACCACCCCCGCCACACAGGCCCGTTCAGGCCGAGTACGCCACTCGGGGCGACGTGGTTCAAGTTTGGGCACCGGTACGCCGGGCCACCAGGGTTGCAGGGGGTTGCAACTTGCTTCTGGCTGTGTGCGGACTGTGCCCTTCCGTCCCGGGCAAGCGGTCATTATGAGACGAACATCCGACTTCCGGGAGGACAGGGACCAGTGGCGCTCTCGCCGATGGACGTGACGCAGTTCGCCGCCGTCGACACGACACGCGCGGCACGCGTGCTCAGCGAGATCCGCTCCGCGAGACTCTCCGGCGGACGGGCCCCGGTGGCGCCGCGTCCCGTGATCGAGCAGTCCTGGGACCGGATGCTGCGCCGCGGTGTCGATCCGGAGCACGACTTCCGTGCCGGGCTGCTGTCCGCGGAGGAGGTGCGGCGGCGCCGGGAGGCCTCGCCGCTGCGGCACGTGCTGCCGGTGCTGCGGGAGGGACTCCTGTCGGTCGCGGACGTCGCGCACCACATCATGGTGGTCGCCGACGACGAGGGGCGGGTGCTGTGGCGCGAGGGCAGCGCGCGGGTGCTGCGCCGGGCCGACCGGCTCGGCTTCGAACTCGGCGCGGACTGGCGGGAGGAGGTCGTGGGCACCAACGGCGTGGGCACGCCGGCGGTCACCCGGCGGCCCGTCCAGGTCTTCGCCTCCGAGCACTTCGTACGGTCCCAGGCCACCTGGACCTGTGCCGGCGCGCCGATCACCGATCCGCGCAGCGGCCGGCTGCTCGGGGTGGTCGACGTGAGCGGGCCGCTGGAGACGATGCACCCGGCGACGCTCGCGTGGGTGGACTCGGTGGCCAAGCTCGCCGAGGCCCGGCTGCGGGAGTTGCACGTGCGGTCGCTGGAGCGGCTGCGCACCGTGGCCGCCCCGGTGCTGGCCCGGATGGAGGGCCGGGCCCTGGTGACCGACCGGGACGGCTGGACGGCGGCGGTGACGGGGATGCCGTACCTGGACCGGGTGGTGCTGCCCAAGTCCCCGGCGGGCGGGCCGAGGTGGCTGCCGGTGTTCGGGGCGTGCACCGTGGAGCCGCTGGGTGAGGGCTGGCTGGTGCGGGCGGCCGGGGAACCGGCCGGGCAGGAGGGCGTACGGATCGTGCTGGACCTCTCACAGCCGCGCCGCTGGTCGGTGCGGGTGCTGGGGGGCGCGGAGGACTGGGAGCGGGAACTGAGTCCCCGGCACGCCGAGTTGCTGTACCTGCTGGCCGTCCACCGCACCGGGCGCAGTGCCGCGGAGCTGGCCGACGACATGTTCGGCGACCCGGCCCGCACGGTGACCGTACGGGCGGAGATGTCCCGGGTCAGGAGGTACCTCGGGGCCTACCTGGAACACCGGCCGTATCGTTTCTGCGAAGACGTGGAGGTGGAGGTCGCCCTCCCGACCGTCCCGGGGGACCTGCTCCCCCACTCGACGGCACCGGCGGTGGTGCAACGCCGGGGGGCTGCGTCGGTGCCGTGAACGGGCGGCGACCGCCGCCCACCACTGCACGCCGGGCGCGCCCCACCGGCCCACAGCGGGGACGGATCCGTACCGTTCTCGCATATTTGCAGCGTCCGCGTCCGCCGGACCGTCCGTCTGTCGTAGCATCCTCTGGGACCGTCCCATCTGCTCCTCGGTCAACGCGGCCACCGTCGAGCACAGTTGGACGGTGCCTGTGGAGGTTTCATGAAGCATCGCGGCAGACACCGCCGACGCAGGCGGGGCAGGGCGCTGCGCGCGGCTCTGGCGGGCGCGGCTTTCGCGCTCACGGGCGCCGCCACGATGATCAGCGCCTCGCAGGCCACGGTGGCCGACGACCCGGGCACCCTGAACCCCCTCACCTCCGCCGCCGAGACCGCCGGCCTGCGGCTCACCGAGCACCAGGTACCGCGCCCCTGGCTCGACCGGCTCTCCACCGCGATGGGCGAGCCGGTGGGCGTCGGCGCCGTCCTCGGCTCCGCCGACCACACCCTGCGCGACGCCGCCGACTGCACCACCGGGGAGCGGGAGGCACTGCCCGTCTCCCCCGCGGCCACCCGCGCGTACTGCTGGGAGGAGGCCGACACCGAGGGCTGGAGTCCCGGCGCGGTCACCACCTCGGGGGACGCCGACGACGACGGCCGCTGGGGCGCCCACCGCGTCATCCTCTCCGCCTGGTCCCGCGACGACGGCACACCCGAGGGCGGTCTCGCCCGGGTCTCCTTCGTCGACGCGGACGACCCCGACCACCTCACCTACACCTCCGCGCTCCTCGCCGTCCCGGTCGACGGCGGCCACGACTACCGAGGGCTCGCCTCCCCCGTCTCCGGCATGGTCTGGTACCAGGACAAGCTGCTCGTCACCGCCGGCACCGGCGGCCGCGACGCGCTGTTCGTGTACGACGTGGACCGCGTCCAGCGGGCCACGACCGACGCGCTCGCCGTCGGCCGGGTGCCCGGCGGCTGGGCGGCGGCCGGCCACCGGTACGTGCTGCCCGCCGTCGCCTCGTACCGGCTCCCGGACTCTTCCGACGCCGCGCGTCCCGGCGCGATCTCGCTCGACCGCGGCACGGTCCCCGACAGCCTGGTGGCGAGCGAACGGGTGCCCGCGGACGGCGACCGTCCCACCCGGCTGTGGCGCTACGACCTCAGCACGGACCCGGCGCGCACCGGACTGCCGGACGCCGACTCCGCCGGACACGTGGATCCGGTGGAGGCGTACGAGACCGGGGCGGCCGAGGTGGGCGGCGTGCTGTCGTACCGTCCGGCCGGAGCGGCGCGCGCCGACTGGTACCTGGGCCGCGCGGCCGGCGGGGACGACAGGGCGGACGGGCGCGGCACCCTGTGGCGCCAGGACACCGAGGGCGCCCGGGCCGTGGAGTGCGGGGCGGACCGTTCGCAGCGCTGCTGGAGCGGACCGGCGGGCTCCCTGTCGTACTGGGCCGAGACCGGTGAGGTCTGGTCGCAGTCGGGCCGGATGCTGTTCGCGCTGCCGCTCCGGTCGATCGAGGACGCGCTGGACTGAGGCCGTCAGGGCCCCCGGAGGGGGACCGGGCGGGGATCGACAGATCCGCGGGGCTGATGATTCCCTGACCGGCATGACGAACATCGCCGTGACCACCTGGTCCCTGGAGCAGACGGCGCCGGCCGATCTGCTGCCGGCCGCCGCCCCGGAGGGGGACGTCCGGATCGTCCGCTCCGAGGTGCCCTCCCCCGAGTTCAGCCGCTTTCTGTACGCCTCGGTGGGCGGGGACATCCGCTGGACGGACCGGCTCGGCTGGAGCCACGCGCGGTGGCGGGAGCACCTGGAGCGGCCCGGCGTGGAGACCTGGGTCGCCTACGACCGCGGCACGCCCGCCGGGTACGTGGAGCTGACGCCCGGGGACGACGGCGTCGTGGAGATCGAGTACTTCGGCCTGCTCCCGGCCTTCCGGGGCCGGCGCATCGGCGGGCACCTGCTCTCGTACGGCACCGCCCGCGCCTGGGACCTGGCGGAGCGCTGGCCGGGGCTGGCCACGACCAAGCGGGTGTGGCTGCACACGTGCAGCAAGGACGGCGAGTTCGCGATGGACAACTACCAGCGCCGCGGCTTCCGCCTGTTCGACACGAAGGTGGAGGAGGAGCCCGAGGTCGCCACGCCGGGTCCCTGGCCCGGAGCTTTCCCCGCCTGACCGACCGCCCGGCCGGGCCTCGCGGCCCCGCATGTGATCCACAGCACCCTTGTCTCGCTCGATGAGACAAGGGTGTCCGCATTTTGGATTAAGCTGGACTGTGTCCAGATCGCCGTGCCAGTCTTCCGTCATGCCTGGAACTGGAATTGCCTTGGTGAGTCGGCGGCACGTCGACCTCGGCCGCATGTCCAGCGCCATCTGTCCGGCCCGCTGAGAGCACCCTCCAGCACTACCGGATCTCCTTTCTCCGCCTCATTCCCGCGCAATGACGCGCACCGTATCCGTGCGCCCATAAGCGCAGGTCAGAGCCTCCCGCCCGTCACCCGACCACCGCCCCTCACGGACGGCGCCATGCGCCGGCCCCATCCATCGCTGTCCCGAAGGACGTGTCACCCATGGCCGCCACGCCGCCGAATTCCGCTGCCGCGACCCCCCGCCGCAAGGTGAGCCGTCACCGCGGCGAGGGTCAGTGGGCGGCCGGTCACTTCACCCCGCTCAACGGGAACGAGCAGGTCAAGAAGGACGACGACGGTCTCAATGTGCGGACACGTATTGAGACGATCTACTCCAAGCGTGGTTTCGACTCGATCGACCCCAGCGACCTGCGCGGACGCATGCGCTGGTGGGGTCTGTACACCCAGCGCAAGCAGGGCATCGACGGCGGCAAGACGGCCGTTCTGGAGCCGGAGGAGCTGGACGACAGCTACTTCATGCTGCGGGTCCGCATCGACGGCGGCGCGCTGACCACCGCACAGCTGCGTGTCATCGGCGAGATCTCGCAGGAGTTCGCGCGCGGCACCGCCGACATCACCGACCGGCAGAACGTCCAGTACCACTGGATCCGCATCGAGGACGTGCCCGAGATCTGGGACCGGCTGGAGGGCGTCGGCCTGTCCACGGTCACCGCCTGCGGCGACACGCCCCGCGTGATGATCGGCTCCCCGGTCGCCGGCATCGCCGAGGACGAGATCATCGACGGCACGCCGGCCCTGGAGGAGATGAAGCGCCGGGTCCTGAACAACCCCGCGTACTCGAACCTCCCGCGCAAGTTCAAGACCGCGATCTCCGGGTCGCCGGTACTGGACGTGGTGCACGAGATCAACGACGTGGCGTTCGTCGGTGTCGAGCACCCCGAGCACGGGCCGGGCTTCGACCTGTGGGTCGGCGGCGGCCTGTCCACCAACCCGAAGCTGGGCGTGCGCCTGGGCGCCTGGGTGCCGATCGAGGACGTGCCCGACGTCTACGAGGGCGTCATCGCCATCTTCCGCGACTACGGCTACCGGCGGCTGCGCAACCGCGCCCGCCTGAAGTTCCTGGTCGCCGACTGGGGCGCGGAGAAGTTCCGGCAGGTGCTGGAGGACGAGTACCTGAAGCGGAAGCTGACCGACGGCCCGGCGCCCGCCGACCCGACCAGCCGCTGGCGCGACCACATCGGTGTGCACCGGCAGAAGGACGGCCGCTACTACGTCGGCTTCGCCCCGCGCGTCGGCCGCGTCGACGGCACCACCCTGACGAAGGTCGCCGACCTGGCGGAGGCGCACGGCTCGGGCCGGGTCCGTACCACCGTCGAGCAGAAGATGATCATCCTCGACGTCGAGCAGGGCCAGGTCGACTCGCTGGTCGAGTCCCTGGAAGCGCTGGACCTCACCGCCCGGCCCTCCACCTTCCGGCGCGGCACGATGGCCTGCACCGGCATCGAGTTCTGCAAGCTCGCCATCGTCGAGACCAAGGCGCGCGGCGCCTCGCTGATCGACGAGCTGGAGCGCCGGCTCCCCGAGTTCGACGAGCCGCTCACCATCAACCTCAACGGCTGCCCGAACGCCTGCGCCCGCATCCAGACCGCGGACATCGGCCTCAAGGGCCAGCTGGTGCTGAACGAGCGGGGCGAGCAGGTCGAGGGCTACCAGGTGCACCTGGGCGGCGCGCTCGGCCTGGAGCCGGGCTTCGGCCGCAAGGTGCGCGGCCTGAAGGTCACGGCCGAAGAGCTGCCCGACTACGTGGAGCGGGTCCTCAAGCGCTACCAGGCGGAGCGCGAGGACGGCGAGCGCTTCGCCACCTGGGCGGCCCGCGCCTCCGAGGAGGCCCTGTCATGAGCGAGCGTGCCGTGCCGTTCCACTGCCCCTACTGCGGCGACGAGGACCTGCGTCCGCACGAGGAAGGTCACGGAGCCTGGGAATGCGGGGCGTGCAACCGCGCATTCCAGCTGAAGTTCCTCGGGCTCCTGTCCCGGGGTCTTCAGCCCAACTCCACGGGAGGGGAATCGATATGACGGCCGTTCAGGAAGAACGTACGACCGAGGATCTCAAGGCGCTCGCCGAGCGGGCGGGCCGCGAGCTGGAGGACGCCTCCGCGCTGGAGATCCTCCAGTGGGCGGCGGACACCTTCGGCAGCCGCTTCTGCGTGACCTCCTCCATGGAGGACGCGGTCGTCGCCCACCTCGCCTCCCGCGCCCTGCCCGGCGTGGACGTGGTGTTCCTCGACACCGGCTACCACTTCGAGGAGACCATCGGCACCCGGGACGCCGTCGAGGCCGTGATGGACGTGAACGTGATCACGCTCACCCCGCGGCAGACGGTCGCCGAGCAGGACGCCGAGTACGGCCCGAAGCTGCACGACCGCGACCCGGACCTGTGCTGCGCGCTGCGCAAGGTCAGGCCGCTGGAGGAGGGCCTGAAGGGCTACCAGGCCTGGGCGACCGGGCTGCGCCGCGACGAGTCCGAGACCCGGGCGAACACGCCGGTCGTCGGCTGGGACGAGAAGCGGGGCAAGGTGAAGATCTCGCCCATCGCGAAGTGGTCACAGGAAGATGTGCAAACGTACGTCACCGAGCACGGCGTTCTCACCAACCCGCTGCTGATGGACGGCTATGCCTCCGTGGGCTGCGCGCCCTGCACCCGTCGTGTGCTGGAGGGCGAGGACGCCCGCGCCGGACGCTGGGCGGGCCGCGCCAAGACCGAGTGCGGACTGCACGGCTGACATGACGACGACCACCGGACCATCGAGATCCAGGGAGAACCACGTGACGACCGGAGCCACCGTCTGGCTCACGGGCCTGCCCAGCGCCGGCAAGACCACCATCGCCCACGAGCTGGCCGGGCGCCTGCGCGAGGAGGGCCGGCGCGTCGAGCTGCTCGACGGCGACGAGATCCGCGAGTTCCTCTCGGCGGGCCTCGGCTTCAGCCGCGAGGACCGGCACACGAACGTGCAGCGCATCGGCTTCGTCGCCGAACTGCTCGCCCGCAACGGCGTCACGGCGCTGGTCCCGGTGATCGCCCCGTACGCGGACAGCCGGGACGCGGTCCGCGAGCGCCACGAGGCGAACGGCACGGCGTACGTCGAGGTGCACGTCGCCACCCCGGTCGAGGTGTGCTCGGTGCGCGACGTGAAGGGCCTGTACGCCAGGCAGGCCGCGGGCGAGCTGACGGGGCTCACCGGTGTCGACGACCCGTACGAGGAGCCCGTCAAGCCCGACCTGCGCATCGAGTCGCAGGACCAGACCGTCCAGGAGTCCGCCGCGGCGGTCCACGCCCTGCTCACCGAAAGGGGACTGGCATGACGACGACCGTCGCAGCGGTGGAGGAGGGTACGGCGGGTCCGTACGCCCTCTCCCACCTCGACGCGCTCGAATCGGAGGCCGTGCACATCTTCCGCGAGGTGGCGGGCGAGTTCGAGCGGCCGGTGATCCTCTTCTCCGGCGGCAAGGACTCCATCGTCATGCTGCACCTGGCGCTGAAGGCCTTCGCGCCCGCGCCGGTCCCCTTCTCGCTGCTGCACGTGGACACCGGGCACAACTTCCCCGAGGTGCTGGACTACCGCGACCGCGCGGTGGAGCGGCACGGGCTGCGGCTGCACGTGGCCTCGGTGCAGGACTACATCGACCGCGGGGTGCTCAAGGAGCGTCCGGACGGCACCCGCAATCCCCTCCAGACGCTGCCGCTGACCGAGAAGATCCAGGCGGAGAAGTTCGACGCGGTCTTCGGCGGCGGGCGCCGCGACGAGGAGAAGGCCCGGGCCAAGGAGCGGGTGTTCTCGCTGCGCGACGAGTTCTCCCAGTGGGACCCGCGCCGCCAGCGCCCCGAGCTGTGGAACCTGTACAACGGCCGGCACGCCCCCGGCGAGCACGTGCGCGTCTTCCCGCTCTCCAACTGGACCGAGCTGGACGTGTGGCAGTACATCGCCCGCGAGGGCATCGAACTGCCCGCGATCTACTACGCCCACGAGCGCGAGGTCTTCGCCCGCTCCGGCATGTGGCTGACCGCCGGTGACTGGGGCGGCCCGAAGGACGGCGAGACGGTCGAGAAGCGGCGGGTGCGCTACCGCACCGTCGGCGACATGTCCTGCACCGGCGCCGTCGACTCCGACGCCGACAGCATCGAGAAGGTGATCGCCGAGATCGCCGCCTCCCGGCTCACCGAACGCGGCGCGACGCGGGCCGACGACAAGATGTCCGAGGCCGCGATGGAAGACCGCAAGCGCGAGGGGTACTTCTAGCCATGACCAGCACCACCGAACCCACCGAGCCCGCCGGTTCCGTCGAGCCGCTGTCGGTCGAGCAGTTGTCGGAGACCACACTGCTGCGGTTCGCCACCGCCGGGTCCGTCGACGACGGCAAGTCCACCCTGGTGGGCAGGCTCCTGCACGACTCCAAGTCGGTCCTCGTCGACCAGCTGGAGGCCGTCGAGCGCGCCTCCGCGAGCCGCGGCCAGGAGGCCCCGGACCTCGCGCTGCTCACCGACGGCCTGCGGGCCGAGCGCGAGCAGGGCATCACCATCGACGTGGCCTACCGCTACTTCGCCACACCGCGCCGCCGGTTCATCCTGGCCGACACCCCCGGGCACGTGCAGTACACCCGGAACATGGTCACCGGCGCCTCGACCGCCGAGCTGACGGTGATCCTGGTCGACGCCCGCAACGGCGTCGTCGAGCAGACCCGCCGGCACGCCGCGATCGCCGCCCTGCTGCGCGTCCCGCACGTCGTCCTCGCCGTCAACAAGATGGACCTGGTCGACTACCGGGAGTCCGTGTTCGCCGCGATCGCCGAGGAGTTCACGGCGTACGCGACCGAGCTGGGCGTGCCGGAGGTCACCGCGATCCCGATCTCGGCGCTCGCGGGCGACAACGTGGTGGAAGCGTCGGCGGTCATGGACTGGTACGGCGGCCCGACGGTGCTGGAACACCTGGAGACGGTGCCCGTCAGCCACGACCTGGCGCACTGCCACGCCCGGCTGCCCGTGCAGTACGTGATCCGCCCGCGCACCGCCGAGCACCCCGACTACCGCGGCTACGCGGGCCAGATCGCCGCCGGCACCTTCCGCGTCGGCGACGAGGTGACCGTCCTGCCGTCGGGCCGCACCTCGAAGGTGTCCGGCATCGACCTGCTGGGCGAGCCGGTCGAGGCGGCGTGGACGCCGCAGTCGGTGACGCTGCTGCTCCAGGACGACATCGACGTCTCGCGCGGCGACCTGATCGTGCCCAGCAAGGACGCGCCGGCCACCAGCCAGGACGTGGAGGCCACGGTCTGCCACGTCGCCGACGCCCCGCTCACCGTCGGCCACCGGGTCCTGCTCAAGCACGGCACCCGCACGGTCAAGGCGATCGTCAAGGACATCCCGGCCCGGCTCACGCTGGACGACCTGTCCCTGCACCCGCACCCCGGGCAGCTCGTCGCCAACGACATCGGCCGCGTCAAGATCCGCACGGCGGAGCCGCTGCCCGCCGACTCCTACGCCGACTCCCGCCGTACCGGCTCCTTCATCCTGATCGACCCGAGCGACGGCACCACCCTCACCGCGGGCATGGCCGGCGAGTCCTTCGCCGCGCCGGAACCGGTCAAGGACGCGGCGGACGACGACGGGTGGGACTTCTAGCCATGGGCTCCCCGAGTCTCCACCCCACGGATTTCTGGTCCACGTTCGCGAAGGAGGGCGGCCGCGTCGGCAGTGGCGCCCTCGGGAGTGGGCAGGGTGGCGTCGGGCGATGTGGCAGGTGACGTACGCGCACCGCTCGCGCGCCCTCGCCCACCACCGCCGTAGACGCGAACCCGCCGATCTCCCGGCCACGACCTGACACCTCGGACCAACCGACAGGCGTGAGTGCCGGGCCAACGAGAGGAACACCTCCCGTGCCTGCCACCAAGCCCCTGCGCCGCACCCTGGCGGCCCTCGCCGCCCTGCCGCTGCTGGCCCTCGCCGGCTGCGGGTACGGCTCCCAGGCCAAGGACGACGGGGGCGTGGAGATCGCCGCCGGGGCCGAGAAGACCGACGGCCTCGACTCCGTCCGGATCGGCTACTTCGGCAACGTCACGCACGCCACCGCCCTGGTCGGCAACCAGAAGGGCTTCTTCCAGAAGGAGCTGGGCGCGACCGAGGCCAAGTACGCGGTGTTCAACGCCGGCCCGTCCGAGATCGAGGCGCTGAACTCGGGCTCCATCGACATCGGCTGGATCGGCCCGTCCCCGGCGGTCAACGGCTACGCCAAGGCGGACGGCAAGAATCTGCGGATCATCGGCGGCTCGGCCTCCGGCGGCGTGAAGCTGGTGGTGAACCCGGACAGGATCAAGTCGCTGGAGGACGTCAAGGGCAAGCGCATCGCCACTCCTCAGCTCGGCAACACGCAGGACGTCGCGTTCCTCAACTGGGTGGCCGAGCAGGGCTGGAAGGTCGACGCGCTCAGCGGCAAGGGCGATGTGACGGTCGTCCGCAGTGACAACAAGGTGACCCCGGACGCCTTCCGGTCCGGTTCCGTCGACGGCGCGTGGGTGCCGGAGCCGACCGCCTCCCGGCTGGTCGCCCAGGGCGGCAAGGTGCTGCTGGACGAGGCGACGCTGTGGCCGGACGAGAAGTTCGTGATCACAAACATCATCGTGCGGCAGGAGTTCCTGGAGGAGCACCCGAAGGCCGTCGAGGCGGTGCTGAAGGCCTCGGTCGACACCAACGAGTGGATCGAGGCCAACCCCGACGAGGCCAAGGCCGCCGCGAACGAGCAGCTGGAGAAGGACACCGGCAAGGCCCTGCCCGCCGACGTCCTGGACCCGGCGTGGGAGTCGATCCGGCTCACCGACGACCCGCTGGCCGCCACCCTCGACACCCAGGCCGACCACGCCGTCAAGGCGGGCCTGCTGAAGCAGCCCGACCTGACCGGCATCTACGACCTCACGCTGCTCAACAAGGTCCTCAAGGCCAAGGGCGAGCCCGCGGTCGACGACGCCGGTCTCGGCGTCCAGTAAGCCCGGAACCCGACCCGTCCCCAGGAGGTGACGACCATGGCCACGACCACGACCCTCGCCAAGGCCGACGAGGGCACCGCGGCGGCCACGCACGCCGCCCGGATCGAGCACGTCTCCAAGTCGTACCCGGGCCCCGCCGGGCAGCAGCTCGTACTGGACGACATCTCCCTCGATGTCGCGCCCGGCGAGTTCGTCACCCTCCTGGGGGCCTCCGGCTGCGGCAAGTCCACACTGCTGAACCTGGTGGCGGGCCTGGACAAGCCGAGCGCCGGCGCGATCAGCACGGACGGGCGGCCGGCCCTGATGTTCCAGGAACACGCCCTGTTCCCGTGGCTGACGGCCGGCAAGAACATCGAACTCGCCCTGAAGCTGCGGGGCGTGCCCAAGTCCGAGCGCCGCGACAAGGCGGAGGAACTCCTCGAACTCGTACGGCTGAAGGGCGCGCACGGCAAGCGGGTGCACGAGCTGTCCGGCGGCATGCGCCAGCGGGTCGCGATGGCCCGGGCACTCGCCCAGGAGAGCAAGCTCCTGCTGATGGACGAGCCCTTCGCCGCGCTCGACGCCATCACCCGCGACGTCCTGCACGACGAACTGACCCGCATCTGGCGCGAGACACGGCTGTCCGTCCTCTTCGTCACCCACAACGTGCGCGAGGCCGTCCGCCTCGCCGAGCGCGTGGTGCTGCTCTCCTCGCGTCCCGGGCGCATCGCCCGCCAATGGACGGTCGGCATCCCGCAGCCGCGCCGCATCGAGGACGCCGAGGTCGCGGAACTGTCCGTCGAGATCACCGAAGAACTGCGTGGGGAGATCCGCCGCCATGGCCAGCACTGACACGACGCGCCCCCCGAAGGAGGGCGGCGATCTCGCCGGTCTGGAGGCGGGCCTGGACGCACTGGAGACGGTGCAGCAGGGCCGCACGCCCTTCCGGCGGACCTTCGTGGAGAAGATCCTTCCCCCGGCCGTCGCCGTCCTCCTGGTACTGGCCGTCTGGCAGGGCCTGGTCTCCTTCGAGATCGTCGACGACCCCACCAAGCTGCCCGCCCCGTCCGACGTGTGGGACGTGGTCCACCAGGCATGGCTCCAGGGCGAGCTGCTCGGCTACATCTGGACCAGCGTCTCGCGCGGACTGTCCGGCTTCCTGCTGGCCCTGCTGATCGGCACCCCGCTCGGGCTGCTGGTCGCCCGGGTGAAGTTCGTGCGCGCCGCGATCGGCCCGATCCTGTCCGGCCTCCAGTCACTGCCCTCCGTCGCCTGGGTGCCGCCCGCCGTGATCTGGCTCGGCCTGAACGACTCGATGATGTACGCCGTCATCCTGCTCGGCGCGGTCCCCTCCATCGCCAACGGCCTCGTCTCCGGCGTCGACCAGGTCTCCCCGATCTTCCTGCGCGCGGGCCGCACCCTGGGCGCCACCGGCCTGAAGGGCACCTGGCACATCGTCCTGCCTGCCGCACTGCCCGGCTACGTCGCCGGCCTGAAACAGGGCTGGGCCTTCTCCTGGCGCTCCCTGATGGCCGCCGAGATCATCGCGTCCTTCCCCGACCTGGGCATCGGTCTGGGCCAGCTCCTGGAGAACGGCCGCAACGCCAGCGACATGGCCATGGTCTTCGAGGCCATCCTCCTCATCCTCATCGTCGGCATCGCCATCGACCTGCTCATCTTCAGCCCGCTGGAACGGTGGGTACTGCGCAGCCGCGGCCTGCTGGTGAGGAGCTGAGAGACGTCATGTCCGCTCCGGTCCTCCTGGTCATCGCCCACGGCAGCCGCGACCCGCGGCACGCCCAGACCGTGCACGCGCTGGTGCGCCGGGTCAGGTCGCTGCGCCCGGACGTACGGGTGGAGACGGGCTTCCTGGACTTCAACGTGCCCTCGGTGCAGGGGGTGCTGGAGTCCCTGGAGACGGAGGGTGTGCGGGACGTCGTAGCCCTGCCCCTCCTCCTGACCCGTGCGTTCCACGCGAAGGCGGACGTCCCCGCGGTCCTGGCGGACGCGCCACCACGGCTGCGCATCCGCCAGGCGGAGGTGCTCGGCCCCTCCCCGCTGCTTCTGTCGGCGCTGGAACGGCGCCTGTACGAGGCGGGCGTCACGCCCGCCGACAAGTCCTCGACCGGGGTCGTACTGGCCTCGGCGGGGTCCTCGGACCCGGAGGCGATCGCAGTGATCGCTGAAATCGCGCGGGAGTGGCGGCACACCGGTTGGTGCGCCGTGCGGCCTGCGTTCGCCTCCGCATCCCTTCCCCGCACCGAGGACGCGGTGCGGGAGCTGCGCGAACTGGGCTGCGCCCGCGTGGCCGTCGCCCCGTACGTCCTGGCCCCCGGCTTCCTGCCGGACCGCATCACGCGGGGCGCGGCCCGGGCGGACGTACTGGCGGACGTCCTCGGTCCCTCGCCGGAGGTCGCGCGGGTGCTGCTGGAGCGGTACGAGGCGGCGCGGGTGCCGGTGCTGGCGGCGGTGGGGGCCTGAGGCCACCGGCCGTGCTCAGGCGGCGGTCAGCTCCACCAGCTTGGTGACGGTGTTCCAGTTGCGGGTGGTGGCGATCAGGCCCTTGGTCATCCGCGGCCTTGCCAGGGCCTCGGCGAGCCTGGAGCGCCCGAGGCCGTTCGGCGCGTACAGGTACAGGGCGCGGTCACCGAGGCGGAAGTCCTCCGGCTGGAATGCGGACCGGTCGACCGGTGCGAAGCGCTCCTCGTCGACCGGCGCGGAGAAGTAGGTGACGTGGAGCTGTCTGGGCTCCAGGTCGGCGGCCGGGAAGGGACAGGCGTCGGCGACCGCCCTGAGGTAGGCGTGGTCGCGGACGATGACGTCCACGGCGAAGCCGAAACGCTTCCCGATCGCCCGCGTCAACTCGGCGGCCAGCGACTCCTCGTCGCCGCGCCCGGACGCGAACACCGCCTGTCCGCTCTGGAGATGGGTGCGTACGGCGTCGTGGCCGAGCTCCTCCAGGAGTGCGCGCAGGTCGGCCATGGGGAGCTTCTTCGCGCCGCCCACGTTGATCCCGCGCAGCAGCGCCGCGTACATCATCGTCATGCGCACACCATAGAACGGCCGTCGCGCCCCGTGGGGGTGGGCACGACGGCCGGGTCCGCGCCGGGCGGACGTGCGCGCCACTTTCGCCGATGAGGTGTCCGTGGTTCAACCACTACGCGCGCCTGTGACTTATTCAACAACATTGATCTGACGTGCTCCCTGGCCCAAGGTCGGGGATTCCGGCGGGGTCGTCCAACCCTTCCGGGGGCTTCCTGCTCAACGGCGCTGTGCCGGGACTTGCGTCCTGGTCTTACCGGCTGTGGGCGGGGCGAGCGGGTCGGGGTCTGAGCGCAGGTCCCTGCGGGGCGGAAAGGACGCCGAGGGCCGTCGGTTCGGGGGAACCGACGGCCCTCGACGTGTTCTCCTCGCCGTGCGGTCAGGCTTTCACCGCCGCCAGCTCGGCCTCGATCAGGTCGGCGGCCCGCCGGGTGCCGCCCTCCTGTGCCATCCGCGCCCGGATCTCCTTCAGACGCCCCGCCACCTCCGGGTCGTCGGCCAGGGCGAGGGCGGCGGTGCGCAGCGTTTCGGCGGTGGCCTCCTCGGTGGGAAGCCGGCGGGCCACGCCGAGCCCCTGGAGCATGTCCGCGTTGACGAACTGGTCCGCGGCCTGCGGCACGGCGATCATCGGCGTGGCGGTGGCCAGGCCCTCCTGACTGCCGCCGGCGCCCGCGTGGGTGACGAACAGGTCGGCCTGCTGGAGAACGGCCAACTGCGGCACCCAGGACCGCACTTCCACGTTCCGCGGTACGTCGCCCAGTTCGGCGGGGTCGACGTGCCTGCCGATCTGGAGCACGACGTGCCAGCCGGGCAGCCCGGCGAAGGCCTTGACGCATTCCCGGTAGAAGGCGGGCTGCTTGGTGAACGCCGACCCGAGGGAGACGAGGACCACCTTCTCGGCGCCCTCGGGACGCCGCCACTCCCCCTCGGCGGTGCGGTCGCCCTGGCAGGCGCCGACGAAGGTGTACACCTTCTCGTCCACCCGGTCGGCGTTGGGCTGGAGCGCCTTCGGGATCAGCACCAGGGAGCGGGCGGGGCGGCCGACGAACGGGTCCGGATGCATCGTGATCCCGTTCTCCTCCAGCCAGGCGTGGAAGCGGGCGTAGTACGCCTGGCCGCGTTCGGTCTTCAGCGGCTCCTCCCACATCGGCTCACCGACCTCCTTCTCGTACCCCTCCCAGGCCACCATGCACGGCGAGAGGGAGACCACGGGCACGTCCCAGCGGTGGCCGAGGACGCGGGCCGGGTAGGAGGCGATGTCGTGCAGGATCAGGTCCGGCTCGTCGCCCTCGTACGCCTCGGCCAGCTGCGGGAGCGCTTGTACCGCGTCGTTCAGGAACGGCTCGACGTTGTCCAGCAGCGTGGTCCCCCACGCCTCCGGGTCGGCGTCGGGGCCGGGCAGCGTGCTGTTCCACGGCTTCGGTTCGGCGCCCGCCTCGGCGACCTTGTCCGCGAAGGCGGGCGGGATCGCGTAGGTCACCCGGTGCCCTCGCGCGACGAGCTCGCGGATCACCTCCAGGCTGGGGTTCACGTGGCCGTGCGCGGCGATGGAGAACATGGCGATGTGAGCGGGACTGGTCATGCGAGCAGCGTACGCGAGACGAGACGTCTCGTACAACTCATTCGCGTGCGCCTCATGTGCGTTCATCCCGCCAGCTCCGCGTGCAGCCGCAGCCAGCACTGGGGTGACACCTGGCCCACGAGAACGCCCGGATCCAGGCGTGCAACCCGGAACGCCGCGTCCACCCGGCGCCGCGGGCGGGCGCGGCACAAGGAGGCGTGCAGCGATCCGCCGACCCCGGAGAAGCCCAGCTCGACGAGGTCCCGCCAGCTCCGGTGAGCGGTGCCGGGCAGCAGCGGCGTGGGGCGGCGTTCGATGCGGAGGATTCCGGCATCTACGCGGGGCGCGGGCCGGAAGCCGTACCGGCTCACCCTCCCGGCCAGCCGCCATTCGTGCCGGGGCCAGGTGCGGACCGTCAGCAGGGTCCAGCGGCCGTAGTCTCCGGTGCGTTTGCGGGCGTACTCCAGCTGGGTGATCAGTGTGGCGTCGGTGAGGCCAGGTGCGGTGAGGCACCAGTCGACGATGTCCGCCGTGCGGGAGAACGGCACGTTCCCGGCGACGGAGAACGGCGTGCGCGGGGGGCGCGCGGTGAGGAAGTCACCGGCGACGACGCGGACGTGGGGGGTGTCCGCGAAGCGGGCGCGGAGCCCGGGGACGAGCCGGGTGTCGATCTCGTAGGCGTACAGCTCCCGGCTGCGGCGGGCGAGCGGCTCGGTGAGCGCGCCCTTGCCCGCGCCCACTTCGAGGACGAGGGACGGGCGACGGCTGTCGGGAGAGGCGAGCCGGGCGACGTGCTCGGCCGCCGCGCGGTCGGCGAGGAAGTTCTGCGAAAGCGTGCGGGCACGCTGGGTGGGGCGGGCCATGGCCTGCGGTCCTTGTCTTCCGTGAATGGGGAAAGGGCAGCCGAAGGCCCTGACCGGAAGACGAAGGCAGAAGAAGATGCGGAGGAACGGCCCCACCGCGCGCGTCGGGCGCGTCAGCGGCGGGGGGACCCCGGGCCGGTCAGGGCTCCGGGGCCACGACGCATCCTGACGGAGTACGTGCAGCCCCGGCCGAGACCGGAGTTGAAGATCGCGTTGAAAGCTGCCACGGAGGCGACGTTAGGCGGGCTCGCGCCCGGCGGGCAACGGGTTTTCGCGCGCGGGCGTCCGTCAGCGCTGGTACCGGGCGAGTACGAGGTTTCCGTCCTTCTCCAGTCTCTCGCGCAGCTCTTCCATGCCGATCGCCCCGCTGTAGTACTCCTGGAGCGCGGGGGTCGCCACCTTGTCCTTCCACTCGGGATAGCCGCGGACGGACTGCGCGGGCGCGGACCGCAGATGGGCCGCGAGGGCTGTCCCCACGGCCCAGCCGTGCTCCTGCGTGCGCAACGCGGGATCCCGGAGCGCCTCGGTGCCGGTGGGCAGCATCCAGTCGCCGAGGGCGAGGCGCACCATGTTGTCCGGCTGGAGGAGGAAGTCGACGAAGGCGGCGGCCTCGCTCTTGTGCGGGCTGTCCTCGGCGATGGACAGGGTCTGGGGGCTGACGCCCTGGGTGAGGCCGTCGGCTCCCGCCGGGGCGGGCAGCACCTGCCAGTCGAAGCCGTCCGGCGCCTGCTGTTCGATCTGCTGGCGGTAGGAGAAGCCGAGCGGCACCATCGCGTACTTGCCGGCGAAGAAGCCGGGCAGGGTGTCGGAGCCGCCGCTTCCGAGGGTGGTGGGTGAGGCGCTGTGGTCGGTGTCGACCTGGTCGTGGATGGTGCGGGGGACCACCTGGTCGCCCTCCTCGACACGGACGGTGACCTTGCCGTCCGCTCCCCGGTGGAACAGCTGCCCGCCGGTGGACAGGGACAGGTTGAGCGTGGCGGACACGGGCTCCTTCAGCGGCCAGGCCACCCCGTACCGCCCGTCGCCGCTCAGCCGCTTCGTCTCACCCGGCGGAACTCCGCCCAGGTCCAGGGCTCCCCGGGCGTCGGGACGCGGACGCCGGACTCCTCGAGCAGGTCCGCGTTGGCGAACAGTACGCGCGGTTCCTGGAGGAACGGCACGCCGTAGACGCCGTCGCCGAAGGTCACCGTCTCCCAGCTGCGCTCCGGGATGCCGGACCTCAGCCGCTCGGACAGCAGGTCGGTCAGGTCGGCGAGGTAGCCGCCGTAGGCGAAGTCGGCGAGGTCGTCGGAGGCGTCGTGGATGATGTCGGGCGCCTCGCCGCCCTCGAAGGAGGTGAGGAGCTGGTCGTGGACGCTGTCCCAGCTGCCCTGGACGTATTCGACGCGTACGTCGGGATGGGTGGCGTTCCACTCCCGCACCAGTTCCTTGTTGGCCTCGACGGACTCCTCCTGCCAGGCCAAAGACTGGAAGCGCAGGGTGATCCGGCCGTCGTCCGCTCCGTCGCCGCCGCCCGAGCAGCCCGCGAGCAGCAGGGCGAGGGAGGCCAGCAGGGTCGCGATCCTCGTGCGTGCCGCCATCAGCTCTTCACCGCCCCGGCGAGCATGCCGCCCGTGATGCGCCGCTGGATCAGGGCGAAGACGACCAGGGAGGGCAGAGTGGCGAGGAACGCCGCGGCCGCGAGCGGGCCGAGGTCCGCGACACCCTCGGCACCGATGAAGTGGGTGAGGATCACGGGCAGGGTCTGTTTCTCCGGTGTCTTGAGCAGGACGAGGGCGAAGAAGAACTCGTTCCACGCGGTGATGAAGGCGAACAGGGCCGTCGCCACGATCCCCGGCGCGAGCAGGGGCGCGGTGACGGAGACCAGGGTGCGCAGCCGCCCGGCGCCGTCCACGGCGGCCGCCTCCTCCAGCTCGGCCGGCACCGCGCGGACGTACCCGGCGAGCATCCACAGCGCGAACGGCAGCGACCACACGACGTACACCATCACCAGCCCGGGGACGCTGTTGATCAGCCGCAGGTTCTTCAGGACGAGGAAGAGCGGGATGATCAGCAGCACGAAGGGGAAGGCCTGGCTGACCACGACCCACCCGGTGGCCGCCCGCGCGAGCCGGCCGCGGTGGCGGGCCATCACGTACGCCATCGGCGTCGCGACCAGTACGGCGATCACGGCGGCGCCGAGCGCGGCGAGCAGGGAGTTGAGGGCGGCGCGCAGCAGGGGCTGTTCGTCGAAGGCCTGCCGGAAGTTGTCGAGGGTGGGGTTCTGGGGGATCCAGGTGGGGTGGAGGCTGCCCAGCTCCTGGGGCGGTTTGAAGGCCGTGGAGATCAGCCAGAGGAAGGGGAAGGCCAGGAAGACGAGGTACGCGAACAGCGCGGCGTACTGGCCCACGCGGGCCGGGGTCGAGGTCCTCACGCCTCGCCACCTCCCTTGAGTCCGCCCTTGAGCCGGCCGGCGAGGAAGACGGCGAGGACGATCGAGATCACGGCCACCATGACGCAGCCCATCGCCGCCGCGTAGCCGAACTGGCCGTAGCGGAACGCCTCCTCGTAGGCGAAGAGCATGGGCAGCCGGGTCCGGCCGCCGGGACCGCCGTTGGTCAGCACGTAGACCAGGGCGAAGGAGTTGAAGTTCCAGATGAGGTTGAGCGCGGTGATGGCGAGGGCGACCGGTCTGAGGGCGGGCCAGGTGACGGTGCGGAAGCGGCGCCAGGCGCCGACGCCGTCGACCGCGGCGGCCTCGTGCAGCTCGCGCGGGGTGCTCTGCACTCCGGCGAGCAGGGCGACCGTCGTCTGCGGCATGCCGGCCCAGACACCGACGACGATGACGGCGGGCAGGGCGGTGGCGAGGCCGCTGAGCCAGTCCCGGCCGTCGCCGAGGCCGAGGTCGCGCAGCGTCTCGTTGAGGATGCCCGCGTCCGGGTTGTAGACCAGCCGCCACATGATGCCGACGACGACCTCGGGCATCGCCCAGGGGATGATCGCGAGGGCACGTGCCAGCCAGCGCATCCGCAGGTTCTGGTTGAGCAGCAGGGCGAGGCCGAGCGCGAGCAGGAACTGCGGGATCGTCACGCCGACGGCCCACAGCAGCCCGATGCGGAACGACTCCCAGAACAGGGTGTCGTGCAGCAGGTCCTGGAAGTTGAGCGTGCCGATCCACTGCGTGGGCTCGGTCCGGCCGGACTGGGCGTCGGTGAACGCGAGCAGGATGCCGTAGAGCAGCGGACCGACGCTGAGCACCAGGATGGGGATCAGCGCGGGCAGCACCAGGAACCAGGCGCCGTGGTCCGGGCCGCGCCGCGGCCGGTCCCCGCCGGGCGGGCGGCGCGCCGGCCTCCTCGACTCGGTCACCAATGTCACGTAATCAGCCCCTTTGCACAGCTCGGACGGGCCTGGTCATGGTCGTGAAGGCGCCGTGCCCCGTCAAGGGCCCGCGCACACGCTCCGACCTGTGCGAATGCGACACTGGCGGACGGATGGCGGGAACCCGGCGGACACGGAGGCAGGCGACGATGGACGAGGCACGGGCGCGGGAGGTGCTGGCCGAGGCGGGGGTGCTGCCCGGCCCGGCGCGGGAGGCGCGGCTGCTCGCCCTGGGCGAGAACGCGGTGTTCGCCGCCGGTGACCTGGCGGTCAAGGTGGGCCGGGACGCGGAGCTGCTCGACCGGGCGCGCCGGGAACTGGCCGTCGCGGTATGGCTGGAAGAGGCCGGTGTGCCGGCGGTGCGGGCGGCCGACCCGACGGCGCTGGTCGTCGACGGCCACCCGGTGACGGTGTGGCGGCGGCTGCCCGACCCGGTGCGGCCCGCCGAGCCGCGGGACGTGGCCGTGCTGCTCCGGCTGGTGCACGAACTGCCCTCCCCCTCCTTCGGACTGCCGCCGCGCGAACTGCTGGGCGGTGTGGAACGCTGGCTGCGGCTCGCGGGCGACGTGATCGACCCGGCGGACGCCGCGTATCTGCGCGAGCGGCGGGACGGCTTCGCGTCGGCCGCCGCCGCGCTCACCCCGCACCTGACGCCGGGCCCGATCCACGGCGACGCGCTGCCCCGCAACGTGCACGTCACTCCCGACGGCCCCGTCCTGGTCGACCTGGAGACCTTCTCCACCGACCTGCGCGAGCACGACCTGGTGGTGCTCGCGCTCAGCCGGGACCGCTACGGGCTGCCCGCCGACGCGTACGACGCCTTCACTGCGGCGTACGGCTGGGACGTGCGCGAGTGGGACGGCTGCGCGGTGCTGCGCGGCGCCCGCGAGACGGCCAGCTGCGCGTGGGTGGCACAGCACGCGCCGAGCAACCCCAAGGCGCTGGCGGAGTTCGAACGCCGGGTGGCGTCGCTGCGGGACGGGGACCCGACGGTGCGGTGGTATCCGTTCTGACGCCGGGCCCGGGGTCGGTCGGCCGGGTGCCCGGTCCGAGGCCGGCCCTCGGCGCCGGACCGGTCCCGCTGCCCGGGTGAGCCCGAGGTGCGGGGCCCCGGACGCCCTGCCCCCAGGTCAAGCCGGAGCGTCGGGTCAGACCCGCTCGCCGGCCGGCTCGCGCAGGGGCCATCTGCCGTCGACCACGGCCGTGGCGTCTCCCTTGCGTCGCAGGAAGCTCTGGAAGTCGGCCGCCCATTCGGCGTACCACTCGATCTGACGGTGGTGCAGGTCCGCCGGGCCGAGGGAGGCCACCTTGGGGTGGCGGCCGGCTATCGCGCAGGCCAGCCGGGCGGCGGCGAGGGCGTCCGCGGTGGCGTCGTGGGCGGCGTCGAGCGGGACGCCGTACTCCTTGCAGACCGCTTCGAGGTTGCGCTTGCCGCGGCGGTAGCGGTCGACGGAACGGTCGATGGTGTACGGGTCCATGACCGGGGCCGGGTCCAGGCCGCCCAGGCGGTCGCGCAGGGACGGCAGGCCGTACCGCCGCAGTTCGGCGGAGAGCAGGGTCAGGTCGAAGGCCGCGTTGTAGGCGACGACCGGGACGCCCGCCTTCCAGTAGGCAGCGAGCACACCGGCTATGGCGTCGGCGACCTGGTCGGCGGGGCGGCCCTCGGCGGCGGCCCGCTCAGTGCTGATGCCGTGCACCGCCTCCGCGTCCGCCGGGATCTCCACACCGGGGTCGGCCAGCCACTCCCGGCGGCCCAGCGGCTCCCCGCCCCTGACCTCGATCACGGCGCCCGTGACGATGCGCGCCTCGCGCGGGTCGGTGCCTGTCGTCTCCAGGTCGAAGCCGATCAGCAGCTCCCGGTGCCAGCCCATGGGCGGTCCCCCTTCTTGGTGGTGCTTTCCCCCAGTGGTCTCCACCCTCGCACGGGCCACTGACAATCGGAGGATCGCCTACCGCTTGTGCCGCCCGCCAAGCCGGGCCGGCGTTCAGGAGACCGGCCGCGAGTCCGCCCACATCAGCTCGAACTCCTCACGATAGGTGGGGAAAAGTCCGCCTTCGTCCACCTGGTCCGACTTCACGACCCTGCCGCCGTTGCGCCCGTTGCGCAGCACGAGCACCGGCGCCTCCATTCCCCGGGTGCGGCGCAGGTAGGACTGCACGACCGCGATGCCGTCCGCGCCGTCGCCGTCGACGAGGTAGGCGGTGAAGCGGGGCGTCTCGTCGAAGACCTGGATCTCGAACGCGCCGGGGTCGCGCAACCGGGCGCGCACCCGGCGCATGTGCAGGATGTTCATCTCCACGGCGCGGCTCAGCTCGCCCCGCTTGATGCCGAGTTCGCGCTCGCGGCGCTTGATGGCGCTGGAGGCCGGGTTGAGGAAGAGCAGCCGCACCCGGCCGCCGGACTCGGCCAGCCGCAGCAGGCGGCGGCCGGAGAAGTTCTGCACGAGCAGGTTGAGGCCGATACCGAGGGCGTCCACGCGCCGCGCGCTGCCGAAGAGGTCCTCGGCCGGGAACTGGCGCAGCAGCCGCACCCGGTCCGAGTGCACGGCGACCACGTCGGCGTACCGGTCGCCGACCAGGTCCTCCACCGCGTCCACCGGCAGCCGCCGCGTGGAGGGCACGTCGCTGCCCGCGCCCAGCACCTCCAGCAGCCGCGCCGAGGCCCGCTCGGCCTGGCTCAGCACCGCCTCGGACAGCGCCCGGTTGCGCGAGACGACGTTGCGGGTGACCTCCAGTTCGTCCAGGGCGAGTTCCACGTCGCGGCGCTCGTCCACGTAGGGCTCGAAGCACGGCCAGTGCTGGACCATCAGCTCGCGCAGCTGTGGCAGGGTGAGAAAGCTGAGCACGTTGTCGTCGGCGGGGTCGAGCAGGTAGCCCTTGCGGCGGCTGACCTCGCGGACGGCGACGGCGCGCTGCACCCACTCCTGTCCGGCGGGTCCGGCGGCGGCCACCACCCAGTCGTCGCCGTGGACGGGCTCGTAGACCGGACGCAGGACGGCGGCCACGACCGCGCGCAGCCGCTGCTCGACGAGGTTGAGCCAGATGTACGCCCGGCCGGCGCGCTGCGCCCGCGTGCGCACCTCGTGCCAGGCCTCGGCGTCCCAGTCCAGTTCGGGGCCGATCGCGCCCGCGTTCATCGGCCGCGCCAGGGACACCGCACCGGGCGGGACGTCCGCGGAGTTCCCCTGCCGACCACCGTCGTCACCAGGGGGTAGCTCCAGCCCTCCCGAGCCCACCCGCGCACCGCCTTCCGCTCCCTCGGAGCACTCCGGGTCAGACCCCGTCCCAACGATCAAGGAAGGGTACTCCGCCAGGGGTGCGCGGTGCAGCCCGATGGACGGGACGGTTTTCCCAACGTCGTTGACCCCCAAGCACGTTCCGCCCGCCCGGACACCGTGGAGTGAGCGGATTCATAGCGGTGACGTGGCCGGGTACGGGGAAGGATGCCTCGCGCCCGCGACAAGGGGCGCACCGCGCGGAACGCCGAGGGGGTGGGTAGGAGGACGTACGTGCTAGGTGGTCGCCTCACTTTCGGGGAGACTTCCGGAGGACTCGGAGCCAAGGCGTCCGCACCGGCGCCCCACACCTGAAAGAGTCGTGTCCATGCAGGTCTGGCCTGGAGAGGCATATCCACTCGGTGCCACGTACGACGGCGCCGGCACGAACTTCGCGGTCTTCACGGAGGCCGCCGACCGAGTAGAGCTGTGTCTGCTGCACGACGACGGCTCGGAGACAGCGGTCGAGCTGCGGGAGAGCGACGCGTTCGTACGGCACGCGTACGTGCCGGGCGTGATGCCGGGGCAGCGGTACGGCTACCGCGTGCACGGTCCGTACGCCCCGGAGCGCGGGCTGCGCTGCAACAGCGCCAAGCTGCTCCTCGATCCGTACGCGCGTGCGATCAGCGGCGCGGTCCAGTGGGGCGAGGAGGTGTACGGCTACCACTTCGGCGAACCCGAACGGCGCAACGACCTGGACTCCGCTCCGCACACCATGACGTCGGTGGTGGTCAACCCGTACTTCGACTGGGGCGACGACCGGCGCCCCCGGACGGAGTACCACCACACGGTGATCTACGAGGCCCACGTCAAGGGTCTGACGATGCGGCACCCCGGCCTCCCCGAGGAGCTGCGCGGCACCTACGCGGCCCTGGCACACCCGGCGCTGATCGAGCACCTGACCGAGCTGGGGGTGACCGCACTGGAGCTGATGCCCGTGCACCAGTTCGTCAACGACCACCGCCTGGTCGACATGGGCCTGAGCAACTACTGGGGCTACAACACCATCGGCTTCTTCGCCCCGCACAACGCGTACGCCTCCTGGGGCGACCGCGGGCAGCAGGTGCTGGAGTTCAAGTCGGCGGTGAAGGCGCTGCACGAGGCCGGGATCGAGGTGATCCTCGACGTGGTCTACAACCACACCGCAGAGGGCAACCACCTGGGCCCCACGCTGTCCTTCAAGGGCCTCGACAACCCCTCGTACTACCGGCTGACCGACGACCCGCGCTACTACATGGACACCACGGGGACCGGGAACTCGCTGCTCATGCGGTCCCCGCACGTACTCCAGATGATCATGGACTCGCTGCGGTACTGGGTCACCGAGATGCACGTCGACGGCTTCCGCTTCGACCTGGCGGCGACCCTGGCCCGGCAGTTCCACGAAGTGGACCGGCTGTCGTCGTTCTTCGACCTGGTGCAGCAGGACCCCGTGGTCTCGCAGGTGAAGCTGATCGCCGAGCCCTGGGACGTGGGCGAGGGCGGCTACCAGGTGGGCAACTTCCCGCCGCTGTGGACCGAGTGGAACGGAAAGTACCGGGACACGGTGCGCGACCTGTGGCGCGGCGAGCCGCGCACGCTCGCCGAGTTCGCGTCCCGGCTGACCGGCTCCTCCGACCTGTACCAGGACGACGGCCGCCGCCCGCTGGCCTCGATCAACTTCGTGACCTGCCACGACGGCTTCACGCTGCACGACATGGTGTCGTACAACGAGAAGCGCAACCACGCCAACGGGGAGGACAACCGCGACGGCGAGAGCCACAACCGGTCGTGGAACTGCGGGGCCGAGGGCGAGACCGACGACCCGGCGGTGCTGGAGCTGCGGGCCCGGCAGATGCGGAACTTCATCGCCACACTGCTGCTCTCCCAGGGCGTGCCGATGATCAGCCACGGCGACGAGTTCGCCCGCACCCAGAAGGGCAACAACAACGCCTACTGTCAGGACAACGAGCTGGCGTGGGTCCGGTGGCCCGAGGACGAGCCCGACCTGCTGCGGTTCACCCGCGCGATGGTGTGGCTGCGCAAGGACCACCCGGTCTTCCGCAGGCGGCGCTTCTTCCACGGACGGCCGGTGGAGGGCACCCACGACGAGTTGTCGGACATCGCCTGGTTCACGCCCGAGGGCGGTGAGATGACCCAGCGGGACTGGAACTCCGCGCGGGCGTCGGCGCTCACCGTGTTCCTGAACGGCAACGCGATCTCCGAGCCCGGCGCGCGCGGGGAACGCATCGCCGACGACTCGTTCCTGCTGATGTTCAACGCCTCGCCGAAGGCGCTGGACTTCGTGGTGCCGGTCGACCACGGCCGGCAGTGGGAGGTGGTCGTCGACACCTCGCGGGCGGACGGGGTGCCCCCGGACACGGGAGTGAAGGTGCAGGCCGGTGACCGGCTCACCCTGGTGGACCGGAGTCTGACGGTGCTGCGGCGGCCCGTCTAGACGGAGTACGCGCGGGTACGGGCAGGACACCCGTGCAGGGGGCCGGTGACACGAAAGGCGGCGGGGCGGGTACGTAGGTTTCCATGACGCCTGAGCGACCCGACCCGGTGCTGTCCTCCCGTTCCCCCTCCCCCGCCCCCACCGCCACCTACCGGCTGCAGCTGCAGCCCGCGTTCCCCTTCGCGGCCGCCGCCGCGGCCGTGCCCTACCTCGCCTCACTCGGGGTGTCGCACCTGCACCTGTCCCCCGTCCTGGAGGCGGTGCCGGGCTCGCTCCACGGCTACGACGTCGTGGACCACGCGCGCGTGCGCGAGGAGCTGGGCGGCGAGGAGGGGCTGCGGGCGCTGGCGCGCACCGCGCGGGAACACGGTCTCGGCCTCGTGGTGGACATCGTGCCGAACCACATGGCGATGTCGCCCCGGCACAACCGTGCCCTGTGGGAGGTGCTGCGCGAGGGACCGAAGTCGCCGTACGCGCGGTGGTTCGACGTCGACTGGGAGGCGCAGGGCGGCCAGCTGCTGGTGCCGGTGCTGGGGGCGCCGGTCGGCGAGGTGCTGAAGGACCTGCGGGTCGACGGGGACGTCCTGCGCTACCACGAGCACGCCTTCCCGCTGCGGGAGGGCACCTCGGACCTGCCGCTGCCGCAGCTCCTGGACGCGCAGTGGTACCGGCCGGTGTGGTGGCGGCTGGCCCGCACCGAGCTGAACTACCGGCGGTTCTTCAGCATCTCGGAGCTGATCGGCGTCCGCGTGGAGGACCCGGAGGTGTTCGAGGCCACGCACGCCACGGTGCTGCGGCTGCTGCGCGAGGGCGTGGTCGACGGGCTGCGGGTCGACCACCCCGACGGCCTCGCCGACCCCGGCACGTACCTCGCGCGGCTGCACGAGGCGAGCGGCGGCCGGTGGACGGTCGTGGAGAAGATCCTGGCGGACGGAGAACGGCTGCCGGCCGCCTGGCCCGTCGCGGGCACCACCGGGTACGACGCCCTGCGGCACGTGGACGGGCTCTTCACGGACCCGGCCGGGCACGGGGAACTCCTCGGCCAGTACCGCAGGTTCGCGGCCCCGCAGACGGACCGGGGCGGGGACTGGGCGGCGACGGTGCGGCGGGCGGCGTACAAGGTGCTCACGCACGAGCTGGCCACCGAGATGGACCGGCTGACCCGGGTGGCGCACCGGCTGTGCGTCGCCTCGCCGGAGGCCGCGCTGCGCGACCGGGCGCCCTGGGCGCTGCGCACGGCGCTGCGGGAGCTGCTGGTGCGGCTGGAGGTGTACCGGCCGTACACGTCGGTGGACGCGGCGTCCGTAGTCACGGAGGAGGCGGCGGCCGAGGCACGGCTCGCCTTCGCGGTGCCCGAGGAGGCCGGGGCGGTGGACGTCGTACGGGGCCTGGTGCTCGGGCGGTACGGGGACGGTCCCGAGCACCAGGAGTTCCGGTCCCGGTTCGCGCAGACGGCGTCGGCGCTGCGGGCGAAGTCGGTGGAGGACACGGCGTTCTACCGTTACGTGCCGCTGCTGTCGGCGGCCGAGGTGGGCGGGGACCCGGGGCGGCCCGCCGTGTCGCCCGAGGAGTTCCACGCCTACTGCGCGCGCGTGCAGCGCGACTGGCCCGCGACGGGCACGGTCGTGTCGACCCACGACACGAAACGCAGCGCCGACGTGCGGGCCGCGCTCGCGGTGCTCACTCAGTGCCCGGGGCGGTGGGCTGACGTCCTCACCGAGGTCACCCGGACGAGTGACGGCGTGCCGGACGCGCAGCTGGCGTGGGCGGCCTGGCAGACGGTGTTCGGGCTGGGGCCGGCGGACGGCGAGCGGGTGCGGGAGGCGCTGCTGAAGCACGTGCGCGAGGCGGGGATGCACACCAGCTGGACGGAGCAGGAGCCGCCGTACGAGGAGGCGGTGGCCCGGTTCGTGGCGGCGGGCCCGTGCGGGGTGCCCGGCGAGCGGGTGACCGCCCTGCGCGCCGCCCTGGAACCGCACATCCGCGCCAACGTCCTCGGTGCGGCCCTGACCCACCTGACGATGCCGGGGGTGCCGGACCTCTACCAGGGGACCGAGCGGGAGTACCTCGCCCTGGTCGACCCGGACAACCGGCGGGCCGTGGACTTCCCGTCCGCCGGAGCCGTCGAGGACGGACCGCCCGTCGGGAAGGCCGCGGTGACCCGGGCGGCACTGGCGCTGCGGGCGCGACGGCCCGACGCCTTCGGGGACACGGCGACGTACGAGGCGCTGACCGCCGAGGGCCCCTCGGCCGCACACTGCGTGGCCTTCGTCCGCTCCGGCGACGTCCTGACGGCCGTGACCCGTTTGTCGCTGCGGCTGGCGGAGGCGGGCGGCTGGCGCGACACGGCGCTCCCGCTGCCGCCGGGCCGGTGGGCCGACGCGCTGGCGCCCGGACGGGAGTTCACCGGGCACGCGCGCACGGCGGAGCTCTTCGCGGAGGTGCCGGTGGCCCTGCTGGAGCGGGTGGGGACGGAGGGCGGGGCCGGGGGCTGAGCGGTGGGCCACCGGCACGGCTCCCCTGAGCCGCCCCGCGCGGCGCGGGAAGCAGGGGACCGGCAAGGCACCGCACGGCGGACGACCGCCGGTCCGTCCCTCCCTCCGGCCCTTTCGTCGCTCCCCGAACAGCGGTCCGCGCCCTGCCCGGGGGGTGCGGGCCGGCCGGCGCGGCACGGAAACGGCTCCTGCGCCCTGCCCGTCACCGGCCGGCCCGGCGGGCGGCCGCACCTGTCGACGGCTCTACCGCCGACGCCTCCCCCGGCCGGGCACACCGCTGATGTCCGAGCGCGGACCACTCGCGGGCTCGGAGGGGGTACGAACCCGGGCGTGAACCCCCTCTCCTTCCCCGGTGGGCGTCCCCGGCGCGCGGCAGCCGGCGTCAGGCGAGCGCGGTGGTGGCGGTGCCGTCGCAGACGTGGGGCGGACGTGCCGTCGTGGCGGCCGGGACGGCCGGGCAGGACGTGCGGAGCAGGTCGACGAAGGCCTCGGCGGCACCGGTGGGCGGGACGCGGGAGAAGACGGTCAGGGCGCGTCTCCAGGGCGGGTCGGGCGTCAGGACCACGCAGTCCTCGCCGACCGCGCCGCTCACGATGTGCGAAGGTGCCGTGCAGACGCCGACGCCGGCGGCGGCCATCCGTACGGCCGTCGACGTGTGCTCGGTGTAGACCGCGGTGTACGGCCGGAAGCCGGCCCGTCCGCACGCCCAGTCGAGGAAGCGTTGGCCCTCGACGACGGGCTCCATGGCGCACCGCACCCAGGGTCGGTCGGCGAGTTCGGGCAGCGTGACCGACGTACGGCCCGCGAAGCGGTCGTCGAAGGGCACGACGAGCACGATCTCCTCCTCGCCGACCGTGACGACGGTACCGGGCCAGTCGTGGGGAGCCGGGCCGACGGCGAGGTCCGCGGTGCCGCGCTCGACCTCCTCCTCCAGCGCCTCGGTCGTCGCGTACTCGTGGAGGTGCAGGAGGACGCCGGGGTGCGCGGCGCGCCAGCGGGCGAAGACGTCGGGCAGGATGCCGACGGCCACCGAGTGCACGGCGGCGACGTGCAGTTCCCCGCCCTCGGCCCCGGCGGCCGCGCGCGCCGCGCGGCGGGCCTGGACGGCGCTGCGGACGGCGAGTTCGGCGTGCGGGCGGAAGGCGCGGCCCATCGGGGTCAGGCGCACCCCGCGCGGCAGGCGTTCCAGCAGGTCGCCGCCGACCGACCGTTCCAGGGCCTTGATCTGGTGGGAGAGCGCGGACTGCGTGACGTGCAGGGCCTCGGCCGCGCGGGTGAAGGACGCCTCGTCGACGACGGTCAGGAAGTACTCCATCTGCCGCAGGCTCATTCCCCCGGGCCCCTTTCCCAAGTCCGGCTCCGACAGCGGGCCTTGTCATGAAGGCTCTGCATCGAACCCACAAGAACATTGCCTTGGACTCATGGCAAGGGGCGGGCGGACGCTGAGGGCATGAACACACACGACGTGATCGTCATCGGCGGCGGCACCGGCGGTTACAGCACCGCCCTGCGTGCCGCGGCCCTGGGTCTCGACGTCGCCCTCGTCGAACGCGACAAGGTCGGCGGGACCTGTCTGCACCGCGGCTGCATCCCGAGCAAGGCCATGCTGCACGCCGCCGAACTGGTCGACTCGGTGGCCGAGGCGCGCGAGCGCTGGGGCGTGAAGGCGAGCCTGGACGGCATCGACTGGCCGGCCCTGGTCGCCACCCGCGACGACATCGTGAACCGCAACCACAAGGGCGTGGAGGCGCACCTCGCCCACGCGGGCGTGCGGGTGGTGCGGGGCGGCGCCCGGCTGACCGGCGCCCGGACGGTACGGGTCGACGGCGCGAGGGACCTCACCGCGCGCCGGGGCGTCGTGCTGGCGACCGGCTCGCGCCCGCGCACGCTCCCCGGGCTCGCCCCCGACGGGCGGCGCGTGGTGACGAGCGACGACGCCCTGTTCGCTTCCGGGCTGCCGGCGTCCGTGCTGGTCCTGGGCGGCGGCGCGATCGGCGTCGAGTACGCCTCGTTCCACCGCTCGATGGGCGCGCGGGTGACCCTCGTCGAGGCCGCCGACCGGATCGTGCCGCTGGAGGACGCGGACGTGAGCCGCCATCTGGCGCGCGGTCTCAAGAAGCGCGGCGTCGACGTGCGGGTGGGCGCCCGCCTGCTCGACGCCGAGGTGCTCGACGACGGTGTCCGCGCGCACGTCCGCACGGCCCGGGGCGAGACCCTCGCCGTCGACGCGGAACGGCTCCTGCTGGCCGTGGGGCGGGAGCCGGTCACCGACGGGCTCGAGCTGGCCGCCGCGGGCCTGGACACCGACCGGCGGGGCTTCGTCGTACCGGCGGACTGGGACCGGCTGGAGACCGCCGTCCCCGGCGTCCACGTCGTGGGCGACCTGCTGCCGCCGCCGTCGCTCGGGCTGGCCCACGCGTCGTTCGCGGAGGGCCTGCTGGTGGCCGAGACGCTGGCGGGCGTGCCGTCCGCGCCCGTGGACTACACGGCCGTGCCACGGGTGACGTACTCGGCGCCGCAGACCGCCGCCGTGGGCCTGGGCGAGGCGGAGGCACGCGCGCGCGGGTACGAGGTGTCCGTCAACGTCATGCCGCTCACGGCCGTCGCCAAGGGGATGGTGCACGGGCAGGGCGGGACGGTGAAGGTCGTCGCCGAAGCCGGGGGCGGCCGGGTGCTCGGCGTGCACCTGGTCGGCCCGCACGTGTCGGAGATGATCGCCGAGAGCCAGCTGATCGTCGGCTGGGAGGCCGAGCCCGCCGACGTGGCCCGGCACGTCCACGCCCACCCCACGCTGTCGGAGGCGGTGGGCGAGGCGTTCCTGAGCCTGGCGGGCCGGGGGCTGCACCAGCAGTGACGCGGCGCCCGACGGCCGCGGCACACCGGTCCGCCGTGCCGCCGCTCAGCCCCTCACGTCCTGCGCGTCCCACCCGAAGACCGACCCCGTCAGCGCCGCCATCACGCACGCGTTGGGGAAGGTCCGCGCGTACTCCACCGGCTGTCCCCGCCACTGTCCGCGTGCCTGGGCCGTCACCGGGGCGTGGATCATCGGGCAGTGGGTCTCGCGCGCGGGGATGTCCGCGATGCGGCCGCGCGCCGCGTCGAGTTCCGCGCAGGCGCGCTCCGCGCGGACGTGGCCCCGGGGCGGGTCGCACAGCAGCAGGGCGCCGCGCGCGGCACCGGGCCGGGCGCCAGCCGGGGCTGCGGGCCGGATCCCCGGCCGGGCGTCTTCCCGGGTGACGGTGAGCAGGAGCCAGTCGGTGGCCGGTTCCCGCTGGGCGGTGGCCTGCACGGGGGTCGCGCAGGTGAGGAGGAGGGCCGTGGCCGCCAGGAGGGCGGCCCGGGCGGCACCGGTCGTGAGGGTCCGTGTCATTCCTGGTGCATCGGCACGGCCGCCCCCGGACCCCAGCCCGGCTCACCCGAACGGGAACCCGCGGTGGGGCGTCGGCGGCCGGCCAGTTCGAACGCGGCGAGGACGACCCGTGTCTGGTACTCCGCCTGGCGCGCGACCGGGATCCAGCGGGCCGCGCAGCCGTCGCGGTAGTCGGCGCAGCCCTCGTCGACGAGCCGGTTCACCTCGGGCAGGACACCCGCGGGGTCGCCGCCCGTACGGGTCACCAGCTGGTGCAGCAGGCCCGCCGTCCGCAGAGACAGGCGCCGTCCGGCCAGGCGCAGGGCGACCAGGTGGGCGTTGTTCATGGGAGGCAGGGAGCGGCCCGTTCCGTCCTCCGTGTCGGGGTCCCAGGCGTCCGCGAGCCTGGGGCACACCAGGAGGTAGTCGTCGACCGGTGCGAGGAGGCGGGCCGCGTCCGGATCGGTGGCGACGTGGGGCCGGACACGCGCGAGGACGCGTTGCAGGCGCTGGGTGTCGTGCCGCAGGGTGCGGCTCACCGCACGGAGCACGGCGTCCCGGTCGGCGGGGGGCGAGTCGTCGCCCACCGCGGCCACGCCCCACATGGGCGCCTCGACGACCGCGGTGACGGTGCCGTACCGCTGCGGGTGGCACCACGTCGACTCGACGGCGGCCTCGGTGATGGCCGCGGTGAGGTCACCGCGGCGGGGCGGCGGAATGCGGTAGACGGCGGGGCCGAGGTCGGGCCAGTACAGGGTGTCGTAGGCGCCCAGTTCGCGGGGGACGCCGAGCCGGGCCGCGGTGTGGGCGACGCGCTGGGCGAGGCCCGGCAGGTCGTGGGTCACCTCGACGAAGCCGCCGCCGACGTCGACGCCGTGCAGGGAGCACTGGAGGAAGGGCCGCAGTTCCTCCTGGAGGGCGAGCAGCGCGCGGGTCTCCGGCAGGGTCGAGTGGTCGGGGCCGTCGGGCAGCCACTCGGGCTGCTCCAGGAAGCCGGGGCGGAAGAAGTTCCGGGCGTAGCGGCCCAGCGTGTACGGGCCGGACAGCCAGCCCTCGTTGCGGCGCAGACCGTCGGGGTCGACGCAGAGCAGCAGGTTCCAGGTGGCGTCGGCGCCCTCGGTGAGCCGGGGGTCGGCCAGGGCCCGCTCGGCGAGCCGCAGGACGGTGGCGCCGCCCACGGGTTCGTTGGCGTGCGGTCCGGCGACCACGAGGGCCTGCCGGCTGCCGTGGCCGACGGAGAGCAGCAGGAGCGGGGTGCCCGCGCGGGAGGTGCCGACGCGGCGCAGCCGGGCGTGCCGGGGGTGGCGGGCGACGAGTGCGGCGGCCCGGGCGCCCAGCTCGTCCACGGTCGGATAGCGCAGGAGGGGCGGCAGGGCACACCTCCACGATGCGGGCCGTCGGTTCACCTGGCGTGCGCGGTGTACGCACAGTCAGTCACGAGTTGATGGGTACGTCAACACCGTGAAAAGCAAAGGGATTTGTCCTGCCGGACCACGCCACCGACACGCACGACATCGAGTGAAGCCCAGGCCAGAGCTGGGCCCCGTGTTCCCTGTCGCGCTCAGTCGGCCGCGAGACGGAAGGCCATCCGCCCGAAACCTATCTGGTCGCCCTCGCGGACGACGGCCGCGCCGATGACCCGCCGTCCGTTGACCGTGGTGCCGTTGGTGGACCCGAGGTCGCGCAGCACCCACATACCTCCCTGGCGGCTCAGTTCGGCGTGCACCCGGGAGACCGTCTCGTGGGTCAGCCGCAGCCCGTTCGCCGGGTCGCGTCCTATGCGCAGGGGATGACCGGCGCCGGGGTGCGGCAGCAGCAGCTTGGGCAGCCGCTCGGCCTGCCAGGCCCTGCGCAGCCGTACGCCGAACCCGGACACCGCCTCGACCGTGCCGAACACCAGCTTGGCCATGCGGCCCTCGGAGTGCAGGTCGGCGGTGAGGACGGCCAGCTCGTCCGGGCGGCGGGCGGCGAGCGCCAGTTCCATCCTGCGGATGAACGTGTCGTGCGACAGGCGCCCCATCGCGACGCCGTCCCGGAGCACCCGCAGCGCCTTGTCGCGCTCCGCGTCGGACAACCGCGCGGGGTACGTGTTGAACTCGAAGGACGACGTCACGCAGGTGATTGTCGGTCAGCCGGGGCGGAGTGTCCAGAAAACGGGGCGCGGCGGCCCCGCGCGCGGGCGTGTCCCGGCCACGGTCACGTGCGCCACGACACCGGCCGCGAACGGGAGTTTTCGCCAGCGCGGAGATCGCTTTTGCAGCACCATGGACGGGCTACGTCACGGTGAGCAGATGAAGGGGAACCGTCCGTGCAGTTCGAGGTGTGGGCACCGGAGGCCGGCCGGGTGACGCTGGAGTGCGACGGCGTCACGCGCGCGTTGGAGCGCGATGGGGAGCGGCCGGGGTGGTGGTGTGCCGAGGCCGGGGCGCGGGACGGCTCACGGTACGGCTTCGCGGTCGACGACGGGCCGGTGCTGCCGGACCCGCGCTCGCGCAGGCAGCCGGACGGGCCGGACGGGCTCAGCGCGGTCGTCGACCACGGGAGGTACGCGTGGCGGACCGAGTGGGCCGGGCGCCCGCTGCCCGGCGCCGTCCTGTACGAGCTGCACGTGGGCACGTACACGCGCGAGGGCACGCTGGACGCCGCCGCCGGACGGCTCGACCACCTGGCCGCGCTGGGCGTCACCCACGTGGAGCTGATGCCGCTGTGCCCGTTCCCGGGCCGGCACGGCTGGGGGTACGAGGGTGTCTCGCTGTGGGCGGTGCACGAGCCGTACGGCGGGCCCGAGGCGCTGAAACGGTTCGTCGACCGGGCTCACGAACTGGGCCTGGGCGTGGTCCTGGACGTGGTCCACAACCACCTGGGCCCCTCCGGCAACTACCTGCCAGCCTTCGGCCCGTACTTCACCGACACCCACCACACGCCCTGGGGCGTCGCCGTCAACCTGGACGCCCCCGGTTCCGACGAGGTGCGGGCCTTCCTCGTCGAGAGCGCGCTGGCCTGGCTGCGGGACTACCGGATCGACGGGCTGCGCCTGGACGCGGTGCACGCCCTGGCCGACACACGCGCGTGCCACTTCCTGGAGGAGCTGTCGACGGCGGTGGACGGCCTCGCCGCCGAACTGGAGCGTCCGCTGTTCCTGATCGCCGAGTCCGACCTCAACGACCCGCGGATCATCACCCCGCGCGCGGAGGGCGGTTTCGGCGTGCACGCGCAGTGGAACGACGACTTCCACCACGCCCTGCACACCGCCCTGACCGGGGAGTCGCAGGGCTACTACGCCGATTTCGCGCGCGATCCGCTCGCGGCGCTCGCCAAGACGCTGACCCGGGGCTACTTCCACGACGGCACCTGGTCCAGCTTCCGGGGCCGTGGTCACGGACGTCCGCTGGACCGGGCCAGGGTCGCCGCGCACCGGCTGACCGGCTACAGCCAGACCCACGACCAGGTGGGCAACCGCGCCCAGGGCGACCGCCTGGCCTCGCTGGTCTCCCCCGGCCTGGCCGCCTGCGCGGCCACGCTGACCCTGACGGCGCCCTTCACGCCGATGCTGTTCATGGGCGAGGAGTGGGCGGCGGGGAGCCCGTGGCAGTTCTTCACCGACCACACCGACCCGGAGCTCGCCGAGGCGGTGCGAAACGGCAGGCGGCGGGAGTTCGCCGCGCACGGCTGGAAGGCGGAGGACGTGCCCGACCCGCAGGACCCGGCGACGCGCGAGCGCTCCTGCCTCGACTGGTCCGAGCCGGAACGCGAGCCGCACGCCCGCGTACTGGACTGGTACCGGCGGCTGATCGCCCTGCGCCGCGAGCAGCCGGACCTGACCGCTCCCGACCTCGCCGACACCAGGGTGGCGTACGACGGCCAGGCGCGCTGGCTGGCCTTCCGGCGCGGTGACATCCGGGTCGTCGTCAACCTCGGCACCGAGCCGGCGGCGATCCCGCTGGGCGGCCGGCCCGCGCGGGTGCTCGCCGCTTGGGAACCGGTTCGGGCGCAGGGGGCGGACGGGATGCTGCGGGTGCCGGGGGAGTCGAGCGTGGTGCTCGTGCAGGAGTGAGTGGACCCCGTACGCACGGGACAGCGGGGTGGTGCCCGCGCGGGAGCGACGGAGCGGCGCCCGTACCGGACACCGGGCCGCTGGGGCGGCGGACCACGCCACGCCAGAGCCGGAACCGGGCGCCACGCCCTCACCGGACGCGTGGAAGCCGTACCGGGGCCGCCGCGCACGGGGCGATGGAATGGCCCCGGCCGTCGCCGGGCAACGGCACGGGCGCGCTCAGGGCGGCGCGCCGTCGTCCGTGCCGTCCTCGCGCAGCTCCGTCACCCGTTCCAGCAGGATGGGCTCCCAGGCGCGGCGCAGCCGGGTCCGCAGCACGGGCAGGGGCGCCGGTGCGGTCGGGCGGCCGGCGAGGGTGTCGGCGAGGTGGACGAGGGTGTCGCAGCGGGCCAGCCACAGGCCGCGCAGGCAGGGCCTGGCTCCGTAGCCGGCGAGGGTGGCGGCGCGGACGGCGGCGGGCGAGCCGACCGAGCGCGCGAGGGCGGCGATGTCCTCGGCCGGATCGCCGAGTGCCGCGTCGGTCCAGCCGAGGACGGCGCGCACCCGGCCGTCGGCGCCGACGACGAGGTGTTCGCCGGCCAGCCCGTGGTGCACGAGGACCGGCGCCGCCCCGGGCTGGACGCCGAGCTGGACCGTCGCCGCGCGGGTGAGCCGCTCCGGCCGCGCGGGGTCGAACTCGTCGGCTTCGGCGAGGAGCCTGCCGGCCCGCTCGGCGGACTCCCGCAGGGCCTCCAGCGAGCGCGCGGCGGCCCGGGGCACACCGATCGTCTCGGCCTGGCGGACCGGCACCTCGCGCAGACCGGTGAGCAGCGCGGCGAGGTCCGCCTCGCCCAGCGCCGACACGTCGTGCTCCTCGCCGGACCCGCCGGGCACCTTGGCGTCCAGCGTGTAGGTCAGCCCCGGCGCCCACTCGCCGTGCGCCACGCTGGTCGGCACCGTGACGGAGAGGTACGGCCGGACCAGCTCCCGCAGCCGCAGCTCGCGCCGCTGCCGCAGAGCGGCCTCGCGGTCGGGCGCCAGGCGCAGCACGTGCCGGGTGCCGACCCACCAGGTGGCGGGCCCGGAGCCCGTCACGGCGGGCCGGACGTCGCCCTCCGCGCTCTCGCCCAGCAGGGAACGGACCAGTCGGCGGACGGTGTCCGCGGTGGGTGTCGGTGCCTGGGTCATGATCGCGCCGTCGTCCTCCGGGTCTGCCGGGGCGTTCGAGGTCCGTCGTCTTCGTTCACTCCACCACGACCAGCTCCCGGGGGGTGTCGTTGAGGCGCCGGCCGCCGTCCTCGGTGACCGTGACGATGTCCTCGATGCGTACCCCGAACCGGCCGGGGAGGTAGACGCCGGGCTCGACGGAGAAGCACATGCCGGGCACCAGGGGCTGCTCCTCGCCCTCGATCATGTACGGCGGCTCGTGCGTGGTGACGCCGATGCCGTGCCCGGTGCGGTGGATGAAGTACTCGCCGTACCCGGCGCCGGCGATGACCGCGCGGGCGGCCCGGTCGACCTCCTGGCAGGCGACGCCGGGCCGCACCGCCCGGAAACCGGCCTCCTGCGCCTCGCGGACGAGGTCGTGCACCCGGCGCTCCTCGTCCGTGGGCTCGCCCACGTGGACGGTGCGGGAGGTGTCGGAGCCGTAGCCGTCCTTCAGGCCCCCGAAGTCGAGGACGACCATGTCGCCGTCGCCGATGACGCGGTCGCCGACCTCGTGGTGCGGGTTGGCGCCGTTCGGGCCGGAGGCGACGATGGTGAAGTCGACCTGGGAGTGGCCGAACCGCCGCAGCAGGCCCGCGAGGTCGGCGGCGACGTCGGACTCCCGGCGCCCGCCGAAGCGGACCTGCCGGATCTCCTCGAAGGCGGCGTCCGCGGCCGCGCCCGCCGCCGTCAGGAGTTCCAGCTCGGCCGCGTCCTTGACGGCGCGCAGCATGGGCAGCGCCTCGGTGAGCGAGGCGTACGAGGTGCCGGGCAGTGCCCGCTGGAGGGCGAGCAGGTGCATCGCCCAGGCGTTGTCGCTGATGCCGAACCGGCCGGAGCCGTCGAGGAGGGCCGCGGTGGCGGCGTAGGGGTCCTTGCCGTCGGTCCAGTCGCGCAGGGTCAGAGCGGGCGCTCCGGCGGCCTTCTCCGCGTCGGGGGCCTCCAGCGCCGGGACGACGAGGACGGGATCGCGGCCGGGTGAAAGGACGAGCAGGGTGAGCCGTTCGGTGGCCGCGGTGGGGGCGTAGCCGGTGAGCCATACGAGGTCCGGTCCCGGTGCCACCAGCAGCCCGGCCAGCCCGGCGTCGGCGGCCGCCCGCGCGGCGCGCTCCATGCGGGCCCGGTAGTCGTCGGCGGTGAAGGAAGCAGCGGGCGCGCTGCCGGTCATCCGGGCCTCCTGGGCAATGTGGGTGAAGGGACTACGAGCAGCATCCTGCCCGCAGCGAGGAGGCCGCGCGAGCCGATTGTCATTGATCAACCGTCATCGTTAATGGTTTGATGCGCCTCAAGCATTAGATGCGTCAACGACGTCTACGGGGCTCGGTGTCCGAGCGCCCCAAGGAGGCCGGAACCGTGCTCGTACTCGCGCACATCAGCGATCTGCACCTGGACGGGGGCGCCCGGGCCACCGCGCGCGCCGAGCGGGTGCGCGACCAGCTGTGGGAACTGCCCGGGCGAGTGGACGCCCTGCTCGTGACCGGGGACATCGCGGACCACGGCACGGAGGCGGAGTACGAGGAGGCCGCCCGCATCCTCGGGCTGCGGGCCGGCGACGCGCCGTTCCCCGTGCTCACCTGCCCCGGCAACCACGACAGCCGCGCGCCCTACCGCAAGGCCCTGCTGGGCCGGCCCGCCGCCGACGGTCCGGTCAACGGCGCGCACGTCTTCGACGGTGGCGCGGTGCTGATGTGCGACTCCAGCATCCCGGGCAGCGACGAGGGGGAGCTGGACGAGGAGACGTACGGCTGGATCGAGTCCGCCCTCGACGGGCTCGGCGGCGACCGCCCGGTGGTCCTCGCCTTCCACCACCCGCCCGCGCCCCTGCACCACCCGCTGCCCGACTCCTACCCCCTGCGCCGCCCCGAGCGGCTCGCCGCGCTGCTGGAACGCCGCCCCGAGGTGGCCGGTCTGATCACGGGGCACGCCCACACGCCCGCCGCCACGGTGTTCGCCGGGCGGCCCCTGATGGTCGGGCCCGGCGTGACGTGGACCCTGCGGCTGCCCTGGGAGGGGGAGGAGATCGCGGACCGGGACGCTCCGGTCGGGCTGGCCTACCACGTGCTGGACGACACCGGGCGGCTCACCAGCCACTTCCGTACGGTCACGGGACGACGCCGGGTCAGGTGACGACGCCCGGCACTGCCGTCAACTGCTGGTAGCCACCGCTCTCGTGGCGGACCGTGATCTTGACCGCCTTGCCCGGCCGGGCACCGGCCACGGCCTCGGCGAGGTCGGCCGCCGAGTCGACGCGGGTCTCACCGAACGCGAGGAGCACGTCGCCCCTGACCAGCCCGGCCGCGTACCCGGGTCCGGGCACGTGGACGCCGACGACCAGCGCGCCCGGCCTCTCGTCGTCCACGGCCTCCACACCGAGGGTCGCGGCCGCCCGGGCCGGGGACGGGGAGGCGGACGGGGACGCTCCGGCCGACGGGCGCACCGGGGCGGCCCGGCTTCCCGACGGCTTCTCCTCTCCCGGGCCCGGCGCGCCCGCCTGCCGTTGCAGCTCGGCGAGTCTGCTCATGCCGATCACCGTGGCGCCCATCGTGCCGAGTCCCACGCCGGCCAGGAGCAGGAGGGCGGCGGCCAGCACCCCGAGCAGCAGGGTGGTGAGCCGCCTCCGGCGCCGGTGTCCGCCGGGCGGAGGCCGGTCGCCGTCGGGCGTGGTGCCGGCCCCCTGTTCCTGACCGGGCATCGGCTTGGGTCGCAACGCTGTCTGTTCCATGGATCGCCTCCGGCAGGTGATCTACCCGGCGCACCGGCGCGTGACGAGCCACGAAAGAGTGAGACTGACCGGTGGTCAGGGGATCAGGGCGGGGCTGCTCCTGGGGACGGGCACGGCCGGGACGCGGTCCGGGAGGAAGCCGTGGGTCCGGCCGGCCAGGTACTCGGCCTTGTAGCGCGGGACGCTGCGGTGCCAGTTGAGGATGCCCGCCATCCAGTTCTGCAGATCGGTCACATAGCCCCGCATGATCTCCCGGGCCTCGTCGGAGAGCTGGAAGTCGTCGTAGACGACGGGAAGTTCGTGGGCGACCACGTGCTCGAACTGCCGCATGCGCTGGTTCATCAGGTCTTGGACGACGCGCAGGGCGGCCGGGTAGTCGACGCCGAAGAAGTTCTGCACGACCAGGACCGCGTTGTGGATCTCGCCCTCGTACTCGATCTCCTTCTGGTACGAGAAGACGTCGTTGAGCAGGCAGGCGTAGTCGATCGCCGCGTTCTCCAGGGAGCGCACGGGCCCGCTGCGGTAGACGTCGGGCGGGACGGCCGGTCCGTGTCCGGCGCGGCACAGGCCAAGGGTCAGGTCGGAGCCGAAGGTGGCGCGCCGCATCTCCAGGTAGTCCACCGGGTCGGGAACGCGGTTCTGGATCTGGTTGGCGAGCTCCCACACCCAGGCCTCGGTCATGGTGTCGACGGCCGCCTTCAGGGGGCGCCGCTCGTCGGGCGTCATGCCGGCCGTCGTGCGGGCCCACAGGTCGATCAGGGAGCGTTCCATGGCGTTGGCGGGCGGTGGGACCGGCTCGCCGTCGAGCGGCATGCAGGCGGACAGGCGGGCGGTGGTCAGCCGGGCGGCGGCCAGGTCGCGCCGGTGGCCGTAGACCAGCGGGTAGTAGTCGTCGCCGTAGGTGCCGAAGGCGAGCCAGCCGGAGGCGAGGTTCAACTGCTCCTGGGTGGCGTCCGGGTCGAGGCCCGCGGCACAGAGCGGGAGGTCGCAGCTCGCGAGCTTGTCCTCGTCCCAGACGCCCTCACTGAGGAAGCCGATCGCCTGCGACCACTCGGACAGGTGCCGCCGGGCGCCGTCCAGGGCGGGGCTCAGCTCCAGCGGGAACGGCATGCGGATGTCGGGGATGATCGAGGGACCGACCTTCTGGAAGGGCACGTGGGTGAAGGGGCGGGCCCGCTCGGCGGCGGCCCGGGCGAGCAGCGCGCCGACGTCCGCGGCCGAGGTGCCGGGGCCGGTGAGCGCCTCCCAGGGGGCGCCGGGCCGGGCGCCCTCGTTCATGTACCGGCTGGAGCGCATGTGCCATTCGTGGCCGCCGGACTGCCAGTCCTGGAGGCCCTTGGCGTACGCACCGACGGCGGCGGCCTCGGCGGCGGTCAGTCCCTTCTCCAGGGCCACGGCGGGCACCTCGGTGAACGCGGTGTGCTCGAACTGGTGCAGCCGGGAGGTGAGGACGTCGTTTACCAGCTCGGCGGCCTCCTGGGTGGTGCAGTCGAAGAAGGTCTCGAGGACCAGCACACCGTTGCTCAGCTCGCCCTCGTCCTCGACCTCCCGCTGGTAGGAGAAGAGGTCGTTGCGCAGGTGCACGGCGTCGGAGAAGGTCTCCATCAGCACCCTGAGCGGCCTGGTGCCCGCGACCGCTGCGGGCACCTCGGCGGTGGCGTACTCCACGAGCCCGGCCGACCAGGGGGCACCGCCGACCTTGCGGCGCATCTCGATGTACTCGACGGGGTTGGCGATCCGCCCCTCGTTGATGTTGGACAGCTCCCACAGCGACTCGTTGAGCAGGTGCTCGGTGGCCACGGCGAAGCGGCGGCGCCAGTCGGCCGACATGGCAGGCACCGTGCGCCTCCACAGGTCGGCGAGGCCGGCCTCGACCGGGTTCTCCGGCTCGGGCATCGCGGTGTCCAGGTCGAGGGGCATGAACAGGGGGAGCCGGTCCAGGTGGGCCTTGCCGCCGACGCGGTCCTGGCTGCGCTTGAACTTCTCCAGGAAGTGGTCGTCGAAGAAGAAGACCCACACGTACCAGTCGGTGATCAGGGAGAGCGCCGGCCCGTCGCAGTCGGGGTGGGTGTAGGCGCAGAGCAGGCCGTAGTCGTGTGCGTCGAGGTCGGCCTGGTCCCAGACCCCGGAGCCCTCCAGCATGCCCATCTCGCGCGCCCACGCCGTCGAGTGGGCGCGGGCCTCGTCGAGATGCGGGTTCAGCCGCGCGGGGTGCGGCAGGTAGAAGTGCGGGAGTTCGAAGGGCTGTTGCGTCATGGCCCGGCACTACCCAGGGCCCGGTGGACGCATCCACCCGGGGGGACATGATCACACCATCGCGTGAATCGGCGGAAATGCGGGAACATCCGCGTGGTTCTCAGGATCGAACCTGGATCAACGCGTGCGTCCCGCTCGTCCTCCAGCGCCTCTCCCCACTCGCGTCGAGCGCCTCCTCGGTGTCCGCGGTCAGGCCCGTGATCACGTCCGACTTCAGGGTGCGCAGGGCGGCGACCGGTCCCGGGAAGCAGGCGGTGACGTCCGCGAAGGGTGTGGTCGCCGGCCACCGGCGGTCGCCCACCAGGCGACGGTAGTTCAGGTCGCCCTTGAACACGGTGACCGTGGCCGCGGCGAACTCCTCGCGCAGGTCGGCGGGCGCGTCGGAGTACGGCAGCGGGGCGCAGGAGAAGGAGTGGGCGCGGACGGTGACGCGGCCGTCGGCCAGCGCGGCCCACAGCCGGTCGCCGTACGCGGCCGCCGCACCGCCGGCCGCGACGAGCCGCCGCAGCGCGTCGAGCACGTCGGCGTGGGTGGCGTCGGAGACGTAGTACGGGTGCGGCTTGACGTGCAGGACCACCCGGTCGACGCGGCCCTCGGCGAGGAGGTGCGCGACGAGGAGCAGGTCGGGGACGAGTTCCCGGCCGGCGTTGTCGGCGACGAGGCAGAGGGTGACCGGCCCACGGGCGCCGGTGCGCGTCGCCGGGAGCAGGGACCAGAGGGCGTCGCCGTCGTCGGCGACGAGCGCCGCCGCCTCGTCCTCGGCGCCGGTACCGCTCTCGGAGAGGCGGAAGCCGAGGTCCGCGCGGTTGCCCCAGAGCGATCCGTGCAGCAGCGCCCGGTCCCGCTCGTCCGCGGACAGTACGCCGAGGCCGTCGAGCGCGGCCAGTTCCTCGTCGGTCTCGGGGGCGGCGAGCTCGGCGAGCTTGGCGGGCCGGAAGGGGTCGATGCCCTGCCAGGGGCCGGGACCGAAGTAGCCGACGGCGTCGAGGAGCCTGCGGTAGAAGTGGCTCTCGGCCCACAGCCAGGGCACGTCGAACCACGAACGGCCGGCGTACTCGCCCATGCCCCAGCCGGCCCAGCGGTCGTGGTCGGTGGCGTCGGCCCCGGCGGGCAGGGGCTCGATGACGCCGTCGGTGCAGCTCGCGAGCAGCGCGTCGAGGGCGCGCCGCTGTTCGGGGCCGTAGGGGAACGCCTCGCGGACCTGCCTGATGATGGCCGGGTGGCGCTCGGCCAGCACACCGTGCGGGAAGGAACCGGGCTCGTCGCCGCGGATGACGGGGGCGGCCTCGGCGGGGGTGTCGGGCATGCGCATCACCGTATCGCGCGCCCCCGCGCGAGCGGCGAGACCGGCGATCCTGCGGCAGGCCCGTAACCGCCGGCGTTCTCTTCCCGCCCCCGCCGGTCAGGCCGCGTAGGTCTCGCGCTCCAGGCGGGCGGCCAGAGTGAGGTAGCGCGCGCGTCGGGTGACCGGGACCATGCCCCGGATGATGAGGTACCACATGCCGGCCAGGCGGCGCGGCTGGCGCGCGTCCGGTTCGAGGGTGCCGCTCACGAGGCGGGTGCCGACGATGGAGCAGACGAGGGTGTGGGCGACGGAGTCGACGTCGATGTCGGGGTGCACGTCGGACTGCCGAACGGCGTCCAGCAGGCGGGACGAGGCGATCTCCCGCCACTCGGTGAAGGGGTGCGGCAGCGGCGGCCGTACCGGCACTCCCCCGGTGGCGAGCCGCAGCCCGGCGCGCAGGACCGGACCCTCCTCGCACAGCCGGGCCATGCCGAACGTGAGGCGCATCAGCGCCTCCAGGGAGGTGTAGCCCCGGCCGTCCAGCTCCGCCGCCAGCCGGCGCGAGGTCCTGGACTGCAACTCCATGATCGCGTGGGCGAGGTCCTCCTTCGCCGCGAAGTGGAAGTACAGGGCCCCCTTGGTGACACCGGCGTGGGCGACGATCTCGCTCAGGCTGGTCGATTCGTAGCCCTGACGGTCGAACAGGTCGGCGGCGGCCCCGAGAATCGTCGCGCGGGTCTGCTCGGCGCGTAGCTGCCTCGCCATCGGCTGAACTCTCCTGGGCTGGAACTCAACAGGCCGTGCGGCCTGTCTTAACCCCCTGTACACGATAACTCACCGTCAGATCAGCCGGTCTGGGACCCCGCGATTCGGGGCCGGCCCGTGCCGGCGCGGCACGGGCCGGGTGGCGGGGTTCAGTTGACGTAGACGGTCTCCGTTCCGTCGGTCACGGGGGCGTAGGTGGCGGTGAAGTACCCGTTGGCGAAGCAGAGTCCGGAGCCGGACACCTTGGTGAAGTGCTGGTCGGTGAAGGCGATCGAGTTGCCGTCGTTGCTCGCCGTACCGGCCAGGCCGGGTGCCTCGTAGACGCAGTTGATGCTGCCGAGGAGGGTGCGCAGGGCGACCGTGGTCCGGACGGTGGAGCCGCCCGGCGGGGTGACGGCGACGGCGCCGTCGGAGGACACGGTGGTGGTGTAGGGCAGGTTCTGGACCGTGATGCCGTTGACGCCGAGGACGCCGGTGACGTTGCTGGTGCAGCTGGAACTGTCGAAGGTGTGGGCGGTGAGCGTCTCGGTGGCCGTGCCGGGCGCGGTCGGATTGTCGGTGACCTCGACCGTGAACTGCGAGGACGTGCAGGACACGCCGCTGCTGCCGGTGGCGCTGGAGTGGAACGTGGCGGCGGTGCCGCTCGCCAGGGAGGCGGTGAGGACGTCCCCGACGGCGACCGGCGTACCGCCGGCCGCGCCGGTGGTGAGGACGGGGGTGTCGGCCGCCGCGGTGCCCGCGACGGCGGGGACCGCCACGGGGAGGGTCAGCGCGGCGACGGCTGCGGTGAGGGTGAGGAATCGTCGAGTGCGGGGGGCGGTACGAGTACGCATGCGGCTGCCTCTTCTCTGAAGTGGGGTTCGTGAAGCAGGGGTGGGCCGGCCGCGGGGAGGCGGCCGGGCCGATGCGACAGGTTCCGGGCAGTGCCGGTGAAGGGTGGGCGCGTGCGTGGCCCGTGAGGTACGGGCCTTGCCCGGAAGTTGGACGTGCCCCTTCGGGGGCGAGGTCCGGTGCTGTCCGGTCCTGTCCGGGGGACAGGACCGGGGCCGGGAACGCGGACGGGGCCGCGGCAACGGATCCGGCGCCACGGATCCGGGGAAACAGGGACCGTTGTAGACCTGACGCGTAGTCAACGTCAATGCCTGCGACAGGAGTTGGCGCGAACCGTCGCACACCCGCCGGTCCGCCGGGCCGAGAAGGCGGCAGCTGGCACACAACCCCCACTCTTTACCCACACCTTGCTTGACCCTGCGGTGTAACCACCGGTAACTTCGCGATTGGCTACTGGTGCGTAACGTGAAACCCCTTGCACCCGCCGGGAGTTGCCGGGAGGCGTGCGCATCAGCCGCTGTCCGCGCCAGGACAACGTGCCGCTGAAGCCCGATCCGCATTCACTATGCCTCTGGGAGCAGACATGGCCTCGTCCCCGGACGTCACCCCGTCCGCCGGCAACACCCCCGAGCCCGGGAGCGGCCCGGAAAGCGTTTCCCCGCCCGAAGCCGCCGGCGCCACCCCCGCCAGACGCGGCCGGGTCCGGCTGCGCCGGGCCGCGGTGCTGGCGGTGCCCGCCGCCGCGGTCACCGCGGGCCTGGCGATCCTCACCGCCCAGGGTGCTCTGGGCGTGCAGTTCGCGATCTCCGGCATGCCCTTCACCGTCACCGCGACCGAACTCGACGGCAAGGGCTTCGCCCAGTTCGGCGGCCTCGACAACATGGCCGAGGGCAGCCCCAACGCGGGGGACACCGGCGGGCAGGTACTGGTCGTCACCTCCGTGATCGAGGAGGCCAAACTCACCAAGCTGTGCCAGAGCGTCGACCTGGGCGGCACCAACCTGCTCATCACCGCGGGCGGCGGGGACACCAGGGTCTCCGCGAAGGACCTGACCACCGACTCCACCGAGCTGTCGGGCGACGCCGCCTTCGACAACATCGAGATCGGCAACGACGCCAGCACGCTGGACAAGGCCGGTCCGAAGGGCCGCGGTCCGATCGGCGTCTTCAGCCAGCAGGCCGACACCGTGCACATCAAGAACCTGCGGCAGACCAACTACGCCACCACGGCCGGAGTGTTCAAGCTGCCCGGCCTGAAGATGCGCTTCAGCGGGTCGGGCTGCTGATGCCCGGCGACCGGCGCAGGGGCTTCCGCGCCGCCTTCCGGGACTGGCGGTCCGGCCGGCCGTTCTGGGGCGGGCTGCTGCTCACCCTGGCCGGGGCCGAGGTGCTGCTCACGATGAAGGCGTCGCTGAAGGTCGTCCTGCACGTCGGCATGCAGGGCGTGGCCGGCTACCTGCTGCCTGTCGTCATGCTGCTGTGCGGACTGCTGGCCCTGGTCAACCCCTCCCAGCGGCTCTTCTACTCGCTCATCGGCGTCCTGGCCTCGCTGGGCACCTGGGTCACGTCCAACCTGGGCGGGTTCATCGTCGGGCTGCTCCTGGGCTGCGTCGGCGGCTGCCTGGTCTTCGGCTGGCTGCCCGACCAGGAGTCCCGCCGCGACCGCCGGCGCCGCAGAAAGGCGGCCCGGGCGGCGCGGACGGCTCCGCCACCGCTGGAGCGGAGGGCGGGCGAGCCCGCCTGACACAGGGGCCGTCCGGCATCCGTGCCCCCGGATGCGCCCGGCGCCCCCCTGGCCCACCCGGCACTCGCACCCCTGACCCACCCGGCACGCGCACCCACTGAGCCACCCGGCGTCCGGCCCCGGCACGCACCCGGGGCCGGACGCCGGGACCACGGGGCCCCGGGCCGCCCACGGCACCTGCGCGCGGACCCACCGGCCCCGTTCATCACGATGCGGCACCGACAACTCACACCTGGTCGCAGGTCACTTGACTACCGGCGCTCAGTCACGGTTTGCTCCGGCCAGGCGAGATTCACCCGGTTGGCGCACTGACCCCGCGGCTCCGGTCCCGTCCTCGCTCCGTTCCTCCTGCTCGGCCGTACAGCGAGGTGCCGCACCCCCCATGAGTACAACTCCTCCGCCCGCCCCCTCCCCCGGACGTGCCCGCACCGCGGCCCTCGTCGCGGCCGTCTGCCTGCTGGCGGCCGGCTGCTCCGCACCCGGCGGGGGCGGCTCGGCCCCGGACGCGGCGGGCGGACCCGGCGGCGACCGGATGAAGGTCGTCATGGTCACCCACGGCGACGAGGGCGACGCCTTCTGGGACCGGGTGCGCAAGGGCGCCGAGGCCGCGGCCGCCAAGGACGGCATCGACCTGACGTACGCGGGGGATGCCGACGCCGCCGACCAGGCCGAACTGGTGCGCGACGCGGTCCGCGACAAGGCGGACGGCATCGCGGTCACCCTGGCCAAGCCGCAGGCGATGAAGGGGCCGGTCGCCGAGGCCCGGAAGGCCGGCATCCCGGTCGTCGGCCTCAACTCCGGCATGGACGCCTGGCGTTCCACGGGGCTCCTCGCGTACTTCGGGCAGGACGAGAGCGTCGCGGGCCGTGCCGTCGGCGACAAGCTGGACGACCTCAAGGCCGAGCACGCCCTCTGCGTCATCCACGAGCGGGGCAACGTCGCCCTGGAGGCGCGCTGCGCCGGCGTGAAGAAGACCTTCGAGGGCGAGACCGAGATGCTCTACGTCGAGGGCACCGACATGAAGGCGGTGGGCGCCGCCGTCACCGCCCGGCTGCGGCAGAACTCCAGCATCGACGAAGTCGTCATGAACGGCGCGGCGTTCGCGCTGAGGGCCGTCGAGGCGGTCGACGAGGCGGGCAGCGACGCGCACGTCGCCACCTTCGACCTCGACGAGGAGCTGGTCGCCGCGGTCAAGCGCGGGGACGTGCAGTTCGCCGTGGACCAGCAGCCCTACCTCCAGGGCTACCTCGCGGTGGACGCGCTCTGGCTGTACCGCACCAACGGCAACGTCAGCGGCGGCTCAGTGGCACCGGTGCTGACCGGCCCGGCGTTCGTGACCCGGACCAACGCCGACGCGGTCGCCGGGTTCGCCGCGGGCGGCACCCGGTGACCGCTCCCCGCGGGCACGCTCCCCGTACTTCCGCCGCCCTCCCCCACTGATCGCCTAGGACGACGATGTCTGCACGGAAAGGTGCCCGGCGCCGCCTCGGCTCCATACGTCTCTCCCTGATCCTCCTCGCCCTGGTCCCCGGCGTCACCCTCGCCGCCGTGTGGGGGGTGACCACGATCCAGATGTTCTCGGAGGGCCTGCGGCTGCGCGCGCAGACGGAGCTGAGCCGCTCGACCGGCGCCATGGGCACCGAAGCGACCCTCGCCCTGCAACAGGAGCGCAGCCTCTCGGCGGCCTGGCTGGCCGGCCCGGGCGGCTCCCGGGCCGCCCTGGACGCCCAGCGCGAGCGGACGGACAAGGCGGTCGCCCAGCTCGTCGGCCAGTCCGACGCGATCGAGCGCGCGCCCGACCGGGTCTCGGACCGGATGTACTCGGTACTCGGCTCGGTGGGCAGCCTCGAGTACTACCGCGACCAGGTGGACGACCCCGACGACATCACCCCCGAGCAGGCGCTCGGCCAGTACACGTCGATCATCGACGAACAGATCCACGCCTTCCAGGAACTGTCGCAGGTCGACGACGGCGACCTCACCTCGCAGGCCGGACCGCTGGTCGCCCTGGAGCACGCGGCCGAGCTGATGTCCCAGGAGGACGCCCGGCTCACCCTGTCCTGGCCCTCCGGCCGGATGGACGAGGAGGAGTGGGCGCAGTTCGCCCAGCTCGTCCACACCCGGCGCTGGCTCGTGCGGGACCAGGTCGTCCCCTCCCTGAGCGGCGACGCCAAGACGCAGACCGAGCGGATCCTCACGAGCCCCGAGTGGCAGTCCTTGGAGTCCGTCGAGGACGAGGTGCTGGCGGCCCGCGCCGCGGGCGAGGGCGACCGGATCGACCTGCCGGACGCGCAGCGGCGGTGGACCGGGGCGCTGGCGAAGGTCTCCGACCAGTACGCGGAGCTGATCCGGCAGCAGACCGGCGGACTGCTCGACCGCAGTGCCGAGAACGCGCGAGGGCTGCTGGTCAAGGCGGCGGCCCTGAGCGCGGGCGGCCTGGTCGCCCTGCTGCTGTGCGTCGGCATGTCCTGGCGCATCACCCGCTCGCTGTCCCGTCGGCTGCGCGGGCTGCGGCTGGCGACCCTGAGCCTGGCCGAGGAGCGGCTCCCGGACGTGGTGGCCCGGCTGGAGCGGGGCGAGAAGGTCGACGTGGAGTCGGCGACCCCGCCGCTGGACTACGGCCGCGACGAGCTCGGGCAGGTGGCCCAGGCGTTCAACACCGCACAGCGCACGGCCGTACACACGGCCGTCGAACTCGCCGACACCCGGCGCGGCTTCCAGAAGGTGATCCTCGGCATCGCCCGGCAGAGCCAGAACCTCGTCAACATGCAGCTCGGCAAGCTGGACGCGCTGGAACGCGAGCACACCGACCCGGAGATCCTGAAGGGCCTGTACGAACTGGACTCCACGGCGAGCCAGTTGCGCCGCTACGAGGAGAACCTCGTCATCATCGCCGGGGAGCAGCCCCGGCGCACCTGGCGCGAGCCCGTCTCGCTGGTCGACATCTTGCGCAGCGCCGTAGGCGAGGTCGCCCAGTACCAGCGGGTGGAGCTGCACGCCGAGGAGGAGGTGGCGCTCGCGCCGCCCGCGGTGGCCGACGTGATCCACCTGCTCGCCGAGCTGATCGACAACGCGACCGCGTACTCCCCGGCTCCCCACCCGGTCGGCGTGCGGGCCGCGCTGGTCGCCAAGGGGCTGGCCGTCGAGATCGAGGACCGCGGTCTCGGGCTGTCGGAGGAGGACTACGCCTCGTTCAACGCCCAGTTGGCGGTGGTCCCGCAGTTCGACGTCGTCGCGCTCGCCGACGACCTCCGGCTCGGCATGTTCGTCGTCGCCCGGCTCGCGCACCGGCACGGCATCACCGTCACGCTGCGTCCCTCGCCGTACGGCGGGACCACGGCGATCGTGCTGATCCCGCACGACATCGTGGTCCGGGAGCCGGCCGACGCAGCCGGCGGGGACGGCGCCTTCGGACCTGCCCCGGCGCCCGCCGCCCCGGCGCAACGGCCCGCCCAGCCCGTACGACCGGCCCGGATCGCGCCCGTGAGCCGTCCCGGCGCCCCCACCCCGGACCAGGCTCCGACCGCCGCCGATCCGAACGGACTGGCGCCGCTGCCCCGCCGGGTGCCGCAGACCAGCCTGGCCGCCGAGCTGCGCGACGAGGCCCCCGGCACCGGCCAGGACGTTCCGGACGCCGAGTCCGACGCGTACGCCGACTTCACCGCCGAGCGCGCCGCCTCGTCCCTCGCCGGCTTCCAGCGCGGCACACTGCGGGCCCAGGCCGAGGACACGGACGCCGAGGCCGGGACGGGCACCGACGCCGGCCTCGATGCCGACGCGCGGGTCCTCTCCCCCTCCACCCCCTCGACCTCGACCCCGAACGCCGACCGACGACCGCCGACGAAGGACTCGCCATGACCCGACCCTCCCCCGCCACGCACACCGAGCTGGACCAGCTGCTCACCGGACTCGTGCAGCGGGTCGCCGACGTGAACCAGGCCGTGGTGCTCTCCGAGGACGGACTGGTGGTCAGCAAGTCCACCGGCTTCCTGCGTGACGACGCCGAGCGGCTGGCGGCGACCGCGTCGGGTCTGATGAGCCTCAGCAAGGGCGTCAGCATGGACTTCCGCGGCGGCCCGGTGCGCCAGGCGCTCATCGAGATGGCCAACAGCTACCTGATACTCACCTCGGCCGGACCCGGCGCGCACCTCGTCGTGCTGACCGGTCCGGGCGCCGACGTGGGCGTGGTGGCGTACCAGATGAACATGCTGGTGAAGAAGATCGGCGAGCACCTGAGCGCGGCACCGCGGGCCACCGCCGGCCCCGGCGAGTGACGTGACCGGAGGCGAAGCCGGGGGCCGGCTCGTGCGGCCGTTCACGCTGACCGGCGGCCGGACCCGGCCCAGCCGCGCCGACTTCACGCTCATCACGACGGTGACCGCCGCCGACCCGCAGCCCGCCCGTGCCGCACGGCCGCAGCCCGAACACCGGCGGATCCTCAGGCTGTGCGCCGAGCCGCTGGCCGTGGCGGAGGTCGCGGCCCGCCTCGACCTGCCGGTGAGCGTGGTCGTCATCCTCCTCTCGGACCTGCTGGAGGCCGGCCGGATCACCGCCCGGCCGCCGCACCCGGTCGACCGCGCCACCCCGGACCTGGACCTGCTGCAGAAAGTGAGGGACGGCCTTGGCCGGCTCTGACGGCGCCGTCGAGGCGCCCACGGCACCCGCCTCCGCACCCGAGGCGGTGAAGATCCTGATCGCCGGCGGCTTCGGCGTCGGCAAGACCACCATGGTCGGCTCGGTGAGCGAGATCGCCCCGCTGCGTACCGAGGAGCCGCTGACGGCGGCGGGGCTGGACGTCGACGACCTCGCCGGGATCGAGGAGAAGCGGGCCACGACGGTCGCCCTGGACTTCGGGCGGATCACGATCGGCCGGGAGCTGGTGCTGTACCTGTTCGGCACGCCCGGTCAGCAGCGGTTCTGGTTCATGTGGAACGACCTGGCGATCGGGGCGCTGGGCGCGGTGGTGCTGGTGGACGTCCGCAGGCCCGAGTCGAGCTTCGCCGCGATCGACTTCTTCGAGCGGCGCGGCATCCCGTTCGTCGTCGGCGTCAACGGCTTCCACGGGCGGCATCCGTACCCGGCCGAGGAGATCCGGGAGGCGCTGGCGCTGCCGGAGCACGTGAAGGTGCTGCTGTGCGACGCGCGGGAGCGGGCCTCCAGCCGGGACGTCCTCATCGCCCTGGTCGACCAGCTGATCGACGCCGCGGCCGAGGCCGCGGCGTCGTGACGGGGCGTGCGGGGGTCAGCTCAGACCGGCCGACTCCAGCCACGCCTTGGCGACGTCCAGCGGGTCCTTCTTCTCCAGCTGCACCTGGGCGTCCAGGTCCAGGAGGGTCTCGGTGTCCAGCTTGGCGGAGACCGCGTTCAGCGTGTCGACGCCCTCCTGGGACAGGCCCTCCTTGTGGACGAGCGGGGTGACGTTCGCGTAGCCGAAGAGGTTCTCCGGGTCCTTCAGGACGACGAACTTCTCCTTGATGATGGTCGGGTCGGTGGTGAAGATGTCCGCGGCCTGCACGGTGTTCTTGGTCAGCGCCGACTGGGTCAGCGGGCCGCCCGCGTCGAGCGCCTTGAAGGACTTGAACTTCAGTCCGTACACGGACTCCAGGCCCTTGAGGCCCTGCTGCCTGGTCTGGAACTCGGGCGAGCCGCCGATGACCAGTTCCGGCGCTATGTCCTTGAGGTCGGCGAGGGTCGACTCGGCGGTGAGTCCGTGCTTCTTCGCGGTCCCGGCGTTGACGCTGACCGAGTCCTTGTTCTCGGCGGGCGAGGACTCCAGCAGCGTCAGCTTCTTGTCGAGCTTCGCCTTGACCGCCTCGTTCACGGCCTCGGCGGACTTCTGCCCGGCCTCGGGATCGAGGTAGGCGAGCAGCGAGCCGTTGTACTCGGGCAGCACGGTGACCGAGCCGTTCTTCATCAGTCCGTACGTCGTCTCCCGGCTGCCGATGTTGTGCTTGTAGGTGACCTTGAGGCCCTTGGCCTTGAGCGCCTCGCCGTAGATGTCGGCGAGCAGGGTGCTCTCGGCGAAGTTGTTCGAGCCGACGACGACGGTGCCGGCCTCCGCCTTCTCTCCTGCCAGGGGGTTGTCGGAGGTGTCGTCGGAAGAGGAACAGCCCGCGAGCAGCGCCGCCGCGGCGGCGAGCGCGACGGCCGCCGCGCCGGTGTGCCTCGTCCTGGACCTGCTGCTCTTCGCGGTAGAAGTCATCCGTCGATCCAAACGAGCCATTCACAGGTCAGTCAAGAACGGCCTGGTTACGGTTTGTTCCACATGGGTGCTCGAAGGCGTCACCGCCTGCGCACCCCCGGCGAGACCGCCAGCCGCCCCACCGCCCAGAACGCCGCGAGCGTGACCAGCGCCAGCAGGGCCACCAGGGTCGCGCCGCCGACCACCTTCTCGTAGTCCCGTTGGTAGAGGCCGTCGATGATGTACCGGCCGATCCCGCCGAGGCTGACGTACGCGGCGATGGTGGCCGTCGACACGACCTGGATGGCCGCCGAGCGCAGCCCGCTGAGCACCAGCGGCAGGGCGACGGGCAGTTCGACCCGGAAGAGGATGCCCGACTCGTGCATGCCCATGCCCCGCGCGGCGTCCACCGGGGCGGGGTCGACGGAGCGGACCGCCTCGTAGGTGGTCACCAGGATGGGCGGGATCGCGAGCACGACCAGCGGGATCATCACCGGCAGCAGGCCGATCCCCACGACGACGGCGATGAGCACCAGCAGTCCGAAGCTGGGCAGCGCGCGGGCGGCGGTGGCGACGAAGGCGACGGCGTTGCCGCCGCGTCCGGTGTGCCCGGTCAGCAGTCCGACGGGCAGCCCGATCGCGGCGGCGATGCCGAGCGCCATCAGCGTGTACTGGACGTGCTCCAGCAGGCGCCTGGGGATGCCGTCGTAGCCGTGCCAGTGGGCGCCGTCGCTGAAGAAGGCGTTGACGAAGTCGAGGACGTTCACCGGACGCCCGCCTCCTGGGACTCGGGGAGCGCGGCGGCCTTCTTCGGGCGGCGCCCACGGCTCCTGCCGCGCGGCATCCACGGCGTCAGCAGGTTGCGGACCAGGACGAGGGCCGCGTCGCACAGGATCGCCAGTACGGCGGTGGTGAGGACGGAGTTGACCGCCAGTTCGGGCCGACCGTACTTCTGCGCGTCCGCGAGCAGGTTGCCGAGCGCGCCCTGGTTGCCGATGAGGGCGCCGACGCTGACCAGGGAGATGCTGGCGGACACGGCCACCCGCAGCCCGGCGAGGATCGCGGGCACGGCGATCGGCAACTGCACCTGGAGGTAGCGCCGTACGGGCCCGAAGCCCATGGCGGTGGACGCGGCCAGGGTCTCCTCGGGCACCGACCGCACGCCGTCCACGATGGCCGGGACGAGCACCACCAGGCTGTAGACGGCCAGCGGGATCATCACCGTCAGCTCGGTCTGGCCGGTGTAGTCGATGAGGACGACGAAGACCGCCAGCGAGGGGATGGCGTAGAACACCGTCGTCACGCCGAGCACGGGCGGGTACAGCCAGCGGAACCGCACGCAGAGCTGGGCGACGGGCAGCGCGGCCAGCAGCCCGGCGAGGACCGGCAGCAGCGCCTCGCGCAGGTGCAGGCCGATCAGGCCGAAGTAGGTGTTGTCGAGGTCGCTCGGGATGTCGAAGAAGCCGTTCACGGGGCGGCCTTCGCGATGTCGGCGGGCTCCACGCCCGCGGCCGGTGCGCCGCCGTCCGCCGCCGCGCCGTGGGCGGTGCGGATCGCCTCACCGATGGTCTGCTGGGAGGCGACGCCGGTCACCCGCCCGTCGGGGTCCACGGCGACCGCCCAGCCGGTGGGCGAGAGCACCGCGCAGTCCAGGGCGGCCCGCAACGAGTCGGTGCCGGGCAGGAAGGGCCGCCCGTACGGCAGCAGCCGCTCGGCCGCGATGTCGCCGGCGGTCAGGTCCCGCGGCTCGGCCCAGCCCAGCGGGCGGCCCTCCGCGTCGGTCACCAGCAGGTAGGGCGCGTCGGGCGCGGCGAGCTGTTCGGCCGTGGCGTCCACGCGCACGACCGGGTCCGTCGTCAGTTCCAGGCCCTCGGCGGCGAAGAAGGACAGCCGCCGGATGCCCCGGTCGGCGCCGAGGAAGTCCTCGACGAAGTCGTCCGCGGGGTTCGACAGCAGTTCGGCGGGCGGGGCGAACTGGGCGAGCCGGCCTCCGGTGCGCATCACCGCGACCATGGTGCCGAGCTTGATGGCCTCGTCGATGTCGTGGGTGACGAAGACGATGGTCTTGCCCAGCTCGCCCTGGATGCGCAGGAGTTCGTCCTGGAGACCCTTGCGGACCACGGGGTCCACGGCGGAGAACGGCTCGTCCATGAGGAGCACGGGCGGGTCGGCGGCGAGCGCCCGCGCCACGCCGACCCGCTGCTGCTGGCCGCCGGAGAGCTGGTACGGGTACCGCTTGGCGAGGGAGGTGTCGAGCCCCACGCGCTCCATCAACTCCGCCGCCCGCTCCCGGGACTTCTGCCTGCCCCAGCCGATCATGCGGGGGACGGTGGCGATGTTGTCGAGGATCGTCCGGTGCTGGAAGAGACCGGCGTTCTGGATGACGTACCCCATCGACCGGCGCAGCGTGGTGACCGGCTGCCGCTGGAGGTCGGCGCCGTCGAGGGAGATGGTGCCCTCTGTGGGCTCGACCATCCTGTTGATCATCCGCAGGGTCGTCGTCTTGCCGCAGCCTGACGGCCCGACGAGGACCGTGATCGAGCGGTCGGGTATCTCCAGCGACAACCGGTCGACCGCCACGGTGCCGTCCGGGTACCGCTTGGTGACTGAGTCCATCCGTATCAAAACGCCGAATACCCTTCGGGTGGGCGGAAAGTTCTGGCCAGGTCGCTACGGTTCGTTGCCGGGAGAGTCTAGACGTCCGGTGTCACGGAACCGTGGTGACCGTGTGAGGCCCTCCCCGCTCCGCGAGAGGCAAGGGAAGCTTCACCCTGCCGTCCTGTCGCTTTCCTGTCGGGCGACTCTCAAGTACTTATCGACCGGGCGGCCGGTGGCGCAGTATGAGCGGGTGGAAAAGGTACGACTCCTTGTGGTGGACGACGACCCGCCCATCGCCGATCTGGTGGCCACGGTCGCCCGCTACGAGGGCTGGGAGGCGGTCACCGCGAACTCCGGCGAGCAGGCGCTGCGGCTGGCCGGTGAGTTCCGGCCGGACATCGTGGTGCTGGACCTGATGCTGCCGGACGTCGACGGCTTCGGCGTGCTGGACCGGCTGCGGCGCTCGGGCACGATGGTGCCGGTGGTGTTCCTCACCGCGCGCGACGGGGTGGCCGACCGGGTGGCGGGGCTGACCCGGGGCGGTGACGACTACCTGGTCAAGCCGTTCGCGGTGGAGGAGCTGATGGCCCGGCTGCGGACCGTGCTGCGGCGCAGTGCCGGGCCGGACTTCCAGCGGTCGGTGCTGCGGGTGGCGGACCTGACGATGGACGAGGACACCCGTGAGGTGCGCCGGGGAGGGCGGCGGCTGTCGCTGACGCCGACCGAGTACGAGGTGCTGCGCTATCTGATGCGCAAGTCGCCGACCGTGCTGACCAAGGCGCAGATCCTCGACCACGTGTGGGAGTACGGCTTCGGCGGCCGGTCCAACGTCGTGGAGCTGGTCGTCAGCCGCCTGCGCCGCAAACTGGACGACGTCGCCCCCGGCGCCGACGGCACCGAGCCGCTGATCCGGACCGTGCGGGGCTTCGGCTACGTGATCCGGCAGCCGGCCCGGTGATACCGCGCTGGTGGCGGGCCTACCGGGGGCTGCGGCTCGGGACCCGGCTCGCGCTGGGCCTGGGTGTGCTGTCGCTGGTGGTGTTCGCCGTGGTCGGCACGGTGCTGACCGCGTACATGCGGGAGTACCTGGAGCGGCAGCTCACCGACCAGATGAAGCTGGTGCAGGTCGTGCAGTCCAAGGACGCGGCGGCCCACGGCACGGTGCGGCGCAAGCCGTACTACGGCTGGTACACCGCCGTGTACGACGTCTCCGACGGCTCGGCGGACCTGCGCACGCCCGCCGAGGTCCCGGCGGACAGCCGTGCGCTCACCGCCCTCGCGCAGACGATGGCCCGCTCCGACGAGGACCTGACCCGCACCGTCCGGATCGACGGGCACGGCCCCTACCTGCTGCGCGCCTGCGAGGTGGAGCCCGGGGTGGTGCTGGTGAGCGCCGCTCCCATGGGGGACGTCGAGGACACCGTGGAGCAGCTGATCACGGTGCAGGTGATCGCCTTCGGCCTGGCGCTGCTGGCGCTGGTGGTGTCCGGGCGGCGGATGCTGCGGCGCGGGCTGAAGCCGCTGAGCGACATGGCGAGCACGGCGCACGGCATCGCCTCGCACGACCTGTCCGAGTCGGCGGCCCGGCTGCCGCTGCGGGTGGACGGGCGGGACGGCGGTCGGGAGGTGGCGGAGCTGCGGACCGCGTTCAACACGATGCTGGAGCACATCGACGACTCGCTCGCGGTGCGCGCCGAGGCCGAGCAGCGGCTGCGCCGGTTCGTCGCGGACGCCTCGCACGAGCTGCGCACCCCGCTGATGTCGGTGCGGGGTTACGCCGACCTGTTCCAGTATGCGGCGGCCAACGAGCCCGGGGAACGGGAACGGCATCTGGCCCGGCTGCGCGCCGAGGCGGCCCGGATGAGCGTGCTCCTGGACGACCTGCTGCTGCTCGCCCGGCTGGACGCGGCCGAGGTGGAGGCGCCGCTGCGCTGGGAGGACGCCGACCTGACGGAGCTGGTGCGGCAGGCGGCCGACGCCTTCCGCGCCGGTCACCCGGAGCATCCGCTGACGGTGACGGCCGGGCCGGCGGCGGTGCGGCTGCGCATGGACCCGCAGCGGATCCGGCAGGTGCTCGACAACCTGCTGACCAACGCGGCCGTGCACACCCCGCCGGGCACGAGGGTGTCGGTCACGGTCGCGGCGGCGGACGACCGCGTGGCGGTGGCCGTCGCGGACACGGGACCGGGCGTCCCGGCCGCCGACCGGGAACGGATCTTCGACCGTTTCTACCGCGTCGACAAGGCCCGCAGCCGCGACCGGGGCGGCAGCGGGCTGGGGCTCTCCGTCGCCGGGTCGCTGGTGCGGGCGCACGGCGGCGCGATCGCGCTGGGCGGCGGGCCGGGCACGACGGTGTTCACCGTGACGCTCCCGGCCGCCGCCGGTTGACCGGGGGACTCAGCCCTCGGTGGGCTGGAGTCGCAGCGCGATGCTGTTGATGCAGTACCGCTGGTCGGTCGGGGTCGGGTAGCCCTCGCCCTTGAACACGTGCCCGAGGTGCGAACCGCACCGGGCGCAGCGCACCTCGGTGCGCACCATGCCGTGCGAGCGGTCCTCGACCAGCTCGACCGCGTCGGTGTCCTTCGGGTCGAAGAAGGACGGCCAGCCGCAGTGCGACTCGAACTTCGTCTGCGAGGTGAACAGGTCGGCGCCGCACGCGCGGCAGGAGTAGACGCCCTCGGTCTTGGTGTCGGTGTACTCACCGGTGAAGGCGGGCTCGGTGCCGGCCTGGCGCAGCACGGCGTACTCGGCCGGGGCCAGCTCCGCGCGCCACTGCTCGTCCGGCTTCTCGACGTCGTACGACATGAGTCCTCAGTCCCTTACTTCGCCTTGCTCGACAGCTCGTCCAGGATGCGCGGTCCGAGGTCGGTGACGTCGCCCGCGCCCATGGTGAGAACGAGATCACCGGCCTTCGCCATTCCCGCGACCACCGCGGGCGACTCGGCCTTGTCGTGCACCGGCGTGACGTCCGCGCCCGCGGCGCGGGCGGCCTCGATGATCAGCTCGCTGGTGACGCCCGGGACCGGGTCCTCGCGCGCCGGGTAGATGTCGAGGACGACCGAGGCGTCCGCCAGGGCCAGCGCCTGGCCCATCTCCTTGCCCAGCTCCTGGGTGCGGGAGAACAGGTGCGGCTGGAAGAGGACGAGGATGCGGGCGTCGCCGACTGCGGCGCGCATGGCCTCCAGGTCGGCCGTCATCTCGGTGGGGTGGTGCGCGTAGGAGTCGACGACCTGGACGCCGGCCGCCTCGCCCTTGAGCTGGAGGCGCCGCTTGACGCCCGTGTAGGCGGCCAGCGCGGGGGCCAGCTCGGCGGCGGGGACGCCGAGGGCCGCGCCCGCCGCGAGGGCGGCGACGGCGTTGTGGGCGTAGTGGCGGCCGGGGACGGAGACGGTGAAGGTCAGCTCGGTGCCGTCCAGGACGACGGTGACCTCGCTCTTGAGGCCCTGCGGCACGACCGACAGGATGCGCACGTCGGCGTCCTCGGACTCCCCGTACGTGACCGTCCGCACCTTGCCGGACAGTCGCCGGGTCAGCTCCCGGGAGCCCTCGTGGTCGGCGGCGATCACCAGGGTGCCGCCGGGGACGATCCTGCCGGCGAAGGTCTCGAAGGACTCGTAGATCTCGTCCATCGAAGCGTAGTTGGCGTGGTGGTCCAGCTCCACGTTGAGGACGATGGCGACCTCGGGGGCGTACTTGTGGAAGCTGCGGTCGCTTTCGTCGGCCTCGGCGACGAAGATCTCGCCGTCGCCGTGCAGGGCGTTGGAGCCGGGGGCGTCCAGGTCGCCGCCGATGGCGTACGACGGGTTCAGGCCCAGTTCGGACAGGGAGACCGCCAGCATCGAGGTGGTGGTGGTCTTGCCGTGGGTGCCGGCGACGGCGAGCGGGCGCGCGCCGTTCATCAGGGCGGCGAGGGCGTCGGAGCGGTGGACGACCGGGATGCCCAGCTCGGCGGCGCGGGCCAGCTCGGGATTGTCCTCGCGGATCGCCGAGGAGACGACCACGCAGGTGGCGTCGTCGGCGAGGTGCCCGGCCGCGTGCCCGATGTGCACGGTCGCGCCCAGCGCGCGCAGGGCCTCTGCGGTCGGGGACTCCTTGGCGTCGCTGCCCGCCACCGCGGCACCCCGCTGGGCGAGGATCTTGGCGATGCCCGACATCCCGGCGCCGCCGATGCCGATGAAGTGCGGTCGGTCCATGGCGGTAGGAAGGCCGGGTGCCATGCGCTGTTCTCCCCAGAGGTGCGACGGGTGTCCGTGGGCGGTCTGCCGGTGGGCGCGCCCCCTCCTTCTCCTCGGGAGCGCGGCCCCAGCCTATGCCTTGCTGTGGGAGAACAGTTTCAGGACCGGCACGCCGACCTTGTGGCGGGCCCGCGAGGCCCAGTCCCGGTGGAAGAACTCCTCCACGTAGTGCGGGTCGGTCAGGACGATCACCTCGTCCGCCCCGATCTCCAGGACCAGGGATTTGAGCTCGTCCAGCGGGTGGTCCTCGATCAGGCGGCCCTCCGCCCGGGCGCCGGACGCGCGCAGGGCGGTGAGGGACACCTCCAGGGCCCGCTGCCCGACGCTCTGCGCCTCCTCGCCCTCCGGCGTCTCACCCTCCCGGACGGCGTCGTCGAGCTCGCCGAGCGCGACGTCGTCGATGGCTCTCAGCAGCCGGTCCGCCTGATCGCCGCGCGGCTGGAGCAGCACGTGGAAGGCGACCTCCTCGTCCCCGTGCAAGGTGGTGACGAACTCCACGTCGGCGGAGGTCATGGCCTTCTCGATCATCAAAACGCTTGTGAACACCAGGCGCCCCTTCTCCTCCGAGGGCCCGTGGGCCCACGCTTCCGCAGGCCGTACCAGACCCTGCGGAAACCATCCTGCCCCGTGATCGCACGGGTACTGCCGGATTCAGTGTGCCCGCCGCCGGTTAACCGGAACGGGAGATTCCGTCGATTCCCGGATGCGCGGTAACGTCCGAACCCCTGTCCGGCCGCCACCGCCCGCCGGAGCCGGGGACCGTCCTAGTCGCGCCGGTACCGGCCGAAGAGGAAACCTTCCTCCTCCAACAGGGACTCCAGGACGAACCGCCGCGGCACCTCGACCGAGGGCCCGCCCGCGATCCGCTGCGCGTCACCCGCGGTGAGCGTCGGCGAGACGGTCAGGCACAGCTCGTCGAGCACCCCGGCCGTGACGAACTGCCCGAGCAGCCGCGGCCCGCCCTCGGTCAGCAGCCGGGTGTACCCGAGCGCGACCAGTGCGTCGACGGCGCGGGCCGGGTCCACGCCCACCCCGTCACCGGCGATCACCACCCGGGCGCCGGCCCTCTCGGCGGCCGCGATCCGGTCCGGGGCCGCGGCGGCGCCGGTCAGGACCAGGGTGGGCACCAGCGGCGAGGTGTACAGCGGCAGCGAGAAGTCCAGCTCCAGGCTCGCGCTCACCACGGCGATCGCCGGCACGGGGAGCTGCCCGGCCGCCCGGCGCAGCTCCGCGAAGTCGGCGCGCGAACGGGCCGGGCGGTACCCCTCCTGACGTACGGTCTCGGCACCGGCGATCACGACGTCCGCCAGCGCGCGCAGGGTGCCGAAGACGCGCATGTCGGCAGCGCCGGAGATGGGCTGGGAGCGGCCGTCGTGCTGGGCCGCGCCGTCGAGGGTGGAGACCATGTTGGCCCGCAGCCAGGCCCCCGTCCCCGTCCGCCCGTCCGGCTCGGGATAGGCGTAGGCGGCGGCCAGCTCGGCCAGGCTCCACTCCCGGTCGGTCCCGTCGGGCACGGGGCCGGGTGTCTGATCGGTCACAGGGGCGGGGAACAGGCGTCGCATGCGGTGCAGTGTTCCACGCGCGGGATTGCCGAACCGCGCGGCGGCGGGGCAGTCCGGGACGGTGCGGCGCGGCTCGGCTGCCCGCGGGAACGCCGGCCCCTGACCCGCTCCCGCCCGGGCCCCCTCCGAGCAGGGCCTACCATGGACAACCGTGTCGTCCTCCTCCCCCTCCCCCGGCTCCCCCTCCCCCGGCTCCACCCCGATAGCCGGGACGGCCCCCGCGCCGCTCTCCCTGTGCGCCCGCGAGCCCCACGTCCCCGCGGAGCGCCTGGTCGCCGAGATGGTGCCCCCGCCCCGCTTCGACTCGGTCCGCTTCGGCACGTACATCCCGGACCCGAACCAGCCCAGTCAGAGCGAGGCCGTCCGGGTCCTGGAGGACTTCGCGACCGGGCTGGGCGCGAGCCCCGCCGCCACTGGCAGGCGCGGCTTCCTCGGCTTCGGCCGCGGCAAGGCGCCGAAGGCCCCCGCCGGCCCCCGCGGCGTCTACCTCGACGGCGGTTACGGCGTCGGCAAGACCCACCTGCTGGCCTCGCTGTGGCACGCCACCCCGGCGGAGCCGGAGCGCAAGGCGTTCGGCACCTTCGTCGAGCTGACCAACCTCGTCGGCGCCCTCGGCTTCCAGCAGACCGTGCGGACCCTCTCCGGCCACCGCCTCCTGTGCATCGACGAGTTCGAGCTCGACGACCCCGGCGACACCGTCCTCGTCTCCAGCCTGCTCGGCCGGCTCGTGGAGGCCGGCGTCGCGCTCGCCGCCACCTCCAACACGCTGCCGGGCAAGCTCGGCGAGGGCCGGTTCGCCGCCGCCGACTTCCTGCGCGAGATCCAGGGCCTGTCCGCCCACTTCCGCACCCTGCGCATCGACGGCGAGGACTACCGCCACCGCGGCCTGCCCGAGGCGCCGGCGCCGTACTCCGACGAGCAGGTCACCCGCGCGGCGCGGGCCACCGAGGGCGCCTCGCTGGACGACTTCCCCGCCCTCCTCGACCACCTCGCCCGCGTCCACCCCAGCCGCTACGGCGCCCTGACCGACGGCCTCGCCGCCGTCTGCCTGACCGGTGTGCGCCCGGTGCCCGACCAGTCGACGGCGCTGCGCCTGGTCGTCCTCGCCGACCGGCTCTACGACCGCGAGGTGCCCGTGCTCGCCTCCGGGCTGCCCTTCGACCGGCTCTTCGGCGAGGAGATGCTGAAGGGCGGGTACCGCAAGAAGTACTTCCGGGCGATCTCCCGGCTCACCGCGCTGGCCCGGGACGCGGCCCGCCTGGTCGACACGCCCTGAGGATTTGCGGAACGGCCCATTTCCCGCCAAACCAGCCGCCATTTTCGGGCTCTCTTCGGCCCGTAACTCCCCGTTAACCCTGCAAAGCTCTCTGCAGGGTTAACGTGTTCCTTGACCGCGCATTGACCATGCTTTTGCCGGGCATTGACCTTGCCCAGGCATATACCAGCGGCAGGAACTGCCTGGAAGGGGGCGCATGTTCCGAGGCACGACGGCCCGGACCGCGATTCCGCTCCTCGCCGCCGTCCTGTTCGCGCTCCAGTTCTTCGCTCCCACCGCTTCCTTCGCATCCGCGTATACGAGCAGTGAATCCGTGGCCCACGCCCGTGTCGGAACCACCGCTTCCGACACGACGCCGTACGACGAGACCGTCACCTGCCACGAGGCCGGCCGTCCGGGCGGGCCGACCACCGCCCCGCGCGTCCGCGACCGCCACCGCGGCACCGCCGCGCCCCAGCCCGACACCCCTCAGCGGCCGCTGCTGCGGCACGCCGTCCCGGGGGTGCCCGAACCCGTCGTCTCCGGCCGCGGGGCCGAGCACCGCCCCAGAGCCACGACGGACCACTCCCCCGCGGCGCTGCAGGTCTTCCGCTGCTGAGGGACCGGTCGGCACATCCCCCACCTCTGTCCTGACCGTCCGACGCGCCCCCAAGGCGCGCCAGGAGGAACAACCGCATCATGCAGCCCCTCATCGACAACGCCCGCACGTTCGGACAGCGCCCTGAGGAGTTCGCCGGGCACGCCGAGGGCCAGTCGCCCGAAGTCCTGTTCATCACCTGCTCCGACTCCCGGGTCGTGCCGGCCCTGATCACCGGAGCCCGGCCCGGCCAGCTCTTCGAGCTGCGCACCGCCGGCAACATCGTCCCGCCGTACGGCGCCGGCCACCCCTCCGGCGAGGCGGCCACCGTCGAGTACGCCGTCGAGGTCCTCGGCGTCACGGACATCGTGGTCTGCGGCCACTCGCACTGCGGCGCCGTCGGCGCGCTGGTGCGCGGGGACGACCTGACCGCCGTACCCGCCGTCCGCGACTGGCTGGCCGAGGCCGCGGACGAACCGAAGCCCTGCGATCCCGCCGACCCGACGGTCGCCGAGGCCGTGCAGCACCACGTCCTGTCGCAGCTGCTGCGGCTGCGCTCCTACCCGTGCGTCGAGCGGCGGCTGACGGAAGGCCGGCTGCGGATGCACGGCTGGTACTACGAGGTTCACACCGGGATCGTGCGCGAACACCGGGCGGACACCGACGCGTTCGAGACGCTGTGAGCGCCCCCATGTCCTCGATATCCCGCAAGTTCCCGCACCTGCGGCAGGACTTCACCGCCTCGCTCGTCGTGTTCCTGGTCGCCCTCCCGCTGTGCGTCGGGGTGGCCGTCGCCTCCGGTGTCCCGGCCGAACTCGGCCTGGTCACCGGGATCGTGGGCGGCCTGGTCACCGGGTTGCTGCCGGGCAGCAGCCTCCAGGTGTCCGGTCCGGCCGCCGGCCTGACCGTGCTGGTCTTCGGCGCGGTCGACTCCTACGGACTGGCCGCCCTCGGCGTCATCGTGCTGGCCACCGGGCTGATCCAGCTCGCGATGGGCGCCCTGAGGCTCGGGCGCTGGTTCCGGGCCATCTCCCTCTCGGTCGTCGAGGGCATGCTGGCCGGCATCGGCCTGGTGCTCATCGCGGGCCAGCTGTACTCGGCGGCCGGGCTGGAGGCTCCCTCCTCGGGCATCGACAAGCTCACCGGGCTGCCCGGGGCCGCCGCCGACGCGCTGGGCAGCACCGAGGCGCTGACCTCGCTCGCCCTCGGCGCGGGCACCGTCGCGGTGATGGTGCTGTGGAAGCGGCTGCCCAAGCGGGCGCAGACCGTGCCGGGCGCGCTGGCCGCGGTCGGCCTGGCCACGGCGGTCACGGCGGCGTTCGGGCTGACGGTCGCGACCGTCGAGGTCAGCGGCCTGCTGGACGTGATCCAGCCGCCCGGCGCCGACGCCTTCGGCGAGCTGGCGAACGTGGGCCTGCTCGGCACGATCGTCGCCTTCACGCTGATCGCCTCGGCGGAGAGCCTGTTCAGCGCCGCGGCGGTGGACCGGCTGCACAAGGGCCCGCGCACCGAGTACAACAAGGAGCTGATGGCGCAGGGCGCGGGCAACACGGTGTGCGGCGTCCTCGGCGCCCTGCCGATGACCGCGGTCATCGTGCGCAGTTCCGCCAACGTCAGCGCGGGCGCGCGCACCAAGGCGTCCCGGGTGATGCACGGCGTGTGGCTGCTGCTGTTCGCGGCGCTGCTGCCGTCCGTGCTGGCCCTGATCCCGCTGCCCGCGCTGGCGGGCATCCTGGTCCACGCGGGCTGGAAGCTGATCCCGTTCCGCGGCATCGTGCCGCTGTGGCGCGACCACCGGGGCGAGGCGCTGATCCTCGTGGTCACCGCCGTGTCCATCGTCGCGGTGAACATGTTCGAGGGCGTGCTGATCGGTCTCGCCCTGTCCGTGATCAAGACCGCGTGGGAAGCCTCGCACCTCAAGCTTGAGGTCGTCGACAAGGGCGCCGGACCGATCCAGGCGCACCTGACGGGCAACGCGACCTTCCTCAGGCTGCCGAGGATCCTGGAGAGCCTGGAGGCGCTGCCGCAGGACCGGCCGGTCGAACTGGACCTGTCCGGGCTGCACCACCTGGACCACGCCTGCCGCACCGCGCTGGAGAACTGGGCCGAGCGGCACAGCGCCGCGGGCACGGACCCGGTGAAGGTCACCGAACCGGCGGCGGCCGGGTAGGCCCGTCGGCGCCCGGTCGCACACGAGAGGCCCGGTCCGGGGCATGGTCCCGGGCCGGGACTCCGGCATATCGTGACAGGAGTAGGCGAAACGGTCCTCTGGACGAGGAGGTCGCCATGCTCCAGGAGCTGCTGACCGCGGCTGCCGCCGCCGGGGGCGCCGGGGTGCTGTACATCGCGTCGGCGGCGCGGATCGTCAAGCAGTACGAGCGCGGGGTCGTCCTCCGGCTCGGCCGGCTCGCCGGTGAGGTGCGGCAGCCCGGCTTCACCATGATCGTCCCGGTGGTGGACCGGCTGCACAAGGTCAACATGCAGATCGTGACGTTGCCGGTGCCCGCCCAGGAAGGCATCACCCGGGACAACGTGACCGTCCGCGTGGACGCGGTCGTCTACTTCAAGGTGGTCGACGCCGCCTACGCGCTCATCCGCGTCGAGGACTACAAGTTCGCGGTGTCCCAGATGGCACAGACGTCACTGCGCTCCATCATCGGCAAGAGCGACCTGGACGACCTGCTGTCCAACCGGGAGAAGCTGAACCAGGGCCTGGAGCTGATGATCGACAGTCCCGCCGTCGGCTGGGGCGTGCAGATCGACCGCGTCGAGATCAAGGACGTGTCGCTGCCCGAGACCATGAAGCGCTCGATGGCCCGGCAGGCCGAGGCCGACCGTGAGCGGCGGGCCCGGGTCATCAACGCCGACGCCGAGCGCCAGGCCTCCAAGGTGCTCGCCGAGGCCGCTCGGGAGATGTCCGAGACCCCGGCAGCGCTGCAACTGCGGCTGTTGCAGACGGTGGTGGCGGTGGCCGCGGAGAAGAACTCGACGCTTGTCCTGCCCTTCCCGGTGGAGCTGCTGCGGTTCCTGGAGAACCCGCAGCGGGTGCCGCCCGGCCACACCCCGGAGCGGCCGACCGGCACGTGACGCGTGTAGCGCGCATGGTTCCCGGGAAACGTGCCAGGTGATAGACACAGCGGGTCACAGTCCTGTCCGCCAGCAGGAAGGTCACCCCCATGTCCATTTCCAGCCGTCCGGCGTCTCGACGCCAGGTGCTCGCCCGCACGGGAGCCCTGGGCGCAGGCATCGCCTTCACCGGCGCCCTCTCCGAACTCTTCGCCGGCACCGCCGCCGCGCAGGCCGTGGGCCACACCGGCTACGGCCCTCTGATCCCCGACCCCGACGGCCTGCTCGACCTGCCCAGAGGTTTCCGCTACCGGGTCCTGTCCCGCGAGGGAGACGAACTGCGCTCCGGTGAGGGCCCCGTCCCGTCCAACCACGACGGCATGGCGGCCTTCGCCGCGCGTTCCCGGGGTCGCCAAGGCGGCGTCCACCTCGTCCGCAACCACGAGAACCGCGCCGACGGCCGGATCCCGGTGCCCACGGTGAAGGGCCTGACGTACGACCCGGAGGGCAAGGGCGGCTGCACCGCCCTCACCCTGGACCACCGGAACCACGTCCGTGACGAGCGGGTCGCGATCGCCGGCACGGCGGTCAACTGCGCGGGCGGCCCCACCCCGTGGCACACCTGGCTGACCTGCGAGGAGACCGAGGACAAGGCCGGCACCAACGGCTACACCAAGGACCACGGCTTCATCTTCGAGGTCGACCCGGTGGACCCGCACCGCACCGGCGCGGTGCCGCTGACCGCGATGGGCCGCTTCCAGCACGAGGCGATCGCCGTGGACCCGCGCCGGGGCGTCGTCTACGAGACGGAGGACGCCTTCGAGCGGCCGTTCGGCCTCTTCTACCGGTTCCTGCCCGAGAAGCCGCTGGGCGGGACGGGCTCGCTGCGGGCGGGCGGCCGGCTCCAGGCGATGCGCGTGCCCGGCGTGCCCGACCTGTCCTCGATCCAGGAGACGGGCGCCTGTTTCGACGGCGTCGAGTGGGTCGACGTACCCGACCCGCTGGCCGCCGAGACCCCGATCCGGTACCAGGACTTCGGCCGGGGCGGCATCACCCACGCGCAGAAGCTGGAAGGCTGCTACTGGGGCGGGCGCAGCGTCTACTTCGTGTCGTCCTTCGCCCGCAGCGCGGAGGGCTCGGCGGCCGACCACTACGGGCAGATCTGGCGCTACGACCCCGAGCGGCGCCGGCTCACCCTGGTGATCGTCTTCGGCCCGGACACCGACGTGCGGCTGCCCGGCGAATCCCCGGACAACATCTGCCTGGCCCCCAGCGGCGGCCTCATGGTCTGCGAGGACGGCAACGGCGCCCAGCACGTCTACGGCGTGACCCGGCACGGTGACGTCTACGCCATGGCCCGCGGCGCCCAGAACATCGGGTCGGAGGAGGAGCCCGAGTGGGGTGAGTTCGCCGGGGTTACCTTCTCGCCCGACGGGGACACGATGTACGTCAACTGCTACACCCCCGGGACCACGTTCGCCGTGACGGGCCCCTGGCGCAGGTAGCCACGCCACCGCGGCGTACCGCCCGGTCACTGAAGCCCCGACCTGTGGGTACTCGGCACCGCATGACGGAGAACGCGCAGGTCAACGACTCCTACTGGCTTCAGACGGCACCGGGCGGCGCACCGCGCCCCGCCCTCGCGGAGGACCTCGACGTCGACGTCGCCGTGATCGGCGCGGGCGTCGCCGGGCTCAGTACGGCCTGGGAGCTGGCGCGGGCCGGGCGCAGTGTGGCGGTGCTGGAGGCCGGGCGGGTGGCCGCCGGGGTCACCGGGCACACCAGCGCCAAGCTGACCGCCCTGCACTCGCTGGTCTACGACAAGCTGCGCCGCACCCGGGGCCCCGAGGGCGCCCGGCTGTACGCCCGCTCGCAGTCGGAGGCGATCGAGCACGCCGCCCGGATCGTGGCCGAACTGGGCATCGACTGCGACTGGGAGACGCGGGACGCGTACACGTACGTCGGCGACGCGAACCGGGTGGACGAGGTGCGGGCCGAGGCGGCCGCCGCGAAGGAGGCGGGGCTGCCGGCGTCGTTCGTGACGGAGACCGGGCTGCCGTTCCCGGTCGCGGGCGCGGTCAGGGTCACCGGGCAGGTCCAGTTCCACCCGCGCAAGTACCTGCTGGCCCTCGCCGAGGACCTGGAGGCGCACGGCGGGCGGATCTTCGAGGGCACGACCGTGCACGGCCTGGACGAGGGCGGTCCGTGCCGCGTGTCGACGGAGTCCGGAGCGACGGTCACCGCGCGGGACGTCGTGGTCGCCACCCACTACCCGATCTTCGACCGGGCGCTGCTGTTCGCCCGCCTCTCCCCGCGCCGCGAACTGGTCGTCGCCGGGAGCATCGAGGCGGACCGCGACGTCGACGGCATGTACATCACGCCGGACGAGAACACCCGCTCGGTCCGCACGGCACCCCTGGACGAGGCGGGCCGCCGGCTGCTCATCGTCACCGGCGAGCACTTCACCCCCGGCACGGGCGACACCCGGGAACGCTTCGACCACCTGTCCGCCTGGGCCCGCGAGCACTTCCCGGGCGTCGACCTCACGTACGCCTGGGCCACCCAGGACATCGACCCGACGGACACCGTGCCGATGGTGGGGCCGCTGCACCCGGGCGCGAAGCACACGTACGTCGCCACCGGATTCGGCGGCTGGGGGCTGAGCGGCGGCATGATGGCGGGCCGGCTGCTCACCGCGCAGATCACCGGTGAGGAGTGCGCGTGGAGCGGGTTGTACGACCCGCGGCGGCTGCGCACGGCGGTGCGTGAGGCGCCGTCGTTCCTCAAGACGCAGGCGGAGGTCGCGCGCCACTTCGTCGGCGACCGGCTGCGGCCCGCCCCGCCCGTGGACGCCCTGCCGCCCGGTGAGGGTGCCCTGGTCCGAGTGGGCGGCGACCGGCTGGCGGTCTACCGGGACGAGGCGGGCGCGCTGCACGCCGTGTCGTCGCGCTGCACCCACCTCGGCTGCCTGGTCGCCTTCAACGCCGCCGAGAAGGCCTGGGAGTGCCCCTGCCACGGTTCCCGCTTCGACACGGACGGCAAGGTGATCCAGGGCCCGGCGACGAAACCGCTGGAGCGGCGGGAGATCTGATCCACAGCGCGGCGCCTGATCCGGGAGGGTGACCTCCCGGACACGTCGGCACACATAGTCATACAAACCGAACATCATGCTCGTACGTTCATGCGGTGACCACTCTCGTACGCCGCGCCTCCGCCCTCTGCGCCCTGGCCGCCTCCTCCGTCGCCCTCGCCGCCTGCGGCACCACCGAGCCCGGGCGGGCACCCCGTCCGGCACCGTCCGCGCCCTCCGCCGCCGCTTCCAAGCCCGCCCCGGACCCGGCGCCCACCCTCGCGCCCGGTCCGGCGGGGCTCACCCCCGTCTTCGAACACGGACCGCGAGCCGAGGGCAAGACGATCGCCCTCACCTTCGACGCCGACATGACGGCCGACCAGGGGCCGCGGGCGGCGGCCGGGGAACGGTTCGACAATCCGCGGCTGATCGCGACACTGCGGAAGCTGGACGTGCCGGCCACGGTCTTCATGACCGGCCGGTGGGCCGAGGAGTACCCGGACGCCGCCCGGTCCATCGGCCGGGACCCGCGCTTCGAGGTCGCCAACCACTCCTACAGCCACTACGCCTACACCGACGACTGCTACGGCCTGCCGACCGTCTCCGAGGAGCGGATGCGGTCCGACGTGGAGCGGGCGTACGCGGCGTTCGAGAAGGCCGGGGTGCCCGACCCCATGCCGTACTTCCGTTTCCCCGGCGGCTGTTACGACAAGGCGGCGCTCAAGGCGCTGACGGCCACCGGCGTCACCGCCGTGCAGTGGGACGTGGTGAGCGGGGACGCGTTCGCGACCGACGCCGACGCGGTGGCCCGGCAGGTGCTGGACGGTGCCCGGCCGGGGTCGGTCGTCGTCATGCACTGCACCCGCAGCGCCGCCCCGGTGACCGAGGAGGCGGTGCGCAGAATCGTCCCCGAGCTGCGCGACCGGGGCTACCGCTTCGTGAAGGTGTCGGAGCTGATCGGCGCCGCGAACGGCCGCCGCTGACGGGCCTACGCTGGAGGTATGAGCGACGACGGAGACCAACGCATCGACGACTACTGCCTGATCGACGCCACCCGGCCGCCCAGGGCCGACGGCCCGCCGTACGCCGAGTGCGTGCTGTGCCGGGAGCCGACCGAGTACGCCGAGTCGTACAAGGGGATCACCATGTGCCCGCGCTGCGAGTGGCAGGAGGCCCAGCGGACGGCCTGCTCAGGCTGACCTGCGCGAGCTGAGCCGGGCGGCGGCGGTGAAGGGCGGGGCGGGCGGGAAGCGCTCGGGGACGTAGGCCGTGCGCGGCCGGCCGGTGATCCGGCCCTCCGTGGGGGCGTCGATGCCAGGCGTGGCAGGGTCGACTTGCCGGTGCCGTTGGCACCCTCGGTCCGGACCAGGGTGCCGGGCGGCAGGCTCAGGTCGACGCCGCGCGGCACCCAGGACCCGCTCAGGCCGTGGCGGCGGCCCATCGCGTCCAGCCGTAGCCCGCTTCGCACGGGGTCATCCTCTCGCGTCCGCACGGCTTGGCAGACTGTGTTCGTGAGCAACGACGCGACGACGCCCGTCCCCGACAGCCCCTTCCGTCCCGAGCCCGGCGACCGCGACCTCGCGCCGCAGTTCGTCCTGCCGCTGGTCGTCCGCATCGAGCGGGCGGCACCGCCGTCACGTACCGACGCGCTGGAGACCGCGGCCCGGGCGGTGCTGGTGATGCTGGGCGACGAGCGGTCCACCGGCGACGGCGAGTGGGCCCGGGCGATGCGGGACTGGCAGGACGCGCGCATCCGCAAGGTCGTGCGGCGGGCGCGCGGCGCCGAGTGGCGGCGGGCCGAAGCCCTCCCCGGCATCACGGTCACCGGGAAGACGGCGGAGGTACGGGTCTTCCCGCCGGTCCCGCTGGACGGCTGGCCCAAGGACCTGGCCCGCCTCCAGGTCTCGGGCACCGACCTCGACGACCCGGAGCCGCCGGTCGACGCCGGCCTCTCCGCGCCGGTGCTGTGGATGAACCCGGACCTGGACATGTCGGCCGGCAAGGCGATGGCCCAGGCGGGGCACGGCGCGCAGCTCGCCTGGTGGGAACTGGACGACGCGGGCCGGGCCGCCTGGCGGGACGCGGGCTACCCGCTGGCGGTGCGCACCCCGGACCGGGACCGCTGGCGGGCCCTCACGACGAGCGGTCTGCCGGTGGTCCGCGACGCCGGGTACACGGAGATCGCGCCGGGGTCGTGCACCGTGGTGGCGGACCACCCCGCGTTGCGGTAGGCGAGGAGGCCGGTCCGTCGGGAAGCAGGGCGCACGGCCTGGTCGTCATGTGGCGGTATGGCACTTCTGATGGAGATCGAGTATCCCGGTGTCACCGCCGAGCAGTACGACGAGGTCCAGGAGACCGCAGGAACCCGCTCCGGGCGCCCCGCCCCGGCGGCCTGCTCGGCCACATGGCCGTCGTCACGGCGGACGGCCTGCGCGTGGTGGACGTGTGGGAGTCCAGGGAAGCCCTGGAGGCCTGTCTGCCGGTCATCCTCCCCGCCACCGAGGCGGCCGGCTTCCCGGACGCCGAACCGCGGCTCTCCGAGATCCACAACGCCGTCTTCCCGGGCTGACCGTCCTTCCGGGCTGACGGCGGCCGGCTCCGGGACGTCGCACCGTGCGCCGTGGCATCGTGGTGCCATGACCATCGAAGTCCGCCCGGCCTCGGTCTTCGAGGACGTCCGTGCGGTGCTCGGCCCGAAGTCCCCTCAGGCGAACGTCTGCTGGTGCCTGAGCTACCGCGTCCCCTCCAAGGTCAACAACGAACTGCGCGGCCCGGCCCGCGGCGCCTACGTCGCCGAGCTGTGCCGCAAGGGGCCGCCCCCGGGCGTGCTCGCCTACGACGGTGACGAGCCGGTCGGATGGGCCGCCGTGGCGCCGCGCGCGGACACCTCCTTCGCCCGCAACCGCAAGATCCCGCACGTGGACGACCTGCCGGTCTGGTCGTTGTGGTGCGTCCGGGTACGGCCCGGTCACCGCAAGCAGGGGATCTCGCACGCCCTCATCGCCGGGGCGGTCGACCTCGCCCGCTCGCGGGGCGCTCCGGCGGTCGAGGCGTATCCGCTGGACAGCGGGGACGCCAGGGTCGACCTGACCATGGCGTACGCCGGAATCCGGAAGAACTTCGAGCGCGCCGGTTTCGTCCACGCCGCCGACACCACCTCGGTGCTGGCCGGGCACCCCCGGGTGCTGATGCGGCTCGACCTGCGCTGACGCCCGGCGCCCTGGCCGAACCTCAGATGTTGCTCTGAACATGCCGTCCCCGGGGTTCGGTCCGGGCGCGGTGGGCGATACCTCCGGCATACCGGCAGGAGGGGGACGGAACCATGGAGCGAACGGCACGGCTGGGCACCGGTGTCGGGTGGCGTCCGGAGATCGCCGGTGCCGTCGAGGCGATGCCCGGCATCGACTGGGTCGAGGCCGTGTCCGAGAACCTCTGCCCCGGGCACCTGCCCGAGTCCCTGGTCCGGCTGCGCGAGCGCGGGGTGACCGTGGTGCCGCACGGGGTCTCGCTCGGGCTCGGCGGCGCCGAACGGCCGGACGCGGGGCGGCTCGCGGCGCTGGCCGAGCGGGCCGAGGCGCTGGGGTCGCCGCTGGTGACCGAGCACATCGCGTTCGTCCGGGCGGGCGGCCCCCTGACCGCCTCGCAGCGGCTGGAGGCGGGGCACCTGCTGCCCGTGCCGCGCACCCGCGACGCCCTCGACGTGCTGTGCGAGAACGTGCGCATCGCGCAGGACGCGCTGCCCGTGCCGCTCGCCGTGGAGAACATCGCCGCGCTCCTCGCCTGGCCCGGCGAGGAGATGACGGAGGGCCAGTTCCTGTACGAGCTGGCCGACCGGACGGGGGTGCGGCTGCTGATCGACGTGGCGAACCTGCACACCAACCACGTCAACCGCGGGGAGGACCCGGCCGACGCGCTCGGCGAACTGCCCCTGGAGGCCATCGCGTACGTCCACGTCGCGGGCGGCTTCGAACGGGACGGCGTGTGGCACGACAGTCACGCGCATCCCGTCGCGCAGCCGGTGCTCGACATCCTGACCGACCTCGCCTCACGGGTGGCGCCGCCGGGCGTCCTGCTGGAGCGCGACGAGAACTTCCCCGCCGCCGAGGAGCTGGAGGGCGAGGTCGCGGCGGTCCGCGCCGCCGTGGCGAAGGGGCGGGCCGCGGCGGGCGCACCCGTCGTCGGGAGGCGGGCTGCCGCGCCCCTCGCGACCGGACCCGCGCGGGACGCGGCCGGCGCCGGGGACTCCGTACGGCAGCGGCTGGCCCTCGCGCAGGCAGCGCTGCTGTCCGCGCTGGTCGCCGGGACGCCCGTGCCCGAGGGGTTCGACCGGGTACGGCTGGGCGTGCAGGCGCGGGCGCTCGCCGGGAAGCGGGCGGACGTGGTCGCGAAGGTCGCGCCCGAACTGCCGGTGATCCTCGGCACGGGATACCGGCCGGCCTTCCTGTCCTACGCCCAGCGGCGGCCGATGACCGGCGGCTACCGCCGCGACGCCCTCGATTTCGCCGAGCACCTGCTGCGGAAGGGGCTCCCGAAGGACGAGGCGGTGCGACGTGGGTTGAGTAAGTGGTGGCTGGAGCGCGAGGGGCCGGTGCCGCGTTCACGGCGTCCCGGGGCGCGGTGGGCGCGCGCGACCGGGCGGGCGCTGCTGCGCCGCCGGACCGCATCGGACCGAGCCTGACCTGGACAAACGGAACGTCACATACCCACAACACTGCGTCCCGAAATGTGAACAGGGCATGGCGCCGGCGAAAGCCTTTGGCATAGAAGTACGGCATGTTCTGGGTCCTTCTCCTCCTGCCGGCCTGGGCCGTCGCCGGTCTGGCGTGCCTGCGGCTGTGCCTGGCCGCCGTGCGCGCGGCGGCCGACGCCCCGCACGCCGTCGACCGGGAGCACGCGCTGACGCTGTACGAGGCGGCGTTCCTGGCGGGCGGTCCCCGGAGGGTCGCCGACCTGACGCTGGTCTCCATGGCACGCCAGCGGCGGCTGCTGCTCGCGCACACCGGCTGGGCGACCGTCGTCGACCCGTGCGGGCGGGACGAGATGGAGCGGTCGGTGATAGGGGCGATAGGGCCCGAGGGGCAGTCCCGGATAGCGCCGGTGCGGGCCACCGCAGCCGCCGCCGACGCGGTGCGGGGGCTGGCCGACCGGCTGGTCCGGGCCGGTCTCGCCGTGCCGGACGACTCCCGGGGCGTCGCGGCCGGCGTCCAGCGGGTGCGGGTCGCCGCCGTCACCGTGGTCGCGCTGGGCGCCGCCGCGCTGGTCCTGCCGCTGCCCGTGGACCAGCCGCGCCCGCTGATCGCCCTGTGGTTCGCGCTGCCGCTCACCCTGACCCTGGGGTGCCTCGCCATCACGCGGATGGAGGTCCACCCGTACTCGCGCTGGGCCTCCCCGGCCGGGCAGCGGATGATCGGCGCCCTGGTCCGGAAGGCCGACGGCTCGGCGGACGACCGTACGTACCTGACCTCGGTCGCCGTGCGCGGCGTGCACGCGATCGGCGAACCGGACCTGCGCGCGGCCTTCGCCCATCGCGAGCGCCGTGCCGAGGAGTACCGGGAGCGCCAGGGCTGACGCGCCGGGGGCGTACGGAGGCACTGGGCGCCGACACCCGGGGGCGGTGCTTGCCTCCCCTGGCCGCCGTACCAAACATCCCTTGTGTCATGCCGTGCACCGAAGGGATACGCGATGCGAGCTGCCGCCCTCTACTCGGCCGCCGGGTCCTTGCTGCTGACCACCCTCGCCGCCGCTCCGGCCGAGGGGGCACCGGGCCGCCCCGGAACCGCCGAGGCGCGCGGCACCGCCGTGGCCGCCGGGCGCGCGGCAGCGGCCGGCATCGAGTTCGGCAGGTGCCCGAAGGCGGAGGAACTGCCGGCCGCCGTGCGCTGCGGCACGGTCACCGTGCCCCTGGACTACGCGCACCCCGACGGCAAGCGGATCGAACTCACCGTCAGCCGGGTGCGGGCCACCCACAAGGACCCGGACGACGAGCGGCGCGAGGTTCCCGGACAGGGCGCGCTCCTCTACAACCCCGGTGGTCCGGGCGCCTCGGGGCTGTACTTCCCGCTGGTCGGCATGGTGCCCGAGTGGAAGCGGATCGCCGCCGCGTACGACCTCGTCGGGTACGCCCCGCGCGGGGTCGCGCCCTCCGCGCCGCTGTCGTGCCAGGAGCCCGGGGACTTCTTCAAGGGCCCCCGACCGGCACCGACGCGGCCCTCGGACGCGTACAAGGAGCAGCGCGCCGCCGAGGCCGAGGCGTACGCGCGTGGCTGCGCCGAACGGTCCGGGGACGCGCTGCGGCACTACCACTCCCTCAACAACGCCCGGGACCTGGAGGTCGTGCGGGCCGCGCTGGGCGAGGAGGGGCTGACGTTCATGGGAGCGTCGTACGGCACGTACCTCGGGGCGCTGTACGCCGAGCTGTTCCCCTCGCGGGTGCGGCGGATGGTGTTCGACTCCGTGGTGAACCCCGATCCCGAGGGGATCTGGTACCGCAACAACCTGGAGCAGTCCGAGGCGTTCGAGGACCGCTGGACGGACTTCAAGGAGTGGATCGCCGAGCACCACGCCGTGTACGGGCTCGGGGACTCGCCGAGGGAGGTCCAGAACAGCTACGAGAAGGCGAGCGAGCGGCTCGCGGCTCAGCCCGCGGGCGGGACGGTGGGGCCCGCGCAGTTGCAGGGGGCGTTTCTGAAGGCCGGGTACTACGACGACTACTGGCCGCACCGCGCCGAGGCGCTGTCGGCCTATCTGAAGGGCGATCCGCAGCCGCTGATCGACCAGGCGGGGACGCGGACCGAGGAGGGCGCGGCCGCGGCGGAGAACTCCAACGCGGTGTACACGGCCGTCGAGTGCAACGACGCGCCCTGGCCGACGGACTTCGAGGTCTGGGACCGGGACAACACGCGGCTGGCCCGGCGGGCGCCCTTCGAGACGTGGGACAACGTGTGGACGAACCTGCCGTGCGCCTACTGGCAGGCGCCCCGGCAGGAGCCCCTCGACGTGCGCACCGCGCCGGGCGAGCTGCCGCCCACGCTGGTCCTGGCCGCGGAACGCGACGCGGCGACCCCGTACGAGGGGGCGCTGGAGCTGCGCCGGCGGCTTTCGGGGGCGGTGCTGGTGACCGAGCGGGACGCCGGGACGCACGGCGTCGGCGGCGGGCCGAACGCGTGCGTCAACGCGCACCTGGAGGCCTACCTGCTGGACGGCCGCCTCCCGGCGCGGGGCACGTCGTGCGCCCCGCGCCCGGAACCGGAGCCCAGGGCCGACTGAGGTCTGTCCGGCGGATCAGGCCGCAGGGAGCTGACGCGCCTTGCCGGGCCCCGCGTCCGCGGGATGATCCGCCGGACAGGCCCTAGGCCAGTCCGGCCACCAGCTCACCGAGGTCCTTGCGCCGCCCGGTGAAGAACGGGACCTCCTCGCGGACGTGCATGCGGGCCTCGGAGGCACGCAGGTGGCGCATGAGGTCGACGATGCGGTGCAGTTCGTCGGCCTCGAAGGCGAGGATCCACTCGTAGTCGCCCAGCGAGAACGAGGCGACGGTGTTGGCGCGCACGTCCGGGTAGCCGCGGGCCATCTTGCCGTGGTCGGCGAGCATGCGGCGGCGGTCCTCGTCGGGCAGCAGGTACCAGTCGTAGGAGCGCACGAACGGGTAGACGCTGATGTAGTTGCGCGGCGTCTCGTCGGCCAGGAAGGCCGGGATGTGCGAACGGTTGAACTCGGCGGGGCGGTGCAGCGCCATGTTCGACCAGACGGGCTCCAGCGCGCGGCCGAGCCTGGTGCGGCGGAAGAGGTTGTACGCCTCCTGGAGCTGGTCGGCGGTCTCGGCGTGCCACCAGATCATGAGGTCGGCGTCCGCGCGCAGACCGGACAGGTCGTAGGTGCCGCGGATCGTCACGTCCTTGGCGGCGAGCTGGTCGAACAGCTCCTGGACCTCGTCGGCGTACCCGGCGCGGTCCTCCGGGAGGGTGTCCTTCAGCTTGAAGACGGACCAGAGGGTGTAGCGGATGACCTCGTTGAGGTCCTTGGCCAGCTTGCCCTTGTTGGGGATCCGCTCGGCGGCGGGGGTGGAGGCGTCGTCACTCATGACCCTATTCTCCCGCTCCGCCGTGCAGACTCCGCACCGGGTGGGCGGTGAGCTCCTCCACACCGCGCAGGTCGCCGTGGATCTGGTCGACGGCGGCGTACGCGCTCGCGATGCTCGCCGGGATGCCGACGCCGTCGTAGGCGGCGCCGCACACGGCGAGGCCGGGGAGCTTCGCCACGTGTTCGCGGACGCGGGTCACGCGCGCGTGGTGGCCGACGGGGTACTGGGGCAGGCCGTCCTGCCAGCGGGTGACGCGGGTGGCGAGGGGGGCGGCGGCCAGTCCGGTGGCCTGCTCCAGGTCACGCCGGGAGACGTCGACGAGGCCGGCGTCGTCGCGGCCGAGGACCTCCGTCTCGCCGTACCGGCCCACGGAGGTGCGCAGGACGACCACGCCGGGGTCCTCGGCGTCGATCCAGCCCCACTTGCGGGAGGCGAAGGTGGACGCCTTGATGGTGCGGCCGTCGACCGGCGGCACGAGGAAGCCGCTGCCCTCCGGGAGGGCGGCGGCGTCCGCGCGGCGGTACGCGAGGGTGATCAAGGCCATGGACGCGTACTCCACCCCGGTCAGCTCGGCCGCGGCGGCGGGGGCCTCGGCGCGCAGCAGCTCGGCGGCGGGGCGGGCGGGGAGGGCGACGACGACCGCGTCGGCGTGCAGCACCCGGTCGGCGGCGGTGACGCGCCAGCCGTCGTCGGCGGTGCGGCGCAGCTCCGTCACGGGCGCGCCGGTGACGATTTCGCCGCCCCGCGCGCGCACCGACTCCGCGACCGCGAGCGGGAGGGTGCCGACGCCGCCCTCGACGCCCATGAACACCGGGCCGGTCGCGGGTGCGGTGGCCGTCCGGCCCTGGATCGCGCGCACCGCCTCGGTCAGGGAGGTGTGCGTGCGGGCGGCCTCGAAGAGCTGGGGCACGGCCGAACGCAGGGAGAGGCGGTAGGCGTCGCCCGCGTAGACGCCGCCCAGCAGCGGTTCGACGAGGCGGTCGACGACCTCGCGGCCCAGGCGCGCCGCCACGTACTCCCCCACCGCCACGTCGTCACCGACCTCGGTGCGGGGAAGCTCCGCGTCGCGCTCGATGCGGGCCAGGCCCTCCTCGGAGAGGACTCCGGACAGGGCGGCGGCGGTACCGGGCACGCCCATGACGTGGCCCTTGGGCATGGGGCGCAGGGCGCCGCGGGTCCACAGGGAGGCCGACGCGGTGGCCGGCGGCTGGAGGCGGTCGGCGAGTCCCACCTCGCGGGCCAGGCCGACGGCCTCGGGGCGGCGGGCCAGCATGGACTCGGCGCCGAGGTCGACGCGCACGCCGGCGATCTCGCCGGCCAGCAGCTTGCCGCCGACACGGTCCGACGCCTCCAGCACGGTCACCCGCGCGCCCCGCTCCAGCAGCCGGTGGGCGGCGGCCAGCCCGGCGATTCCGCCTCCGACGACGACAACCTGCCCCGCGTCCTCGGGCGTCCCACCCGCGGAGTTCTCCGTTGCGCTCATGCCTCCAGCGTCTCAGACCTCACTGACAGCGCGGGGTGCGGGACCGGGGCGGGGACGGCGCGGGGGCGCGGCTGGGGGCGAGGGCGGGAGCCGACGCGAGGCGCGGCAGGCGTGGGACGCGAACCCGCACATGACACGGAGCCGGACGAGGAACACGGAAACCCGGCGCGACGCGTGGCACAGACGGCCCGGCGCGGGGTCGGGCGCGGGATGGCGCGGCACAGGAGCCGGGCGCGGGATGGCGCGGCACAGGAGCCGGGCGCGGGATGGCGAGTCCGGACCGTGACCTGTTCGGGACCGTTTCGCGCCGACCCCGGGGCCCGTTGCCGCGTCGTAGGAACGACAGTCGTACCGACATTCTCGGGGGTCCATATGCGCACACCACGTTCCCTACGTCCCGTTCCGGCGCTGGCCGCCGTCCTGCTGGCGGCGGCCCTGGCGCTCACCGGTTGCAGCGCGGGGGGCGACGACTCCGCCGGGAGCGGCGCGGACAGTGCCGCCAAGGAGGCCGCCCCGTCGGGGGTGAGCGACCGGCAGGGTGCCGAGGGCGGCCGGGCGGAAGGTGGCGGGGCGAAGGAGCCGAAGGCCGCCGCGAGCCACGTCATCCGCACCGCCTCACTGACCGTGCAGGTCGAGGACGTCCCCAAGGCCCTCGGCCAGGCCCGCGCCACGACCGAGAACGCCGGCGGCTACGTGGGCGACGAGACCACCCGACGGGACGGGGAGGGCCGCGAACGGACCCGGGTCGTACTGCGCGTGCCCGTCGACTCCTACCAGGACGTCCTGGACGACCTGGAGGGCACCGGGAAGCTGCTCGACCGCAGCGCGAAGGCGGAGGACGTCACCGGCCAGGTCGTCGACGTGGAGAGCCGGATCAAGTCGCAGCGCGCCAGCGTCATCCGGGTGCGCGAGCTGATGGACCGGGCGACGAAGCTGAGCGACGTGGTGACGCTGGAGGGCGAGCTGAGCAGCCGTCAGGCGGAACTGGAGGCACTGCTGGCCCAGCAGGCGTCCCTCAAGGACCGCACCAGCCTGGCCACCATCACCCTCTCCCTGTCCGAAACGCCGGTGGAACGGGCGGAGAAGGACGACGACCCCGGATTCACGGACGCGCTGGCCGGCGGCTGGGACGCCTTCGTGACGATGCTGCGCTGGCTGGCGGTGGCGGTGGGCGCGGTGCTGCCCTTCGCCGCGGTGGCGGCGCTGCTCGTCCTCCTGTGGCTGCGGGTGGTGCGGCCCCGGCTGCCGCGCCGGACTGCACCGGTGCCCGCGTCGCCCACGACCACGCCCTCCGTCGCCTCGGCCCCGCTGCCGACGGCCCGGCCGGCCCCCGAGGGCACGCCGCGCGAGGAGCCCGGCGGGCGGGACTGAAATGCCCCGCCCCCGTAGCGTGTTCGCATGAACATGAGCGCTGCGGGCGGTACGAGAGAGCGACTGGTCGTGATCGGCGGTGACGCCGCGGGGATGTCCGCGGCGTCACAGGCCCGCCGGCTGAAGGGCCCGGACGAGCTGGAGATCGTGGCGTTCGAGCGCGGCCACTTCAGTTCGTTCTCGGCGTGCGGCATCCCGTACTGGGTCGGCGGCGACGTGACCGACCGGGACGAGCTGATCGCCCGGACGCCGAAGGAGCACCGCGCGCGGGACATCGACCTGCGGATGCGGACCGAGGTCACGGAGATCGACGTAGCGGGCGGGCGGGTACGCGCGCGTGACGTCGATTCGGGGGCGGAGTCCTGGACGTCGTACGACAAGCTCGTCATCGGCACCGGCGCGCACCCGATCCGCCCCCGGATGCCGGGCGTCGACGCGCCCGGCGTGCACGGGGTGCAGACGCTGGACGACGGGCAGGCGCTGCTCGACACGCTGGCCCGCACGCGCGGCCGCCGCGCGGTGGTCGTCGGCGCCGGGTACATCGGCGTGGAGATGGCCGAAGCCCTCATCAACCGCGGATACGAGGTCACGGTGGTCAACCGCGGCCGGGAGCCGATGTCGACCCTCGACCCGGACATGGGCCGCATGGTGCACGAGGCGATGGAGGGCCTCGGCATCACCATGGTGAACGGCGCCGAGGTCACCGAGGTGCTCACCGGCGACGACGGCCGGGTCCGCGCGGTGGTCACCGCGGACGCCGAGTACCCGGCGGACGTGGTGGTCCTCGGCATCGGCGTACGCCCCGAGACCTCGCTCGCCGAGGCCGCCGGGCTGCCGCTGGGCGCCCACGGCGGGCTGCTGACCGACCTGGCCATGCGGGTGCGCGGGCACGAGAACATCTGGGCGGGCGGCGACTGCGTGGAGGTCCTGGACCTGGTCTCCGGCCAGGAGCGGCACATCCCGCTCGGCACCCACGCCAACAAGCACGGCCAGGTGATCGGCACCAACGCGGGCGGGGGTTACGCCACCTTCCCCGGCGTGGTGGGCACCGCGGTCAGCAAGGTCTGCGACCTGGAGATCGCGCGGACCGGGCTGCGCGAGAAGGACGCGCTGCGGGCGGGGCTGCGGTTCGTGACGGTCACCGTCGAGTCCACCAGCCGCGCCGGCTACTACCCGGGCGCCTCCCCCATGACGGTGAAGATGCTCGCCGAACGGCGCACCGGGCGGCTGCTCGGCGTGCAGATCGTCGGCCGCGAGGGCGCGGGCAAGCGGGTCGACGTCGCCGCGGTGGCCCTCACGGCCGGGATGACGGTGGAGCGGATGACGGCCCTGGACCTCGGCTACGCGCCGCCGTTCTCACCGGTGTGGGACCCCGTGCTGGTGGCCGCCCGCAAGGCGGCGCGGGCGGTGGAGCGGGAGAGCTGACGCAGCGCGTCCGTGGGGCCGCTCACGCCGTCCCGTTGATCCGGTCGATGGCCTGCCGCGCCTGCTCGGCCGGGGGCCGCGAGGGCAGGGACGACACCGAGGCCGGGGCAGTCGTCGTGGCGGGGGCGCCCACCGCGGGCGGCTGCTCGCCGGCCGGTCTGGCGTGCGCGGCACCCCGCGCGGAGCGCAGCCGGTGACTGACCGCCTCGTCCAGCGTCACCGGCCGCTGCATCTGCGCCGCCAGCCGCCCGGCCTCCTGCCCGAGCCGGGCGACGTCCTCCCAGGGCAGCCGCAGCACGAGGGCGACCTCGGCCTCGCCGTCGGGCAGGGCGTGCATCGCGGGAGCCGCTGTGACCCGTTCGTTCATCGCCAGTTCCTCACGTCGTCCCCGCGTCCCGCCTTCCCCGGGCCGCGGGCGGTTGAGGGGACATACGCACGGCGGGACCGCGGCGTTCAGCCGCCGCCCACCCTTTCGAGGATCTCGTCCGCGAGGGCGCCGGCCGGCTTCTCACCGTCGAGACGCACCACCGATGCGGGCAGTTCGCGCGCCTTCCGGATGCAGGGCTGGATCTGCCGCTTGCACCAGGTTCGGCTGGCCGCTTCGGCCTCGGGGTCTTCCGGGCGCTCGGTCCGCCCGTCGATACGTGCCGCCAGGACCTCCGCGGGGACGTCGATGAAGAAGTGCTCGACTCGGACGGCGGCCTCTTCGAGCAGGCCGAAGATCTCCGTCACGTACTCCTTCTCCACCAGCGTCATCGGGACGAGCAACGGACGCCGGTACTGGAGCACCAGGCCGGCGGCGATGGCCGCGACCTCGGTGCGCCACAGGGGGATGTCCTGGAAGTCTCCCGACGGCGAGCTCACGATGCTGCCGAGCAGGTCCCCCACCGCCTCGGGGTCGAACACCAGGGCCGTCGGCAGGCGGTCGCGCAACTCGGCGACCAGGGTGGTCTTGCCGCTGCCGAAAGCCCCGTTGATCCAGATGATCATGGGATCGCTCTCTCCTTGTCCTCCATCGCGCGGGACGACTCCAGGCACCGTACTCAGACCGGGGACGCCTCGCCCCGGACGGCCGGCGCCGCGGTCCAGGGGATGCGGGTGCTGCACAGGGAGACGGCGACCGCGGCGGCGGCCACGGCGCCCATGCCCCACGTCAGGCTGCTCGCGCCCGCGACGAAGCCGATGAGGGGCGGGCCGGCCAGCAGGCCGGTGGTTCCCATGGCGGCCACCAGGGTCAGCGCGTCCGAGCCCTGCCGGGCGGCGGCCGCGTAGACGCACGGGGTCACAGCCGCGATGCCCAGGCCCATGCAGGCGAAGCCGGCCAGGGCCGGGGCGACGCCCCCGCTGACCAGGGCGACGGCGAGACCGGTGCCGGCCACCGCGCTGCCCACCAGGACGACCCGTCCGTCGCCCCAGCGGCCCCGCCAGCCGTCGGCGAAGAGGCGGGCGACGACCATCATCCCCGACACGACCGCGATGCCGAGGGGGGTGAGTTCCGCGGACGCCCGGGCGACGTCCTTCAGGTAGAGGGCGGACCAGTCGTTCATGGCGCCCTCGGCGACCGTGCCGAAGACCATGGCGCAGCACATCCACAGGGTCGGGCGGGACGGGAGGGTCCAGCGGCCGCTCCGGCGCGCCGGCTTCGGGGCGGCCGGTGCGTCGTCGTCGAGCAGTCCCGTGCGCGCGGACGCGCCCAGGACGACGAGAAGGGCGGCGGCCACGCCGAAGTGCGCGGCGACCGACCCGGTGACGGCGGTCATGCCCGAGGCGACCAGGGCCGCGAGCAGCGACCCGGCGCTGAACGTCGCGTGCAGTTTCGCCATGGTGTTGCGCTCGTGCCGTGCCTCCAGGGCCGCGCCCTGCGCGTTCATGGCCACGTTGAGACAGCCCACCAGGACTCCGTCGGCGCACAGCACCAGCAGGGCCACCGGGTAGTCCGGGGCGGCGGCCAGCGCGGGCAGCAGGAGGGCCAGGCCGAGCTGGGACAGGAGGGCGAGCCGCCGGGAGCCGAGGCGTCGCATCAGCCAGGCGACGAGGGGGAAGGACACCGCCGCGCCGACCCCGGCGGCCATCAGGAGGACGCCCACTTCGGCGGCGGTCAGCTCCAGTTCGGACTTGAGGGCCGGGATCCGCGCGGCCCAGGTCGCGTACTGGAAGCCGAGGGACAGGAACAGCGCGGCGATGGCCAGTTGGCCGCGCAGGAACGGATCGTGGGTACGGGAGTCGCGGAGGCGGGACACGCGCATCAGCTCACTTCGCGCAGGGACGGGGGGAGGGGGGTGGCCGCCGGGACCGGTCGGGACATGTAGACGGCGTCCGCGCCGTAGGCGCCTTCGGGCACGACCCCCGGGTGCGGCACGAAGCCGCGTGCCGCCCAGAAGGGCCGGGTGCCGCCGACGGCGACCAGGGAGATCCGTTCGTCCCCGCGCGTCCGGGCGGTGCCGGTCAGGTGCCGCAGGAGGTGCCGGGCCAGGCCCCGGCGGCGCAGGTCCGGCGCCACGACGATGTCGTGCAGGTGGAGGTTGCCGGGGCCGGGCGCGGTCGCCGTGCCCTCGGCCCGTTCCAGCTCCGGGTAGCGGCGGAAGGGGTAGGGCAGGGCCAGCAGGTAGCCGGCCGTGCGGGCACCGACGTCCAGGACGAAGCAGGTGTCCGGCGACGCCGCCGCCCGGGACTGGAGCACCGCCCGGCCCTCGGAGAGGCCCCGTCCCGTGTAGGCGTCCCGCTCCAGCGAGACGACGGTGTCCCAGTCGCCGGCGGCCATGCGGCGTACGCGCACGGTGTCAGCCATCGGCGCCGGCCCCGTCCGGCCGGCCCGCCCAGGCGTGGGGAAGCGGGGCGAAGCCGTTGAAGCCGAGGGTCGTGTAGCTGGTCGCGTACGCGCCGCTGGACAGCACCCAGACCGGGTCGCCCGAGGCCAGCGCTCTCGGTACCGGGACCAGTCCGGCCTCGTGGGCGTAGGCGTCGTCGCTGTCGCAGGTGGGTCCGGCGACGACGGCGGGGACGTACGGTCCTGTCGTGTGGCCCGGGAAGACCAGCGGGTACTGCAGCGCGTCCATCTCGTAGAGGCCGTTGAACTTGCCGCAGCTCAGATAGAGCCAGTGCCGGCGCTCGCCGTCCGCCCCGCGGCGTTCGGCGAGGCGGGCGACGTGCGCGCGGATCGCACCGTGGTCGGCGACCAGGTGCCGTCCGGGCTCGATGACGAAGTCCAGGGGTCCGCCGTGGACGCGGCGCAGTTCGTCCATGCCCTCCCGGATCACCGCGAAGATCTTGTCCAGCGGCGGTTCGAGCGGGGTGCCGTGCCGGTCCCGGTAGCCGAGCGCGGGCAGGCCGCCGCCGAGGTTGACGTGGTCGACGCGGATGCCCCGCAGGTCCAGGGCGTGCAGGACGGCGCCCAGGTCCTCCAGGGCCGTGTGCCACGCCTCGCCCGTCATCTGCTGGGAGCCGACGTGCACGGACAGTCCGGCCGGGACCAGTCCGAGGTCCCGGGCCCGTTCCATGATCCGCACGGCGTCGCCGGACGGGCAGCCGAACTTGTGGCTCAGGCCCCACACGGCGCCCGCTCCGCCGGTCGCCACCCGGCAGAAGACGCGGGCGCCGGGGGCGTGGACGGCGAGGGCGGCCACGTCCTGGAGGCTGTCGGTCGCGAAGGTGCGGATGCCGAGCCGGTACGCCTCGGCGATGTTCCGGTCGGACTTGACGGTGTTGCCGTAGTGCGTCCGTCCGGCCGGCACCCCGGCCCGCAGCGCCTGCGCCACCTCACCGGGGCTCGCCGCGTCGACGCCCGCGTCCTTGCGCGCCAGGAGGCCGAGGACCTCGTCGAGCGGGCAGGCCTTCATCGCGAACCGCACCCGGACGTCCGGCAGTTCGCGGCGCAGGGCGTCGTAGCGCCGCTCGATGCCCGTCAGGTCGTAGACGATCCGGTCCCCGGGGGCGGCGGCGAGGGCCGCGGCCAGGGACTCGCTGAGGACGGCGGCCGTCACCGCGCACGCCCCGGTTGCCCGGCCGAGGACGGGACGGGCGTGGCCTTGGCGGCGGCCACCAGCTCTTCCCAGGCCTCCGTCAGCAGCGCGAAGTCCGCCATGTCGCCGCGCGCCTCGTCGAGGAGGCGCTCGCGCCGGCCGGCCAGCAGACCGGCGAACTCGGCGTACCGGCCGCCGAGGCGCCGGTAGGCGGTGTCCAGGGTGTCGAGGCGGCGGACGTTCTCGGCGGGGTCCAGTTCCGTGCTCTCGCGGGCCAGGGCGGCGACGGCCGCGGGGCGGGGCCGGCCGTGCTCGTCCAGCAGGGTGTCGCCGGCCTCGGCCATCCGGTCGTAGACGTGGTGGAAGTGGAGCATCGACAGGAGGAACTTGGCGAAGCGCGTCTGGTAGGCGAGGAAACCGGGCCCGGTTCTGCGCTCGCCGGTGTGGTAGTTGACGATGTGCCGGTTGTGCAGCACGCCGGGCAGCCGGGCGTCGTGCACCAGGTGGATGAGGAAGTAGTCGCTGCCGATGGTGTCCCTGGCGGGCGGCAGCGGCACCCGCTCGGTGACGGTGCCGGAGTGGAAGGCGATGTTGCACATGTCCACCCGCATGGGGTCGACGAGCGCGAGCAGCGAGTGGTCGCCCGTGAACGGTTCGGTGCCCGCGCCCCGGAAGGACTCCTCGACCAGTTCCCGTTTCCGCTCGGCGGACCAGTGTCCGGGCGCCCAGAGGGCGACGACGTCGTGGTAGACCTCCGGGTCGGCGGCACGCATCCGCGCGACGTCGACGGAGAGTTCGCCCACGAAGGAGCCGCCGACCATGGCCACCCGCCGGTCCAGGAGCGGGTCCGGCAGGGTGGCCTCCGTGACGTGCGGTACGGCGTCGGCGGCGCGTCGGCCGAGTGAGAGCAGTTCGTGGTGGACGGGGAAGACCGTACGGCCGTGCAGGCTCTGGTAGCGGCTGTCGGAGTCCCTGCGGTGGACGGAGTCGCAGCCGAGCGCCGCCGCGATCAGGAAGGCCCGGTCGGTGCAGGCGCCGTAGGAGACGCCGTCCGGGAGCAGCAGGTCGAGGAGCAGGTCGGGTTTGGCGGCGCCGGACCGGGCGGTGACCCGGCGCAGGAAGTCGCGCTGAGCGGACTCGTCGAGGTGGTGCGCCGTGATCCGGGGGTGCGCGGGCAGGCGCCGTACGGCCTCGGCGTGTTCGGCGCGCACCGGGGGCGGGCAGGAGTCCAGGACCAGTACCTGGACATCGATGTCGAAGTGGTCGACTGCGTGGACCGCTTCGGCGCCGAGGGCCGCGATGGTGTCCGGGCAGTGCCGGTTGGTCGGCAGGGTCAGGCAGATACTGCGCATGCGGCTTCCCCGGTGGTGTCGTCCCCGTGCCAGGACTCGAGGCCCAGCAGCCTGGCGCCCAGGTCGTTCAGCCCGGCCGGGCCGTAGCGCTCGGACTCGGGGCGGCGGGCGTCTCCGAGAAGCGTGGCGTTCCACTCGGGGGTGGCGAGGGTGCGCCAGGAGTGGACGCGGGAGTCGCGCAGGGTCCGGTGGGTCTCCAGCGCGGGCATCATCGACAGGTACTGGACCGCGCGCACGCCGTCGCCGGAGACGTTGGGCGCGACGCCGTGGGCCAGCAGGCCGTTCCAGATGAGCAGGTCGCCGGCCTCCAGGTCGGGCCGTACGACGGGCATGTCCGCGCGGTCGATCGCGGGACGGATCGGGTCTCGGTCGTCGGGCTGGAGCGCCTTCCAGCGGTCGAAGCGGCGGAAGAGTTCGGGACAGCACTGGAAACCGCCGTGGTCCGGCTTGGTGTCGTTGAGCGCGATGATGCCCTGCACCCGCTGGGGCAGGACGCCGAGGGAGGTGTCCACGTCCCAGTGCAGCTCGATGTCGAAGCCGCGGTCCGGCTTGTCGATGAGGGCGCGGTCGCGGTTGCCGGTGTTGGGCGGGTTGAGGTTGAGGCGGTCCAGGGTGACCCAGAGCTCCTCGCAGTCCCACACGTCGACGAAGGCGTCGTAGACCCGTCGCGTCTGCCGGCTGTCCCAGATGAGCTGGTGGTGGTACGCCTCGACGAAACCGTAGATGTGCAGCTCCCGGTCGAGGTCGGAGCGGTACTCGCGGTCCTGGTACCAGGTGTCGGAGCGGCCGGGGTCGAGACCCTGGAACTCCCAGGCGAAGTCGAGGAGCCGGTGCGCGGAGTCGGCGGGTATCGCCTCCTTCACCACGACGTAGCCGTAGGTCTGCCAGTGGGCGAAGTCCTCCTCGGACAGCACCCGCAGGGGGCGTGTCTTGTCGAGGTCGCGCAACTGGGTGCGGGCCAGGTAGGTGTCGGCGTCCGCGCTGAAGTAGGGGATGGCCGACGGGGCTCGGTGGAGGAAGGAATCGGGCGTCGCCATGGGGTGCTCCAGATCCTCGCCGTCGCCTCGTTGGGACGTCGGCGGAGCGCGCGACGGTGGTCGGGCCGTCGCGCATGAGGTCGGTGGGCAGCGGGGCCCGCTCGCGTCCGGTGCGGAGCGGGGCGGGGCGACGAGGGCGGCTCGGAGGGACGAGGACCCCCTGGTCGGAGGCCCCGGTCCGCGCCCCCGTCCGGATGGTCGTCTCGTCCGGGGTGGTCGTCACGGAAGTCGCCGCCGCGGGAACGGCCTTGACGGCCGGCCGTGGCAGAGCGCCGACGGGAGGACGCTCGTGCCGCATGCGTCCCTCGCCGAACTTGCGCCTCACAATGGACTAGACCAAGCGCCACTGTCAACAGCCGCCGCGGGGCGCCCAGTTGACGCGGGAGCATCGACAAGTCCCCTCTTGACACGTCTGGTTAACCTGGGCACGCAACGGTTTGGTCTATACCAAACCTCCGAACCGAAAGGCGCGGTCGATGTCCTCCAGCAGGCCCAGCAGCGAGTTGCGTCGGCTCGCGCTCTCCGTCCTCCAGCCGGGATTCGTGGGCACCGAGCCGCCCGACTGGATCCTGCGCGACATCTCCGACGGACTGGCCTCCGTCGTGCTCTTCTCCCGCAACATCGTCTCCACCGAACAGGTCGCGCGGCTGACCGCGCGGCTGCGCGCGGAGAACCCCGCGCTGATCGTGGCCATCGACGAGGAGGCCGGGGACGTCACCCGCATCGAGTCCGCCACCGGGTCGTCCCGGCCCGGCAACCTCGCCCTCGGCACCGTCGACGACACGGAATTGACCGAGGCCGTCGCCGCCGACCTGGGCCGTCAGCTGCACGCCGCCGGGGTAAGCCTCGACTACGCGCCGAGCACGGACGTCAACTCCAATCCCGACAACCCGATCATCGGCGTACGCTCCTTCGGCGCCGATCCGGAGGTGGTGTCACGGCACACGACCGCGTGGATCACGGGGCTGCAGTCCTCCGGGGTCGCCGCCTGCGCCAAGCACTTCCCCGGCCACGGCGACGTGGCCGTCGACTCCCACCACGACCTGCCGGCCTACGGTGCCTCCCGGGAGGCGATCGAGGCCCAGGCCCTGCCTCCGTTCCGCGCCGCCGTGGCCGCCGGCGTCCGTGCCGTCATGAGCGGCCACCTGCTCGTGCCCGCCTACGACCCCGACCTGCCCGCCACGCTCAGCCGGCGCGTCCTCGAGGGCCTGCTCCGTGACGAACTGGGCTTCGACGGCCTGATCGTGAGCGACGCCATCGAGATGGGCGCCGTCACCGCCCGGTACGGGATCGACGGGGCCGCGGCGAAGGCCGTCGGCGCCGGGGTGGACGCCGTGTGCGTGGGCGGCGAGAGCGCCGAGGAGGCCACCGTCGACCTCCTGGTCAAGGCGCTGGTCACCGCGGTGGGCACCGGTGAGCTGCCGGAGGAGCGGCTGGCCGAGGCGGCGGGCCGGGTCCGGGAGTTCGCCGACTGGTCGGCGGGGCTGAGGGCGGCCGGCTCCGCCGATGCCGGACCGGTGGCCGCGGACCCCGTCGGCCAGGTCGCCGCACGCCGTGCCGTCCGGCTCACCGGGGCCGCACGGGACGCCCTGCCGCTGACCGCCGCGCCGCACGTCGTGGAACTGGCGCCGCTCACCAACCTGGCCATCGGCAGCCAGACCCCGTGGGGCGTCGCCGGTCCGCTGCGGGAGCGGCTGCCGGGCACGACCTCCGTGCGGGTGGGCGGCCGGGAGCTGGAGGAGGGGACGGTCGCCCTGGAGAGCTGCGCCCTCGAACCGGCCGCGGGGCGACCCCTGGTGATCGTCGCCCGGGACGCGGCCCGGCACGCCTGGATGGACCGCGCGGTCACCGGCCTCACCGCCGCCCGGCCGGACGCCATCGTGGTGGAGATGGGCCTGCCGGGCACCTACGGCAGCGGAACGGCCCGGATCTTCACCCACGGCGCGAGCGCCGCTTCCGGGGTGGCCGCGGCGGAGGTCCTGACGGGTGCGGCCGCGCCGTGAACCGGGGCGGGGAGGGACGGCGGCAGTGAGGGCGGCGGCCGGCAGCCCGTGACGGTTCCGCCGGACCCGGCGACGCTCGGTGCCGGCCGGAGTGGTCCTGCCGGGCACGGGCATCAGGCGGGCGCGGGACAGGAACGGACGGCCGGGAGACCGCGCCGCACCCGTGCGGCCGGTCCAGGACGCCTCGGCGTACCACCCACCCGGGTCACAGAACGCCGCCCGCGTCATCGACTCGCCGGCCGGGGCTTTGGCGGCTGTCCGAGTCCCGTGTTCCCGCGACCGTCGCGCGGGCGCCGGGCAGGCCGCGCGGCGTCGGATCCCGTGCCCCCGGCCGGTGGCCGCCGGAGGCGGTCGTCGCGACCGCGTGCGCGGTCTGGGCGCCGTGCTGAGCGGTCCCCGGGTGCCCGACGGGCCGCTCGGAGCGCGTCGCCGCGGCGCTGGTCCGGTGCCCGCGCGGCTACGGCCCTCAGCGCGCGGTCTGGGTGTGCACGTACTCCACGAGCCGGCTCAGCGCGTCCGGGTCCGTGTCGGGCAGGACGCCGTGGCCGAGGTTGAAGACGTGGCCCTCCAGGCCCGCCGCCGCGTCCAGGATCTCGCGGGCCCTGCTCTCGACCGCCTGCGGGGTGGAGAAGAGGAGGGCGGGGTCCAGGTTGCCCTGGAGCGCCTTGCCGGGGCCGACGCGGCGGGCGGCCTCGTCCAGCGGGACCCGCCAGTCGACGCCGACGACGTCCGCGCCGGCCTCGCCCATGTCGCGCAGGAGTTCGCCGGTGCCGACGCCGAAGTGGACGCGCGGCACGCCGTACCCGGCGACGGCATCGAAGACCTTGCGGGAGGCCGGCTGCACGAAGCGGCGGTAGTCCGCGGGTGCCAGGGCGCCGACCCAGGAGTCGAAGAGCTGGACCGCGCTCGCGCCCGCCTCGATCTGCACCTTGAGGAAGGCGGCCGTGATGTCGGCCAGGCGGTCCAGGAGGTCGGCCCACAGCTGCGGGTCGCCGTACATGAGCGCCTTGGTGTGCTCGTGATTGCGGGACGGACCGCCCTCGACGAGGTAGCTGGCGAGGGTGAAGGGGGCGCCCGCGAAGCCGATCAGCGGGGTGGCGCCGAGTTCTCGGGTGAGCAGGCCGAAGGCCTCGGTGACGTAGGAGACGTCCTCGGGGGTGAGGTCGCGCAGCCGGGCCAGGTCGGCGCGGGTGCGGATCGGCTTCTCGACGACTGGGCCGACGCCCGGCTTGATGTCGAGGTCGATGCCGATGGCCTTGAGCGGGACCACGATGTCGCTGAAGTAGATCGCCGCGTCCACGCCGTGCCGGCGCACCGGCTGGAGGGTGATCTCGGCGACCAGTTCCGGCCGCATGCAGGACTCGAGCATCGGGATGCCCTCGCGCACCTTGCGGTACTCCGGCAGCGAGCGCCCGGCCTGCCGCATGAACCACACGGGGGTGTGCGGCACCGGCTCACGCCTGCACGCCTTGAGGAACGCGGAGTCGTACGTGGCGGTCGGCTGCTTGCCCGCGGGGCTCTGTTCGGCACTCACACCGGCAAGTCTCGCATGCCCCTCGGGCAGCGCCCGACCACGGGTGCGACCGCGCGCGAGCCGCGCGGGGGCGCCCGCGCGGAACAGCGTGATCCGGACATCGCGCCCGCACGCGGGTGTCCCTCCCTGCGCCGGGGCGCTGTTCCGCTTAACCTTCCCCGCATGGCTGCGGCTCAGGGACGACTGTCGGACGGCGCTGGCGGAATGGACGAGACGAAGGGTACCGAGGAGGATTCCCGGCGTACGGGGAGTACGGCTCCGCCGCCCTTCGCGGCCGCCGTCGAAGCGCTCAGGGCCGCGCGGCTGCGGCCGCAGATCGAGGTGGAGGCGGTACCCCCGCCGAAGCGGCTCGCCCCGTACGCGTACGCCCTGGAGGCGGCGGTCGTCGACGGTGACGAGGACCTGGCGGACGGACGGCTGGTGCTGCTGCACGATCCGGCCGGGCACGACGCCTGGCACGGCACCTTCCGGCTGGTGACGCTGGTGCGGGCCGAGCTGGAGCAGGAGATGGCCGCCGACCCGCTGCTGCCCGACGTCTGCTGGTCCTGGCTCACCGGCGCGCTCCAGGCCCGCGGGCTGACCTACGGCGAGCCCAGTGGCACGGTCACGCGGGCGAGCTCCCACTACTTCGGCGGGCTCTCCGCACGGCCGTCCGCCTCGCAGATCGAGATCCGGGCGTCCTGGACGCCGCGCGAAGGGCTGGGCGGCGTCCCGGACACCGCCGCGCACCTGGCCTCGTGGTGCGATCTGCTGGCGCAGGTCGCGGGTCTGCCGCCGGCCGCGCCGGGCGACGCGTCGATCGTGACGCTGCCACAGCGCCGCGGCCCGCAGTCGCGCTAGCACCGCCCGTTCCGCCACGTCCTCCGTACCGGGGCCCACTCCGGCCCGCGAAACGTTCCGTCACTTTGTCGACACGACAACTTTCGGCCCCGTATCGACAAAGTGCGAAACCGTTCGGTCTTCGAATGATCGACCGCGTGTCCGAATTGCTCGGATTGTTACTCACCAGATCGTGATCATTCTCTAAAGGCGGACGCGTTCGGTGCCGAAGACGACTGTGACCTTGAAAGCACGGTTCGTCCCGGCTTCGTCCCCCACGAGCCGGCCCCGTCCCGCACCCCAGGAGGCCTGGTGTCCGTTCTCCTCGAGCAGCCTGCAAGCCTGGTCGCCTACCGCCCGAACAAGCCGACCGCCATGGTGGTCGTGGCCGACCCGCGCGTCCGATCCACCGTCACCCGCCACCTGTGGGCGCTCGGTGTGCGCGATGTCATCGAGGCCTCGTCCGTCGCGGAGGCTCGTCCCCGCATCGGCAACCCCCGCGACATCTGCGTCGCCGACGTCCACCTCCCCGACGGCTCCGGCCTGACCCTGCTGTCGGAGACCCGCGCCGCGGGCTGGCCCAACGGCCTCGCCCTGTCCGCCGCCGACGACATCGGCGCCGTGCGCAACGCCCTGGCCGGCGGCGTCAAGGGCTACGTCGTCACCGGCACCCGCACCAACGTCGGGCTCCCCACCCGGCCGGGCGCCGCACCCATCGGCGCCGCCGCCGCCCGCCTGCACCGCCGCCCCCCGGGCGCCCCGAGCCACCCGGGCGGCTACCGCGAGCTCTCCGGCCGCGAGGTGGAGGTGCTGCGGCTGGTCGCGGAGGGCCAGTCGAACAAGGCGATCGGCGTTTCGATGGGCCTGTCCGCCCTGACCGTCAAGAGCCACCTGGCCCGCATCGCCCGCAAGCTCGGCACGGGCGACCGTGCCGGGATGGTCGCCGTGGCCCTGCGGACCGGGATCATCCACTGACCGCTCCCCCTCCGCCCCCCTCCGCTCACCGCACGCCATGACCGCCGCCACCGTCCCCCCGAAGCCGATGGAAGCCGATCTTTCACCGCCCTGACTGGTTTACGACCCCCCGGCGCCCGCCGACGGAACGTTCCGTCGGCGGGCGCGGTCGATCCACGGATACCCTTGACAGGTGACCGACGCCCACGAAACCGCAGCAGACCGTTCACTGCGAACCACCGGAGGCGCCCCTCCGGACGACGCCGGATCTTCTGCGAGCCAGGCGCCGACACCCTTGCTGGAACCACGCGAGGGCATTCCGCCGGTGATCGCCGACGCGGCCGCCCTCGCCGAGGTGACCGCCGCCTTCGCCGCCGGGCACGGCCCGGTCGCCGTCGACGCCGAACGCGCCTCCGGCTACCGCTACGGGCAGCGGGCATATCTGGTACAGCTGCGCCGCGAGGGCGCCGGCACCGCGCTGATCGACCCGGTGGCCTGCCCCGACCTGTCAGGGCTCGGCGCGGCGATCGCCGACACCGAGTGGGTGCTGCACGCGGCCACCCAGGACCTGCCGTGCCTGCGCGACATAGGGATGGTCCCCACCCGCATCTTCGACACCGAGCTCGCGGGACGGCTGGCCGGCTTCCCGCGGGTCGGTCTCGGCGCGATGGTGGAGAACGTACTGGGCTTCGTCCTGGAGAAGGGCCACTCGGCCGTCGACTGGTCCACCCGCCCGCTGCCCGAGCCCTGGCTGCGCTACGCCGCGCTCGACGTCGAGCTCCTCGTCGACCTGCGCGACGCGCTGGAGAAGGAGCTGGACCGGCAGGGCAAGCTGGACTGGGCCCGGCAGGAGTTCGACGCGATCGCCTCCGCCCCGCCGCCCGAGCCCCGCAAGGACCCGTGGCGCCGCACGTCCGGCATGCACAAGGTGCGCCGCCGCCGGCAGCTCGCCGTCGTGCGGGAGCTGTGGCAGACCCGGGACCGGATCGCGCAGCGCCGGGACGTCTCGCCGGGCAAGGTGCTCGGGGACGCCGCCATCGTCGAGGCCGCGCTCGCGCTGCCGCCCAACGCGCACGCGCTGGCCGCGCTGAACGGGTTCGGGCGGGTCAACCGCCGGCAGCTGGAGCAGTGGCAGGTGGCGGTCGACCGGGCCCGGGGCCTGTCCGAGTCGCAGCTGCCGCAGCCCGGCCAGCCGGTGACCGGTCCCCCGCCGCCGCGGGCGTGGGCCGACAAGGACCCGGCCGCCGCCGCCCGGCTCACCGCGGCGCGCGCGGCGGTGACGGCACTGGCCGAACGGCTGAACATGCCGCAGGAGAACCTGATCACCCCGGACACGGTGCGCCGGGTGTGCTGGGAGCCGCCGGCCAGCCTCGACGAGGAGTCGGTGGGCACGGCCCTCGCCGGGCACGGGGCCCGTCCCTGGCAGGTGGAGCAGGTGACGCCGGTGCTGGTGACGGCGTTGGCCAAGGGCGTGTCGTAGGAGGGCGGCGGAATCCGGCGGTGTGACGTTCGCCGCTCGCGCCGGGGGGACTGGGCAGCTACGTTACCCACAAGTAGCATGGGGCTGAGCGCGCGCTCAGTGCATGCGTGCCGCAGCAGTGCCATCCCGCACCCTGGAGGAGAGCCATCGTGCCTCGTACCGTCAGGGACGTCGTCTTCGTAGACGGCGTCCGCACCCCGTTCGGCAAGGCGGGCCCGAAGGGCATCTACCACGAGACCCGCGCCGACGACCTGGTCGTGAAGGCGATCCGGGAGCTGCTGCGCCGCAATCCCGGTCTCGACCCCAAGAAGATCGACGAGGTCGCCGTCGCCGCGACCACGCAGATCGGCGACCAGGGCCTGACCATCGGCCGCACCGCCGGCATCCTGGCGGGCCTGCCCACCTCGGTCCCGGGCTACTCCATCGACCGCATGTGCGCGGGCGCCCTGACCGCCGTCACCTCGGTGGCCGGCTCGGTCGCCTTCGGCGCGTACGACGTCGCGATCGCGGGCGGTGTCGAGCACATGGGCCGCCACCCGATGGGCGAGGGCGTCGACCCGAACCCGCGGTTCGTCAGCGAGAAGCTGGTCGACGAGTCCGCCCTGTTCATGGGCATGACCGCGGAGAACCTGCACGACCGCTACCCGAGCATCACCAAGCGGCGCGCCGACGAGTACGCGGTGCGCTCGCAGGAAAAGGCCGCCAAGGCGTACGCCAACGGCCAGATCCAGGCCGACCTGGTGCCGGTCTCCGTGCGCCGTACGAACCCCGAGGGCGGCGAGACGGGCTGGGGCCTGGTCACCGCCGACGAGCCGATGCGTCCGGGCACCACGCTGGAGAACCTGGCGGGCCTCAAGACGCCGTTCCGCGTGCACGGCCGGGTCACCGCGGGCAACGCGGCCGGCCTGAACGACGGCGCCACCGCCTCCCTCATCGCGAGCGAGGACTTCGCCCGGGAGAACAACCTCCCGGTGAAGATGCGCCTGGTCTCCTACGCCTTCGCGGGCGTGGAGCCGGAGGTCATGGGCTACGGCCCGATCCCGGCCACGGAGAAGGCCCTGGCGCAGGCCGGGCTGTCCATCTCCGACATCGGCCTCTTCGAGATCAACGAGGCCTTCGCCGTCCAGGTCCTCGCCTTCCTGGAGCACTACGGCATCGCCGACGACGACGCGCGCGTCAACCAGTACGGCGGCGCCATCGCCTTCGGCCACCCGCTGGCCTCCTCCGGCGTCCGTCTGATGACGCAGCTGGCCCGCCAGTTCGAGGAGCAGCCGCACGTCCGCTACGGCCTGACCACCATGTGCGTCGGCTTCGGCATGGGCGCGACGGTCATCTGGGAGAACCCGCACTTCGAGGGGGACAAGTGAGCACCACCGCAGAGCTGCTGAAGGGTGCGGCCGAGCTGTTCCCCGGCGAGGTCGTCACCAGCGCCCACGTGCGCCACTTCGACCTCCCCCTGGGCGCCGGGCGCTTCGCCCTGATCACCCTGGACAACGGCCACGACCACACCAAGCCGACCACGCTGGGCCCCCAGTCGCTGGCGAACATCGACGCCGCGATCGACCAGGTCGAGAAGGAGGCCGCGGACGGCGACATCGTCGGCGTCGGCGTCACCGGCAAGCCGTTCATCTTCGCGGTCGGCGCCGACCTCAAGGGCGTCGAGCTGCTGAAGCGGCACGAGGACGCGCTGGCCATCGGCAAGGGCGGCCACGACGTCTTCAAGCGGCTGGCGAAGCTGGCCGTGCCGACCTTCGCGTACTACAACGGTGCCGCGATGGGCGGTGGCGTGGAGATCGGCCTGCACTGCTCGTACCGCACGGTGTCGGCGGCCCTCCCCGCCTTCTCCCTCCCCGAGGTCTTCCTCGGCCTGGTCCCCGGCTGGGGCGGCTGCACCCTGCTGCCGAACCTCATCGGCGCCGACAAGGCCGTCTCGGTGATCATCGAGAACAGCCTGAACCAGAACAAGCAGCTCAAGGGCGAGCAGGTCTACGAACTCGGCATCGCGGACGCGATCTTCGAGGGCGCGGACTTCCTGGAGCAGTCGCTGATCTGGACCGCGTCCGTCCTCAAGGGCGAGGTCGCGGTCGAGCGTCCGGCGATCGACCGCGGCGAGGCCTGGGACCAGGCCGTCGCCAAGGGCCGCTTCGTCGCCGACTCCAAGGTGCACGGCGCCGCCCCGGCCGCCTACCGCGCCCTCGACATCATCGCCGCCGCCAAGAACGGCGACCTCCAGCAGGGCTACGACGCCGAGGACCAGGCCCTCGCCGACCTGATCATGGGCGGCGAACTGCGCTCCGGCATCTACGCCTTCAACCTGGTGCAGAAGCGCGGCAAGCGTCCCGCGGGCGCCCCGGACAAGTCACTGGCCCGCCCGGTCACCAAGGTGGGCGTCGTCGGCGCCGGCCTGATGGCCTCCCAGCTCGCGCTGCTCTTCCTGCGCCGCCTGGAGGTGCCGGTCGTGCTGACCGACATCGACCAGGAGCGCGTCGACAAGGGCGTGGGCTACGTCCACGCGGAGATCGACAAGCTGCTCGGCAAGGGCCGGATCAACCAGGACAAGGCCAACCGCCTCAAGGCCCTGGTGACCGGCGTCCTGGACAAGGCCGAGGGCTTCGCGGACGCCGACTTCGTCATCGAAGCGGTCTTCGAGGAGATGGGCGTCAAGCAGAAGGTCTTCGCGGAGGTCGAGGCGGTCGCCCCGGCCCACGCGATCCTCGCGACGAACACCTCGTCCCTCTCCGTCTCCGAGATGGCGTCGAAGCTGAAGCACCCCGAGCGGGTCGTCGGCTTCCACTTCTTCAACCCGGTCGCGGTCCTGCCGCTGCTGGAGATCGTCCGCGGCGAGCAGACCGACGACGCCTCGCTGGCCACGGCGTTCGGCGTCGCCAAGAAGCTGAAGAAGACGGCGGTCCTCGTCAAGGACGCCCCGGCGTTCGTCGTGAACCGCATCCTGACCCGTTTCATGGGCGAGATCCAGAACGTCATCGACGAGGGCACGCCGGTGGACGTGGCGGAGAAGGCGGTCGAGCCGCTCGGCCTGCCGATGTCCCCGCTGGTCCTGCTGGAGCTGGTCGGCCCGGCGATCGGCCTGCACGTTTCCGAGACCCTGAACCGGGCCTTCCCGGAGCGCTTCACGGTCTCCCCGAACCTCAAGGCGGTCGTCGAGGCGGGCAAGCGCGGCTTCTACGTCTACGACAGCGGCAAGCCCGAGCTGGACCCGGAGGTCGCCGCGCTCCTCAAGCAGGGCGACACCGTCCTGACGGAGGAGCAGGTGCGGGCCCGGGTGCTGGACGCGGTGGCCCAGGAGATCGGCCTGATGCTCGACGAGGGCGTCGTCGCCGAGGCCCAGGACATCGACCTCTGCCTGATCACCGGCGCCGGCTGGCCCTTCCACCTGGGCGGCATCACGCCGTACCTGGACCGCGAGGGCGTCTCCGAGCGGGTGAACGGGAAGCGGTTCCTGGAAGCCGGCGTGGCTTCGGTTCCCGCGTAGCTCCGGTCTCCGACAGACCGATGGGCCGTACCGGATTCGTCCGGTACGGCCCATCGGGCGTTCTGTCACTCGTGGTGCCGGCCGACGCCGGCCCGGTCGTCACACCGCTTCCCACGCCCCGAGCGCCAGCCCCGACTCGTCCTTCCGCCTCGCCAGCAGCAGCTGCCCGGTGGACGGCGACAGGGTCGCCGCGACCACACGGGCGTCGGTGTCCAGGGCGAGGGAAACCGTCGCGTCGGCCGGCAGCACCGGGCCCGACTCGGTCCACCAGGCGCCGGCCGACTCCTGTTCGCTGGGGTAGGCCGCGAAGGCGATCCGGCCGGAGGACGAGTGCTGTGCCAGCAGTGTGCAGTCGTGGCCGTCGAGTTCGCAGCGGACGGCCGCGACCGGTCCGGGCCCCGCCGCGGTGACCAGGGGCACCGGCTCGGCACCGGGCCGCCAGGCGCACAGGGTGCCGGAGGCGTCGGTGAAGAACAGGGTGGTGTTCTCGTCGGAGGTCGCCAGGGCGCGCAGGGTACCCGGGCGGACCTCGGTCTGCACCGAGTCCCCCATCCGGAACTCGGTGGCCTGCTCCTCCTGGAGCCAGTGGACGAGCCTTCCGGGGCGGTACGCGTAGGCCTCGATGCGTCCGGCCCTGCCCGCCACCGCGACGGGCGCGTCCTGGAGCTGCGCGCTCTTCAGGTCGCGCCACGGGCCCCAGCCGCCCTTCTGCTTCTGGGCCCGCATGCTGAGCCCGCCGCCGCCGTTGCGCACGAAGACGTGGGCACGGCCCGTGCCGTCGACCGCGACGGCTGGCGGACCGGTCCGGTCCCCCGTGCCGTTCGGGTGGCCGACGGGTTCCCAGTCCAGGGCGGCCAGCAGCGGCCGGAAGTGCGTGCAGTGCACGAGACCCGACTCGCCGGACGCCGTGGGCCGCCAGGCGACCAGGTGCGCGTAGGCATCGGCCCCCTGGCCGACCGTCAGCCCCGGGTGCAGCCGCTGGTCCCCGCCGATCCTGCGCGGGGCGCCCCAGGAACCGCCCGGTACCTGCTCCGCACGGCACAGGGCGGCATCGTGGGACATCTGGTAGACGCTGAGTCGGCCGTCCCGGCCGCGTATGAGCCACTCGCCGTTCACCTGATCATTTTATGCGGCCTCGTCCGGGCCCGCTCCGGCCGGGTGGGTCCGCGCGTGCGACCCTGGCCTCATGAGCGACCGTGGCCCCCTCCTGGTGATCGTCGACGCGGCGAACGTCGTCGGGTCGGTCCCCGACGGCTGGTGGCGGGACCGGCGGGGGGCCGCTGAGCGGCTGCGGGACCGGCTGGCGGCGGGCGGGGTGCCGGGGCTGGAGGGGCCGGTGGAGGTCGTCCTCGTCGTCGAGGGCGCGGCCCGGGGAGTGGATTCCGTGCCCGGCGTACGGGTGGAGTCGGCACCCGGCAGCGGGGACGACCACATGGTCGCGCTGGTCGCGGGGGCCGCCGGTGCCCGTGCCGTCCTGGTGGTGACGGCCGACCGCGAGCTGCGCCGCCGGGTGACGGAGCTGGGCGCCCAGGTGGCGGGGCCGCGGACGGTCCGGCCGGTGTGACGGCGCCCGGGCGGCCCACCACCGCCCCACGCAGCCGGAAGAGGCGCGCCGCCGAGGGGGGTGCGCGACGTTCGGCGGCGACGGAACCCGCCCTCCGAAGAGAACCGGCCCCGTGCGCCCCGCCAGAACGGGGCGCACGGGGCCGGGACGGCGGACTCGGGGCCTATGGGGCTCCGCCGTCGCCGGACGGCTTCGACGGGCCGCCGGCCGGGGCCTCCTCGCCGCGGGCCAGGCGGCTGTGCGTGCGGCTGTAGAGGAAGTACACGACGACGCCGATCGCCATCCAGACGCCGAACCGCACCCAGGTCTCGGCGGGCAGGTTCAGCATCAGCCACAGCGAGGCGGCGACCGACACGATCGGCAGCAGCGGGACCAGCGGGGTACGGAAGGCGCGGGGCAGGTCGGGGCGGGTGCGGCGCAGGATGATCACGCTGATCGCGACGACCACGAACGCGAACAGGGTGCCGATGTTCACCAGTTCCGCCAGCTCGCTCAGGCTGGTGAAGCCGGCGACGATCGCGATGATCACGCCGAGCAGGATGGTCGGCCGGTAGGGCGTCCGGAACTTCGGGTGGACGCGGGAGAAGAAGCGCGGCAGCAGTCCGTCGCGGCTCATCGCGAAGAACACCCGGGTCTGGCCGAGCAGCAGGATCATGCAGACGGTGGTCAGGCCGACGGCGGCGCCGAAGCTGATCACACCCGCGAAGAAGGGGTGCCCGGTGGACTTGAACGCGTCGGCGAGCGGGGCGTCGATGGACAGCTCGCTGTAGTGCTGCATGCCGGTGACGACGATCGAGACGGCGACGTAGAGCGCCGTGCAGATGAAGAGCGAACCGAGGATGCCCCGGGGCATGTCCCGCTGCGGGTTCTTGGTCTCCTCGGCGGCCGTGGCGACGATGTCGAAGCCGATGAAGGCGAAGAAGACGACCGAGGCGGCCGTGAAGATGCCCATGACGCCGAAGTTGGCCGGCGCCCAGCCGAACATCAGCTGGATCAGGGGCGAGTCGAGTCCCCCGCCCGCCTCCACCGGCTTCGACTCCGGGACGAACGGGTCGTAGTTGGAGCCCTTGATGAAGAAGGCGCCCGCGATGATCACGATGAGGACGACGGTCACCTTGATGGCGACGACGAGCGAGGTGACCCTCGCGGACAGCTTCATGCCGAGGACGAGGATGCCGGTGAGGACCAGCACCAGGACGGCGGCGAGGATGTCGAAGCCGAAGCCCTCGGCCCCGTCCCGCCCGGCCAGCGCCTCGGGCATCTGCCAGCCCGCGTTGTCCATCAGCGAACGGATGTAGCCCGACCAGCCGACGGCCACCACCGCCGTGCCGAGCGCGAACTCCAGGACCAGGTCCCAGCCGATGATCCAGGCGGGCAGTTCGCCGAGCGAGGCGTACGAGAAGGTGTACGCCGAACCGGCCACCGGCACGGTGGACGCGAACTCGGCGTAGCAGAGCGCGGCGAGCGCGCAGACCACGCCGGCGACGACGAAGGCCAGGGCCACGGCGGGCCCGGCGTTGTTCTTGGCGACCGTGCCGGTCAGCACGAAGATGCCGGTGCCGATGATGACACCGACGCCGAAGACGGTCAGGTCCAGGGCGGACAGGGATTTCTTGAGCGCGTGCTCCGGTTCCTCCGTGTCACGGATGGACTGCTCGATCTTTTTGGTCCTGAAGAGACTGCTGCTGCTCACGCGTACCTCCGACGCTTGTCGTCCCCGACATGATCGAGAGGGGGGCGTACTGCGTATGCCCCGGCGTGAGCGGATTCATACGGATGGGCAGGTTTCACCACTGCAACGAGTGGAGTACCTGCCCATCCGGCCGTACCTCGGTCGCGTAGGTCAGTCGCGCGCGGCCTCCACCGAGTCCACGTCGGCGCCCGTGCGCTCGTACCGGCCGTCGAGCTTGGCGACCAGACCGGTGACCTGACGGGCGATGTCCGGCGCGGTGAGGCCGATCTCGGCGAGGACCTCGGCGCGCGAGGCATGGTCGAGGAAGCGCGGCGGGATGCCGAAGTCGCGCAGCGGGACGTCGACGCCCGCGTCACGCAGGGCCTGGGCGATGGCGGAGCCGACACCGCCGACCCGCGAGTTGTCCTCGACGGTGACGACGACGCGGTGGCGCTCGGCGAGCGGGGCCATGGCCTCGTCGACGGGCTTGACCCAGCGCGGGTCGACGACGGTGGTGGAGATGCCCTGCTTGTTCAGCAGGTCCGCCACCTCCAGGCACATCGGCGCGAGGGCGCCCACGGAGACCAGGAGGACGTCCGGGTCGTCGGTGCCCGGGGCGCGCAGCACGTCCATGCCGCCGACGCGGCCGACGGCCGGTACGGCGGGGCCGACGGCGCCCTTGGAGAAGCGGACCACGGTGGGCGCGTCGTCCACCTCGACGGCCTCGCGCAGCTGGGCGCGGACCTGGTCGGCGTCGCGCGGGGCGGCGAGCCGTAGGCCGGGGACGACCTGGAGGATCGACATGTCCCACATGCCGTTGTGGGAGGCGCCGTCGGTGCCGGTGACGCCGGCGCGGTCCAGCACGAACGTCACGCCGCACTTGTGCAGGGCCACGTCCATCAGCACCTGGTCGAAAGCGCGGTTGAGGAAGGTGGCGTACACGGCGAAGACCGGGTGGACGCCACCGTGGGCGAGGCCGGCCGCGGAGACCGCGCCGTGCTGCTCGGCGATGCCGACGTCGTAGACGCGGTCCGGGAAGGCCTTGGCGAACTTGTCGAGGCCGACCGGCTGGAGCATGGCCGCGGTGATGGCGACGATGTCCTCGCGCTCCCGGCCGAGCTTGAGCATCTCGTCGCCGAAGACGCTGGTCCAGTCGGCGCCGGAGGTGGAGATGGGCAGGCCGGTGTCGGGGTGGATCTTGCCGACGGCGTGGAAGCGGTCGGCCTCGTCCGCCAGGGCGGGCTGGTAGCCGCGGCCCTTCTCGGTGAGGCAGTGCACGATGACCGGGCCGCCGAAGCGCTTGGCGCGGGTGAGGGCGGACTCCAGGGCCTCCAGGTCGTGGCCGTCGATCGGGCCGACGTACTTGAGGCCGAGGTCCTCGAACATGCCCTGCGGGGCGATGAAGTCCTTCAGGCCCTTCTTGGCGCCGTGCAGGGTGTCGTAGAGCGGGCGGCCGACGACCGGGGTGCGCTCCAGGACCTCCTTGGTGCGGGCCAGGAAGCGTTCGTAGCCGTCGGTGGTGCGCAGGGTCGCCAGGTGGTTGGCGAGGCCGCCGATCGTGGGGGCGTAGGAGCGCTCGTTGTCGTTGACGACGATGACGAGGGGCCGGTCCTTGGCGGCGGCGATGTTGTTCAGCGCCTCCCAGGCCATGCCGCCGGTGAGGGCGCCGTCACCGATGACGGCGACGACGTGGTCGTCGCGCTCCAGGACCTGGTTGGCCTTGGCGATGCCGTCGGCCCAGCCGAGGACGGTGGAGGCGTGGCTGTTCTCGATGACGTCGTGCTCGGACTCCGCCTGCGAGGGGTAGCCGGACAGGCCGCCCTTCATCTTCAGCTTCGAGAAGTCCTGGCGTCCGGTGAGCAGCTTGTGCACGTAGGACTGGTGGCCGGTGTCCCAGAGCACCTTGTCCTTCGGCGAGTCGAAGACGCGGTGCAGGGCGAGGGTGAGCTCCACCACGCCGAGGTTGGGGCCGAGGTGGCCGCCGGTCTTGGAGACGGCGTCGACGAGGAAGGTGCGGATCTCCTCTGCCAGCCGGCCCAGCTCTTCCAGGCTGAGCCGGTCCAGATCGCGCGGTCCCGTGATGCGGGTCAGCAGCGGCACCCGTGCCTCCTTGCAGTAGAGCTGTTGCCGGGCTTGACGAGTCTAATGTTCCGCCGTGGCGGAACGTGTCCGGGCGGTGCGTCGTACGTCACGCGTTCGGCCTTACCCATCCGGAACCGGTTCTACGACTTCTGCGTCGGAGGGTGTGGCCCGCCCGCCGTCCCGGCCGGCGTGCGGGGCGGCGGGCGGACGACGGACCGCCCGCCCGGGGGCTCAGCCCGGGCGGGCGGTGGGACGGCAGCGGCGGGCGCGGTGGCGCCTAGGCGCGGCCGGCCGTCTTCTGCGTCTTGCGGGTGACCGCGTCGATGACGACGGTCGCCAGCAGCACGCCACCGGTGATCATGTACTGGACCGGCGAGGCGATGCCCTCCAGCGCGAGGCCGTACTGGATGGAGACGATGACCATCACACCGAGCAGCGCGTCCCAGGTGCGGCCGCGGCCGCCGAAGAGGGACGTGCCGCCGATCACGGCCGCGGCGATGACGTTCATCAGGAACTCACCGGTGCCCGCGCCCTGGTTGGCGGAGGCGATCTTCGACGCGACGAACAGGCCGCCGATCGCGGCGAAGGTGCCGGCGATCGCGAAGACCGAGATCCGGACCAGCTCCACGTTGATGCCGGCGCGGCGGGAAGCCTCGACGCTGCCGCCGAGCGCGAAGACCTTGCGGCCGTAGGAGGTGCGGCGCAGCACGAAGTCCGTCAGCAGCAGGAAGGCCAGGAAGATGACCACGGCCAGCGGCAGGCCCTTGTACTGGTTGAAGACGATCGCCACGGCGAAGGCCAGCACGGCGAGCAGCACCGTGCGGACGATGACCTCGTTCAGCGGCCGGGACGGCACCCCGGCCGCGGCGCGCCGGCGGTTGTCGAAGAAGGCGGAGAGGAAGTACCCGGCCGTCACGACGATCGCCAGGCCGTAGGCGGCGGCCACGTCGCTGAAGTAGTAGCTGGTCAGCTTGACGACGATGCCGTCGCTGTTCAGGTTGATGGTGCCGTTGCTGCCGAGTATCTGCAGCATGAAGCCCTGCCAGAACAGCAGGCCGGCCAGCGTCACGGCGAAGGCGGGGACGCCGATGCGGGCGAAGAAGAAGCCGTGGATGGCGCCCGCCACGGTGCCGGTGAGGATGGCCAGGACCAGGGCCAGGACCTCGTTCATGCCGTGCGTGATGTTCAGCACGGCGAAGGTGGCGCCCGCGACACCGCTGACCGAGCCGACCGACAGGTCGATCTCGCCGAGCAGCAGGACGAAGACGATGCCGACGGCGATCATGCCGGTGCCGACCATGGCGACGGACATGTCGGAGAAGTTGCCGGCGGTGAGGAAGTTGGAGTTCAGGCTGGTGAAGATGGCCCAGATGACCAGCAGGCCGACGACGACCGGTATGGACCCGAGGTCACCGGCCTTCATCTTCCGCTTGAACTCGCCGATGTAGCCCGCGAATCCCTGCTCGCGCACCAGCAGCCGCGGGTCGACCGCGGTGGCCGCGCCGGAGGCCGCGGCGGGGTTCTCCGCCGTCTGGTCCTCGGCGGGGGTGGAGGTCTTGTCGATGCTCACTTCTTGATCTCCCCATTGGTGCGCGCCGCACGACGGGTCACGGCGTTCTCCGTGGCGCCCGTGATGGCGGAGATGATCTCTTCCTGCGAGGTCGACTTGACCTCGAAGACGCCGTTGTTGCGCCCGAGACGCAGGACGGCGACCTTGTCGGCGACCGCCTTGACATCGGCCATGTTGTGGCTGATGAGGATGACGGCGTGACCGCGCTCGCGCAGTCGCTCCACGAGGTCGAGGACCTGGGCGGTCTGCTCGACGCCGAGGGCGGCGGTGGGCTCGTCGAGGATGACCAGCTTGGGCTCGCCGAGCATGGACCGGGCGATCGCCACGACCTGGCGCTGACCGCCGGAGAGGGAGGCGATCGGGATACGGACGCTGGGGATGCGGATGGACAGCGTGTCCAGCAGCTCGCGGGAGCGGCGCTCCATCTCGACCTCGTCCAGGACACCGCGCTTGATGATCTCGCGGCCCAGGTAGAGGTTGCCGACGACGTCGATGTTGTCGCACAGCGCGAGGTCCTGGTAGACGGTCGCGATGCCCAGGTTCTGGGCGTCGTGCGGCTTGTTGATGCTGACGGCCTTGCCGTCCCACTCGATGGCGCCTTCATCGATGGGGTGCACGCCGGCGATCGTCTTGACCAGCGTGGACTTTCCGGCTCCGTTGTCGCCCACCAGGGCGACCACCTCACCGGCGTGGACCTCAAGCTCTACGTCGGTGAGCGCCTGGACGGCACCGAATCGCTTGGAGACCCCGCGCAACGCCAGCACGGGCGTAGCGGACACGTGAACCATCTCCTTCGCCGCCTGACCCGGCGGGAGGTTGTGCAGAAGTATGAGGGGGGTTGTTCCGTCCGGCGCCCCGCGTAGCTTGCGGGGCTGTCGAGTGCGGGGCACCGGAGGAAACCGGGGGCAGCCGGCCCCGTACGCGCTCAGGCGGTACGGGGAGAGGGACTGCTTACTTCAGACCGATCTTGTCGCAGGCGGCCTTGTAGTTGCCGGCGCAGATCTCGTCGAGGGTGTAGAAGCCCTCCTTGATGACGGTCTCCTTGATGTTGTCCTTGGTCAGCGAGACGACCGGGACGAGCACCGACGGGACGCCCTTGGTGGTGGCGCTGTCGGCCTTGCTGGTGGCGATGGAGTCGAGCGACTCGCCCTTGGCGAGGGCGACGGCCATCTCACCGGCGACCGCGGCCTCCTGCGGGTAGGACTTGTAGACGCTCATGTACTGCTCGCCGGTGATGATCCGCTGCACGCCCGCGAGTTCGGCGTCCTGGCCGGTGACCGGGATGTTGGCGATGCCCGCGCGCTTGAGGGCGGTGATGATGCCGCCCGCCATGCCGTCGTTGGCGGAGTAGACGCCGATGATCTTGTCCTTGCCGATGGCGGAGATCGCGGCCTGCATGTTGGCGTTGGCGTTCTCCGGCTTCCACTCCTTGGTGTCGTACTCGCGGCCGATGTTCACCTTGCCGTCGAGGACGGAGTGGGCGCCCTCCTTGAACTGGCCGGCGTTCGGGTCGGTGGAGGAGCCGTTCATCATGACGATCTGGCCGTCCTTGGCCTTGTCGCCCAGCGCCTTCAGCAGGGCCTCGCCCTGGGTCTTGCCGACCGTCACGTTGTCGAACGAGGTGTAGGCGTCGATCGGGCCCTCGGCCAGGCGGTCGTAGGCGACGACCGGGATGTCCGCCTGCTCGGCCTTGGTGATGGAGCCGGCGATGGCCTTGGAGTCCACCGCGTCCACGATCAGCACGTCGACCTTGTTGGTGATCATCGTGTCGACCTGCTGCGCCTGCAGCGTGGCGTCCTGCTTGGCGTTGGCGTAGACGACCTCGCCCTTGCCGTTCGTCAGCTCCTTGACCTTCTTCTCGATCAAGGGCTTGTCGAACTTCTCGTAGCGCGCGGTCTGGTTCTCCGGCAGCAGCAGTCCGACCTTGATGGCGTCGCCCTTCTTGGCGGCCGCATCGGACGAGTCCTTGCTGTCGTCGGCCTCCTTGGCGCTGCCACAGGCGGCGAGCGAGACTGCCATCGCGGTGGTGGCAACGGCAACGGCGGCACGACGCATACGCGTGTTCACTTCAGAAACCTCCCTGACGAGGCCGCGTCGTTGCGGCCGAGGTGGCTGGAAGTCAACTCGGCCACACGTGCGACGTCAAGAAGTAAATCCTTAACGAGATGACAACGGTGCCATCCGTGCTCTAAGTGAAGGCAGGGGTGGCCACCGGCAGAGCACCGGTCGCAGTTCCGTCCAAGAGGGTCGAATCGCCCATCTCGCTGAGCGCCAGGGCGAGCGCGCCGAGCACCTCCGCGCGGCCCCCGAGTGCCCCGGAGAAGACGGAGAGTTGGCGCGCCGCGCTGGGGATCGCGTACCGGCCGACGGACTCCCGGATCGGGCCCAGCACCAGCTCACCGGCCTCCGCGAGGTCGCCGCCGAGGACGACTCGGCTCGGGTTGAGCAGGTTGCACAGGTTGGCGACCCCGCTGCCGATGTGCCGGCCGACGTCGGCGATGACCCGGCGGCAGCCCGGGTCGCCGTCCCGCGCGAGCCGCACGACGCCCTCCATCGTGAGGTCGGTGCCGTGGCTCGGCTGGAGCAGCGGGAGCACGTAGCGGGCGGAGGCGAAGGTCTCCAGGCATCCCCGGTTGCCGCAGCGGCAGACCGGGCCGGCCTCGTCGAGGGTGATGTGCCCGATCTCGCCCGCCGTGCCTCCGGGGCCGCGGTAGATCTTGCCGTTGATCACCAGGCCGGCGCCGACGCCGCTGGCGACCTTGATGTACGCCAGGTCCCGCACGCCCCGCCCGCTGCCCCAGACCAGCTCGCCGAGGGCCCCGAGGTTGGCGTCGTTGTCCACGTGCACCGGCACCCCGAGCCGCCCCCGCAGCTCCTCGGCGGGCCTGGTGCCGCCCCAGCCGGGCAGGATGGCGGTCGAGCCCAGCGTCCCGGACTCCACGTCGATCGGGCCGGGCACGCCGAGACCCACTCCGGCGATCTTGGAGCGGTCGACGCCGGTCGCCTCGATCAACCGGCTGACCAGCTGCTCCGCCCGGTCGAAGCCCTGCGCGGCGGACGCGTCGACGTCCAGCGGCTCGGACTCCTCGGCGAGCACCTGGTGGGCGAGGTTGCCCACCGCGACGCGCAGGTGGGTGTGCCCGAAGTCCACGCCGATGACGATGCCGGCGTCCCCGCTCAGCGAGACGCTGCGGGCCCGGCGGCCGCCCGCCGAGGTGGGCGTCACCTCGACCGTGCCACCGTCCTTCAGTTCCCGGACGATGTTCGAGACGGTCGCCGCGGACAGGCCCGTCGTCCTCGCGATCTCCGCCTGCGTGAGCGAACCGGCGAGCCGTACCGCTCGTACGACCCGTTCCAGGTTGGCTCGGTGCAGCGACGACTGCGACCCCGGAGTCTCCACGACGACCTCCTGCGCGAGGGGCCGCTTCGGTGAGGCCCCTTCCATGTCCAACTAGTGAACTCTAAGCTGAGCCGTTCGGGTCGCCTCCCGTCAAGAGGTTGAACCGCATCCGGGTGCCCCGCGCACACAACCGCACACATGCGCGCATGCCGCCCCCGTGGGTACGGGAGCGGCATGCGCGGCGGGCGGGAGCGCCCTCGGGGGCGTGCGGAGTCGCTACTTCAGGGCGCCCGCGGTGAGCCCCTGGACCACCTGGCGCTGGAAGACGATGTACGCGGCCAGCACCGGCAGCATCGCCATCACCAGGCCCGCGAAGAGGCCCGACCAGTCACCCTTGTAGCCCTGGCTGACGGCGAGCTGTACCAGGCCCTGGGTGAGGACGTGCTTGTCCGGGTCGGTGTTGAGCACGGTCGGCAGCATGTACTGGTTCCACTGCCCCAGGAAGTTGAAGATTCCCACACTGATCAGGCCGGGCTTGGCCATCGGCAGCATGACCTGGAAGAACGTGCGGGTGTGCGACGCCCCGTCCACGAAGGCCGCCTCCGCCACCGAACTCGGCAGCGTCCGGAAGAACGCGGTCAGGAAGAACACCGTGAAGGGCAGCGAATAGGCGATGTAGACCAGGATCAGCCCGTGGATGGTGTTCAGCAGGGACATGTTGTCCACCACGTAGAACAACGGGACCAGCGCGAGCATGATCGGGAAACTCATACCGCCGACGAACAAGAAATAGATGAAGCGGTTGCCCGGAAAGTCGAACCGGGCCAGCACATAGGCCGCCATGGAACCCAGCACCAGGGTGCCGATGAGCGATCCGCCCACCACCAGAATGGTGTTGAGGAAGTAGTCGCTCATATGGGCCTGGGACCAGGCCCGCGACCAGTTGTCGAAATTCAGTTTGCCGGGCAGCGACCAGGGCGAACGGAAGATGGAGGCGTCGTCCTTGAAGGACGTCATCACCGCCCACACCAGCGGCAGGCCGACCATGATCGCCCAGATGACGAGGACGCCGTGGGAGAAGACGTTGAGGGCGGTGCCCTCCTTCTTCCCCTTCTTGAGTCCGCCGGGGGACGCCTCGGCCTTGTGCACGGGCGTGCCGGAACCGGCCGGTACGGGGGCGGGGGTCTCGGTCGTCTTCATGTGAATCAGTACTCCAGCCGCTCGCGCCGGCCCAGCTTCATCACGAGGGCCGCGAAGGCCAGCGTGATGACGAGCAGGGCGACGCCGATGGTGGTGGCGTAGGCGGCCTGACCGTCCCGGAACGCCTTCTGGTACACGTACAGGACCATCACGGTGGTCGAGTAGTCGGGTCCGCCGGGCCCGGTCGTCATGATCTGCACGACCGCGAAGGACTCGGCCCCCAGGGCGAGGATGCCCATGTAGACCCAGCCGGACTGCACGGTGTCCCACAGCAGCGGCAGGGTGACCTTGAAGAAGGTGGTGGCGCGGCTCGCCCCGTCCAGCAGCGCGGCCTCGTACAGCTCCACCGGGATGGACGCCATGCCCGCGGAGAAGAGGACCACGAAGAAGCCGACCGTCGACCAGACGAGCACCGCCATCACGCACCACAGCGCGATGTTCGGGTCACCGAGCCACAGGGGCTGGACGGAGTCCAGGCCGAGGCCGCGCAGCAGGGAGTTGATCGCGCCGCTGTCCGGGTTGTACGCGAACTGGAACAGCAGGGCGACGATCGCGATGGAGAGCACCTGCGGGAAGAAGTAGACGATCTTGTAGAAGCCCGAGCCGCGGACGCCCGTGATCACGGGGCCGCCCTTGCGGTGGCGTCCGCCCACGTTGATCATGAAGCTGAGGAAGAGCGCGAGGCCCAGGGTGACCAGCGGCACCAGCAGGGCGAACAGCACGCTGTGCCAGAGCGACTTCCAGAAGATGTCGTCGTCGAGCATCCGCGAGTAGTTGTCGAAGCCGACCATCGAGAACTCGGGACTCAGGCCCGTCCAGTCCGTGAACGAGTAGTAGATGGACTGGACGAACGGCCAGACGACGAAGAGCGCGTACAGCCCCAGGGGGACCGCCAGGAACCCCACGATGAACCGGTACTTGCCGTGCTGCATTACCAACGACCCCGATCTGCGCGCGGGTGCCGCCAGGGCCCGTCCGGCGCGAAGGCGCGGGACAGGCCCTGGTGACGCTTCCTCACTGGTGCTTGTAGTGCTTGATCGACGAGTCCTTGGCGGCCTCGTCGGCGTAGCCCTGGATCTTCTTGATGGTCTCGGCGGGGGTGAGGCGGCCGGCCATCATCTCGCCCAGGCAGCCGACGCCGATCTTCTCCTTCTGCAGCTGCACGTACCAGTCCTGCATGCGCGGGTTCACCACGTTGTCGCCGGCCAGATCGAGGGCGGCGACACCGGACTTGAGGCCCGGGGTGAGCTCGATGCCGTCGGTGCCGCCGTTGTAGGCGCTCAGCGACTTCACCTTGCTGGTGAAGTTCTTGGACGACTCCTCGCTGAGCATGATGCGCAGCTGCTCCATGCCGCCGGGGCCGTTGGACGCCTTGGCCGGGACGATGAAGGGCTCGCCGCCGGAGGCCCAGATGGTGCCGAAGGGCATCTTGTCGCTGTCGTCGATGCCGGGCGGGGCGGAGACGGTGAGCTGGAAGTCGGCGGGGATGACCTTGGCCGATTCGTTCTCCACCCAGGAGCCGTTGGGGAGGAACAGTGCGTCCCCCTTGGCCCAGGCGGTCTGCGACTGGATGTGGTCCAGGCCCGGGGTGCCCTTGAGGATGTAGCCCTTCTTGTAGAGCTCGTACCAGGCCTCGAAGACCGTCTTGACCGCCGGGTGCTTCCAGGCGTTCGGCTCCAGGTTGTCGATGGCGTTCAGCACCTCGACGCCGCCGACCTTGGCGATCATCGGGGACATCGAGAAGGGGATGTAGTACGGGTACTTGCCGGCGTAGGTCCAGCCGGCCATGCCCTTCTTCTTGGCCTTCTCGCAGACCGCGAGCATCTCGTCCCAGGTCCTGGGGTACTCCGCGTCGAGCGAGTCAAGGGCCTTCTGGGAGTACCAGTTGCCGTAGACCGTGTAGGCGTAGTACAGGATCCAGACCGGGTCCCCGTCGAACTGGCCCATCTCGACGATGCCGGGCCGCAGCGTGTCGCGGACCTTCTTGTTCGGGTCGTCGTAGGACGGGGCGTCCAGCAGCGGGGTGAGGTCGGCGAGCTGCTTCTTGCCGACCAGGACGCCCATGTCCATCTGCTCGGCGCCGGAGTTGTCGACCAGGTCCGGCGGGTTGCCGCCGTTGAAGCGCGGCTGCAGGGTGGACTGGATCTTCTGGGTGGCGGAGAACTTCACCGTGGCCTCGGGGAAGGCCTTCTCGTACAGCTTCACGGCGTCCTCGGCGTACTCCTTGCCGAAGCCTCCGTCGAAGAGGACGAACTCCATCTCGGCGCTCGCGTTGACCGCGAGCGGGTTCTCGGCGGTCTTCTTGCCCGCCTCGGCCTTCTCCTGGTCGTCCCCGCCGCCGCTCGCGCAGGCGGACAGGAAGCTCATGGTCGGTACGGAGATCAATCCGAGCGCGGCGGACCGCTTGATCAGATCGCGGCGGCCGACGCCCTTGCCGTCGTTCTCGGCGGAAGTGGATCCCATGCTCAAGTCCTCGCCTTCTCCAGGACTCAGGCGGTGAACCGGATCCTCGCCGGCACCGCGATCGGGTCACGCTGGGTCGTGCAGGAAGTGCTGTTCGGACGCTTGGGAGGTCCCGAATTCGCGGTTCCCCCCTGAACCCCCGATGGCCGACAGGTATAGTCCACTTCCCGCCAACTGAGCAAGATCGAATGCAAGGTTGGCGGTACGTCTTTTCCGAGTTGAGACCTCCCGGAAATATGAGCGGGCCGTGTACCACTTGCCGGAAGAATCCCCGGCATAAGCCCCGAACGCCACATCCAACACCCTTGACATCACTTGCCACTTGACCCCTACTGGTCCTTGCGCAGTTAGATTGACAACGTTGTCCCCAGGCGCTGGGAGGGTGGTCCGGGCATGCGGTACAGAGTTCGGCACAGATGGGGTCCGGCGGTCGTGTTGACGACCGCCTTCGCCGTGGCGGTGGGCTCACAGGGGGCGGCGGTCGCACTGCCCGCCGCGCCCGCGAAGACCGACCGGGAGTTCGCGTCCTCGTTCGAGGCGGACGACCCGGTTCCAGACTGGCTCGACACCGTGGAGACGGGGCCGGGCGGGAGGAAGCGCTCCTCGGGCGTGGACGGCGGCTACCGCACCGGCATACCGGGCAATGTCACCGACCGCGTCACCGAGGTGCGGGCCAGCGCCGAGAACACCGGCGGCGGGGAGGTGAAGGAGAACCTGGTCGACGGTGAGCCCACCACCAAGTGGCTGGCGTTCGAGAGGACCGGCTGGGTCGAGTTCGGCCTGGACGAGCCGGTGGAGATCGCCAAGTACGCCCTCACCTCGGCCAACGACCACGACGAGCGCGACCCCGCCGACTGGACGCTCAAGGGGTCGGCGGACGGCGAGACCTGGCAGACCCTGGACAGCCGCTCGGGCGAATCCTTCGGCGAGCGCTTCGAGACGAAGACCTACGAACTGGACGGACCGGCCGAGTACCGGCACTTCCGGCTGGAGATCACCAAGAACAACGGCGGGGACATCCTCCAGCTCGCCGACGTGCAGCTGGCCACCGCCGGCACCGAGACGCCCGTCCCCGAGGACATGCTCTCGCACGTGGACCGCGGCCCGACCGGCTCCCCGACGGCGAAGGCGGGCGCCGGCTTCACCGGCACGCGCGCCCTGAAGTACGCGGGCCGGCACAACGCGGACGGCCGGGCCTACTCGTACAACAAGGTCTTCGACGTCGATGTGAAGGTCGAGCGCCGCACCGAGCTCAGCTACAAGATCTTCCCGTCGATGGCGGACGGCGACCTCGACTACGACGCCACGAACGTCGCCGTCGACCTCGCCTTCACCGACGGCACCTACCTGAGCGACCTCAAGGCCACCGACCAGCACGGGTTCCCGCTGACGCCGCGCGGTCAGGGTGACGCCAAGATCCTCTACGTCAACCAGTGGAACAGCGTGCGTTCGGGGATCGGTTCGGTCGCGGCCGGCAAGACCGTCGACCGGATCCTGGTGGCGTACGACTCCCCCAAGGGCCCGGCGAAGTTCCGGGGCTGGCTGGACGACGTGGAGATCGAGCGGGCCAAGCCCGAGCGGCCCAAGGCCCACCTGTCCGACTACGCGCTCACCACCCGCGGCACCAACTCCAGCGGCAGCTTCTCCCGCGGCAACAACATCCCGGCGACCGCCGTGCCGCACGGCTTCAACTTCTGGGTCCCGGTGACCAACGCCGGTTCGCTGAGCTGGCTGTACGACTACGCGCGCGGCAACAACGCGGACAACCTGCCCACCCTCCAGGCGTTCAGCGCGAGCCACGAGCCGAGCCCCTGGATGGGCGACCGGCAGACCTTCCAGGTGATGCCGTCCGCGGCCTCCGGCACCCCGGACACCGGCCGGGAGCAGCGCGAGCTGGCCTTCCGGCACGAGAACGAGACGGCCAGGCCCTACTACTACGGCGTGCGCTTCGAGAACGGCCTGAAGGCCGAGATGGCGCCGACCGACCACGCGGCGATGATGCGCTTCACCTACCCCGGTGACGACGCGAGCGTGATCTTCGACAACGTGGAGGACCAGGCCGGCCTGACCCTGGACGAGGAGAACGGCACCTTCCACGGCTACTCGGACGTCAGGTCCGGGCTGTCCACGGGCGCCACCCGCCTCTTCGTCTACGGCGAGTTCGACTCCAGGGTCACCGGCGGCGACTCCAGCGGCGTCAAGGGCCACCTGCGCTTCGACGCGGGCAAGGACCGCACCGTGACGCTGCGCATCGCGACCTCGCTGATCGGCGTCGACCAGGCGAAGGACAACCTGCGCCAGGAGATCCCGGAGCGCGCCTCCTTCGACAAGGTCAAGCGCGACGCCCGCAAGCAGTGGGACCGCGTCCTCGGCAAGGTGGAGGTGGAGGGCGCCACGCAGGACCAGCTGACCACCCTCTACTCCAGCCTCTACCGGCTGTACCTGTACCCGAACGCGGGCCACGAGAAGGTCGACGGGAAGTACAAGTACGCCTCACCGTTCTCCAAGGCGGTCAAGGACGACACCCCGACGGAGACCGGCGCCAAGGTCGTGGACGGCAAGGTCTACGTCAACAACGGCTTCTGGGACACGTACCGGACCACCTGGCCCGCGTACTCCTTCCTGACTCCGTCCAAGGCCGGTGAGCTGGTCGACGGCTTCGTGCAGCACTACAAGGACGGCGGCTGGACCTCCCGCTGGTCCTCCCCGGGCTACGCGGACCTGATGACCGGCACCTCCTCGGACGTGGCCTTCGCCGACGCGTACGTGAAGGGCGTCGGCTTCGACGCGAAGGCGGCGTACGACGCGGCCGTCAAGAACGCCACCGTCGTGCCCCCGTCCTCGGGCGTGGGCCGCAAGGGCATGGCGACCTCGCCGTTCCTCGGATACACCAGCACCGAGACGCACGAGGGCATGTCGTGGGCGCTCGAGGGCTACCTCAACGACTACGGCATCGCGAAGATGGCCGAGAAGCTCTACGAGGAGACAGGCGAGCAGCGGTACGAGGAGGAGTCGGCGTACTTCCTCAACCGCGCCCGGGACTACGTCAACATGTTCGACGCGAAGGCCGGCTTCTTCCAGGGCAAGGACCTGGCGGGCAAGTGGCGCGTGGAGTCCGAGAAGTACGACCCGCGCGTGTGGGGCTACGACTACACGGAGACCAACGGCTGGGGCTACGCCTTCACCGCCCCGCAGGACAGCCGCGGCCTCGCCAACCTGTACGGCGGCCGGAAAGGCCTCGCCGACAAGCTCGACGAGTACCTGGCCACGCCCGAGACGGCCTCCCCGGAGTTCGTCGGCTCCTACGGCGGTGTCATCCACGAGATGACCGAGGCGCGGGACGTCCGGATGGGCATGTACGGGCACTCCAACCAGGTCGCCCACCACGCCCTGTACATGTACGACGCGGCCGGGCAGCCGTACAAGACGCAGAAGAACGTCCGCGAGGTGCTCTCCCGCCTCTACACCGGCAGCGACATCGGGCAGGGCTACCACGGCGACGAGGACAACGGCGAGCAGTCGGCCTGGTTCCTCTTCTCCTCGCTCGGCTTCTACCCGCTGGTGATGGGCAGCGGCGAGTACGCCATCGGCTCCCCGCTGTTCAAGAAGGCGACCGTGCACCTGGAGAACGGCCGCGAGCTGGTCGTCAAGGCGCCCAAGAACAGCAACCGGAACATCTACGTGCAGGGCCTGAAGGTCAACGGCAAGCGCTGGAACTCCACCGCGCTCCCCCACGACCTGATCGCCAGGGGCGGTGTCCTGGAGTTCGACATGGGCCCGCGGCCGTCCAAGTGGGGCACCGGCGAGGACGCGGCTCCGGTGTCGATCACCGAGGACGACGAGGTGCCCGCCCCGCGCGCCGACGTGACGGAGGGCGGGGGTGCCCTGTTCGACAACACGTCGGCGACCGAGGCGGCCGTGTCCTCGGTGGACCTGCCGGTGTCCGGCGAGGGCGCCGAGGCCGTCCAGTACACGCTGACGTCACCGGCGGACGGCGCGAAGGCCCCGGCGGGCTGGAAGCTCCAGGGTTCGGCCGACGGCACGGCCTGGCGGACGCTGGACGAGCGCTCGGGCGAATCCTTCGCCTGGGACCGGCAGACCCGGGCGTTCACGGTGAAGTCGCCGGGGACGTACCAGAAGTACCGCCTGGTGCTCGACGGTGAGCACTCGCTGGCGGAGGTGGAACTGCTGGCGTAGGCGGCACCGCCGACGGAGCGGCGGGTTCGGGCCGGGGCCTTCGGGCCTGGCCCGAACCCGCCGCTCCCCCGTGCGGCGCCATTCCCCGTACGTGCCGGATCCACCAGACTGAGCGGGCGCCTCCGGCGGCCGCCGGAGGGGCGGATCGCGCGTCATCGGAGGGGGAACACGTGCGGAGGAACACCGGCAGACGGATCGCGGGGGCGGTCACGGGCGCGTTGCTGGCCGCGGGAACGCTGTTCGCCACGGCCGCCCCGGCCCAGGCCTACGACCCCGACCCCAGCGTCTCCACGTACTACCGCGACACCGACGGCTGCCCGTGCAGCGGCGGCACGCTCACCGACCCGTTCGACGGCACCTACTTCGCGCACGACGCGGGCGGGCTGGCCGTCAAGATGGAACTGAGCGACGCGGGCTGGTTCGTGGGCAAGGTCGAGTTCCACCCGAGCGGAGAGAAGCTCTGGATCTACGACACCAGGAACGACGGCGACACCTTCTACGTGGCCGTCGGCTACTCGTCCGGCGGCTCGTACCACGACCTGGGCACCTTCTCGGCGCCCGGCACCTCGGACACCGTGGACCTGACGGTGAAGGACCTGAACATCCCGGACGGCGCCTACGTGGACATCACGCTCTACGACGGCTCCGGCCGCGCCGACTACATCGCCGCGGCACGCGGCACCGGCGCCGCGGTCGCCTGACCCGGCACCCCGTCGCACGACACGGCGAGGGCCGCACCCCCGTCACCGGGGATGCGGCCCTCGACCCTGTGCGGTGCCGCCTACTTGCGGATCAGGCTGCGCAGCACGTACTGCAGGATGCCGCCGTTGCGGTAGTAGTCCGCCTCACCGGGGGTGTCGATGCGGACGACCGCGTCGAACTCCACACCGGTGTCGGTGGTGACCTTCACCGTGCGCGGGGTGGTGCCCTCGTTCAGCTCGGTGACGCCGGAGATGGAGAAGGACTCCTCGCCGGTCAGGCCGAGGGAGGACGCCGACTGGCCCTCCGGGAACTGGAGCGGCAGGACGCCCATGCCGATGAGGTTCGAGCGGTGGATGCGCTCGTAGGACTCGGCGATGACGGCCTTGACGCCGAGGAGCGCGGTGCCCTTGGCGGCCCAGTCGCGGGACGAACCGGAGCCGTACTCCTTGCCGGCCAGGACGACGAGCGGGATGTTCTGCTCGATGTAGTTGCGGGAGGCGTCGTAGATGAACGACACCGGACCGCCGTCCTGGGTGAAGTCGCGGGTGTAGCCGCCCTCGGTGCCCGGCGCGATCTGGTTGCGCAGGCGGATGTTGGCGAACGTGCCGCGGATCATGATCTCGTGGTTGCCGCGGCGCGAGCCGTAGCTGTTGAAGTCGCGGCGCTCGACGCCGTGCTCCGTGAGGTACTTGCCGGCCGGGGTGTCGGCCTTGATGGCGCCGGCGGGCGAGATGTGGTCCGTCGTGACCGAGTCGCCCAGCTTGGCCAGTACGCGGGCGCCGGAGATGTCCTCGACCGGGGCCGGCTCCATGCCCATGCCCTCGAAGTACGGGGGCTTGCGGACGTAGGTGGACTCGCTGTCCCACTCGAAGGTGTCGCCGGTCGGGATCGGCAGCGCCTGCCACTGGGCGTCGCCGGCGAAGACGTCGCTGTAGGACTTGGAGAACATGTCCTCGCCGATGGCGCTGGCGACGACCTCGTTGACCTCGGCCTCGGTGGGCCAGATGTCCTTCAGGTAGACCGGGTTGCCGTCCTGGTCGGCGCCCAGGGCCTCCTTGGTGATGTCCACCTTCATGGAGCCCGCGAGCGCGTAGGCGACGACCAGCGGCGGCGACGCCAGGTAGTTCATCTTGACGTCGGGGTTGATCCGGCCCTCGAAGTTGCGGTTGCCGGAGAGGACCGAGGTGACGGCGAGGTCGTGGTCGTTGACGGCCTTGGAGACCTCGTCCGGCAGCGGGCCGGAGTTGCCGATGCAGGTGGTGCAGCCGTAGCCGACGAGGTTGAAGCCGACCTTGTCGAGGTACGGGGTCAGGCCCGCCTTCTCGAAGTAGTCGGTGACGACCTTGGAGCCCGGGGCGAGCGTGGTCTTGACCCACGGCTTGCGGGTCAGGCCCTTCTCGACCGCCTTCTTGGCCACCAGGGCGGCTGCGACCATGACGTACGGGTTGGAGGTGTTGGTGCAGGAGGTGATGGCCGCGACCGTCACCGCACCGTGGTCCAGCTCGTAGGTCGTGCCGTCGGGAGCGGTGACCGGGACCGGGCTGGACGGCACGCCGTTGGTGGCGGCGGGGGCGTCGGAGGCCGGGAAGGACTCCTTGCCCGCCTCGTCCACGCTGTCGACGTAGTTGCGCACGTCCTGCTTGAACTGCTCGGCGGCGTTGGCGAGGACGATGCGGTCCTGCGGGCGCTTCGGGCCGGCGATGGAGGGCACGACCGTGGCGAGGTCGAGCTCCAGCTTCTCGGAGAAGTCCGGCTCGGCCTTCGGGTCCAGCCAGAGGCCCTGCTCCTTGGCGTAGGCCTCGACGAGGGCGACCTGCTGCTCGGAGCGGCCGGTCAGGCGCATGTAGTTCAGCGTCTCGTCGTCGACCGGGAAGATCGCGGCGGTGGAGCCGAACTCCGGCGACATGTTGCCGATGGTGGCGCGGTTGGCGAGGCTCGTGGCCGCCACACCCTCGCCGTAGAACTCGACGAACTTCCCGACGACGCCGTGCTTGCGGAGCATCTCGGTGATGGTCAGCACGAGGTCGGTGGCGGTCGTGCCCGGCTGCAGCTCACCGGTGAGCTTGAAGCCGACGACGCGCGGGATCAGCATGGAGACCGGCTGGCCGAGCATCGCGGCCTCGGCCTCGATGCCGCCGACGCCCCAGCCGAGGACGCCGAGGCCGTTGACCATGGTGGTGTGCGAGTCGGTGCCGACCAGGGTGTCCGGGTAGGCCTTGCCGTCGCGGGTCATCACCACACGGGCCAGGTGCTCGATGTTCACCTGGTGGACGATGCCGGTGCCGGGCGGGACGACCTTGAACTCGTCGAAGGCGGTCTGGCCCCAGCGCAGGAACTGGTAGCGCTCCTTGTTGCGGCCGTACTCCAGGTCGACGTTCTGCTTGAAGGCGTCGTTGGTGCCGAACTTGTCGGCGATGACGGAGTGGTCGATGACCAGCTCGGCCGGGGCGAGCGGGTTGATCTTCGCCGCGTCACCGCCGAGCTCCTTGACGGCCTCGCGCATGGTGGCGAGGTCGACGACACAGGGCACGCCGGTGAAGTCCTGCATGATCACGCGGGCCGGCGTGAACTGGATCTCCTGCGACGGCTGGGCCTGCGAGTCCCAGCCGCCGAGGGCGCGGATGTGGTCGGCGGTGATGTTCGCGCCGTCCTCGGTGCGGAGCAGGTTCTCCAGCAGCACCTTCAGGCTGTAGGGAAGGCGCGCGGAGCCCTCGACCTTGTCCAGCCGGAAGATCTCGTACGACTCGTCGCCCACCTGCAGCGTGCTGCGGGCGTCGAAGCTGTTCGCCGACACGACAGTCTCCTTCATTTATGTGCGCGTACCACCGCATCCTGCCGCCACGTCGCCCTGGCCAATCCGCTAAGGTAAGGCTAAGTTAGGTAACCCTTACCATTCGACCGGCAGCGGCGTGCGGCTTCGGTGCGCCTCGGCAGATATCTCGATGTCGAGATAACTCTAGTACATGGGGGCGGACTGGTCATGCCCGGGCGCGGTGTGGCGTGCACCCCATCCCGGGTGACCCGTGCGGCCATCAGTACGCCGGTCGGGGGTATCCGAGTTGTGCCGGGCGCGCGCGTCCGGCACAACTCGGAAGGGGGCACGATGCCGCTCACGTTCCGCAAGAGCTTCCGGATCCTCCCCGGAGTGCGGCTGAACATCAACAAACGCTCGTGGTCCGTCACGACCGGCGGCGGGAACGGCCCGCGCCACACCCGCAGCAGCACCGGACGCCGTACGACATCGATGGATTTGCCCGGACCTTTCGGGTGGCGCCGCACGACGACCGGCAAGCGGCGCCGAGGCGGCCGTTGAGGGTCGCCGAGACCCTTGATGCCCCGTCACCCGAACGGACCCCCCGAGAGGCGCCATCTCATATCTGAGATAGCCTCAACCTCATGGCAGACGACTACCTCGTACGCATCGGCAAGCTCATCCGTGACGCCCGGCAGCACCGCGGCTGGACCCAGTCACAGCTTGCGGAGGCGCTCAACACCAGTCAGAGCGCCGTCAACCGCATCGAGCGCGGCAACCAGAACATCAGCCTTGAGATGATCGCCCGTATCGGCGAAGCGCTGGACAGCGAGATCGTCTCCCTCGGCTACTCGGGCCCGATGCACCTGCGTGTGGTCGGCGGCCGGCGCCTCTCCGGCGCCATCGACGTCAAGACCAGCAAGAACGCCTGCGTGGCGCTGCTGTGCGCCTCGCTGCTCAACAAGGGGCGCACGGTGCTGCGCCGGGTCGCCCGCATCGAGGAGGTCTACCGCCTCCTGGAGGTGCTGAACTCCATCGGCGTCCGCACCCGCTGGATCAACGACGGCACCGACCTGGAGATCGTGCCGCCGGCCGAGCTGGACATGGAGGCCATCGACGCCGAGGCCGCCGTCCGCACCCGCTCCATCATCATGTTCCTCGGCCCGCTGCTGCACCGCATGGACCGCTTCCGGCTGCCCTACGCCGGCGGCTGTGACCTCGGCACCCGCACCATCGAGCCGCACATGATCGCGCTGCGCCGCTTCGGCCTGGACGTCGCCGCGACCGAGGGCCACTACCACGCGGTGGTCGACCGCACGGTGCGCCCGGACCGCCCCATCGTCCTGACCGAGCGCGGCGACACGGTGACGGAGAACGCCCTGCTGGCCGCCGCCCGCCACGACGGCGTCACCGTCATCCGCAACGCCTCCTCCAACTACATGGTCCAGGACCTCTGCTTCTTCCTCGAGGCCCTGGGCGTCCGCGTCGAAGGCATCGGCACCACCACCCTCACCGTCCACGGCATGCCGGTCATCGACGCCGACGTGGACTACTCCCCCTCCGAGGACCCGGTCGAGGCGATGAGCCTGCTGGCCGCCGCGGTGGTCACGGAGTCGGAGCTGACGGTCCGCCGGGTCCCCATCGAGTTCCTGGAGATCGAGCTGGCGGTCCTGGAGGAGATGGGCCTCGACCACGACCGCACGCCGGAGTACTTCGCGGACAACGGCCGCACGCGCCTGGTGGACCTGACCGTCCGGCCGTCGAAGCTGGAGGCGCCGATCGACAAGATCCACCCGATGCCCTTCCCCGGCCTCAACATCGACAACGTCCCCTTCTTCGCGGCCATCGCGGCCTCCGCCCAGGGCCAGACCCTCATCCACGACTGGGTCTACGACAACCGCGCGATCTACCTCACGGACCTGAACCGCCTCGGCGGCCGCCTCCAGCTCCTGGACCCCCACCGGGTCCTGGTCGAGGGCCCCACCCGCTGGCGCGCCGCCGAGATGATGTGCCCGCCGGCCCTGCGCCCCGCCGTGGTCGTCCTGCTGGCGATGATGGCGGCGGAGGGCACGTCGGTGCTGCGCAACGTGTACGTCATCAACCGGGGGTACGAGGACCTGGCGGAGCGGCTGAACTCGATCGGGGCGCAGATCGAGATCTTCCGGGACATCTGAGACCCGTGGGTCCCCGGCCGGCGCCCGGCCGGGGACCCGCGGTCACCGTGCGCCGACGGGTTCAGCGCCTCAGGGTGAGGACACCGGGCCGCCACGGCAGTTGGTCGTAGGGGCCGCCCGCCGTGGGGGACTTGCCCTGGTAGAGGAACTGCAGGTTGCAGGGGTCGATGGTCATGGTCTGGTCGGGGTTGTTGCGGACCAGGTCACCGTGGCTGATGTCGTTGGTCCAGGTGGCGCCGCTGTTGGCCTTGCCCGCGAAGGGGTTGCTCTCGCTCGCGGCCTGCGGGGTCCACGAGCCGCTCAGGCTGGAGGCGGTGAAGGAGCGGAAGTAGCGCCCGTTGGCGCCCATCGCCTCGACGATCATGAGGTACTGGTTCTGTCCCTGGACCTTGTAGACCTGTACGCCCTCGAACAGGTTGGCCTTCGTGTCGCTCATGATCGTCGTGTACGACGAGCCGAAGTTGCCCGGGAAGTTCCCGATCGGCATGCTCGCCCGGTAGATCCTGCCGTTGTCGCCCGCGAAGAACAGGTACATGTTCTGGCCGTCGGCGATGAGCGTCTGGTCGATGGGGCCGGTGTCCGAGCCGGAGATGGCGCCGGTGAACAGCGGTTGCGGAGCGGACCAGCCGTGGGGGTTGGTGGGGTCGCTCGACGTGCGGTAGATGAAGGGCCACGAACCCCACTGGTACGCCAGCACCCAGATGTCCTTGGGGGCGAAGTAGAACAGCGTGGGCGCCACCGCGGCCTGGCTCATCCCGGTCTGTCCCGCCGAGGCCATGTCCGACCAGTCGGTGAAGGGACTGAACATCATCGAGCCGTACGACGATCCGGACACGTTCGACGCGTAGACCAGGTGCTTGCCGTTGTGTGTCACGGTGGTGAAGTCCTTGACCGCGGCCCACCCGTTCGCCGGCTGCGCCAGCGCACCCGTCGACGACCAGCTGTAGGCCGACGGCAGGGCGCACTCCCCGTCCGTCGGCGGCGTCCCGGACAGACCCGACCACTTCTGGTGGCTGCCGCCGCCGCACCTGCCGATCTGCACCGCCGTGCCGTTGGCCGTACCGGACCCCGCGGCCTCCAGACACAGTCCCGACTCCACTCCTACGACCGTGCCGTCGGAGTTCACCCGCCACTGCTGGTTCGCGCCGCCGGAGCAGGTCCAGATCTGCACCCGCGTACCGGGCGCGGTGGCGTGCCCCGGAACGTCCAGGCACTTGTCGCCGTACACGGTGAGCCGGCCGGAGTCCGTCGACGTCCACTGCTGGTTGCTCCCGCCCCAGCAGTCGTAGATCTGCAGAAGCGTGCCGTCGGCCTGACTGCCGCCCAGCACGTCGAGGCACCGGTTCGAACCGACACCGCGCAGGGAGCCGCTGGAGGCCGCCTGAGCCGGGACGGCGACGAGCATCGCCGCCAACGCGGCCAGAGCCGCGACCACGGACGCGAGCACCGCGGACGTATGCCCGCGGCGAGAACTTCCTCGGTGCATGGGACTTCCTCACCCTTGAGTAGGCGGTTCCGGCCACACCTGAATTGGCGAGGCCATGACATGCGCATAGAGACTGCATGTCCGCGATATCGAACACGGGTCGACTTGTCGGGCGACCTGAATGATAGGGAACCGGCGAACGGCGTCAACCCTTCTCGCATGCGTCGACTGGTAAGCCGAAACTTTTGGCCACGAAGGCCGTGATCTCGGCCGTTCCCCGCGTGCGCGTGAAGGCTCCGCGTCCCCCAGGAGACCTACGTAGTACTGGAGTCGAGCCCGGACCGAAAGTTTCGAAGATAACCCTGAAACTTTTTGGTCGGACGCGTTGACGTCGCGTGGTCAGTGCCTCAATCATTCCTGGCTGAGGGACCGGCCACGGCACGACATCGCGAAGTGGCGCCACCCTGATCCCTACCTTGGAGGCACAGTGATGGGCTCCTACGCCCTTCCCAGACCCGTTTTCCACCGGAAGATCCGCGGCCTGCTGCTGGCACTGGTCGTCGGTGTCCTCGGTGCGGTCACCGCGCTGGCCGCGCCGCCGACCGCACACGCCGCCGAGAGCACCCTCGGCGCAGCGGCGGCGCAGAGCGGCCGCTACTTCGGCACCGCCATCGCCTCGGGCAAGCTGGGCGACTCGACGTACACCTCGATCGCGAACCGTGAGTTCAACTCGGTGACGGCCGAGAACGAGATGAAGATCGACGCCACCGAACCGCAGCGGGGCCGGTTCGACTTCACCGCCGCCGACCGCGTCTACAACTGGGCGGTGCAGAACGGCAAGGAGGTGCGCGGCCACACCCTGGCCTGGCACTCCCAGCAGCCCGGCTGGATGCAGAGCCTCAGCGGCGGCGCGCTGCGCCAGGCGATGATCGACCACATCAACGGCGTGATGGCCCACTACAAGGGCAAGATCAGCCAGTGGGACGTCGTGAACGAGGCCTTCGCCGACGGCAGTTCGGGAGCCCGGCGGGACTCCAACCTGCAGCGCACCGGCAACGACTGGATCGAGGTCGCCTTCCGTACCGCGCGCGCCGCCGACCCACAAGCCAAGCTCTGCTACAACGACTACAACGTCGAGAACTGGAACTGGGCCAAGACCCAGGCCATGTACGCGATGGTCCGGGACTTCAAGCAGCGCGGCGTGCCGATCGACTGCGTCGGATTCCAGTCGCACTTCAACAGCGGCAGCCCCTACGACGCCAACTTCCGGACCACCCTGCAGAACTTCGCCGCGCTCGGCGTGGACGTGGCCGTCACCGAACTCGACATCCAGGGCGCCCCGGCCTCGACGTACGCCAACGTGATCAACGACTGCCTGGCCGTCGAGCGCTGCCTCGGCGTCACCGTCTGGGGTGTGCGCGACACCGACTCCTGGCGATCGGAGCAGACGCCGCTGCTGTTCAACGGTGACGGCAGCAAGAAGCCCGCCTACAGCGCAGTCCTCAACGCACTCAACGGCGGCTCCACCACACCCCCTGCGGACTCCGGTCAGCTCAAGGGCGTCGCTTCCGGTCGCTGCCTGGACGTACCCGGCGCCGGCACCACCGACGGCACCCAGCTCCAGCTGTGGGACTGCCACAGCGGCACCAACCAGCGGTGGACGTACACCGACGCCGGTGAACTCAGGGTCTACGGCGACAAGTGCCTGGACGCGGCCGGCACCGGCAACGGCGCCAAGGTCCAGATCTACAGCTGCTGGGGCGGCGACAACCAGAAGTGGCGGCTCAACTCCGACGGGTCCGTCGTCGGCGTCCAGTCCGGCCTCTGCCTCGACGCCGTCGCAGGCGGCACCGCCAACGGCACCCTGGTCCAGCTCTACTCCTGCTCGAACGGAAGCAACCAGCGCTGGTCCCTGACCTGAGGAACTGTCGCGACGGTGGCGGGGGGGGGGGGGGGGGCCCCCCCCCCCCCCCCCGCCACCGTCAGCCTCGGAGGCCGCCGCGTGCGTCACTCGTAGGGAATGACCACCACGGAGGTGTCGCTGCCGGTGCGCAGCCGCGCGCTCCCGTTGCCGATCGCGCTCCACACCTCGAGCCGTACCGTCCCCCCGCGGAGGTCTCCCAGGGTGCCGGTCGCGGCCTTCAGGCCACGGGTGTGGTTGTACTCCTCCCAGCCCGTCACCGGGTCGGTGGCGAAGTAGTGGTACGTCTCGGTCCGGTCGAAGGTGCCGTCGCCGGTGAGGTCGTAGCTGATACGGGCCTGCTGGCCGAGACCGACCGCGGTGCCGGCGTCCACGGGGAGGCGGAACGTGGTGGACGCGCCCGGCTTGAGGGTGGCGTTGACGCCCCGGGCCTCGTAAACGAGCGGCTTGTTGGGAGTGCCGTCGTGGTTGGCGCCCTCGGCCGACGGGATGGTGTCGGTGCCGGCCGTGCCACCGGTGGCCGTGGTGAGGGCGCCGCCGGAGCGCAGCTGGAAGGTGTTGCCGGTGGGCGGCTCGGGGTCCGGGCCGCCGGTGTCGGTGCCGGTCCCGGTCGCGGTGGAACGCGCGGGGACGGTGAGCGTCTTGCCGTCGGAGAAGGTGACGGTGCGGGCCGTGGCGCCGTGGTTGTGGGCGGCGTAGGTACGGGTGCCGTTCTTGCTGAACACCGCGGACGTGGGCAGGTCGCCGGTGACCGACGGGTCGGGGGCGCCGAGCGCGTCCAGGGTGGTGAGCCAGTGGTAGGTGTGCGCCTTGGACTCGCCCGCCTCCGGGGTGTACCCGGCGTTCCCGGCGTCCCACTTCGCCTTCGCGGCAGCCGGGTCGGCCAGCGACTGGAACTCCCAGAGGATGTCGCGCCACTCGACGGCGGGCCCGCCGTTCTCGCGTTCCATCTCCGCGATGTTGCGCCGGATCGCGTCCTTGTGCCCGGCGAGGTGCGGGGAGCCGCCCGCGGTCACGGGCAGGACGTTGATGCCGTGGATCTCCTCCGGGTTGGCGGTCCACCAGGTGGAGTACGCCCCGCCGCTGCCCCACACCATGCCGACCGTGTCGTGGGTGAAGGAGCCGGGGAAGACCTGCTGGTCGGCGTCGAACCAGTACTGGGCGATCGCTTCGCTCTCGGTGGCGAGCAGGTAACTGCCGAGATCGCGCAGCTGGGCGTTGCCGGTGGCCGAGCCCCAGAGCACGAGCGCCGCGCTGAGGTTGGTGGACTCCGAGGAGGACTCCTGGTTGTTGCCGGCGGCGAAGCCCTGGTGGCCGGAGGCCCAGCTGTGCCCGGCGTAGACGTCGAAGCCGCGCAGGAACGGGAAGGCGCTGTCGGTGCGGCTCGCGTTGGCGGTGTCGCGGATCAGGGTCTTGACCATGCCGCCCCACGCGGAGTCGGCGGCCCATGCGGCGTCGTACTGGGCGACGATCGCGGCGGCGTACACGTAGTAGCCGTAGTGGAAGTGGTGGTCGTTGAGCTCGGCGTCGCTGCCGTAGGAGGCGGGGTAGCCGATGAGGGTCTTCCAGTCCTTGTCGTAGGAGAACTCGCTCGCGCCGCCCGCGGTGAACCACTCCTGGAGGCGGCCCTTGAGCAGGCCGACGAGCTTGTCGCGGACCGCGGTGTCGCCGATCTGGTCGGCGAGCGGCACCAGTTGGGCGATCTTGCCCAGTGCCTTTCCGGTCCAGTACGTGTCCGTGGCCCCGGAGAACGGGTCGGAGGAGTTCGCGACCTCGGAAAGGTACGTGCGCAGCCGGGTCGTGTCGACGGCGCCGGTCCTGGGCAGCGCGGGCAGTGCCGGGGCGGCCTTCTGGCGGGTGGTGAACGAGGCGCCCTCGCGGACCTTCATGGTGCCGCGGGGGGAGACGTAGGTGTGGGGCGTGAGGGCGTCGGTGGTGTGGAGCCACTGGTGCCGGTAGAGGGCCTGGAGGGTGCCGCGTTCGGTGCCCTCCTTGGCCTCGGTGGTGAGCCGGTAGGTGGCGCCGACCGTACCGCCGGACGCACTCCAGTCGACCTGTGATCCGGTGACGAAGCTGAACGCGTACCTGCGGAAGGTCGCGAGCGCGTCGGTGGAGGGCAGTACGGCGAGGGAGAAGTAGTCCTTGCCGCCGAGTCCGGCGGTGATCGTGGTGCCGGAGATGTTCCAGTCGCTGCCGGTCGGCGCGAAGAGCGCGTAGTGGTGGCCGCCGACCGTGATGCCGAGGGTGTTGCCCTGGTCGGCGAAGACGGTCGGCGGGGCCGCGGTGGTGATCTGGGCGTTGCCGCCGGAGCCCTGGGCGTAGACGAAGGGCATGCCGTGGCCGATGGTGGTCCGCAGGGTGCGGGTGCCGTCGGACCAGTACGGGGTGACCGTCCAGTCGGACCAGGCGTCGGCCTTGGCGTCGGGCGAGTTGAGTCCGCTCAGGCCGAGGGTGAGGTCGCGCTTGTGCGCGTACTCGTACTGGCGGCCCTCGCCGACGACGGTGGGGCTGGTCGGGTAGCCGACCTCCAGGCCGCCGGAGACGGCCTGGTAGGTGAGCGGGTGGCCGTACATGGGCGTGGAGTAGGGGTTGTCGCCGTAGCGCTGGAAGGCGAGGGAGGACCACCAGTCGTTGGTGGGCACCGGCTTGCCCTTGGCCGCCTGCGTGACCTTGGGGGTGACCGGTGTACCGGTGTTGGTCGTGGGGCCGGTCGTGCCGGCCGGTCTGGTGTCGGAGTAACTCCCGGCTCCTACCGGGACGGTGGCGGCCGCCGCCGGTGTCGCGGCCGGGCCGAGGCCCACGGCCGCCAGTGCGGCGGTCAGGACCGCTGCGGCAGCCGTCCTTGGTCGGGGGATACGCATGGGGCACACCTCGTGTCATCGAGAGGTAGGGGCTCGTCGGTGTGGCGCAGTGGGGAGAACGGAGCGCTTGAGAGCGCTCTCAGGATGCGGAAATTAAGACTTCTGAACTCGGCTGTCAACGGATCGCACAGAACACGGGCGCAACAGGCAACGAATCGTCGGCTGTGCCCCGTTCCGGCCTCGGGGCCCCTTCACACCTTGACGGAACGAAGGGGGTGCGGCGTGCGATCCCTTGGAGCCGGGACATCGCGCCGGGGCGCCGGCCGGCCGTTCAGGCTGCACGCCGACCACTCCCGGGTGGACGTACTCGTCAACAACGCGGGCGTGATGGCACCGCCCCGCACCCTGAGCGCGCAGGGCCATGAGCTGCAATTCGCCTGCAACCACCTCGGCCATTTCGCTCTCACCGGCCTGCTGCTCGACCTCCTGACCGCCGGCGACGATCCCCGCGTGGTCACGGTGACTTGGTCACGGTGACTTCGGCAAATCACCGTCTGGGGCGCCTGCGCTTCGACGACCTCTCCGGCGAACGCCGATACTCCCCCATGGCGTTCTTCAACCAGTCGAAGCTCGCCAACGCCGCATTCGGCCGGGAACACCACCGACGGCTGACCGCGGCCGGCAGCCCCGTGCACAGCGCCCTCGCCCATCCCGGACACGCCTCCACCAACCTGCAGACCGGGGCTCCGGTGGGCATGGTGAAGTTCCTGTTCGGCCGCCTTCTCGCCCCGCTCGCCCAGCCCGCGGGGCGGGGCACCCTGCCCCAGCCGTACGCGGAGACCGCCCCGGACGTCGAGGGCGGTGAGTTCATCGGTCCGGTCGGATTCGCGGAGCTGCGCGGCGGGCCGGGGCGGGTGCGGCCGTCGGCCGCAGCGGTCGGCCCGCAGCCAGACCGCCGCCTGTGGGAGCGGTCGGAAGAGCTGACCGGCGTGCGGTTCGCACTGCCGTCTCCCCCCTGATTCCGGCCCGCATTCCGGCTTTTCGTACAGCGATACTTTCGAGCCGGTGTGAATTCTGGATTGGGTAAGTATCGCAGAATTCGTTCACTCGACTGCCGCGCATCCGACGGACAAGGCAGACGTTACTTCGGATATGACCAAGGAAAACGGGGAATTGGTGACGCTTGGCCCATACACCTACCGGCCTGGCAGAAACCACTGGCCGTCACCGAGCGACGGAACTCTGACCAGAGGCGGACTCCCCGTCCCGCTCCGGGTGACGGAGCCCGTGCTGCGGCGTTTCCTGGCCGTCATGGCCGACCTCGAGGCCGGCTTCGCCGAGCGCTGGGGGCGGTCCCAGGGGACCCTCACGTACACCCGGGCGGAGTGATCCCGGACGTCATGCACGAGGAACAGTTCCAGCACCACTTGTCCTACGGCGAGGGCCAGCTCCGTTCCACGGGAACCGGACGGCACCGCGCCCCCGAAGAGGCCTTCCAGGAAACCCTGGTCCCGCCGGAGCCCGGTTGGGACCCCGCCGAGGAGCTCGCCTTCCTGCTCCAGGACGCGATGGAGCAGCAGCCCCCCTCGCCGCACGGCCCGGACGCCTCGGCCCTCGCCCCCGCGCCCGGCACACCGCTGAGCAACCTGCAGGAGATCACGGCCGAGCTGCCGCCGTTGCGGGAGACACCCACGAGTCATCGCAGGATCCGCAGAAGGGTGAGCCGGCTGCGCGCCGCGAGCCTGTTCGTGGCGGCGCTCGCCGCGGTCATCGCGGCCTCCGTGAGCCTGTTCGGCGGCATGGTGGCCTATGAACCCCTGCGCCTGGCAGCCGTGACCCGCACCCGCGGCAGCGTCGTGTCCTGGTGGCCGCTGCTGGTCTACGGGCCCTGGCTGGTGGCGTCGCTGGCCGTGCTGCGGTCCGCGCTGCACCAGCGCCGCGCGGTCCATTCCTGGGCGGTGGTCCTGCTGTTCTCGGCCATCGCGATGCTGCTGTGCGTCGCCCAGGCACCCAGAACACTGAGCGACGCGGCGGCCGCCGCCCTGCCGGGGCTGGCCTCGCTGGTCTGCTTCCAGCAGATCGTGCGGCAGATCACGCTGACCCGCCCGCCCCGGCGGGCGGTGGTGCCGCGCCACCGGCAACGCGACACGTCCGGGACGGCCGGCCCGGCGTCTCCGGACCCGGTGTCCCTGCCGCAGCAGCGGCAGCGTCCCCCGCGCTCGCCGCGGCCGGGCCCGGAGGCCAGGAAGCGTCCCTGACCACGGCCGCCGATGCCGCGGGCCCCCGCACCGACCTGGTGCGGGGGCCCGCGGCGTCGAGGGCTCAGCCCTGGACCAGGGTCACGTCCTGGCCGTGCCGCGCGTGGAAGCTGGGGAGCGGCACGATGCCCACGGGGCGCAGCTCCATCAGGGTGGCTTCGACGTGGGCCGCGCCGGGCTTGAGGGTGACCGAGTCGGGTGTGCCCGTGTTGACCCAGCGGTGCTCCAGTCCGTCGCAGACCGCGCGGGTGCCGCCGACGCCGTAACGGACCGACGGGTCGCTCTGGCTGACCGTGGAACTGACGTAGACGGGACCGGTACCCGCGGTGCAGCGGTAGGTGCCGGACAGGGTGACGGTGCCGTCCGCGGCGATGCGGCCGGTCGGGTCGACCGTCACCGACTCCGTGACGTGGCGGGCGTCGTGCGGGGCCGCCGTCGCGGCGGGGGCGGCCAGCAGGAAGAGGGCGGCGCCGGCGGCCGTGGCGAGGGCCGCGGATCGTACGGGCATGGGGACCTCCCGGTCGGGTGTGGAATGGGGGGTTCCACTGGTACCGGGCGGACGGGCCGGCGGGGGTGACCGTCACCCCTTCGGTGGCGAGTCCCGTCCGGGCTCTCACGGTGGCGGGTCCGCTTCGGCCGTCGTGGAACGGTCGCCGGGTTGTCCGGGTGTTGTCACGCTTGCGGGCCGGGTCTTGGCGATGACCCGGTGCCGGGCGCACGGTCTGTGCATGCGACGGTCCCGACGACGGGACGGTCTCCCGATGTGGAGGTGCGCCATGTGTACCCACCGGTCCTCCTGCCCCGCGGCCGGCTCCCCCGCCGCGCGACCGGCGTCCACGCACGTCGTCGCCGCCCACCCCGAGCAGGGGTGGAGCCTGCTGTGCGACGGCACGATCGTCTTCGACGACACCGGCGAGCTGCGGCCCGACGGCCGGGTGGTCGGGCCGCGCCGGGTGCCGGCCGGGCGACTGGCGATGGCGGCCTGACCGGCCGTGCCCGGTGCGGGGCTCAGGGCTTCTCGGCGATGAACTCCCGCAGCAGCGAGGCGAGCAGTTCCGGCTGGTCCTCGGCGACGAGTGTCCGGGTGTCCTCGATCTCCACCAGCCGGCCCCGCGGCAGCAGTCCGGCCAGCCGCCGGCCGTGGGCGCGGGGCATCATCAGGTCCTCGGTCGCCCAGACGACGAGAGCGGGCCGCTCGAAGCGCCGCAGCCCCTGGGCGGCCGCCAGCAGTTCGTCACGGCGCACATGCGTGTTGTAGTGCCGGAAGTCGCGCCGGATCGCTGGGTCGGTGCGCAGCGGGCGCAGCCAGCCGTCGACGATCGTGTCCGGCACGGGCCGCTTGGTGAGCGCGCCGATGCCGACGGGGAGCCGGCGCAGCGGCTTCAGCCCGAGCACTCGGACCAGCAGGGACACGCCGCCGGGCACCCGGCAGGCGGCGCCGATCATCTTCCCGGGCAGTCCCGGCGGGTAGTTGTCGAAGGCCTCGCACGCGATCAGGGCCAGCCGTGCGAGCCGCTCCGGGTGCCGGGCCGCCACCGTCTGGGCACGTCCGCAGTCGTTCTCGACCAGGGTGACGCCGGTGAGGTCCAGGCGGTCGAGGAACTCCGCGATCAGCTCGTTGACGAGGTCCGGTGTGGGCGGCCGGGACATGGGGCGGCGGTGGGCGCCGTAGGGCAGGGTCGGGGCGATCACCCGGTGGTCGGTGCGCAGGTCGGCGATCACGTTGCGCCAGACGGTGGCGTCGTGGACGAGGCCGTGGAGGAGGACGACGACGGGGCCCTCGCCGCCGGTGTCCTCGTACTCGATGGTTCCCGCGGTCAGCTGGATGTCCGGCATGCCCGAACTCTAGGCGGCGCGGCTCGGCTACGGCAGTACGGCGAACCCGTCCAGTTCCACCAACGCCCGCTCGTCCCACAGGCGTACGACCTCCACGACCGCCATCGCCGGGTAGTCGCGGCCGGCCAGTTCGCGCCAGGTGCGGCCGAGTTCGGCGGCGTGGGTGCGGTAGGCGGCGACGTCCGTGGCGTAGACGGTGACGCGGGCCAGGTCGGCGGGGGTGCCGCCGGCGGCGCGCAGGGCGGTGAGGAGGTTGGTGAGGGCCTGCTCGAACTGGGCGGGGAGGGTGTCGCCGGTGACCTTGCCGTCGGTGTCCAGGGCGGTCTGGCCGGCCAGGAACACGACGCGGGTACCGGTGGCGACGACGGCGTGGGAGAAGCCGGCGGGCGGGGAGAGTTCGGGCGGGTTCAGCCGTTCGGCGGTCAACTTCCGGCCTCCTCGGTCGTCGCGTCCAGAGTGCGGTACAGCTCCTTGGCGATGATGCCGCGCTGCACCTCGCTCGCGCCCTCGTAGACGCGCGGGGCCCGCACCTCCCGGTAGAGGTGTTCGAGGAGGTGGCCGCGGCGCAGGGCGCGGGCGCCGTGCAGCTGGACGGCGCGGTCGACGACGTACTGGGCGGTCTCGGTGGCGAGGAGCTTCGCCATCGCGGAGCGGCGCGGGACGTCCGGCGCGCCGTCGTCGTACGCCGTGGCCGCCGCGTAGACCATCAGACGGGCCGCCTCGGTGCGCAGGGCCATCTCGGCCGTCTGGTGGGCGACGGTCTGCAGGTCGCGCAGTCGGCCGCCGAAGGCCTCGCGGGCGGTGGTGTGCGCGAGGGTGGCGTCGAGGGCCGCCTGCGCCATGCCGACGGCGAAGGCGCCGACGCTGGGGCGGAACAGGTTGAGGGTGTCCATGGCGACCCGGAAGCCGCGGTCGACCTCGCCGAGGACGTCTTCGGCGGTGACGGGGACGGCGTCGAAGGCGAGGGCGCCGACGGGGTGCGGGGAGAGCATGTCGAGGGGGGTGCCGGTGAGGCCGGGGCGGTCGGCGGGCACGAGGAAGGCGGTGACGCCGCGGGCGCCGGCGCCGGGGGTGGTGCGGGCGAAGACGGTGTAGAAGTCGGCCTCGGGGGCGTTGGAGATCCAGCACTTCTCGCCGGTGAGCCGCCAGGCGGCGGGGCCGTCGCGGTGGGCGGCCAAGGAGGCAGCGGCGGGCCGAGCGCCGGGCGGCCCGCCGGAGTCGGGCGCGTCGGCGTCCGCCCGGTCCGCGCCGGGTTCCGCCCCGAGGGTCAGCGCCGCCGCGTCCGAGCCGGCGCCGGGCTCGCTGAGGGCGAAGGCGGCGACCGCGCTGCCGTCGCTCACCCGGGGGAGCCAGCGGGCGCGCTGTGCCTCGGTGCCGTGGGCGTGGACGGGGTGGGCGCCGAGGCCCTGGAGGGCGAGGGCGGTCTCGGCCTCCGTGCAGGCGTGGGCCAGCGACTCGCGCATCAGGCAGAGGTCGAGGGCGCCCGAGGCGAACAGACGGGGCAGCAGCCCGAGGACGCCGAGTTCGGCGAGGAGGGCGCGGTTCACCCGGCCCGGCTCGCCCTTCTCGGCCAGCGGGCGCAGCCGTTGGGCGGCCAGGGCGCGCAACTCGGCGCACCAGGCGGCTTGTGCCGGTTCGAGCGAGAATGCGGTCATCGACGGTCCCTTCCCCTGCACGTCCCCCGCTACGGCCCCCCGCTGCTTCCGCCTACTGCCTTCCGTGCCCCTTGCGCGCCGGGCCACGCCCGAGGCTATCGCGCACCGTTGACTGCCGTCACCAACACGATACGCTCGTTGCGCGAGCCCACCACGACAAAGGGGGCGAACCGCCATGGCGCAGACGCACCGCGCGGAGCCGCACCGCTCCGGCCACGCCGACACCTTCGCGCGCGACCACCTGCCGCCCCCCGAGCAGTGGCCCGAGCTCCGTTTCGATCTGCCGGAGCTGCGCTACCCCGCCCGGCTGAACTGCGCGACCGAGCTGCTCACCGGCCCGCCCGACGACCGCCCGGTCTTCCGCACCGCCTCCGGCGACCGCTGGACGTACGGGCAGTTGCGGGCGCGGGTCGACCGGCTCGCGCAGCTCCTCACCGGCGACCTCGGGGTCGTCCCGGGCAACCGGGTGCTGCTGCGCGGCCCCACCACCCCGTGGCTGGCGGCCTGCTGGCTGGCGGTGCTGAAGGCGGGCGCGGTGGCGGTCACCGTGCTCGCCCAGCAGCGCCCGCACGAGCTGCGCGCGATCTGCGGGATCGCCCGGGTGCGGCACGCGCTGTGCGACGTCCGGTCCGTCGACGACCTCGCCAAGGCGGAGGTGCCGGGGCTGCGGATCGCGACGTACGGCGGTGACGCGCCCGACGACCTGCTGACCCGCGTGGAGTCCGGCACGGAGCCCGGTACGCCGTATCCGGCCGCGGACACGGCGGCCGACGACGTGGCCCTGATCGCGTTCACCTCCGGCACCACCGGCCGGCCCAAGGGCTGCATGCACTTCCACCGCGACGTGCTGGCGATCGCCGACACCTTCTCCGCGCACGTGCTCAGGCCGCGCCCGGACGACGTCTTCGCGGGCAGTCCGCCGCTCGGTTTCACCTTCGGCCTGGGCGGGCTGGTGATCTTCCCGATGCGGGCGGGAGCGAGCGCGCTGCTGCTCGAACAGGCGGGCCCCCGGCAGCTGCTGCCCGCCGTGGCCGAGCACCGGGTGTCGGTGCTGTTCACCGCGCCGACGGCGTACCGCGCGATGCTCGACGAGGTGGACGCGTACGACGTGACGAGCCTCAGGCGCTGCGTCTCGGCGGGCGAGAACCTGCCCGCGGCCACCTGGCGGGCCTGGCACGACCGCACCGGACTGGGCATCATCAACGGCATCGGCGCCACCGAGCTGCTGCACATCTTCGTCTCCGCGGCCGACGGTGACATCAGGCCCGGCACGACCGGCGTCCCGGTGCCGGGGTGGCACGCGCGCGTGCAGGACGAGGCCGGGGTCCCGGTGCCCGACGGGGAGCCGGGGCTGCTGGCGGTGCGGGGACCGGTGGGCTGCCGGTACCTGGCCGATCCGCGGCAGCGGGAGTACGTGCGGGACGGGTGGAACATCACCGGGGACACCTACGTGCGGGAGCCCGACGGGTACTTCCGGTACGTGGCCCGCGCCGACGACATGATCATCTCCGCCGGGTACAACATCGCCGGGCCCGAGGTGGAGGACGCCCTGCTGCGCCACCCGGACGTGGTGGAGGCGGCGGTGGTGGGACGGCCCGACGCGCACCGCGGGCAGGTCGTGGTCGCCCACGCGGTGCTGCGGGAGGGCGCCGAGCGGGACGCCGACGCGCTGCGCGCCTTCCTCAGGGCCGAGCTCGCGCCGTACAAGTGCCCGCGCGAGATCCACTTCCCGGACGCGCTGCCGCGCACGGCGACCGGGAAGCTCCAGCGCTACCGGCTGCTCCCGCCGTCCGGCCGTCCCCGGGGTGACCAGGCGTGATGACGACAACCTAAGATGATCAACGTGTCCGAGCAGCACGCGCAGCACGCCCCGAGGTCCCTGATCGTCACGCTCTACGGCGCTTACGGCCGCTTCGCGCCGGGCCCGGTGCCCGTCGCCGAGCTGATCCGGCTGCTGGCCGCGGTGGGGGTGGACGCCCCCTCCGTACGCTCGTCGGTGTCCCGGCTGAAACGGCGCGGACTGCTGCTGCCCGCCCGCACCGCCGAGGGTGCGGCGGGTTACGAACTCTCCCCCGAGGCCCGGCAGCTGCTGGACGACGGGGACCGGCGCATCTACGCCACGGCACCCTACGAGGACCAGGGCTGGGTGCTCGCGGTGTTCTCGGTGCCGGAGTCGCAGCGGCAGAAGCGGCACGTGCTGCGCTCCCGCCTGGCGGGGCTGGGCTTCGGCACCGCGGCCCCCGGCGTGTGGATCGCGCCCGCCCGCCTGTACGAGGAGACCAGGCACACGCTGGGGCGCCTGGGCCTGGAGCCCTACGTGGACTTCTTCCGCGGTGAGCACCTGGGCTTCACGCCGACCGCCGAGGCGGTGGCCCGCTGGTGGGACCTGGCCGCGGTCGCCAAGGAGCACGAGGCGTTCCTCGACCGCCACGCACGCGTGCTGCGCGACTGGGAACGCCGGGCCGACACCCCGCCCGAGGAGGCGTACCGCGACTACCTCCTCGCGCTGGACTCCTGGCGCCACCTGCCGTACGCCGACCCCGGTCTGCCCTCGCGGCTGCTGCCCGAGGGATGGCCCGGTACGCGCTCGGCGGCCGTCTTCCACGCGCTGCACGAGCGGCTGCGCGACGCGGGGGCGGTCTACGCCGCGCTCGACACCGCACCCCCTCAGTGACTCTCGTCACATTTCACGGTGAACGAGGAACCCTCAGCCTTCTCAGACCCTCTTCTCAGATTCGTCACCTACCGTGCGGACGCATGAGTCTCGCACGTAACTTGAACCGGGCCCTCACCGCCGCCACCGGCCTCCAGGTACGGAGAGCTCCCCACCGAGCGAGGGGGAAGAAGACGTCCGCCGCGCCGGAACCCGCCCAGCGGCCCGCGCCCGCCTACCGGTGTCCGCCACCTGGGGAGCTGGCGACCGAGCGGCTGCTGCGACGGCCCGTCTTCATCATCTCCTCGATCCGCTCCGGCTCCACCCTGCTGCGCATGATGATGGGCGCCCATCCCCGGCTGCACGCCCCGCACGAGCTGCACCTCGGCCGGATGGAGGTCGTCTGCACCAACTGGTTCTCCCAGCGCGCGATGAGCACCCTCGGCCTGGAACGCGGCGACCTGGAGCACCTGCTGTGGGACCGCGTCATGCACCGGGAGCTGACCAGGTCCGGCAAGGACTTCGTCGTGGAGAAGACCCCGGCCAACGTCTACATGTTCCGGCGCCTGAAGGACTGCTGGCCCGACGCGCGCTTCGTCTTCCTGCTGCGCCACCCCGAGTCGATCGCCCGCTCCTGGCACGAGAGCGACCCCGTCAAGCGGCCGTACGACAAGGCCGTCGGCGAGGTGCTGCCCTACGTGAACGCCGTCGAGGAGGCCCGCACGGCCGACTCCGACGGCTTCACCGTGCGCTACGAGGACATCACCGACGCCCCCGAGCGGGAGATGCGCCGCCTGTGCGCGTTCCTGGACGTCGACTACGACCCGGCCATGCTCGACTACGGCCGCAAGAGCGACGGCGAGCTGGTCCGGGGCCTCGGCGACTGGCGGGACAACATCCGCACCGGCACCGTCCAGCCGGGCCGCGCGCTGCCCGCCGACGACGAGATCGCCGGCCCGCTGCGACCGGTGAGCGCGGCCTGGGGCTACGCGTCCTGACGTCCGCCGTGCAGCGTGAGCCTCGGCTTGGGGGCGTCGGTGCGTCCGGTCACCGGGCGGCGGCTGCCCGCCCGGTACGGGGCCGGCCATACGACGCCCGGCCCCTCGTAGCCCTGCTCGGCCGCCGCGTGCAGCGTCCAGTGCGGGTCGTAGAGGTGGGGGCGGGCGAGGGCGCACAGGTCGGCGCGGCCGGCCAGGATCAGCGAGTTCACGTCGTCCCAGGAGGAGATCGCGCCGACGGCGATCACCGGAACACCCGCCTCGTGCCGGATGCGGTCGGCGTACGGGGCCTGGTACGAGCGCCCGAACTCCGGCCGCTCCTCGGCCACGACCTGCCCCGTGGACACGTCGACGGCGTCGGCGCCGTGTGCCGCGAAGGCGCGGGCGACGGCCACGGCCTCCTCGGGGCTCGTGCCGCCCTCGGCCCAGTCCGTCGCGGAGACGCGTACGGTCATGGGCCGGTCCTCGGGCCACTCGGCGCGTACGGCGTCGAAGACCTCCAACGGGAAGCGGAGCCGTTTCTCCGGTGAGCCGCCGTAGGCGTCGCTGCGGCGGTTGGTGAGCGGGGAGAGGAAGCCGGAGAGCAGGTAGCCGTGGGCGCAGTGCAGTTCGAGCAGGTCGAACCCGGCCCGTGCGGCGCGGCGGGCGGCGGCCGTGAACTGCTCGCGCACGTCCGTGAGCTGTGCCCGGGTCAGCTCGCGCGGGACCTGGCCTCCCGGCTTGTACGGCAGCGGGGAGGGGGCCACCAGGGGCCAGTTGTCCTCGGGGAGCGGTTCGTCCATGCCCTCCCACATCAGCCGGGTCGAGCCCTTGCGACCGCTGTGCCCGAGCTGCACGCCGATCGCGGTGCCGGGCGCCTGCGCGTGCACGAAGTCCGTGATCCGCCGCCACGCCTCGGCCTGGCGGCCGGTGTAGAGGCCCGCGCAGCCCGGGGTGATGCGGCCCTGCTCGCTGACGCACACCATCTCCGTCATCACCAGCCCGGCGCCGCCCAGGGCCCTCGCCCCCAGGTGAACCAGGTGGAAGTCGCCGGGTACGCCGTCGGCGGCCGAGTACATGTCCATCGGGGAGACGACGACGCGGTTGCGCAGGGTCAGTCCGCGCAGCCGGAACGGGGTGAACATCGGGGGCGTGCCGGGCGGACAGCCGAACTCGCGCTCGACGGACCCGGTGAAGCGGGCGTCGCGCAGCCGGAGGTTGTCGTGGGTGACGCGACGGCTGCGGGTGAGCAGGTTGAAGGCGAAGCGGCGGGGCGGCTGGCCGAGGTACCGGGGCAGGTCCTCGAACCACTCCAGGCTGGCCTTGGCCGCCCGCTGGGTGGAGGCGACGACGGGTCGCCGCTCCTCCTCGTAGGCGGTGAGGGCCTGCTCCAGGGTGGGCTGTTCCTCCAGACAGGCGGCGAGCGCGAGGGCGTCCTCGACGGCGAGCTTGGTGCCGGAGCCGATGGAGAAGTGGGCGGTGTGGGCGGCGTCGCCGAGCAGGACGACGTTGCCGTGCGACCAGCGTTCGTTGACGACGGTGCGGAAGGTGGTCCACGCCGACTTGTTGGACTTCAGCGGCCGGCCGCCGAGGGCGTCGGCGAAGATCTTGGCGCAGCGGGCGGTGGACTCGGCCTCGCCAAGCTCGTCGAAGCCGGCGGCCTTCCAGACCTCCTCGCGCATCTCGACGATGACGGTGGAGGCGTCGGGCGCGTAGGGGTAGCCGTGCAGTTGCATCACGCCGTGCTCGGTCTCGGCGATGTCGAAGCGGAAGGCCTCGAAGGCGAAGTCGGCGGCCAGCCAGATGTAGCGGCAGCGGTGGGCGGTGAGGTGGGGGCGGAACGCGTCGCGGTAGGTGTCGCGGGTGGCGCTGTGTACGCCGTCGGCGGCGACGACCAGGTCGTACTCCCGCGCCAGCCGGTCCGGGGGCGGGGCCTCGGTGCGGAAGCGCAGGTCGACGCCGAGGGAGCGGCAGCGGTCGTGCAGGATCTCCAGGAGGCGGCGGCGGCCGAGGGCGGCGAAGCCGTGTCCTCCGGATGTCTGGCGGGTGCCTCGGTGGGTGATGTGGATGTCGTCCCAGCGGACGAAGTCGGCCTGGAGGGCCGCGTACACCGCCGGGTCGGCGTGTTCGATGCCGCCTAGGGTTTCGTCGGAGAGGACCACGCCGAAGCCGAAGGTGTCGTCGGGGGCGTTGCGTTCCCAGACGGTGACCTCTCGGTCGGGGGCGAGGCGTTTGAGGAGGGCGGCGGTGTAGAGGCCGCCGGGGCCTCCGCCGATGATCGCGGTGCGTAGGGGGTGGCCTGTCGTCGCGGGCGGGTGCGGCGGCGTGGTGGCTGGTCGCGCCCCGCGGCGGAGCCGCATATCGACGCTGTCCCGCGCCCCTGAGGCCGGCACGCCCCCCTGCGTTGAAGACATGCCCTACCTCCCTTGCCACTTCGGGGGTCGCTTTTCTGTGAAGGCCGCGTGGAACTCGGCGTAGTCCTCGCCGTTCATCAGGAGGGCCTGGGTCGACGCGTCCAGTTCCACCGCTGCCGCGAGCGGCATGTCCAGCTCTGCCGTGAGGAGGGCCTTGGTCTGGGCGTGGGCGAGGGCCGGGCCGTCGGCCAGGCGGCGGGCGAGGGTCCGGGCTGCCTCGTCGGCGCGGCCCTCGTCGGTCAGCTCGCTGATCAGGCCGATCCGCTCGGCCTCCGGCGCCCCCACCGCGTCGCCGAGCATCAGCAGCCGGGTCGCGTGGCCGAGGCCCACCACCCTCGGCAGCAGGTACGCCGCGCCCATGTCGCCGCCGGAGAGGCCGACGCGGGTGAAGAGGAAGGCGAAGCGGGCGGACGGGTCGGCAACGCGGAAGTCGGCGGCCAGCGCGAGGACCGCCCCCGCCCCGGCGGCGACGCCGTGCAGCGCGGCGATCACCGGGAACGGGCACTCCCGTACCGCCCGCACCACCTGGCCCGTCATGCGGTTGAAGTCGAGGAGCTGGGCGGTGTCCATGGAGAGCGTGGCGCCGATGATCTCGTCGACGTCGCCGCCGGAGCAGAAGCCGCGCCCCTCCCCCGCCAGCATCAGCGCCCGCACGGACCGCTCACGGGACAGCTCGGCGAGCAGGTCGCGCAGGTCGGCGTAGGCCTCGAAGGTGAGCGCGTTGAGCTTGTCGGGGCGGGCGAGGGTGACGGTGGCGACGCCGTCGGTGAGGTCGACGCGCAGGTGCCGCCAGTCGGAGGTGGGGGCGGCGGAGCCGGTGAAGGGACTCATGACACTCGAAGCTATCACCGTTCTGTGACTGTCGTCACGGGTGCGCGATAGGAGCGACGGGCGCGTGAGGGCCGGGCCGAAGGTCCCGGGCGGTGCCCGTCGAACGGCTCTGCCGGTGGCGCCGTACCATTCATAAGGTTGAAAGCAGGACAGGACCGCCTGCTCCACGAAACGGACCCGCCGTGCACGATCACCCTTCCGCCCCCGCCTCCTGGCGCATCGCGCTGCCGCACTCCGCCGCGGCCGTGCCGGTGGCCCGCGCCCTGGTACGTACGGCGCTGTCCGAGCTGGAGCACACGGCCGACGGCGACACCGCGGAGCTGCTCACGGCGGAGCTGGTGGCGAACGCCGTCGAGCACACCGCGGGCGGGTCGCCGATCGAGCTGGTCGTGGAGCTGATGCCGACCAGCTGCCAGGTGGAGGTCCACGACCCGGACCCGTCGCCGCCCGGCGACCTCACCCGCCCGGACAAGGAGCCGCCCGACCCCTGGCAGGAGCACGGGCGCGGTCTGCTGCTGATCCGCGCCCTCAGCTCGTCCTGCGGTCACCGGCCCACCGGGGCGGGCAAGGCGGTCTGGTTCAGGCTTCCTGCGGTACCCGCTCAGCGGGGTCCCTCGGAGTGACGTCCGTGTCCGCCCGGGCCAGGCGGGAGTGCCGGCGCCCGTAGGCGGCGTACACCAGCAGGCCCACGGCGAGGAACACCGCGAACTGGAGCCAGGTCGCCGCGCCCGTCTCGTAGATCAGGTACAGGCAGAAGCCGACGCCGAGCAGCGGCGTGACCGGGTAGAGCGGCACGCGGAAGGTGCGGGCGAGGCCCGGCTCGCGGCGGCGCAGCGCGATCACGGCGACGTTGACGGCGGCCATGGTGGCCAGCGTGCCGATGGTGCAGAGGTTGACCACGGCGTCGAGCGGGGCGAAGGCCGCGGGCAGGGCGAAGAGCACGCCGACGATGAGCGTGCCGGCGACGGGGGTCGCGGTGCGCGGCGAGACCTTCTCGAAGACGCGCGGGATCAGGCCGTCCCGGGACATGGACATCAGGATGCGGGTCTGGCCGTACATCACGGCGAGCACGACGGAGGCGATGGCGACGACCGCGCCGAAGGCGACCACGCCGCCGCCGACGGCGGAGCCGGTGACCTCGTTCACGACGTAGGAGAGGGCCGCGGGCCGGTCGCCGACCTGGTCGCCGCCGACCGCGCCGATCGCGGCCACGGCGACCGCGCAGTACAGCAGGGTGACCAGGCCGATGCAGACCAGGATCGCGATGGGGATGTCCCGGCGCGGGTTCTTGGCCTCCTCGCCGGCCGTGGTGATCGCGTCGAAGCCGATGTACGAGAAGAAGGCGGCCGTGGTGCCGGCGCCGATGCCGCCGAGGCCGGCCGGGGAGAACGGGCTGAGGTTGCCGTCCTCGAAGGCGTAGAAGCCGATGGCGCAGAAGGCGATCAGGACGGCCAGCTTGAGGACGGCCATCGCGGCCGTGGCGCGGGCGCTCTCCCGCACGCCGCGCACCAGGAGCACGCAGGCCAGGGCGATGACGATCACCGCCGGGAGGTTGACCGCGCCGCCGTCGCCGGGGCCGGCGGAGAGCGCGTGCGGGAGGTGGACGCCGAGCACGCTGTCGAGCAGTTCGTTGACGTACTGGCTCCAGCCGACGGCGACCGCGGAGACGGAGACGCCGTACTCCAGGAGCAGGCACCAGCCGACCAGGAAGGCGGTGCGCTCGCCGAGTCCGGCGTAGGCGAAGGAGTACGAGGAGCCGGAGACCGGGATGGCGCCGCCCAGCTCGGCGAAGGCGAACGCGGTGAAGACACAGGTGATCGCGGCCAGGACGAAGGAGACCACGACGGCCGGGCCGGCCTCGGCGACCGAGTCGGACAGCCCGACGAAGATGCCGGTGCCGACGATCGCGCCGACGCCGAAGCAGACGAGCTGGAACAGCCCCATTGTGCGCTTCAGGCCGTGGCCTTCGCGGTCGGCGCCGGATTCGGCGACCAGGAGGTGGGGGGACTTGACGCGGGAAGCGGGCATTGCGGGTGGTGCTCGTTTCTGGTGGTGCGGGGGGCGCGACGGTGGTCGCGGCCGGCGGCACCGGAAGGGGTGGCTCCGGGGCCGCCGGTCAGGATAACGGTCCTGGTCAGGCCAGCGTGGCGACGAGGACGGCCTTGATGGTGTGCAGCCGGTTCTCCGCCTCGTCGAAGACGACCGAGTGCGCGGACTCGAAGACCTCGTCCGTGACCTCCAGGGAGTCGAGCCCGTGGGCCTCGAAGATCTCCTGGCCGACCTTGGTGTCCAGGTCGTGGAAGGCGGGCAGGCAGTGCAGGAACTTCACGTCCGGGTTGCCGGTGGCGCGCAGGACGTCCATGGTCACCGCGTACGGGGCGAGGGCCTTGATCCGCTCGGCCCAGACGTCCTTGGGCTCGCCCATGGAGACCCAGACGTCGGTGGCGACGAAGTCGGCGCCGCGCACGCCCTCGTCCAGGGTCTCGGTGAGGGTGACGCGTGCCCCGCTGGACTCGGCGAGCGCCTTCGCCCGGTCGACGACCTCCTGGGCGGGCCAGAAGGCCTTCGGGGCGACGATGCGCACGTCCATGCCGAGCAGGGCGCCGGTGACCAGGTAGGAGTTGCCCATGTTGAAGCGGGCGTCGCCGAGGTAGGCGAACGTGATCCCGTGCAGCGGCTTGTCGCTGTGCTCGGTCATCGTGAGCACGTCGGCGAGCATCTGGGTGGGGTGCCAGTCGTCGGTCAGGCCGTTGTAGACGGGGACGCCGGCGAAGGCGGCCAGCTCCTCGACCTTCTGCTGGCTGTCGCCCCGGTACTCGATCCCGTCGAACATGCGCCCCAGCACGCGTGCGGTGTCCTTCACGGACTCCTTGTGACCGATCTGCGAGCCCGCGGGGTCGAGGTAGGTCGTCGAGGCGCCCTGGTCGGCGGCGGCGACCTCGAACGCGCACCGCGTGCGTGTCGAGGTCTTCTCGAAGATCAGCGCGATGTTCCGGCCCTGGAGATACCGTGTCTCGGCCCCGGACCGCTTGGCCGCCTTCAGCTCCGCGGCCAGCTCGACCAGGCCGCGGAACTCCTGAGCGGTGAAGTCGAGCTCCTTGAGGAAGTGGCGGCCGGCGAGGGCGATCGGGACTGTCGCCATGGGGTGCTCCAGAAGTACGGGGACGGGATTCAATGGAACACTATACGAGAGATTGAATTCTTATACGGCCCGTCGTTCCACCGGGCAGCTCATGCAGCGCGGGCCGCCCCTGCCCCGGCCCAGTTCGCTGCCCGGGATCTCGATCACCTCGATGCCCTGTTTGCGAAGGTGGGTGTTGGTGGTGGCGTTCCGCTCGTAGGCGACGACGACCCCCGGCTCGACGGCCAGCACGTTGCAGCCGTCGTCCCACTGCTCGCGCTCGGCGGCGTGCACGTCCTGGGTCGCGGTCAGCACCCGGATCTCGTTGAGGCCGAGACCGGCGGCGATCGCGCGGTGCATGTGCTCCGGCGGGTGGTCGGTGACCTTCAGCTCCTTCTCTCCCACGCCCGGCTCGATGGTGTAGGAGCGGAGCATGCCGAGCCCGGCGTACTGGGTGAAGGTGTCGCCGTCGACCATCGTCATCACGGTGTCCAGGTGCATGAAGGCCCGTCTCTTCGGCATGTCGAGGGCCACGATGGTGCGGGCGGAGCCCGCCGCGAACAGCTTGTGCGCGAGCATCTCGACGGCCTGGGGCGTGGTCCGCTCGCTCATGCCGATGAGGACGGCGCCGTTGCCGATGACCAGGACGTCGCCGCCCTCGATGGTGGAGGGGTAGTCGGCCTGGCCCTCGGACCAGAGGTGGAAGGTCTCGTCGCGGAAGAGGGGGTGGTGCCGGTAGATGGCCTCGAAGTGCACCGTCTCGCGCTGCCGGGCGGGCCAGCGCATGGCGTTGATCGAGACGCCGTCGTAGATCCAGGCCGAGGTGTCCCGGGTGAAGAGGTGGTTGGGCAGCGGTCCGAGCAGGAAGTCGTCCAGTTCCATGGCGTGGAAGCGCACGGAGGTCGGCTCCGGGTGCGCCTCCAGGTACTCCCGCTTGGTCATGCCGCCGACCAGGGCCTCGGCGAGCTCGCGGGCGGGCAGCGTCTCGAAGGCGGCCCGGAGGTGGTCCGTGGCCAGCACTCCGTACTCCTTCTCGTCGAAGACCCGGTCCAGGACGAGCCGGCGGGCGGCCGGGACGTCCAGGGTCTCGGTGAGCAGGTCACCGAAGAGGTGCACCGCCACCCCGCGGTCGCGGAGCACGTCGGCGAACCCGTCGTGCTCGGCGCGCGCCCGGCGCACCCACAGCACGTCGTCGAAGAGGAGGGCGTCCTTGTTGCTGGGGGTGAGCCTTTTGAGCTCGAGATCCGGCCGGTGCAGTATGACGCGGGTGAGCCGCCCGGCTTCGGAGTCGACTTGGAATCCCATGCCTCCATCCTGACCATTCGGGCGCCTGTTCACCCCCTGCTTGCGCGGAACCGTGTCCTCGTGTCCGCCCGCTGTCAGCCGCCGGGCCGCGGCCGGACCAGCTCCGGGCGGGCCAGGGGTCGCCGGGTGGTGTGCCCCGGGTCCAGGGCCGCGCGGGCGACGATCCAGCCGGAGAGCGCGTGCGGGTCGGCCGGGTCGTGGGCCAGGTCCTTGGCGTAGCCGTCCAGTGCGGTGGCCGGGTCGCCCGCGGCGAGGTGCTCGTCGGCGGTGCGGGGGGCGGCGGGGCGGACGGCGAAGGCGTGGGTGCGGACGTCGGGCCAGAAGCCGCGGTCCGGGCGGAAGCGGAGGGTGCTGTCCGGGCCGTCCGGCGCGGCGACGTTGCGCAGCCGCCACTGGGTGCGGTGCAGGGCGGCGGCCGTACGGGCCCGCGCCAGGGCGGCCGGGTCGACGGGCACGCGCAGCCAGCCGTCCAGCGTGCGGGCGAGGCCGGTGACCAGACGGTGGCCCGGCGCGGTGAGCCGGGCGCTGGTCAGCAGGGTCCGCACGACCAGCCGGCTCTGCAGCCGGCGCAGCGCGAAGTGGTACGCGGCGGCCTCGGCGTGCTCCGGCTCGGCCAGCCGGTCCCGCCAGAATCCGGCGACGCCGGTGAAGGCGTACGCACCGTGCAGCAGACCGGTGAGGTGGCGCGGGTCGGCTCGCCAGGGGGCGTAGTAGCGCTCCGCGCGGTCGTCGTCGAGGAGGGGGAAGAGGTGGAGGAGGGCGGCGAGCTTGCTGTGCTGGAACTCGTGGACGAGGGTCTCGGCGAGGGCGAGCGCGGATCCGGGGCGGGAGATGAGCATGGCGCCGAAGGAGTCGCCGCTGGAGGCGGAGACCGCGACGGTCGGCGCGGCGGGCGGGGTGGCGGCGGTGCGTCCGTAGGGCACGACGGCGCGTATCAGGGCCGGATCGAGCCGTCCCGGACCCTGCTCGGTGCCGCTCGCTGCGAGTATCGCGACGGCGTCGTCGAAGACCCGCTGCCACTCGGCCGCCTCCTCGGCGTCGAGCCGCGCGGGCGGGACCGGGTCGTCGAGGTCGCGATAGGGGTCGAGGTCGTCGAGGGGGATGGCGACGGGGCCGGCGGGGGCGAGGTGGGTGAGGGTGCGGAGCGGGAGCCAGGGGGCCGTGCCGGTGGGCGCGCTCCCGGTGGCGGGGGGCGCCGTGCCGGTGGGCGAGCCCTCACCGGTGGAGGCAGACGCGGTCAGGCGGGTGCGGGAGGCGGCCGGGGGGCCGTCCGGCCCGGCGGGGGAAGATCCGGCTGAGCCGACGGCGGCAACACCCCCGGGGCCGTCCCCACCGGCGGACGGCGACCCCGAAGAACCGGACACGGAAGAGCCTCGGGAGCCGACCGTCGGGGTGGAGGGTTTCGCCGGACAGACCCGGGAAGCAGGGGCGGCGTCGGCCGGTCCGGTGGAAGGGGACACCGACGGGTGGTCGCCGGCGAGGCCCGGGGGCGGGTTCTTCGCCGGGGCGGTCTTCGGGTGGCATGTCACCAACGGCCGGGGGTCGTGGTCGCGGGGGCAGGTGAGGGTCAGTTTCAGTTCGCGCGGCCTCGTGATGGCCCGGGCGACGGACGGGCCCGGCGGCGCGTCCGGGACGCGGAGCAGGCCCAGGCCCGGCAGGTGCAGGCCGCCGTCGGCCAGCGGAACCGTCAGTTCCGCCTCCGCACCGGCGTGCAGTGCCGCGGTGACCGCCAGGACGTTCAGCCGGCCGGCCTCGGCCCACAGCGGCGGTCCGGTCGCGGTGCCGTGCACCCGGCGGAGCATGTGGGCGATCCAGCCGCCGGTGGTCGGCGCGAGCAGCAGCGCGTCGGCCGCCTCGGGCGCCCGCTCGGCGGCCGCCTTGAACACCTCCCAGGCCTCAGCGACCGGCGTCAGGGGCGTCGGCAGTGGGGCGAGCCGGTCCAGCAGCGTCCGCAGCAGGAGCAGCCGCCGGGCCCGTTCGCCGCGCTCCAGGAAGGCGACGGCCTCCGTGGAACCGCCTCCGGCGGCCAGTTCCGCGAAGAGCCGGTCCGGTACGCGGATCGGGGCGGGGCGCGGCTCGCTGGTCATGGGCGGGACCTCCGGGTCGGGGCGGACATGCCCGAACCCCGGCGGGCACGCGGTCCCGTCGGGTTCCGTCGCCGTCGGGCCGCCGGGGCCGGGGCCGGGCTGCGGGTCGGACGCGATGAGCTCGGTCGTCGGGTGCGCGGCGGCGGCTACTCGGCCCGGGCGCCGCCACCACCGCCCTCGCCGCCCCCTCTGATGCTGCTTCGGGCGCGCAGGACCTCTTCGAGCAGGCGGGCGGTGGGGCCGAGCGGCGTCAGACCGTCCACGGCGGTCAGGGGCAGCGCCGCGACGTCCGCCAGGTCCGACTCCCAGACGGCGTCGGCGCGCCCGGGGGCGGCCGGTCGCGCGCGGGCGGCGCTTTCGGCATGGCGCAGAGCGGGCGGCTGGTCCAAGATGCTCCCCCTTCTCGCACGGTGGCACTCGATGCCCCGCGTCTCTTTCCATCATGGCCATTTGAACGCATGTCGAAAACCGTACGATCACGCCACCCGATCATCACCTGGTGGGCGAGCGTCCCGAGGAGTCCACCAAATCCGTTATCGCTGCGGCGAGTTCGCTCTTGCGCTCCGGGTCGTCGTCGACGGTCACCACGGCGTCGAACAGATCCCACAGCGCCTGCGGACGGCGTCTCAGGAGCCCGCCCAGGATGCCGGCCGCGTCCGTACGCGCCTTGGTGTGACGGGGAAGTGTCCCGGTGACGGCCGGGCCCAGCGCGGCGACCACCGTCTGCCGTTCGGCCGGGTCGCTCATCAGCGGGTAGGCGAGGAGCGCGTCCACGGCCCGCAGCAGCGGGGAGGCCGGCCGCTCCCGGCCGCCGGGCACCGCCGGGACGAGGACCTCGGTGCGTTCGGGGCTCTGCAGCCGGATCTCGGGATACTGCAGAGTACGACCCGCCTCCCTGAGGGCTGCGATACGCGCTCGCACGGCCGGAAACAGTTCCTCCGGATCGGGCGGGGCGGGCAGCACGGCCGACCGGTCGGCCAGCAGGGCGAGCAGGACGTCGGAGAACAGACCCGTCGCGCGCACCGGGTCGTTGGCCGCCGTCCGCCCCCGTCCGGCGGCGCGCAGCACGGTCTGCCGGTGCGCGGTGCCACGCCTGCCGACGGGCAGCGCGTCCGGCGGCAGCGGCTCCCGGAAGGCGAGCGCCTCCTCGAAGGTCTCGCAGGCGTCCACCAGCCACAACTGGTCCGCGAGGCCCGGTACCGCGTCCCCGGCGTAGCGTTCCAGCGCGGAGTCCAGGTCGATGCCCAGCTTGTCCTCGGTGGTGGCGTCCGCGCAGAACAGCCGCAGGTGCCCGGCCCGGTCGAGGACGCCGTGCCCGCCCCACCAGACCCAGAGCACGTCGCCCCGGGCGGTCGGCAGTTCGCGTACGAGCCGCCGGCGCAGCGCGGCGTGGTCGGCGGGGGCGTACGGGACTTCGGGGACGTACGGCGGCAACGGCGCGAGGTGGAGGCGGATGTTGGCGTCCGGCACACCGGCGGCGCGCAGCAGGCGGTGGAAGCGGACGGCGTCGCGGGCGGGCCCGGGCAGGTCCCAGCCGGGGCCGGCGTCGTAGGTCTCGACGCCGACGACGAGGGCGTGCACGCGGGCGGGGTCCGTGGCCGGGGCGGGCGTCGGGCCGGTCACGGCAGCCGGTCCGCGATGGCCCGGTACACGTCCGGGTTGGTCCAGTAGGCGCTGTGCGCGGCGGGGAACGGCTGGCGGCTGTCCACGGCCACGTCGGTGACCCGGCCCGGGAACAGGCCGGCGCCGAGGTAGGAGAGCAGGTCCCGGGGGTCGTAGAGGTTGAGCCAGTCGGGGACGTGGGCCGGCAGGGGCGCGGGGTGTTCCAGGGAGGGCAGGGACCCGGACTCGTACAGGAAGGGCGCCTGGGAACCGGCGGTGACCAGCAGCCGGACCTGGGGCAGCGGGGTGAGGACCAGGGTGTCCAGGGCGATGATGCCGCCGAGGCTGTGGGCGACGATCGCGACGGGCGGCTCCAGTCCGGCGATCAGGGTGCGCAGTCCCGCGCGGACCGCCTCGCCCCGGCTGAGGTAGCGCAGGACGTCCCCGGCGGCGGGGTGGGCGGCCTCGGTGAGGGCGCGGCGGCGGCGTACGACGGCGCGGGAGGCCGCGGAGCCCGCGACCCGCAGTGCCAGGGAACGCACGCCGCGCTCCGTCCCGCGGGCGGGAGCCCCGAGAGTGGCGGAGAGCCGGCCGGCGACGGCGTCGCGGGTGGCGCCGACGGGCACGAGGGGCGCGTCCGAGTCGAGGAGGCCGGCGACGACCCGGGCGGTCAGGCAGCGGGCCGCGACTTCGGCGAGGTCGTCGGGGGCGAGGGAGGCGGCCGCGGCGGCCAGCAGCGGGTGGGCCGCGAGGTCGGCGGCGGCGCGGGCCAGGCCGGGGCCCAGCTCGGCCGCCGGGCCGTCGCCCTCGGCGGCGAGGGCGGCCAGCCGGGCCCGGAGGTGCTGGTCCGGTGGCAGGGAGCCGGGCGGCAGTTCCGCCGCCGGGGGCGAGCCGGCGGCGGCGAGCACCAGTTCGGCGTACGGGTCGGCGTAGAGGGCCGCCCAGTCGGCGGTGTCGTCGTCGGGCGCGTCCGCCGCGAGCGGGCCCCGGCCGGTGCCGGAGGAGGGGGGCAGGCTCGCCCCGCCGGCGGCGAGCACGGCTCCGTGCTCGCCGCCCCAGTAGTACGGGACGACGCGCAGCCCCTCGCGCAGTGCCGTCACTCCGACGGAGAAGCGCCCCGCGAGCGCAGAGAAGCCCGGCTCGCGCACTCCCGTGCCGTGGATGAAGACGACCGCCGTCATGTGCCCCCCGTGACTCTGGTGATTGTCCGTGAACGGCTTCCGATGGAGCGTCAGATCGTTTTTATTCTAGGCAAGTTGGAGCGCGTTCATGGGAACGCTTCGAACGCGGGGCCGCCGAACAGCGGGCCGTCGGACATGTCTGCGGGCCGGACGGCCACCGGACCAACGGGGGGACAGGATGAGCCCTGACGCGCTGATCACGCACTTCGTGGGGGTCTCGGCCCTCGTCCTGGTGGCGGCCCACGCGGCGGGCTGGCTGGCCCGGAGGCTGAAGCAGCCGTACATCGTGGGCCAGTTGTCGGCGGGCATCGCGCTCGGCCCCTCCCTGCTCGGCGCGGTGGCTCCCGACGCCCACGCGGCGCTCTTCCCCGCGGAGATCGGACCCGCGCTGACCGGCTTCGCGCAGTTCGCGCTGGTGGTCTTCCTGTTCGCGGTGGGCTACGAGCTGGATCTGAAGATCCTCGGCGACCGGGCCCGCACCTCGCTGACCGTGGCCCTGGCCTCCTTCGTGGTGCCGATGGCGGTGGGCTGCGGGGGCGCGCTGCTCTTCCGGGAGCAGCTGCACGGCCTGGGCATGCCGCGCGACCCGTCCCCCGCCATGGTGGTGTTCGCCGGGATCGCCCTGTCGATAACGGCGGTCCCCGTGCTGACGGCCATCGTGCGGGAGAACGAGCTGTCCCGTTCCGTTCCGGGGGTGGTGGCGGTGTCCGCGGCCGGGGTGCTGGACGCGGTGTGCTGGACGGTACTGGCGGCGGCGCTGATGGACGGCGGCGACGCGACGGCGCCGGCCTGGCCGTGGCGGGTGGCGCTGGCCGTCGGCTTCGTCACCGTGATGCTGCTCGCGGCCCGGCCGGTGCTGCGCCGGCTGCTGTGGCGGACACGGCTGGAGCCCTCGCTGCGGCTTGCGCTCCTGATCGGGTTCGCTCTCGGGTCGGCGTGGGTGACGCACTCCCTGGGCCTGCATGTGATCTTCGGTGCGCTGCTCGCGGGGGTGGTGGTGCCGCGCGAGGAGGGCGGCACGCTCGATCCGGACCTGCTGCGTCCGCTGCACGAGGTCAGCTCGCTGCTGCTGCCGTTCTTCTTCGTGCTCTCGGGTCAGTCGGTGACGCTGAACGGCATGGAGGGCGCGGGCTGGGCCGTCCTGCTGGTGGTGACGGTGCTGGCGGTGGTGACGAAGGTCGGCAGCGGGACGCTCGCCGCCCGGCTCGGCGGGCTGGACCGGCACGACGCGCGGACCGTCGGCGTGCTCCTCAGCGCCCGGGGCCTCACCGAGCTGATCGCCCTGGACGCCGGCCTTCGAGCGGGCCTGCTCTCCCCCGCGCTGTACACGGTGCTGGTCTTCATGGCCCTCGCCACCACCCTGTTCACCCAGCCGCTCCTGCTCCTGGCCCGCCGCCTGGCCGAACGCGACCGGGCCCGGTGCCCGTCCCCGGCCCGGCTCACCTCCCCGCCCGCCCAGGGCGGCACGACGACGGCACCGGCAGACCTGGGCTGAGCCCACGCACCCGGCAGCGCCCGCGCGCCGGTGCCGGGCGCGGCGCCCGGTGCCCTCCCGCCCGGCGCGTCACCCGGCGTGCGCCACGGGGCCCGGCGCGGGCACCCACCGGACAGCGCACCAGCAGGACACCGCACCGGCCCGGCCCCGCCGACCACACGGCATCCGCCGCCTACCGCCGGGGGCCGAGCCCTCCCCGGCGCACCGGACACGGCGCGGCACCGCACCACGACAGGCCGACGCACTCTTCTCCGCGCGCCCAGCACAGCGCCCCCCCGCGCCGAACCACGGCGCGCCGCCCCCCAGTCCGGCCATGCGGCACGCCGCCCGGCCGTGCGCGCGCCGCACCCCCGCCCGGTCGGCCGGGCACCGTGCCCGCGCCGAACCCGGCACCCCCGCCCGACCAACCGCCGGAGGCTACAGCGGCATCGGAGCCATGTCGCACTCGATGCGGCGGCGGCGGCGTGCGGCGGTGAGCCAGGGGTGGTCGGCGCGGACCTTCTCGGTGAAGCCCTCGACGGCCCGGCGCTCCAGTTCGTCCGCCTCCGCTCCCCGGCCCAGGCCCCGCAGGTCGAGCGCGAGGTTGGCGGTGCAGGCGAGGGTGAGCGGGTGGTCCTCGCCGGCGACCTCCGCGAGCAGCGGCAGGTTGGCCTCGTCGATCTCGCGGGCCCGGTCGAAGTCCAGCCGGGCGTAGGCCGTGCTGGCCTGTCCGATGGCGGTGGTCAGCGTGGTGATGTGCCGCTCCCCCACTGTCTCGGCCATCCGGCGGGCCGCGTCGTCCTCCTCCTCCTGCGCGCTGTCCAGGGCTCCGAGGGTGCGCAGCGTGGCGGCCAGGTTGGCCCGGGTCAGCAGGGTGTACAGGTGGTTGGCGCCGAGCCGCTGCTCGTAACGCCGGGCGGTGTCCTCGGCGAGCTGCCGCGAGCTGTCGAGGTCGCCGGCGAGGCGCCGGTCGACGGAGAGGTTGGCCGCGGTCGCCAGCGAGTCGGAGTGGTCGTTGCCGTAGCGGTTGACGAAGCGCCGCAGCGTCTCCTCGGTGAGCTTGGCCGCCTTGTCGACCGCCCCGTCGCGGCGCCGGCAGACCGCGAGGTTGCGGGCGATGCGCAGGGTGAGCGGGTGCTCGTCGCCGAACGCGGCGCGGGCCCGGAGGTACACGTCCTCCTGGAAGTCGCGGGCGCCCGGGTAGTCGCCGCTCTCGCGCATGTCGATGGCCAGGCCGTTGAGGGTGTTGAGGGTGAAGAAGCTGGCGGGGCCGAACAGCAGGTCGCGCAGCCGGGCGTTCTCCTGGTCCAGCGGCAGCGCCTCGCGGAACTCACCGACCAGCCGGAGGTCGACGCCCCACGAGTGCGTCGCCCGCAGGGTGGCGGGGTCGTCGGTGCCGAAGAGGGAGCGGGCCAGTTCGGTGGCCTCCCGGCTCACGCTCCGCGCCTCCTCCAGCCGGCCCTGGTAGCGGCGGGCGTCGGCCATCTCGCACAGGGAGTCGATCAGTTCCTCCGGCTCGACCTCCAGCCGGCGGGAGGTCTCCAGCGCCTTCTCGATCAGCGGGATCGACTCGGGCACCTGCCCGGTCTGCCGCAGCAGGAAGGAGAAGCTTTTCGTCATGCGGACGACGTGGATGTCCTCCTCGCCGGAGGCCGCGAGCCAGCGGTTCCAGGCCTCGCGCGCGAAGTCCGCGGCACCCTCGTGGTCGCCCCAGTAGTAGAGGAACCAGACGGTGTCGGCGACCAGGTCCCGCACCCAGGTGTCGGAGCTGGTCACGGCCTGCGAGGCCAGGACGTGGGGCAGCAGCGCCTGGTAGGCGGGCCATTCGAGGGAGGAGCCGTACGGGCCCGGCTTGGCCGCGGACAGCAGCTGATGCGCGGCGCCGCGCATCCGCTCGCGCTCCTCCTCGCCCAGCTTGGCCAGGAGCACGGTCTGCAGCAGGCGGTGCATCTGCAGGGTGTCGGCGCGCGGGTCGACCCTGATGAGGGAGAACTGGCTGAGGTCGCGCACCGCGCGGTTCAGCCGGATCGACTGGCGCAGCAGCGGGTCGACCTCGGGCGTGATGCTGACGCCCCGGCTGCCGCGGAGGATGGAGCGCGGGATGGGCTCCGGGGCCATGCTGGCGCAGATGTCGAGGAGCTGGCGGGCACCGGGGTTGTTCTGCTGGATGCGCTCCAGCGAGAGGTCCCAGGCGGCGGCGACGGAGACCGGGTAGTCGGGCGCCGGGTCGAGTTCCAGGATCTCGGGGCTGCGCTGGGCGAGCAGGTCGAGGTACTCGTCGACGAGCATCCCGGTGACCGCGCGCCAGGCGCCGGCCTGCTCGACGGCGAGCGGGAGGTCGCCGAGGGCCTCGGCGAGCCGGTCGGCGTCCTCGGTGCTCAGGTCGGGCGAGCGCTTCTGGAGGAGTTCGATGGACTCGGAGCGGTCGAAGACGTTCACCGGCAGCGGGGTCGCCACGCGTTCCCAGGCCCGGTTCCGGGAGGTGACGATGACTTTGCCCGGCCCGTTGGTGGGGAAGTACTGGCGTACCGCCTCGACGTCCTCGGCGTTGTCGAAGACGAGCAGCCAGTCGTTGAACGGCGTCCCGTTGCGCAGTGCCTCCAGCACGGCGGGCACGGCGGTGTTGGCGGCCGGCGCGCCCACGCGGTCCTGGCCGGCGGGGGCGACGCCCAGTTGAGCGGCGAGGTTGCCCAGCGCGGCCAGGATGAGGCTCTCGCGTTCGGCGGGGATCCAGCAGATCACCCTGTAGTCGTGCTGGTGGGTGTAGATGTACTCCAGGGCGAGCTGGGACTTGCCGACGCCGCCGAGTCCGTGCAGCGCGTGCGGGAGGACCGCGGCCGTGTCCTGGGCACCCAGTTGCTCCTCCACGGCCCTCAGCAGTCCCTGCCGGCCGACGAACGAGGTGTTGCGCAGGGGCACGTTCACCAGCATGGCGGGCGTCGCGGTCGTGGTGCTCTGCATGAGCTGCTCAGCCTCCGGGGCTTCGGGTGGGGTGGCGTCGGATACCAGGGGCGGCACGGGGTCTCCAGGTTCGTCGGGGTTGTTCGACGCTGGATCCCTGCCTGCTCGGCCGCCGGATGATCCCCCGCCGCCCCCAGGGTTCACCTCAGTGGGTGTACCCGGGGGCAAACCGGTGCCCACCCGTTCGGCCGCACCGGACGGCGGGCGCCCGGAGAGTCGCGGTTCGATGCGCCTGGCCCGGTCGGAGTAGGGGCCCGAGAGGGCGCGCATCACGGCCAGTTCGCTGCGTGCCCAGCCGCCTTCGGCGGGATCGGGCAGGGCGGCTCCGGCCGGGTCGTGCAGCGCGGCGCGCAGCGCGACGCCCCGGGTACCGGCGGCCGGCAGCTCGCCCACCATGCTGACCGTGCGGGCGAGTTGGCTGCGGGTGGTGGTGGCGAGCAGTGCCTCACGGACGCCGTCGGCGAACTCCGGGCGGCCCTCGCCGCCGCTGTTCCAGTCGATCAGCCCGCCCATGAGGATCTCGGCGAGGTGGTCGGGACCGGTCTCCGGCATGGTGCGGCGCCGCAGCTGTTCCACGAGGTCGAAGTCGAAGGGGATCGCGGCGAGTTGGGTGGCGAGCCGGCGTGCGGCCGGAGTGGCGAGGGTGAAGAAGCGGCGCACGGCGGCGGTGGCGGCGCGCGGCAGCCGGGGCGCGCGCAGGCCGGGCGCGGGCGCGCCCTTGGCGAGGGCGCCGGCGAGTACGACGGGCAGGGACCGGCGTACGCCCCGCTCGCCGGTGACGAGGTCGGCCCAGGTGCCGAGCGAGCCGGGCTTGAGGGAGAGCACGGGCACCGGCAGGGAGCCGTCACCGGCCTCGGGCAGCGGCCGCAGCGGGTCGGGGCCGCCGGGCGGAGCCCAGTGGCCGAGGCCTTCGTTGGAGGCGCCGAACCCGCCGGCTTCCAGGACCGCCTGGTACGGGTAGAGGGAGGTGCGGTGCCGCAGGTGGGGCGGCAACAGGTGCACGAGGGCCGTGGGGCCGGCGCGGCCGAGGCGGCCGAGCAGGTCGTCGGCGGCCTGGGCGGCCCAGCCGTGGGCGAGCCCGTCGGTGACGACGAGGAAGACCCGGCCGCCCCGGCCGTCGAGGAGTTCGGCGGGGTCGGCGGGGGCGCGGTCGTCGGGGCGGCGCAGGGTGGCGGTACCGGTGCGCGGCACGTGCACGCGGACGGCGCGGACACCGCAAAAGGCGCCGCTGTGCTCGGCGGCCTCGGTCAGGCGGGCGCAGGTCTCCTGCCAGATGCGCATGGTCGGGGCGTCGTCGACGAGCAGCACGAGGTCGAAGGCGGTGGCCCGGGCGGGCCGCAGGAAGGGCAGCCAGAGGCCGTCGGACACGCCCTGCTCGGCGGTGGCCTCCTCGTCGAGTTCCAGGGTGTGCCGGGAGGGGATGCGCCGGGCCAGCCGGTGCAGGGCGCGGGCGAGCAGCGCGGTGGTGCGGCCGGGGCCGGGCCGGGGGCGTTCCTCGACGGGCAGCAGCGGGCGCCCGACGTGCAGCGTGAAGGTGCCCTCGGTGTCGGGTAACAGCCTCCGCCGGGCGCCCTGTTCGGAGGGTGTGGTGTCCCGGGGGCCGGTGGGCGCGGTGCCCTCGGCGGGGTCGGGGGGCGGCACGGGACCGGCGGTGGCACCGGTGCCGGGAGCTGTCGGCCGCGGGGCGGTCCCGAGGCCGGTCGAGCCGGTGCCGTCGTCGGTCGCGGACGGCTCGGGCGGGCGATCTCCCTCCGCTCCGGTCCCGGGCGCGGTCTCGCCCTCCCCCGCCCGCGGCGGGTGCGGGTGAACGGGCGCGAGCTCGGACTCCGGTTCCGGACGGCCGCCGTCCGGGCCGCCGTGCCGGTCCCAGTACGCGGCGAGCCAGACCGCCTCGGCGACCTCCCGCCAGTGCGCGTCGGCCGGTTCGCTCCCGTCCTGGCGCGGCTGGTCGCGGGCGGACGCCTGCCGGGCCGGGGCAGCGCCGGGCACCGCTCCGTACCCGTTCGCGCCTTCGACGGACTCGGGGAACGCCGACGGAGGCGACGTCCCTGATACGGGATCACCGTCGCCCGGTCCGGATGCGCGCTCCCTGGGAAAGCCGGTCATTCAGCGGCCCTTCGCGAGGTCGCGGAGCAGCATTTCCACGAGCTTACGCCCGTCACCGGCCGCCTGGAAACCACCCGCGGTAGTCATCTGGACAGCGTTGAGTAGCTGATCCAGGGAGTGGGTGCCGCCGGAGCGGATCCGTCGTACGAACTCGTCCACGAGGTCCTCGGTACCCTCGGGCCGGACGCCCAAGTGCCCCTCCACCAGGGCGAGCAGCTGCTCGTGGTCGGGGGTGCGCAGCTCCAGGGGCAGGCAGCGGCGGCGGAAGGCCGCGGGGAACTCGCGCTCTCCGTTGCTGGTGATCACCACGACCGGGAACTCCCGGCACTCCACGCGCCCGTCCCGCACCAGCGCCTGGCCCGCGGGGTCGCTGGTGTGCACGCGCGCGGTGTCCGCGGCGTCACGCACCAGTTCCGGGACCTCATAACTTCCGTTCTCCAGGACGTGCAGCAGGTCGTTCGGCAGGTCGATGTCGCTCTTGTCGAGTTCGTCGACGAGGAGCACCCGGGGACGATCGTAGGGCAGCAGGGCGGTGCCCAGGGGGCCGAGGGTGATGAAGTCCCCCAGTACAGGCGGGAGTTGGCGATCCGATGATACGACCGGCGAGTTGACGCCGTCCGGTTCGCCCCCGGTGGCCCCCGTGACCTCGGGGGCGGCCGTGCCACGCAGGCCCGCCTGCCAGGCCGCGATGGCCTGCGCGCGGCCCATCGCGTCGTGGACGTAGAGCCCGTCCCGCAGGGTGGTGCGGCTGACGATGTTCCACTCCAGGACCCGGCCGAGGCCCAGTTCCCTGGAGATCACGTAGGCCAGCGTGGACTTGCCGATGCCGGGCGGACCGGTGATCAGCAGCGGCCTGCGCAGCAGCAGGGCGGCGTTGACGGTGTCGATCTCCTCGGGACCGAGCTGCGGGGTCACCTCGCCGGGGCCCAGCCTGCGCACCGCCGCCTCCGGCTCGTCCGGCGGAGCGGGCTGGGCCGGTGTGCCGAGGAAACGCCGCCAGGGGGGCGCCTGGGGCAGCGCGGGCGCGACGACCGGCGGCCGGCCGGTGCCGTGGAACACGCGCCAGCCGTTCGGGGACGTCTGCTCCTGCGTGCTCATGCCGGTGCCTCCTCGTCGGCGAGATCGCCGGGTTCGATGGTGTGCATGTCGACGATTCGGGTGGGATCATCCCAGAGGAACCCGATGTGCCGCCCCAGGAGTCTGCCCGGGCCCTGCTGGTTGAGTTCGGCGCTCCGCCGCAGCCGGTGGATGGCGACCGGGATCTGCCCGGGCGTCGGCACCGACGCGAACACGGCCGTCACCACCTCGCGCCGCTCCTCCGGGAAGGCCCCCCTGCGGTCCCACACCGCCAGCCCGATGCCCTCCGCGATGGCGGCCTTGAGCGCTTCCATGGCGGAGAGCCCGGCCGGGGCGTCCAGCACCACGGCCGTGTGCCTGGTGTCCCCCGCGAGCGTCGCCTGCCACGCGTCGAGCCGCCGCGCGTCCGGCTTGGTCCAGCCGTGCACACCGACCCCGTGCTGCCGCAGCGCCTGCCAGCGCTCCTGCCACTGGTGCCGGACCAGCGCGTCGTCGGTGCGCATCCGCTCCAGACTCCGTAGGTGCACGCCGTACTTCAGCCCGAGCGGCAACGGCCGGCCGTCGCCGATCCGGTACGTCAGACTGGCCACATCGTGGTTGAGGAGGTCGTACGGAAGAACGAACTCCACGTACGCCGACGGCCGGCCCTGTCCACCCGCACCGGGCTCCTGCGGCCCGCCCCAGAGCCGGGCACCCTGTCGCAGCGCGTCGTCCACGGCCGGGCCGAGGTCCTCCAGGGTGGTCACCGCCGGCGCTCCGGGCTGCGGGTCCCAGTGCCCCGGCGCCGTGTTGAGCCAGGGCCGCACGACGACGTCGTCGGTGCCGTCGCGGGCCGGTTCGACGGCGACGATCAGGCAGCGGGGGATGTCCGGGTCCCGCACCGTCCGGGCGCGTGCCTCCCGGCGCCGCTTCAGCTCGGTGGCCAGGCCGGCCCGCCCGGCCCACTCGTCGACCCAGCCGCGCAGCGCGGCGCGGTGGCCGTGCTCGGCGGCGAGCGGGGCCGCCCGGTCGAGGAGGAGGACGGCGGGCGGCAGGCCGTCCGGCTGGGCGTTCCAGGCCAGTACGTGGAGGAAGAGCTGGTCGGGCAGGAGGCCGGTGGGCAGGTCGAGGCCGTTGAGCTCCTCGGCAAGGTCGTCGCGCAGTGTCCCGGCGGGCAGTTCGCCCCCGGCGAGTACGGCGCGCGCCGCGCTCTCGTCGTCAGGGCCGAGCGGGCCCGGCGGTGCCCCCGGCGCGGCGGTCGGTTCGGGGGTGATCAGCCGGAGCACCTCGTCGCCGGCCGGGCCTCCTTCGAGGATGCGCACCACGTCGGCGAGTACGCGTTCGCCGCCCGTCACGTTCAGGGCGGCGCGGACCAGAACGACCACGTCCTCACGCTGCTTGACGCCGCGCAGGTCGACGGCACGCCCCAGCTGCCCTTCGAGCAGCGAGGCGAAATGGACGCGTCCCTGTGCGTCCTCCGTGCAGCCGAATCCGCACAGGGCCTCGGTCAGCTCCAGCAGTAGTGCCAGGCCCCGCGCCTGTCCGGAGTCGTCCTCGGCTCCGCCGAGTCCCGCGCCTGTCTCCACCGACTGTCCCCCATGAGTCGGTTGTCATGCCTGACCGACCTGCGAAGTTAGCACGGCAACTGACGGTTAACCAGAGACTCGTGAGGTCCGGCGGCACGGTGTCCGGCCGGACCTCCCCCAGAGGGGAGACCCGGCCGAAAACACGCCCTACAGCCGCGGGTCCACCGGCTCCGACTCCAGCGCGAGCACGCCGAACACCGCCTCGTGCACCCGCCACAGCGGCTCGCCGTCCGCCATGCGGTCCAGGGCCTCCAGGCCGAGGGCGTACTCGCGGATCGCCAGGGACCGCTTGTGGCCCAGGAACCGCTGCCGCAGCCGGGCGAGGTTGTCCGGGCGCGTGTACTCGGGGCCGTAGATGATCCGCAGGTACTCGCGGCCCCGGCACTTGATGCCGGGCTGCACCAGGCGGCCCTTGGGGTCGCGCACCAGCGCGCCGACCGGCTTGACGACCATTCCCTCGCCGCCGCGGCCGGTCATCTCCAGCCACCAGTCGACGCCGGCGCGCACCGACTCGGGGTCGGCGGTGTCGACGTACAGCCGCCGGGTGGTGCGCAGCAGGCCGCTGCCGTCGTGCTCGACCATCCGGTCGAGCAGGGCCAGCTGTTCGTCGTGCGGCAGGGCGGCCAGGCTGCGGCCCTGGACGGCGAGAATCTGGAACGGAGCCAGGTGGACGCCGTCCAGGCCATCGGTGGGCCAGCAGTAGCGCCGGTAGGCGTCGGTGAACGCGGCGGCGTCGGCGGCCCGCTCGCGCTGGCGGTCGAGGAGGTCCTTCACCTCGACGCCGCGCGCGGCGGCGCCCTCCAGGGCGGCCAGCGCGCCCGGGAACACCGCGCCGGAGGCGGCGCCCACGGCGGCGTACTGAGAGCGGAGCAGCCCGGCGGCCTTCAGCGACCAGGGCATCAGCTCGGTGTCGAGGAGCAGCCAGTCGGTGGCCAGTTCGTCCCACAGGCCGGCCTCGCCGATCGCGGTGCGCAGCCGGTCGAGGATCGCCCCGGTCCGGTCCGGGTCGTCGAGGAACGGGCGGCCGGTGCGGGTGTAGAGGGAACCGGCCGGGCCGCCGTCCACCCCGAAGCGGGTGCGGGCCGTCCCGGCGTCGCGGCAGACCAGCGCCACCGCCCGGGAGCCCATGTGCTTCTCCTCGCACACGACGCGCGCCACACCGTCGGCCGCGTACTGCGCGAAGGCCTCCTTCGGGTGCTCCAGGTAGCCGTCCACGCCGGAGGTGGCGGTCGGCGCCATGGTCGGCGGGAGGTACGGCAGCAGCCGGGGGTCGGTCGCGAAGCGGCTCATGACCTCCAGGGCCGCCGCCGCGTTCTCCTCGCGCACGGTGATCCGTCCCGCGTGCCGGGTCTCCACCACCCGGCGGCCGTGCACGTCCGCCAGGTCGAGCGGCCGGCCGTCGTGTCCGCCGGGCGCCTCGGTGCGCAGCGGCTTGGCCGGCTCGTACCAGACCCGCTCGGCCGGTACGTCGACCAGCTCGCGCTCCGGCCAGCGCAGCGCGGTGAGCTTGCCGCCGAAGACGGCGCCGGTGTCCAGGCAGATGGTGTTGTTGAGCCAGGTCGCCTCGGGGACCGGGGTGTGGCCGTAGACGACGGCGGCGCGGCCCCGGTAGTCCTCGGCCCACGGGTAGCGCACCGGCAGCCCGAACTCGTCGGTCTCGCCGGTGGTGTCGCCGTACAGGGCGTGGCTGCGGACCCGGCCGGAGGTGCGGCCGTGGTACTTCTCGGGCAGACCGGCGTGGCACACCACCAGCTTGCCGCCGTCGAGGACGTAGTGGCTGACCAGGCCGTCGATGAACTCGCGCACCTCGGTGCGGAACTCCTCGCTCTCGCCGTCCATCTGCTCGATCGTCTCGGCGAGTCCGTGGGTGTGCTGGACCTTGCGGCCGCGCAGGTGGCGGCCGTACTTGTTCTCGTGGTTGCCGGGGACGCACAGGGCGTTGCCCGACTTCACCATGGACATCACGCGGCGCAGGACGCCGGGGCTGTCCGGGCCGCGGTCGACCAGGTCACCGACGAAGACGGCGGTGCGGCCGTCGGGGTGGACGCCTTCGGTGTAGCCGAGCCTGCCGAGCAGGGTCTCCAGCTCGGACGCGCAGCCGTGGACGTCGCCGACGATGTCGAAGGGGCCGGTGAGGTGGGTGAGGTCGTTGAACCGCTTCTCGGTGACGACGGTGGCGTGCTCGACGTCCTCGACGCCGCGCAGCACGTGCACCTTGCGGAAACCCTCGCGCTCCAGGTGGCGCAGGGAGCGGCGGAGTTCGCGGGTGTGGCGCTGGACGACCCGGCGGGGCATGTCGGCGCGGTCGGTTCGGGTGGCGTTGCGCTCGGCGCACACCTGCTCGGGGACGTCGAGGACGACGGCGATGGGCAGCACGTCGTGCCTGCGGGCCAGCTCGATCAGCTGGCGGCGGGCGTCCTGCTGCACGTTGGTCGCGTCGACGACGGTGCGGCGGCCGGCGGCGAGGCGCTTGCCGGCGATGTAGTGCAGGACGTCGAAGGCGTCCCGGCTGGCGCTCTGGTCGTTCTCGTCGTCGGAGACCAGGCCCCGGCAGAAGTCCGAGGAGATGACCTCGGTGGGTTTGAAGTGACGCCGGGCGAAGGTGGACTTGCCGGAGCCGGAGGCGCCGATCAGCACGACGAGGGAGAGGTCGGTGACCGGCAGGGCACGGCCCCGGGCGGGGGCGCCGGTGGTGTCGCTGGCGGTGGTCATGCTGCCTTCGCCTCCTTCTCGGTCGAGGTCGCGGTGGTGGTCGTGGTCAGGGTGAAGACGGCCAGCTGCGTGGGCGGGCCCACCTCGGGGTCGTCGGGGCCGACGGGGCGGAACTCGACGGCGTACCCGTGGCGTTCGGCGACCGCGCCCGCCCAGGTGCGGAACTCCTCGCGGGTCCACTCGAAGCGGTGGTCGCGGTGGCGGACGTGGCCGGCCGGGAGGGTCTCCCAGCGCACGTTGTACTCGACGTTGGGGGTGGTGACGACGACGGTGCGCGGGCGGGCCGAGCCGAAGACGGCGTACTCCAGGGCGGGCAGCCTCGGCAGGTCGAGGTGTTCGATCACCTCGCTGAGCACGGCGGCGTCGTAGCCCCCCAGGCGCTTGTCGGTGTAGGCGAGGGAGCCCTGGAAGAGCTGGACGCGCGCGGCCTGCCGCTCGCCCATGCGGTCCAGCTTGAGCCGCCGGGAGGCGATGGTGAGCGCGCGCACCGACACGTCCACGCCGACGATCTCCGTGAAGCGCGGCTCCTTGAGCAGCTCGCGCACCAGGTGGCCCTCGCCGCAGCCGAGGTCGAGGACGCGGGCGGCGGCGCCGTCCCGGAGAGCGGTGAGGATCGCCTCGCGGCGCTGTACGGCGAGCGGGGTCGGCTTCTCCTCCTGCTCGGCCTCGGCCGCGACGGCGTTGTCGATCTCCTCGACGTCGCTGTCGTCGGTCTCGGCCAGCCGGAGCAGCTCCAGCCGGTCCATCGCCTCACGGGTCAGGGACCAGCGGCGGGACAGGTAGCGGCTGGTGATCAGCTTCTGCTCCGGGTGGCCCGGCAGCCAGCCCTCACCGGCCCGCAGCAGCTTGTCGACCTCGTCCGGGGCGACCCAGTAGTGCTTGGCGTCGTCGAGCACCGGGAGCAGGACGTACAGGTGGCGCAGGGCCTCGGCGAGGGTGCGGACCGCGGACTCCAGTTCGAGGCGGACGTAGCGGGAGTCGCCCCACTCGGGGAACTCGGTGTCCAGGGGGACGGACTCCACGGTGACCGTCCAGCCGAGCGGTTCGAACAGGCGCCGTACGAGGTCGGGGCCGCCGCGGGCGGGCAGCGCCGGGATCGCGACGCGCAGCGGCAGCGGCTCGGCCGCGCGCTCGGGGCGGGACTTGCACACGCCGCGCATCGCGCTGGAGAAGACGTTGCTCAGCGCCACGGCGAGGAGCGAGGAGACCGCGTACGGGCGGTCGTTGACGTACTGGGCGAGGGCCGCGTCGGGGGCGCCGCCACGGCCCTTGCCCTTGCCGCGCCGGACCAGCGCCACCGCGTCGACCTCCAGCAGCAGCGCCGCCGTGCAGCGCTGCTCGTCCGCCTCGGGGTAGAGCACGTGGGCCGTGCCGAAGGAGGTGGAGAACGCCTGCGCCCGGTCGGGATGCTTGTGCAGCAGGAAACCGAGGTCGGTCGCGGGGCGGTCGGGAGTACCGGTGGTGGTGAGGGTCAGGAACATGCGGAGGGCCTCTCCGGCGGGGTGGACGGCTGGGTGTGCGTGACGGCGCGCCCTACGCGCGGGAGCCCCCGGGGTGGTGTTCCCCGGGGGCTCCGGCAGGACGACCGTCACACCATCGCACAGGGCGGGTGACCGGCGCCTTCGGTTATTCGGACGGCTTTCTCAAACCAGCTGGGACTGGACCTGGGAGGAGATCAGCTCCAGGTGGTCCAGGTCGTCGAGGTCCAGGATCTGGAGGTAGATCCGCTGGGCGCCGACCGCGGCGTACCGGCCGATCTTGTCGACGACCTCGGCCGGGGAGCCCGCCAGTCCGTTGGCCTTCAGCTCGTCGACCTCGCGGCCGATGACGGCGGCACGGCGGGCCACCTCGGCGTCGTCCTTGCCGACGCAGGCGACGAGGGCGTTGGAGTAGGTGAGCGCGTCCGCCGGGCGGCCGGCTTCCGCGGCGGCCGCCCGCACCCGGCCGAACTGGCGCTCGGTGTCCTCGATCGAGGCGAAGGGGATGTTGAACTCGTCGGCGTACCGCGCGGCGAGGCGCGGGGTGCGGGTGGCGCCGTGGCCGCCGATGAGCACCGGGACCTTCGCCTGCGCGGGCTTGGGCAGCGCGGGCGAGTCGGTGAGGTCGTAGAACTTGCCGTGGAAGTCGAAGGTCTTGCCGGTCTGGGTGCCCCACAGACCGGTGACGATCTCGAGCTGCTCCTCCAGGCGCGCGAACTTCTCCTTCGGGAAGGGGATGCCGTACGCCTTGTGCTCCTCCTCGAACCAGCCCGCGCCCAGACCCAGCTCGACGCGGCCGCCGGACATCTGGTCGACCTGGGCGACCTGGATGGCGAGGACGCCGGGCAGCCGGAAGGTGCCGGCGGTCATGAGGGTGCCGAGCCGGATGCGCTTGGTCTCGCGGGCGAGGCCCGCCAGGGTGATCCAGGCGTCGGTCGGGCCGGGGAGGCCGTCCACGGAGCCCATGCGGAGGTAGTGGTCCGAGCGGAAGAAGGCGTCGAAGCCGAGGTCCTCGGTGGCCTTGGCGACGGTGAGCAAGGTGTCGTAGGTGGCCCCCTGCTGGGGCTCGGTGAAGATACGGAGATCCATGTCTCCATCCTGCCCGCTCGGTGCGGGTGCCCCGCACCGGCTCCGGACGCCCCAGGGGTGTTTCCCGGCCTCCCGCGGGTGAATTCGCGTCAACCGCGGGCCCGGTGCGCGGCAGGGCCAGTGACCGGGCCGGACGGTGATCGTTTGCGGGGCGGAGCCGGATCGTCCGGCGTCCGCGCCGGGGCGTGTGCGCCGGTGCGTCAACCGTGTCGGCCTCCCCGTGGAGGCTGGGGCCGAGGAGGCCGCCATGTCCGAAGAGACCGTGCCGCAGCAGGACGGGGCGGATGCCCGGCCGAAGGGGCTGCTCCAGCAGATGGAGGAGCTCATGGCGGCGCTGAACGCGGACCTGTCGGCCCTGGACGCCGACCTCCAGTCGGCCGGGGATCCTGGGCGGCCGGCCGGCGAGGAGCAGCGAGCCGACTGAGCTGTACGCGGGTGCGAGCGGCGGGTGGCCGGCGGTGTGGCTAGCCCGCCTCCCGCTCCGGTAACTCCGCTTCCCCGTCCGCCAGCTTGCGCAGCATCTCCAGGACCCGGTCCCGGGACTCGTCCGCCGCGTCGATGGCCTCCATGCACTGCCAGTACGTGGCCTCGTCGTCCGCGGCACAGGCCACGCCGACCAGCGCGATGCCGGTCTCGCCGAGCAGGGTGCCGAGGCGCACCAGCGCCTGGCGGGCGTCGCCCAGCTCGGTCAGCTGGGCGGCGCGCAGCTCGCCCGGCGCCAGCTCAGGGGTGCGCAGCACTCCGCAGCCCCGGCCCGCCAGCTCGGTCAGCCCGATCGCCTCGCCGCGCAGTTCGGGTGGTCCGTAGACCGCCAGCCGACTGCCGATCGCCTGCGCCAGGGCCTGCACCTGCCACACCTCCGTCAGAATGTCCGGCACCTCGCCGCCGGCCGCCAGGGCACGCCCACTCGTCACGATGAGCCGCACAGCGTCCATGCGCTGCCCCCGTCTTTTGTCCGACGCGCCCAGGGCGCGTCCGCCCGAACTCCGTTGTCCACTACCCAGAGTGAAGGCGTGTGGGACGAAAAGCCAGAGGAAGGCGGAAATCTTCGGACAGCAAATTGATTTCCGGCCCGTTCTCGACTGCGGAGAGTAATAACGGAGTTGGTCGCTCCTTTTCGGTCCTCCTGGCTCCGCTCCTCCTCGCTCCCCCTCGCTCAGCCTTCCGGTTCCCCGCGCACCGGGAAGCGGAGCTCGTTCCGCTCGATCTTGGCCTCCAGTGCCGCCAGCGGGTCGACGCCCAGCACCTCGCAGAACTGGAGCAGGTACGCCAGTACGTCGGCCACCTCGTCCCTGACCCGGTGGGCGGTGTCCGGGTCGGTCATGACGCGGGCCGACTGCTCGGGCGTCAGCCACTGGAAGATCTCGACGAGTTCGGCGGCCTCCACGCTGAGCGCGGCGGCCAGGTTCTTGGGGGTGTGGTACGGCTGCCACTGCCGCGCGGCCGCGAACTCGGCCAGTCTGCGCTGCAGTGCCGCCAGCTCCAGGGAATGATCGGTCACGGCTCCAGGTGTACCACCGTGACGCCGTCCGCCCCGGCCGTCCAGGAGGCGTCGGCGACCGCGGCGACGAGGCGGATGTGCCCGCGGTCGCACATCCGGGCCGCCAGCCGCAGCAGCTCCGCCCGCTGCCGCGTGTCCAGGCCGCGGTCGAAACCGTCGGCGAGGACGGTGAGCGTCTGCAGGGCGGCGGGCACCTCGCCGACCGGATCGACCTCCAGCACCCCCGGACCGGTGAACAGCACCAGGGCGAGGGCGAGGTAGCGCAGTTCGCCGTAGCCGAGGCGGGTGAGCCCGGTGCGGACGCCGTCGCCCCGGTCCAGGAGGGCGCGCAGCACGCCTCCGACGACCGGTTCGGCCAGCACGTCCACGACGGGGCCCGCGCATCCGGCACGTACCGCCGCGACGAACTGCGCGTGCCGCCGCGCGCACTCGGCGCGGGTGCGCCACAGCACGTCGGCGAGGTTGTCGCAGCCGCCGAGCAGGCGCCCGGAGCCGGTGGGCACCGGCTCGCGCATCCGGCCGGGCCGCGGATCGCAGGCGAAGACGGAACGCAGGGCGACCACCATCTGCTCGGCCGCGGCCAGCACCCTGCGCTGGCCGTCCGTCTTGCCGGCCACCCTGAGCGGCAGCAGCGGGGTGCCGAGCCGGTCGTCCGGCAGCGGGGCGCGGGTCACGGGCGCCGGCCCGGCGGTGTGCCAGGCCGCCTGCACGGCGCGGCGGCCCGGGTCGCGCAGGGCCGTCTCCAGCAGCACGACCCCGTCGGCCGTCAGCCGTTCACCCACGATGCGCAGCTCGGGCTCCGCCTGCACGGCGACGTCCAGCCGCACCGGGCCCGCAGCCCCGTCGGCCGTGCAGCCGATGCGGAAGCCGCGGCGGTGCTGGGCGTCGGGCCGGGCCCGCTCGGGCACACAGGCGACCGGGTCGGGGAACGCCACCGCGAGCTCGGCGCCGCCGCCGAGGCGGGCCAGCGCGTCGTACGCCCTGAGGGCGGTGGTCTTGCCGCAGCCGCTGGGGCCGGCGAGCACGGTGAGCGGCCCGAACGGCAGCACCGCGCGCCGGTGACCGGCGAAGGCGGACAGCCGCAGCTCGGTGACCCTGGGCCGGTCCGGGAGCGGGGTGACGGACGCCGTCGACGCGGGTGACGCTGCCATGCTCGGACCGTAGGACCGCGTCGCACGCCGAACCGTTTTGCCCGGAAGGCGTTCCTACGATCGGGGGACGCTGCCGTCAGGACCGGGCGGGGCCGTCACACTCCGGGGACGTCCGCCGCGCCCTCCATCAGCCCGTTCACCTCGGTCCCGGCCGGGGTCAGCAGGAACACGTTGCGGTCGACCCGGTGCATCCCGCTGGCCAGGCCGAAGACGACGCCGGTGCTGAAGTCCAGGACCCGCTTGGCCACCTCGCCCTCGGCGCTGGTCAGGTCCAGCAGGACCGGGATGCCCGCCATCAGGGTCTCGGCGACCTCGCGGGCGTCCGCGAACACGTTGACCCGCAGGACGACGAACCGGCGGCGGGTCTCCGTCACCGCCTCCGGCAGCGCCCGGTGCCCGACCGAGGACGGCCAGGCGTCGCGCCCGCGCAACGGAACGACCTGGGCGAGCCCCTCCCACTGTTCATCGGTGACGTCGTGGCTGTTCACCGGTTCCCCCGAAATCCACTCGCCTTCATTGCGTGCACCAGCCAATTCTTACGCCAAGTCACCCGTTCGGCCCAACACCGACACGGTTCGCGACGCTCCGTGTCCGGCGGTTGCCGCCTCAGGGGCCGGGGTACTCAGCGACGGCCGCGCCACGCGCGCGATGACGTTGCCGCGCCGACAGCCGAAGGAGAGCCCCATGGGTGCGCTGGACCTGCCCGAACCCGTCGTCCGCGAGGGCGTACCCGCGCCCGTCGACCTCCGGGGGCTCGAGGCCGCGCTGCGCGAACGGGTCGACGGCGAGGTCCGCTTCGACGCCGGGAGCCGGGCCGCGTACTCCACGGACGCCTCGAACTTCCGGCAGACACCCATGGGAGTGGTCGTCCCGCGCACCCCGGAGGCCGGCGCGGAGGCGGTGTCCGTGGCCAGGGAGTACGGTGCGCCCGTGCTGTCGCGGGGCGGCGGGACGAGCCTGGCCGGGCAGTGCACGGGCGCCGGGGTGGTGCTCGACTGGTCGAAGTACTGCACCCGCGTGGAGTCCGTGGACACCGACGCCCGCACCTGCGTGGTGCAGCCCGGGATCGTGCTGGACGACCTCAACCGGCAGCTCGCTCCGTACGGCCTGCGCTACGGGCCGGAGCCCGCCACCCACGCCAACTGCACCATCGGCGGCATGATCGGCAACAACTCCTGCGGCGCCACCGCGCAGGCGTACGGCAAGGTCGTCGACAACATCGCCCGGCTGGAGGTGCTGCTCTACGACGGGACCCGCTTCTGGTGCGGGGAGACCGGCGACGAGGAGTACGCCGGGATCGAGCGGCAGGGCGACCTGCGGGCGACCGTATACCGGCGGCTGCGCGCGCTGCGCGACACCTACGGGGACGAGATCCGCCGCCGGTTCCCACAAATCCCGCGCCGGGTGTCCGGCTACAACCTGGACTCGCTGCTGCCCGAGCACGGCTTCGACGTGGCCGGGCTGCTGGTGGGCAGCGAGTCCACGCTGGTCACCGTCCTGCGGGCGGAGCTGGAACTGGTGCCGGTGGTGAAGGAACGGGTGCTGGTGGTGCTCGGGTTCGACGCCATCGACAAGGCCGCCGACGCCGTGCCCGACATCCTGCCGCACGAACCGATCGCGCTGGAGGGCGTGGACGCCCGGCTGGTCCGGGACCAGCGGATCAAGCGCCTCAACGACAAGGCGCTCGCCGAGCTGCCAGACGGCAACGCCTACCTGCTGGCGCAGTTCGGCGGCGACACCGTCGAGGAGGCGGGCGCGCGGGCGCATCGGATGCTGGAGGCGGTGCACCGCTCCGAGCACGACGCGGACTGCTCGTTCCTCGACGACCCGGCGAACGAGCGGGCGCTGTGGCAGGTCCGGGAGGCCGGGCTCGGTGCCACCGCGCACATCCCGGGCAAGCCCGACACCTTCGAGGGCTGGGAGGACTCGGCGGTCGCCCCCGGGAAGCTGGGCGACTACCTGCGGCGGCTGCGCGCGCTCTTCGAGGAGTTCGGCTACCTGAGCGACACCGGGCCCAGTCTGTACGGGCACTTCGGGCAGGGCTGCGTGCACACCCGGATCCCGTTCGACCTGTACACCGCGGACGGGGTGGCGACGTACCGGAGGTTCATGGAGCGGGCGGCCGACCTCGTCGTGGAGTTCGGCGGGTCGCTGTCCGGGGAGCACGGCGACGGGCAGAGCCGGGGCGAGCTGCTGCCGCGGATGTTCGGGGACGAGCTGGTCGAGGCGTTCGGGCGGCTGAAGGCCGTGTTCGACCCGATGGACCGGATGAACCCGGGGAAGGTCGTCGCGCCGTACGGGCTGGACGAGAACCTGCGCCTGGGCGGCGACTGGGCCCCGTACGAGCCCCGCGACCTGCGTTTCCGCTTCCCGCACGACGGGGGGTCGTTCTCGCAGGCCGCCAACCGGTGCGTCGGGGTCGGCAAGTGCCGGCAGCACACCAGTGACGGCACGGTGATGTGCCCGTCGTACCAGGTGACCCGGGAGGAGGAGCACTCGACGCGGGGCCGGGCGCGGCTGCTGTTCGAGATGCTCGACGGGCACGGGGACGGCGCCCTGCGGGACGGCTGGCGGTCCCAGGCGGTCAAGGACGCGCTCGATCTCTGTCTGGCCTGCAAGGGGTGCAAGAAGGACTGTCCGGCGGACGTGGACATGGCCACGTACAAGGCGGAGTTCCTGTCCCACCACTACGAAGGCCGGCCGTGGCGCAGGCCCCGCTCGGACTGGTCGATGGGCTGGCTCCCGGCGCTGGCGCAGGTGGTGGGCCGCACCCGGCTCGCGCCGGTCGTCAACGCGCTCACCCACGCCCCGCTGCTGTCGAAGGCGGCCGTGCTGGTCGCCGGGGTGGCGGACCGGGAGGTGCCGCTGTTCGCGGAGCGGACCTTCGAGCAGTGGTTCGAGCGCCACGAACCGGAGGGCGACGGGCGGCGCGGGTCGGTGCTGCTGTGGCCGGACACCTTCACCAACCATTTCCACCCGCACATCGGACGGGCCGCGGTCCGGGTGCTGGAGCACGCCGGCTGGCGGGTGGAGCTGCCGTCCGAGCCGCTGTGCTGCGGGCTGACCTGGATCTCCACCGGGCAGCTGGGCACGGCGCAGAAGGTCCTCACCCGGACCGTGCGCGGCCTCGCCGAGCACGTGCGGGCGGGCGGTCTGGTGGTGGCGCTGGAGCCGAGCTGCACGGCGGTGTTCCGGGCGGACGCGGGCGAGATGTTCCCCGGCGACCAGGACGTGCGCCGGCTGGCGGAGCAGACGGTCACGCTGTCCGAGCTGCTGACCGAGCACTCCCCGGGCTACGAGCCGCCGCGGGTGCCCGAGCGGTCCGCGAAGGCGCTGGCCCAGGTGCACTGCCACCAGCACGCGATCATGGGCTGGGAGGCCGACCGGGAACTGCTGCGCCGGGCCGGGGTCGACGCCGAGCGGCTGGACTCCGGGTGCTGCGGGCTGGCCGGCAACTTCGGTTTCGAGCGGGGCCACCTGGACGTCAGCGAGGCGTGCGCGGAGCGGGTGCTGCTGCCCCGGCTGCGGGAGGAGGACGAGGCGACGGTGGTCCTCGCCGACGGGTTCAGCTGCCGCACGCAGATCCACGAGTTCGACAGCGGCGGCCACGAGGGCGTGCACCTGGCGGAGCTGCTGGCCTCGGCGCTGCCCCGGCCCGCCGGGGACACCGACGTGCCGGGCAGCGCTTACGGCACCGCGCCGGGCGCCCGGCCGACGGCGCCGGGGCGGCGGGCGAAGGCGCTGGCCCTCGCGGGTACGGGGCTGGCGGCCGTCGGCTCGGCGGCGGCCCTGAGCCGGGCCCTGCGGCATCGCTGAAGGCCCGTCCCCGGCCTGCCGACGGCGGTGACCTCCGGGAGCCGGGTACGGCTCCGGAGGGCACCGGCGGGGGACGGTTCTTCTTGACGGTTCTTCAGGCGGCCTGGTCCTGGCGGCTGGCCAGGGCCCAGATGACGAAGACGTCGATCGCCATCATGATCACGGACCAGACGGGCGAGTACGGCAGGAACAGGAACTGGGCGATCAGGCTGAGCGAGGCCAGGAAGATACCGGCGAAGCGTGCCCAGGCCATGTCCTTGAGCAGGCCGACTCCGGTGACGAGGACCAGGGCGCCCAGGATGACGTGGATGACGCCCCAGCCCGTCAGGCTGAGCTCGTAGACGTAACTGCCGACGCGGGCGTACACGTCGTCCTCGGCGATGGCCGCGATGCCCTGCAGGACGGCGAGGGCGCCGTTCAGCAGCAGCAGTACGCCCGCGAAGACGACGCCGCCGGTCACCCAGCCGCTGGAACGGTCCGCCGACCGCGGGGTGCCGGTGCCGTGCGTCGGCCTGCCGGGAGAAGGTGCGGCGTGCTGGCTCATGAGCGGAGTCCTTTCTGCGTGTCCCCCGTACGGACCTGCGCCCGTCGGCACCGCGAGGCGCCGACAGGTCATTCGAGCCTGCGGCCACCCGCACCGCCCGGCCACGCGGGTCCGCCGGACGGGTGAATCCGGCAGACGCCGCGCCCTGCCGCCCGGTCCCCGGGACGGACGCCGTGCGCGTGCGGGCCCGGGACGCCTCACGTTTACTGAGCCGCACATGCGAACGCTCGTGAGGGACCGGGTGCCGCGGGTGCGGTGGACGGAGGAGGGCCCGTGACGACGCAGCCCGCGCCGGCCAACGCGGTGCCGGGCCGGGCCGAGCAGTCCCTGCGGCGCACCCTGCTCAGCCCCGGCTATCTGCGGCTGTTGCTGCTGTGCGTGCTGCTGGGGGTGCCCATCGCGCTGGCCTGCTTCTTCTTCGTCGGGCTGCAGCACGAACTCCAGCACTGGGTGTGGACGGCGCTGCCCGAGGCGGTGGGGTACGACGCCCCGCCCTGGTGGTGGCCGCTGCCCGCGCTGGTGCTGGCGGGGCTGATCCTGGCGCCGATCGTGACCCGGATGCCGGGCGGCGGCGGTCATCTGCCGGTGAACGGGCTGGGCGGCGCGCCCGTCGGCCCCCGCGCGCTGCCCGGTGCGGTTCTGGCCGCGCTGGCCACGCTGCCCCTGGGGGTGGTACTGGGACCGGAGGCGCCGCTGATGGCCGTGGGCAGCGGGCTCGCCCTCCTGGCGGTGCGGCGGGCGGGCGCGGCCGGGGACCCGAAAGCGAGCGCGGTCCTCGCCACGGCCGGCTCCACCGCAGCGATCTCCACCATTCTCGGCGGCCCGGTGGCCGCGGCCGTGCTGCTCATCGAGGGCGCCGGGCTCGGCGGCGCCCAGCTGGTCACCCTGCTGCTGCCCTGCCTGCTGGCCAGCGCGACGGGCGCCCTGGTCTTCACCGGCTTCGGCCAGTGGACCGGCCTGAAGACCGGCGCCCTCACGCTGCACGACCTGCCGCCGGGCGCCAATCCGGACGCCGGGGACTTCCTCTGGGGCGTCCCCACGGCGGCGCTGATCGCGGTGCTGATCACACTGGCCCGCGCGCTGGGGCGGCGCACGGTCTCCTGGACGCGGGAGCACACGGCCGTCCGGACCGTCGCCTGCGCCACGGCGGTCGGCGTCTGCGTCGCCGCGTACGCCCTGATCACCGGCCGCTCCCCGGCGCAGGCGGCACTGTCCGGGCAGGCCACGCTCGCCGAGCTCGCCGCGCACCCGCACGCCTGGTCGGTGGGCGCGCTGGTGGCGCTGGTCGCGTGCAAGGGGCTGGCCTGGGGCATCGCGCTGGGCAGTCTGCGCGGCGGCCCGATCTTCCCGGCGGTGCTGCTGGGCACGGCGACGGCCCTGGCCTGCTCCGGCCTGCCCGGCTTCGGCACGACGCCGGCCCTCGCCCTCGGCATCTCCGCCGCGGCGGCCGCGGTGACGGGGCTGCCGCTGGCCAGCGCCGTGCTGGCGGTGCTGCTGATGGGCGGCGACGCGCACGACCAGATGCCGCTGATCGTCACCGGGTCGGTGGTCGCCTTCATCGTCGCCCAGGTGGCACACCGGACCGAGCCGGGCGCGGACGGGGGGCCGGCGGCCGGGGCGGTGCGGTGAGGGGGCGGTGGGCCAAGTGGCGCGCGGTGCGGCCCTGGGTGGTGCGGGCCGGGGCCGCGACGGTCGTGGTCACGGCCTATTTCCTCCTCCCCCTCGACCACCTGGGCCCGCAGCGCCCCCTGGTGAGCTGGCTGCTGTTCGCCCTGGTCCTGGCCGTCGTGGCCGTGCTGCTGCTCCGGCAGATCCGGCACGTGCTGGTCGACCGGCCGGACTCCCGTCCCGGGATGGTCCTCTCCCTGCTGATCGTCCTGTCCGTGCACGTCTTCTCCGCCACCTACTACGCCCTCGCCAAGCAGCCCGGTGAGTTCACCGGCCTCCACACCCGCGTCGACGCCCTGTACTTCACCGTCGTCACCCTGGCGACCGTCGGGTACGGCGACATCGCTCCGCGGGGCCAGTCGGCGCGGATCGTGACGGTCCTGCAGATCGCGTACAGCTTCGTGTTCCTGACCGCCGCCGCGACCGCGCTGACGCAGCGGATGCGCGACATGGTGGTGCGGCGCACGGGCCGGGGCCGGTCCGGCTCGCAGGACGGCTGAGGGGTGCGCGCCCGCCGGGCGGGAGGCCCGCTTGTCACCGCCTCGTGGGAGCACTACCGTCGTCACGCCTTGGTGAACGGGAAATCCGGTGTGATGCCGGTGCGGCCCTCGCCACTGTGAATCGGGAAGTCCGGCTCCGGCCCTCGCGGGCAGCCACTGGATCGCTTGCGATCCGGGAAGGCGGAGCACGGGCGGTGGTACCCGTAAGCCAGGAGACCGGCCAAGGCGCGTCGTCCATCCACGAGGTGCTGGAGAGGGTCTGCCGAGTCATGCACATAGCCGAGGGCTTTCTGCCTCCGGCGCACGCGATCGCCTGGGGTGTCGCGTCCGCGCCGTTCGTCGTCCACGGAGTACGGTCACTCACCCGTGAGGTCAGGGAACACCCGGAGAGCACCTTGCTCCTCGGCGCTTCCGGGGCCTTCACGTTCGTCCTGTCGGCCCTGAAACTGCCATCCGTCACCGGGAGTTGCTCCCACCCGACCGGCACCGGTCTGGGCGCGATCCTCTTCCGGCCGCCGGTCATGGCGGTACTGGGCACCATCACCCTGCTCTTCCAGGCGCTGCTGCTCGCGCACGGCGGGCTGACCACGCTCGGCGCCAACGTCTTCTCGATGGCGATCGTCGGCCCCTGGGCCGGGTACGGCGTCTACCGGCTGCTGCGCCGCTGCGACGTGCCGCTGATGGTCACCGTGTTCTGCGGGGCGTTCGTCGCCGACCTGTCCACGTACTGCGTCACCAGCGTGCAGCTGGCGCTGGCCTTCCCCGATCCGGGCAGCGGGTTCCTGGGCTCGCTCGGCAAGTTCGGGTCCGTCTTCGCCGTCACCCAGATCCCGCTGGCGGTGAGCGAGGGCCTGCTCACCGTGATCGTCATGCGGCTGCTGGTGCAGTCCAGCAAGGGGGAACTGACCCGGCTGGGCGTCCTGCTGACGAAGCCGGGGACCGCGGGGTCCGAGGAGACCGAGGGACAGGCGGTGGCCCGATGAGCCGGAACGCCAAGATCAACGCCCTGCTGCTGCTCGCCGTGGCGGCGCTCGCGGTACTGCCGCTGGCGCTGGGACTCGGCGACCACAAGGAGGAGCCGTTCGCCGGGGCCGACGCGGAGGCGGAGACGGCGATCACCGAGATCGAGCCGGAGTACGAGCCGTGGTTCTCGCCGCTGTACGAACCGCCCTCGGGAGAGGTCGAGTCGGCGCTGTTCGCCCTGCAGGCCGCGATCGGCGCGGGCGTGCTGGCGTACTACTTCGGGCTGCGCCGGGGGCGGCGGCAGGGCGCGGAGCGGGCGACGGCGGCTGCTGCTGTACGGGACGCTCCCGAAGGGGACTGAGTGCTGCCGATCGACGCGGCGGCGCACAGCAGTCGCTGGCGTCGCCGTCATCCCGTGGACAAGGCCGTGCTCGGGCTCGGGCTGACCGTGCTGGCGGTCTCGCTGCCGCCCTGGCCGGGTGCGGCGCTGGTGCTGGTCACGGCGCTCGCCGTGCTGCTGGGGCCGGCGGGGGTGCCCGGGCGCAGGCTGTGGCGGGCGTACCGGGTGCCGCTGGGCTTCTGCGTGACGGGGGCGCTGCCGCTGCTCGTTCAGGTCGGCGGTCCGGACAGGTTCCTGACGGCGGCGGACGGCGGACCGGTGCGCGCCGGTGAGCTGCTGCTGCGCACCTCGGCGGCCTCCCTCGGGGTGCTGCTGTTCGCGTTCACCACGCCGATGTCCGACCTGCTGCCCCGGCTGGTGCGGGCCGGGGTGCCGGCGCCGGTGGTGGATGTGGCGCTGGTGACGTACCGCATGAGTTTCCTGCTGCTGGACTCCGTGCGCCGGGTGCGGCAGGCGCAGGCGGCGCGGCTGGGGCACACCACCCGGGCCGCGGCCTGGCGTTCGCTCGGCGGGCTCGGCGCCACGGCGTTCGTGCGGACCTTCGACCGGGCGGCGCGGCTGCAGAGCGGGCTCGCCGGGCGCGGCTACGACGGCACCCTGCGGGTCCTGGTGCCCGAGGCCCGCGTCTCGGTGCCGTTCACCGCGGCGAGCGTGGCGCTGCTGGCGGCGCTGGCCGCCCTCACCCTCGTACTGGAAGGTCCCCTGTCGTGAACGAGCCGGAGGCGGCCCTGGTGGCCCTGCGGGGCGTGTCCTTCGCCTACGAGGAGGGGCCGGACGTGCTGACCGGCCTGGACTTCGCGGTGCGCGAGGGGCGCGCGCTCGCGCTGCTGGGCCGCAACGGCAGCGGCAAGACCACGCTGATGCGGCTGCTCAGCGGCGGACTGAGGCCGCGCGCCGGGCGGTTGACGCTCGACGGGGAGCCGGTGGCGTACGACCGCCGGGGGCTCACCCGGCTGCGGACCACGGTGCAGCTGGTGGTGCAGGACCCGGACGACCAGCTCTTCGCGGCGTCCGTCGCGCAGGACGTGTCCTTCGGACCGCTGAACCTCGGACTGTCCGACGCCGAGGTCCGGTCCCGGGTCGGGGAGGCGCTCGCCGCCCTGGACATCGCCCGGCTGGCCGACCGGCCCACCCATCTGCTGTCGTACGGGCAGCGCAAGCGGGCCGCGATCGCCGGAGCCGTGGCGATGCGGCCCCGGGTGCTGATCCTGGACGAGCCGACCGCCGGGCTCGATCCGGACGGGCAGGAGCGGCTGCTCGCCACCCTGGACCGGCTCCGCGCGGGCGGCACGACGGTGGTGATGGCCACCCACGACGTCGACCTCGCCCTGCGCTGGTCGGACGACGCCGCGCTGCTCACGCCCGCCGGTGTGCGCACCGGCCCGACGGCCGCGACGCTGGCCCGCACGGAACTGCTGCGGCAGGCCGGGCTGCGCCTGCCGTGGGGCGTCGCGGCGGCTCGCGTGCTGCGCGCGCGGGGGCTGCTGGCGGACTCGGCGACGGGTCCCCGTACCGCGGAGGAGCTGGCGGCGCTGACCGAGTGACGCGAGCTGCCCGGGGTCAGTGTGACGCGTCGCTGAGCGCCGGCTCCGGCGTCTCGGCCGGCTTCTCCCCGGGGCGCTGCCGGACGCGGCGGCCGGGCAGTACCGCGAGGACGATCAGGGTGCCGGCGGCCATGATGACGCCGCCGACGAGGCTGGTCGCCGACACTCCGTGGGCGAAGGCCTGGTTCACCGCGTCGGCCATGGCCCGGGCCTGCTCGGGTCCGGCCTGCGGACTGGTCGCGAGCCGCTCGGCGACGGCCAGCCCGCCGCCCACGGAGTCCTGGGCGGTGTCCAGGGCGGCGGCCGGGAGGCGGTCGCCCACCAGGCCGGCGAGTTCGTCGCGGTAGGCGGTGCCGAGCAGGGAGCCCAGTACGGCGATGCCCAGCGAGCCGCCCAGCTCCAGCGCGGTGTCGTTGGCGCCGCCGCCGACGCCCAGCTCGCTCTCCGGGAAGGAGCCCATGATGGTGTCGGTGGCCGGGGAGACGCTCAGTCCGATCGCGAGGCCGAGCAGCAGCATCGGGGCGAGGAAGTCGCCGTAGCCGGAGTCCTTCTCGATGAGGACCAGCAGGAAGACACCGACGGTGCCGATCACCATGCCGGAGCCCACCATCGCCTTGACGCCCAGCCTCGGGGTCAGCTTGCCGGTCAGCGCGGCGCCGGCGAAGACGGCGCCGGCCAGCGGCAGCAGCCGTACGCCGGTCTCCAGCGCGCCGTAGCCGAGGACGAACTGCAGGAACTGCGTGGCGTAGTAGATGGCGCCGTAGGTGCCGAAGAAGAAGAACAGCACGGCGAGCATGGAGCCGCTGAAGGGGCGCAGCAGGAACCTGCGCACGTCCAGCATCGGCTGCGGGTGGCGCAGCTCCCAGAGCACGAAGGCCACCAGACCGACGCCTGCGGCGACGGCCGCGGCGACCGGACCGGCACCCCAGCCGAAGTGCGGGCCCTCGATGGTCGCGTAGACGAGGCTGCCGACGGAGACGATGGACAGCAGCCCGCCGACGTAGTCGATCCGGCCCATGCCGGCCGCCCTGGACGGTGGGACGAGGGCGAGCGCGCCGATGACGGCGGCGACGGCGATGGGGACGTTGACCAGGAAGGTGGAGCCCCAGGCGTGGTCCTCCAGGAGCCGGCCCGCGACCAGCGGGCCGACCGCGATGGCGAGCCCCGAGGTGGCGGTCCAGGCCGTGATGGCGCGGGCCCGCTCCCCCTTGGGGAAGACCGCGACCAGCAGGGACAGCGTGGCCGGCATGACGACGGCGGCACCGACACCCATGATCGCCCGCGCCGCGATGACCAGCCCGGTCTCGTCCACCAGGCTGCCCATCACCGAGCCGCCCGCGAAGACCAGCAGACCGGTGATGAGCGCGCCGCGGCGGCTGTACTTGTCGCCGATCGCGCCGAGGACCAGCATCAGCGCGGCGTAGGGGACGGTGTAGCCGTCGATGACCCACTGCAGGTCGCTGCTGCTCAGGCCGAGGTCGGTCGTCATGTCCGGGGCCGCCACGATCAGCGACGTGTTGGCCATGACGACGATCAGCAGGCTCAGGCAGAGCACCAGGAGGGCCCACCAGCGCCGTTGGTAGGGACCGGTCATCTTCTCGACGGGGGTGGTGAGCAGGAGGGACATGGTTGGGGCTCCCGGATGGCGTGGGCGGCGCGGACCGGCGGAGCCGGTTAATTGCCCATCGGTGTGCAGATTAGGGCCAGCGTATTTTGTTGCACAGCGATGAGCAAATAGGGCGAGGGCCGCGTCGGGCCGGGAGGGGCGGGGACGGTTGATCCGGTGGGGCGGGGCGAGTGGTGAGTGGGGAGTGGGAACTGGGGCGGCGGGCGGTCACTCGCCGCGGCCGGGCTCCCGCGGCTCGTGCGGCTCCGCGGCTTCCGCGGCTTCCGCGGCTTCCGCGGTCAACGTCGTGGCGACGTCCCGGACCACGGCCCGGGCCCGCACCTCCGGCACACCGGCCGCGATGAGCGTGGCCGTGGCGGCGCGGGTGCCGTCGTCCTCCAGTGCCCCGGTGTTGACCTGTTCCAGCAGGGCGACGGTCATCGCCTCCAGCCCGGCGCTCAGCACCGCGGGCGGCAGGTGCGCGGGGAAGGTCCCGTCCCGCTGCCCGCGCTCCAGAACAGCGGTCACCTCGGCGCGGGCCGGCGCCAGGATCTCGGCCACCCGCTCCGCGCCCAGGTCGTGCCGGGCCAGCGCGAGGAGCATGCGGTAGCGGTCGCCGACCGGCCACATGAGCAGGTTGAAGTGGGCCAGCGCACGCTCGGCCGGTTCGGCGGTCCCGCCCCGCGCCGCCCAGGCGGCCATGGCGCCGCGCAGCGCCCCGGACGCCTCTTCGGCGAGCGCCTCCAGCAGCGCCGTGCGGCCCGGGAAGTGACCGAAGAGGGTCCGCCGTACGACACCGGCGGCCCGGGCCAGCTCCTCCAGCGTGGTGTCCGGGTTCCGCCCCAGCTCCCGGCGGGCCGTGGCGAGGATGCGCGCCCGGTTGGACCGGGCGTTGCGCCGCTGCGGCTCACGGGCGACGGGCTTGGGCACGGGAACCTCTGGGACCGGGGTGGCTGGGGGTACGGGAGTGTCCATTCTGGCACGCGGGCGGGCCACCGGCCGGGCCGGTGGCCCGCCCCGTGGCCGTCCTGGCCGGTCAGCTCGGCGTCGTCCGCCCGCGTCCGGATCGGTGACGGTCGTCGTCCCCGTCTCGGCCGTCCCCCCGCGCCCGCCCGGACCGCCGGACGGCGGCGAGCGCGGCGAGCACCGTCCCGACGGCCATCACCAGCAGTCCGCGCAGCCACACCTCGGCCTCGATCTGCGTGGCGAGGGCGACGCAGGACGCGGCGCCCAGCACGGGCAGCACGGTGGGGGCCCGGAAGTGACCGGCCTCGCCGGGGTCGCGGCGCAGGACCAGTACGGCCGTGTTGACCATGAGGAAGACCACGAGCAGCAGCAGGACCAGGGTGGACGCCAGGGTGGCGACGCTGCCGGTCAGCGCGAGCAGCATCGACAGCAGGGTCGTGAGCGCGATCGTGGCCCACGGAGTACGGCGGCCGGGCAGGACCCTGGTCAGCGCGGCGGGCAGCAGGCCGTCGCGGGCCATGCCGTAGGCGAGGCGGGAGGACATGATGCCGGTGAGCAGCGCGCCGTTCGCCACGGCGACGAGGGCGATGGCGCTGAACAGCCGGGTCGGCACTCCGCCGGCCTCCTCGACCACCTCCAGCAGCGGCCCGCTCGACTCGGCCAGCCGGGCCGTCGGGACGGCGACGGAGGCGGCGAGGCCCACCAGGACGTACACGGCGCCGGCGGTGGCCAGGGCGCCGAACAGGGCGCGCGGGTAGGAACGGCGGGGGTCGCGGGTCTCCTCTGCCACGTTCACCGAGGTCTCGAAACCGACGAAGGAGTAGTACGCCAGCACGGAACCGCTCAGTACGGCCGCCGCGGCCCCCTTCTCCGGGGTGCCGAGCTGCCCCAGCCGTCCCACGTCGCCGTCGCCGCGCAGCAGCAGCCAGCCGCCGAGGGCGACGATGACCAGGAGGCCGCCGACCTCGACGACGGTGGCGGCCACGTTGGCGCGGGTGGACTCCTTGATGCCGCGCGCGTTGACCAGTGCGAGGACGGCGAGGAACACGACCGCGACGAGTCCCACGGGCAGGGTCACGAACGCCGACAGGTAGTCGCCGCCGAAGCCGCGGGCCAGTGCGGCCACGGAGACGATGCCGGCGGCCAGCATGCAGAAGCCGGCGACGAATCCCGCGAACGGTCCGAAGGCACGGGTGGCGTAGTGCGAGGCGCCGCCCGCGCGGGGGTACTTCGTGGCCAGCTCGGCGTAGGAGGCGGCGGTCAGCATCGCCAGGAGCAGCGCGACGCCCAACGGCACCCACACCGCGCCCCCGGCGTCGGCGGCCACCTGTCCCACCAGGACGTAGACGCCGGCGCCGAGAACGTCGCCGAGGATGAAGAAGTACAGCAGCGGGGTGGTCAGCGCGCGCTTGAGCGCCGGGCTGCCGGGGGTGTCCGCCGGTCGTCGTGTCGCGAGTCTCGCCATGGCGCCTCAGGTTTCCCGTACGGCGCGGAACAAGCCACGAACACCAGGGATGGCGGCGGCCGAGCCGGTGGAGGAGGCCGGAGCGGGACGCTACGTTGACTCGCGCGACGCCTCGCGGGTCAGGGCCGACCCGCTCGGAGTTCTCCAGGAGGGACCTCACACCATGACCACCGCACCGCCCGTCACCTTCGCCGACGTCCGGGACGCCGCCGCACGTCTCGACGGCATCGCGCACCGCACCCCGGTCCTCACCTCCCGCACGCTCGACGCCCTGGTCGGCGCCGAGGTGTTCGTGAAGTGCGAGAATTTCCAGCGGGTCGGCGCCTTCAAGTTCCGCGGCGCCTACAACGCGGCCTCCCGGCTGTCCGCCGGGCAGCTGGCGAAGGGCATCGCCGCCTACTCCTCCGGCAACCACGCCCAGGCCGTGGCGCTGGCCGCCCGGGAACTGGGCACCACCGCCGTCATCCTCATGCCCGAGGACGCCCCGCGCTCCAAGCGGGAGGCCACCGCCGGCTACGGCGCCGAGATCGTCACCTACGACCGCTACACCCAGGACCGCACCGTCCTCGGGGAAGCGCTCGCGAAGGAGCGCGGACTCGCCCTCGTCCCGCCGTACGACCATCCGCACGTCATCGCCGGCCAGGGCACCGCCGCCCTCGAACTCCTCGAGGAGACCGGCGCGCTCGACGCCCTCGTGGTCCCCGTCGGCGGCGGTGGACTCGTCGCGGGCAGCGCCACCGCCGCCAAGGCCCTGCACCCCGGAATCCGGGTGGTCGGCGTGGAGCCGGAGGCGGGCGACGACACCAAGCGGTCTCTGGACAGCGGCGAACGCGTCACCGTTCCCGTACCCCGGACCATCGCCGACGGCCAGGCCCTGCCCACCCCCGGCGAGATCACCTTCTCCGTCAACCGGCGCCTGGTCGACGCGATCGCCCTCGTCAGCGACGACGAGATCGTCGCGGCCATGCGCTTCGCCTTCGAACGCCTGAAGGTCGTCCTCGAACCCAGCGGCGCCACCGCCCTGGCCGCGCTCATGGCCGCACGCCTGGAGCCACGCCCGCGCCGGGTCGGCGTCATCGCCTCGGGAGGAAACGTCGATGCCGGGCGGTTCGCGGAGCTGGTCGGCCGCTGAGGAAAGCGTCCACGAGCGGTGGATCACGCGGGGCCGTCGCAGGAGCGCTGCTCCAGGACGCCGGCGAAGGCCGATGCGACGAGGGCGACGGCACGGTCGTCGTCCCGGGACAGCCGGCGCAGGACCTCCAGCGGAGCGCCCCCCGACAGCTCGACCAGTGCCTGGGCCAGGCGGATCCGCGTCGCCGGGTCCGCGGTGGGCGCCGCGAGTTCGTCGTCCAGGGCGGCCATGATCCACTCCGCGCACCCGGGGTCCCGGGACAGCTTCCCCAGGACCTCGGCCGCGTCCACGTCGTTGGCCCCCTCGACCACCATGCCGACCAGCGTCGGCACGGCCGCTTCCTCGCCACGCCTGCCCAGCGCCAGCGCGGCGTGCCCGCGCACCGTCCGGTCCGCGTCCCCGAGCGCGTCCGCCAGCGCCTCGGCCGTCCCGGGGACCTCGGGCAGCGCGGCGATCGCCAGCACCGCGCGCCGCCGGACGTCGGCGTCGCCCGAGTGGAGACCGGCCGCCAGGGTCGCGAGGCCGTCCCCGCCCGACCGGGCGAGCGCCCAGCGCAGGGCGCCCCCGACGACGGGGTCCGCCTCGGACAGGACCGCCCCGGCCAGCAGCTCCGGCGGAACGGCGGCACCCTCCGGCCGGACCAGCACGGTCTGCTGCCGGCGCGCGGCGCTGGTCGAGTCGAGCCCCTGCATCAGGGCGACGACGTCCAGGACGTCCGGCCAGCCGGTGGGAGCCGACGCGTCGATCGCCCGGAGCCGCTCCAGCAGTTCCCGCTCCCGTTCCAGCCGGTCCTCCGTCCACCGGATGAGGTCGCCGACCAGGGCGGACGGCGAGAAGGCCGGGTCCTTGAGCGCGCGCCCGATCTGCTTGAGCGAGAGCCCTAGGGACCGCAGGCTCTCCACGTGGAAGATCCTGCGGACGTCCTCGGCCGAGTACTCGCGGTAGCCGCCGACGGTGCGACCGGTCGGCCGCACCAGCCCGAGGGCGTCGTAGTGCCGCAGCATGCGGGGGCTCACCCCCGAGCGGCGGGCCACTTCGCCGATCAGCACTCCGGGGCCTGCCCGGTCTGCGTGGTCGCCCTGGTCTCCATGGTCTGCGTGCTGTCCGCCCCGGCCGTCGCGGCGGCACAGGCGGCGGCCCGTTCGGGGCCGAGGGCGACGAGGCGCTTCGCCTCCTCCACGGCCGCGTCGAAACCGGCCTCGGGATCGCGCCGGAGCAGCTCCGTGGCGTGGGCGTGCGCGGCCACCACCGGGTCGGGGCCGGCCGCGGCCTTCTCCAGGGCCGGACCGGTCACGTCCCCGAGGTCGATGAGGGCCCGGCTCAGGCTCAGCCGCACCTCGCGGTCGCCGCGGCCGAGCTGTCCGGCCAGTTCGCCGGCCAGGTCCTCCTTCTCCTCCTCGGGCACGAGAACGACGGCGACGCGCCACGCGGTCCGCGCGACCTCGTCGTCGGCGTCGCGCAGCATGCCGCGCGTGATCCAGGCCCATGCGCTCCTGTCGCCGATCTTGGAGAGCGTGTGCAGCGCCTGGCTGCGGGCCTGGGTGCGCTCGGAGCCGAGTTCACGGCGGACGCGGGGCAGGGTGACCTCCGTCGGCAGGCGGGTCAGCGCCCAGGACAGCATGTCCCGCACGAAGAAGTCCGGCTCGACGGCGCACCGCTCGACGAGCGTCTCCAGGAAGCCCTGGTCGGGCCGCGTGCCGGCCGTCAGGGCCGCCTGGAGCCGGACGGACCCGTCCTCGGCGCTCAGGGCCCGGGCCACGCGGGTGTTGCGGTCGGTTCCGTCTGTGGTGTTGATCGGGACCACCTCCTGCACCCAGGGCACACCTTAACAACGTGTCAAGGTCAAGCCGCGCCCGTCCTGAAGGGCGGACCAGGCGGGAGGGACGCCTTCCACCTGCCGGTTCGTCCATCGGCGTGGGCTTCGCCCGCCGTGCGGCGCCCCGGCTCCGCGGGCCCCGGAAGGCGGCCGGCCCCGCTTCCCCCCCCGACCCCGGACGGGTCGCTGCGGCTCGCGTCGGACGCGTCGGTGAGAGGCCGTGGCCTCAGGCTTGTGCCGCTCCTCCGGGGACCCGGAGCTCCGGCTCCGCACGCAGCCCGTCCACATCCACTCCGCTCTCCGCCAGCAGACGCCCGACCTCCGCCGCGGACCGGGCGTCCGTACCGTTCTCGTCCAGGAGGGCGGCCAGCAGATGGGTCGTACCGACCGTCGGCGAACCCTGGGCGGAGGCGGTGAACTGCGTGACGTGCAGGAGCCGCCGCTCGAAATCGGCGGAACCGGCCACCTCCGGTGGTGCTTCCTCGGCGACCCCGGTGGAGGGAAGCAGCAGGCGGGCGACGGCATCCTGCCGGGCACCGTGCCGGCGCAGGAGTTCCGCCCCGCGGTTCGCTCCCTTCAGTTCCTCGGGCAGCTCACGCTCCGCCACGGTCAACGACCGCTCCAGCGCCAGTATCCCCAGCAGTACGTCGACGGGTTCCGTCTGCGACGCCCCGCGCCGCACCGCCCCCCGTCGCGCCTCGGCGCGCACCGCGGCCACGACCGGGGAGCCGAACCCGGCGCCGCCCCCGAATATCCAGGCGGTGAACTTCCGGGTCAGCGGATTGCCGCTCTTCCCGAACGTCCCCGCCTTGCGCATCATCAACACCGCGCCGGGCTCGGGCACCTCGTCACTCGCCCGCAGTGCGTCGAGCGCCGTGGAGGCCGCCGCGACGTCCACCTTCTCCACCACCATGGCCTCGCGGGCACGCGTGTCGGGCAGCTCGACCAGTGCCCGCGCCACATGGCGGACACGCACGGAGACCGTGCCCTCCTGTCGCGCGGCCTCCAGCGCCTTGCGCAGGCAGGTGCGCAGTGCGCCGGTCATGGGGGGAAGTCCGACGCTCTTCCGCCGCCCCTCCTCCTTCCGGTCCTCCTTCCGGTTCTTCCAGCGCAGCCTCCTGGCCTCCTCCTCCCGCACCTCGCGCCAGAGGGCGTCCACCTCCCGCTCGTCGTCCGGGCTTCCCGCCGTGCCGTCACCGGCGTCCCCGCTGATCCACACCGATGTCCCGCGGCTCCCGATGGAACCGCCGAGTGAGCCGGAGGCCCGCATCCCGGGGGCGATCGCGGTACCCGCGGCCCAGTCCCCCGACACCAGCGCGTACAACAGGCCTTCCGTACCGACGTCCTCGCGTTCCTGCCCGGCCACCGCCCGCATCGTCTCCAGCAACAGCTTGACGACGTCCCTCTCGAACTCGGTGGTGGTGCCGGCGTCACGGTCGGACGTTCGCTGATCCATCGGGTTTCCCCTTCGCGTGGTGGTTGCCTGTCATGAAGGACGCCGGTCCGTGCTCTCCGGCTCCACGCCGGCCGATCTACCGGCCCCCGAACTCCGAACGTCAGGAGACGGAGCACCGGACCGACAGCCGCTCGGCGGTGGCCCGTTCCTCCTGTGCCGGCTTGGGCAGCCGGCGCAGGGCGGCCGCTCCGAGGGCGGCGTGCAGAAGACTCGCCACGACCGCGACGACGTGCAGGCCGGTGACGAACGCGGACTTCGCGTCCTGGACCACGGAGGGGAGCAAGGAGGGCAGCCGGACGGTCTCGTCGAGGGTGGGGGCGAGGTCCGGACCCTGGAGACGGAAGATCAGAGCGGCGAGCGAGCCGAGGACCGCGATACCGAGGGCGTTGCCGATCTCGTTGCTCGTCTCGGCGATCGCGCCGGCCGATCCCGCGCGCTCCGCGGGGACCGCGCCGACCGCGGTGTCCGCGACGACGGCGAAGGAGATGCCGTACCCCAGTCCGGCGATAACGGTGGAAGCGGTGTACCAGCCGATGCCGCCGGTGGCCGTGGTGGGGAGCAGCAGCAACAGGCCGCCCGCGATGGAGAAGTGGCAGACGAGGAGTGCGGCCCGCGTGCCGACGCGTTCCACGACGGCCGGTGTGACGACGCAGGAGATGACGAGGGCCGCCGCCCCCGGGAGGGCCAGGAGCGCCGCGTGCAGGACACTCAGGTTCAGTACGGACTGGAGGTACACGCCGGACAGGTACGCCGTCGCCGACCATGCGGCCAGGGGCAGCAGGCCCGTGATGACGGCGATGGCGAAAACGCGGTCGCGGAAGAGGGAGAAGTCGATCAGCGGGCTGTCGAGGTGCCGCTGGCGCAGGCCGAAGAAGGCCAGTACGGCGACGCCGACGATCACCGTGGCGATCGGGAGGGCCGAGATCCCGTCGGCGGCCAGGTGCTTGATCCCGTAGATCGTGAGCAGCAGGCCCCCGGCGGAGGTCACGACGCTGAGCGGGTCGACGCGGCCTGTCCCGCCCGAGCGGACCTCTTTGAGGACGACCGGCGCGAACACCAGGAACACGACGATGACGGGGATGTTGACGAGGAAGACCGAGCCCCACCAGAAGTGGCCGAGGAGGGAGCCCCCGATGACAGGGCCGACGGCGAAGCCGGCCGCGAAGGCCGCGGCGAAGACACCGATCGCCCGGGCCCGGCGCCGGGAGTCCGGGAACAGCTCGCTCAGCACGGCCAGCGCCGAGGGCAGCAGGGTCGCGCCGGCCACGCCCATGAGCGCCCGGCAGGCGATGAGGAGTTCGGGGGTCGGGGCGAACGCGGCCCCGGCGGAACCGAGACCGAACACGGTCGCGCCCGTCATCAGGAGCTTCAGCCGGCCGTAGCGGTCGCCGATCCCGCCGAAGGCGATCAGCAGGGACCCCACAGCGAAGCCGTAGACGTCCAGGATCCACAACGCCTGGTCGGCGGTGGGTGAGAGGGCCTGGCTGATCCGGGGCATCGCCAGGAACAGGATCGATCCGTCCATGGAGACGAGGAGGACCGGGCCGAGGACCACCGCGAGCCCGAGCCAGGCCCGCAGCCCGGGTGCGTCGTGCGCATGCTGTCGAGTCATGGTGCCGACACTCGGGCACGACGTGAGCGACAGCCATCCACGTGGCGTGGGTACATCCGGCAGGTGCACCCACGGGCGGGCGTGGCCGGCACCACGCTCGGCGCGTCAGGACGGTGGCGCGTAGCGGGCCGCGATCACCGTCGCGCGGTGGTGCAGCGAGGCGCGCAGCCACTGCGGGGCCTCCACTTCCGCGTACATGGCGTGCTGCCACAGCGCCCACTCCGCGTGCCGTGCGTCCTGGAAGACGACGTGCAGCCGGAGCCGGCCGTCCTCGTCGGTCTCCTCGGAGCCGACCGCCAGGGCGGTGGCTACCAGGTGCTCCCGGCGCGCGGGGTCCACGCGGACCACCACGACGGTGTTGTCGCCGCCGGTCCGGAACCGCACATTGCGTTCGCGCCAGGCCCGGTCCAGGTCGACCGTGTCCGAACGCTGGGCGGGTTCGTCCAGTTCCTCGGCCGCCAGCACCCGGCTCAACCGGTAGGTGCGGTCCTCGGTGCCCCGCTTGGCCAGCACGTAGCCCTGGTCCCTGACGGTGACCAGACCGATCGGGTCCACGGTGCGCCACTTCGGGGGCCGGCCCACGGCCTCGTAGTAGATGCGCAGTTTGTGCCCGGCGAACACCGCGCGCCGGACCTCGCCGGCGATGGAGTCCGAGACCTCCTCGGGGGCCACGCGACGGGAGAGGAGATCGGTCTCCGGGTCGATGAGCAGCCGCTGCGCCGCTCCGGCGGCGGTGTCCCGCAGCCCTTCGGGCAGCGCGTCGACCACTTTCAGCACGGCCGAGGCGAGCGCCGATCCCAGGCCGAACAGCTGCGCGCCGCGCCGTGATCCGGCGACCACGAGGGCGAGCGCCTCGTCGTGGTTCAGGCCGGTGAGCGCCGTCTGGAAGTCCGGCAGCAGCGCGAACCCGCCGTGCCGCCCGCGCTCCGCGTAGACCGGGACCCCCGCCGCGGAGAGTGCCTCCATGTCGCGCAGCACCGTCCGGGTCGACACCTCCAGCTCACGGGCGAGGGTCTCCGCGGTCGTCCGGCCTCGCTGACGCAGTAGCAGCACCAGGGAGACCAACCGGTCGGCGCGCATGGGGAAACCCTAGCGAAATACATGACCAAGGGTGTCACGTATTCCTGACAGGGTTCATCGCACGACGTCTCATGAACCGAATGGAGCAGGTGCGGTGATGGAACGCAACGCGGTCAACCCGGTGTCGTGGTCGGTCGAGATGGGATTCAACCAGGGCGAGGTCGTCTCCGGGCACTCGCGCACCCTGTACATCTCGGGCCAGACGGCGATGAGCAAGGAAGGCAGGCCCGAGCACGACGGTGACATGGCGGCGCAGCTGGCGCTGGCCGTCGACAACATCGAGGCGGTGCTCGCCGAGGCGGGCATGACCCTCTCGAACCTCGTCCGGCTGAACGTCTACACGACCGACGTCGATCTGCTCTTCCAGCACTACGGTGTGCTGGCGGGCCGCCTGGGCGCCGCAGGCGTCGCGCCGGCCACCACCATGCTCGGGGTGACGCGGCTGGCGATCCCCGGTCAGCTGGTCGAGCTCGAGGGCACCGCCGTCGCGTGACGTGATCCCGTCTCCCCCGCTGCTCGGGTCGGCATTTCGACACCGCTGGTCAGCACCGTCAGGGCGACGAACTGCCGCGCGGCGACGGCGGCCATCAGGCGCGCCACAGTGGTACTCCCCGTGCCCGGTGGCCCGTACAGCAGCACCGGTGCCGCCTCCCCGCCCCCGTCCGGCCGCCGCAGGTGAGCGCCGGGGCGCAGCAGGTGCGCCTGGCGGACGGCCTCGCCGAGGGTCCGCGGCCGCATCCGCACGGCGAGCGGGGCGTCGGCCTGTGTGGACTCGGTCACGCCTCCGGAGGGCCCGGTGGGTGTCGTCCGCTTCCGGTAACGCGGACCGACCGTCGTCCTCGGCCGTCATCCCGGCACCCGCCTCTCGGTGAGAAGCCGGACGGCCCGCCGCGCGGGCGCGCATCGTCGAGGATCGACGGGTCTCGGCCGCGTGACGGATCCCGATTCACTCCCCGCACGGGGGCGAGTCCGTACCGGGCCGAGAGTGCCGCGATCCCCCCCCCCCCCGCGGCCGAGGAGTGGCGGTGGTGGTGTCCTCCACCACCCCGTAGGCGGGCGGGACCATGCACAGCCGCCACTGCGTTCCGGAGCCCGCGAAACAGTTGGCCGCCATGTCGGGCAGCATCGCGAGGACGCGCTGGCCCGGCTCCGGGGAGGAGAGCGCCGGTACACCGTCCAGACCGACGCACACGCTCGTTGTCGTACATCTCGATGGTTCGTCCGCCCGGTCGTAGGGTTCCCAGACCGGGAGGGGTTGCCACACGTCGGCCGCGACGGCGCGGCCGTCGTCGTCCCGCTCCAGTCCGAAGACCGCGGTGCGCCGCTGGGACCCGGCACGGGGTGGGCCGCCGTGGCGCCGGTGGTCGGAGGAAGGCGCGGCGACCGTACGCCGCCTTCTCGCGCAGCCTGGACACAGCCCGGCACCAGACACGTTGGTCCGGGGCCGTCGGAGCCGCCGGTCTGGTCAGTGACCTGCGGTGAGCTGCCCGGAGAGGCGCTGGTGCATGTCGGCGCCGGCCTCGTTCAGGCCCACGATGTGAGCGCCGGACCGGTCGATGACGACGTCGTCGGCGTCGCCCTTGTAGTCGAACTGGTAGACGAGGTCGTTGGAGGAGGCGAAGAAGGGCTCTCCCATGACCGAGTAGACGACCTGCTTGCCGTCGGGGTCGACGACACGGGTCCTGGGCCGGATCGAGTGCCAGTCGAACACGCAGGGACCGCTCCGCGACGACCGTCCCGGTGGTGCTGTTCACGCTCATTCCTGCCGCACCTGTCCAAGGGATGCCGCTATGCGCCCCTTGGCTGTCGTAACCGCAGCCGTTCATGCCACAGGACGCCGATGAAACGCACATCATGACTAAGCAACGCATGGGGGTGTCGCTACGTGCGGAAAACAAGAGCGGCAAGGGAGCCAGTGCGCTCAACTGCTCGTGCGAGACGGCCGTCGCGATGAGGCGCCGCACCCGCGCCCGGGGTCGGTTCAGCAGCCGGACACAGCTCAACCGGATCATCGAGCACCTGGTCGAGTTGGAGTAGGCGTCGCCCCAGTGCTGCGCGATGTGGTCCAGTTCCCCCATCGTCAGCACGCCCCGGAAGCGGGGCCGGCAGGGTCCGAGGCGTCCGGCTTCACGGCCCCTTCCACATGCTGAGGGGCAGGCTGACCGCTGTGCCCCGGCTGATGCAACCCATTTGCGGCACCAGCACCATGCTGCGCGACCTCAGCCTCGTCCTCGGCCCCGGTCGTCGTCGGGGCGATCGCCCTCAGCAACTGGGGTTCGGCGTTCGCTACCAGCCTCTCCGGCTCGGCCCTGTCGGCCGCCGACATCGCGGCGGAACGGGAGATCACCGCGGCGAGCGACCCCATCATCGTGAACAGTCCATCGCCGGGCGGTCCGGGGTCTGCGGCCTACCGCCTGACCCACGCCCCCGCGGGCAGCGGCCCCGGCACGCGTTACGGGTGTGCGCCGTGGCAGCCGCCGTCGGCCTGATCGGCATCCGCGCCGATGCGACCACGAGGCCAAGGCACCCATGCCCCCACCCACAGCGACTGGGCGGAACCCGCGGCCAACGCCGCACGCGCTGATCCCCGTGCCCACCGGATGCCCGGCGGGCGCATCCGTCCCCTCGCCGCTGGACGGACGCCTGACCTCAGCCGGCTGTGTCGGTGCTCGATTCCACCGGTCGTCGGCCGCGGCGCTGGAACTGGTAGAACCGGCCCTGATTGAGCTCGTGCTCGATCTGTTCGAGAGACTTGCCCTTGGTCTCCGGCAGGAGGAAGTAGACGAACGCCAGGGACACCACCGAGATGCCCGTGAAGAGCCAGAATGGGCCTGCCGCGCCGAGGACCTGGAACAGCGTGAGCGTCGTGGCGGCGATGATGAAGTCGAAGAACCAATGGCTGAAGGCACCGAAGGCGCCACCCTTGCCTCGCAGTTTCATCGGATAGACCTCTGCGTTGATCAGCCAGATCGTCACTCCGAACGCGCCGTTGTTGGCGACCATGTAGAGGATCACGGCGCCGAAGATCGCGTACAGCTGCCAGCCCTGGGTGGCGTCACTGCCCTGGCCCAGCAGGAGCGCGATCACGATGAAGGACAGGATCGAGATGGGGACCATGACCAGCAGGTACTTGCGCCTGCCGACGATGTCCACGAGATGGCTGCCAACGAGTGTCATCACCATGACGCCGACTGCGCCAAATGCCGGCATGAGGACCGAGGCGTCCTCCGAAAAGCCCAGGTCGTGGAAGACCGTGGGCATGTAGTAGACGAGCGCGTTGTTACCCGTGATCTGCGAGAACATGGCCACACCGCCACCGAGGACCACCGCGGGACGCACACGCGCCGAGAAGAACTCCCTCCAGGTGCCTGCGTTCGCCTGCCGTTCGTCGGCAAGGGCCTCCGCCATTCCGCCGAGTTCGCGTTCGACCAGCTCGCGGTCACCACGCAGCCTCAGCAGCACCGCCTGTGCCTTCTCGACCATGCCGTGCGCGTACAGCCAGCGCGGGCTCTCGGGCAGGAGCGTGACCCCGACCAGCATCACGACCGCGGGAAGGGCACCGAAACCGATCAGCCACTGCCATGCCTGGTGTCCGATGAAGTAGCCGGTGAAGTGGGCGCAGACGATCCCGATCATGATCATGAGCTGGAAGAGCACGACGAGCCGGCCACGTCGCTCCGCCGGTGACATCTCCGAGATGTAGATCGGGGCCGCGCCGCTCGCCGCGCCAATGGCCAGTCCCAGGAAGAAGCGGGCCGCGGTGAGGACAGTGGGAGTGGTCCGTATGGCACAGATCACGGTCGACACGATGAAGAGTGCGGCGATCAGCAGAAGCATCGGTTTGCGGCCAAACCGATCACAGAGGTAGCTGGTGAACGGCGCACTGAACACGGCGCCGAGCAACAACGCGGAGGTGATGATCTGCTTGTCGCTCTCAGAGACGAGGTGATAGGAGTCACTGATCCCGGGAAGCGCCGTCGCGATGATTCCGGTGTCGTAACCGAAGAGGAGACCGGACATGGCGGCGATCAAGGCGATCGCGATCATCGACGATGTCGTGGCTCTGCCCCTGGACGACTGCGTGGTGGCGTCTGTGGCGAGTTGCATGGAGGCGTCGTTTCCTTTCCCGGAAGGTGATCTTCTGGGCCTGCGACTGTCTCGGGACGGCCGAACATCCTCGACCGCTCGAACCGACCTGCCGGCAAGCCGTCGACCGGGGGCGCGACTTCGGGCACTGGACTGAAAGTTCGGGCGGACAGGGCCCCGGTGATCCAGGAGTTGCAGCTCGAACGGGGCAGTCAGGGCACTCGACGACGACGTCCGAAGAGTGGGGCACCAGGAGACCCGCAGCCCGCCACCGCACGGAGCGGGAGCGCGAGCCCGGTCGCCCCGACGAGTGGACAGCTAGAGCATCCGACATTGCCCACGAGAGCGCAATGCTTTGCGCAATATTTTCCTGCAGCCTTTTCTGTTCGGAACAGCGCCACGTCGATCACCACCTCACCTGCGCGAAGAAGACCGGCAGCACGCTTCCATGCGTGCTGCCGGTCTCCCTTCTTGAAAACGATCAGGCAGGTGCGGGCGAACCCCTCAAACCCCCGAACGCCCTCCTCGTACCGCACCGTCATCGCGACCGGACCGGCGCCGCAGTTCCTTCTCGGTCGAGGCCAGCAGGTCGTGCCACGACGCCACGAACTTCTCGACGCCCTCGTCCTCCAGGACCTGAACGACGTCGTCGTACGAAATGCCGAGCTTGCCGATGGCACCGAGCACCGCGCGGGAATCCTCGTACCTGCCGCGCACGGTGTCGCCGGTGACGGCACCGTGGTCGGCCACGGCTCGGAGGGTGGCCTCTGGCATGGTGTTCACCGTGTTCGGGGCCACCAGCTCGTCGACGTACACGGTGTCCTTGTACACCGGGTCCTTCACTCCGGTCGATGCCCACAGCGGACGCTGTTTGTTGGCGCCTGCGTTCTCCAACTTGCTCCAGCGCTCCGAGGAGAAGACCTCCTCGTACGCCTCGTAAGCCAGGCGGGCGTTGGCCAGGGCGGACCGGCCTTTGAGGGCTGCAGCCTCGTCCGTGCCGAGGTCGCCGAGACGGCGGTCGATCTCGGTGTCCAGGCGCGAGACGAAGAAGGACGCGACGGAGTGGATCACAGACAGGTCGAGGCCCTTGGCCTTGGCCTTCTCCAGACCCGCCTGGTAAGCCTCCATGACCTCGCGGTAGCGCTCGAGGGAGAAGATGAGCGTGACGTTGACATTGATGCCGCGGCCGATCACCTCGCTGATGGCCGGCAGGCCCGCCTTGGTGGCCGGGATCTTGATCAGCGTGTTGGGGCGGTCGACGAGCCAGGCGAGCTGCTCTGCCTCGGCGACCGTCGCGCGGGTGTTGTGGGCGAGGCGCGGGTCGACCTCGATCGACACCCGACCGTCCCGCCCCTTGGTGGCGTCGAAGGTCGGCCGCAGAATGTCGGCGGCCGCCCTGACGTCCACCGTGGTGATCATGCGGATGGCCTCGTCCACGGTCACGCCACGTGAGGCGAGGTCGCTCAACTGCGACTCGTAGCCGCAGCCTTCGGATATCGCCTTCTGGAAGATGGACGGGTTCGTGGTGACGCCGACCACGTGCTGCTGATCGACGAGTGCGGCCAGGCTGCCCGAGGCGATCCGCTGCCGCGACAGGTCGTCCAGCCAGATCGCGACACCTTCGTCGGAGAGGCGCTTGAGTGCGTCGGTCATAGAGGGGGCTCCAGTAGTCGTGTGCATGGGCGTCAGCGCGCTGCCGCGCCGAGTGAGTCCCGCGCGGCAGCCGCCACTGCCTGCGGCGTAAAGCCGTATTCGCGCAGCAGGAAGTTGCCGTCGGCGGAGGCGCCGAAGTGTTCGAGGGAGACGACGCGCCCTGCGTTTCCGACGTACTTGTGCCAGGTGAGCCCGATGCCGGCCTCCACCGCGACACGTGCCTTGACGGAAGGCGGCAGGACGCTGTCCCGGTATGCCTGGTCCTGCTCCTCGAACCACTCCGCGGACGGCATCGACACCACGCGCACGCCGATTGCCTCAGCTTCGAGCAGTTCGCGGGCGGCGATGGCGAGCTGGACCTCGGAACCGGTGGCAACGAGCACGACGTCCGGGACCTCGGTGGAGGACTCGCGCAGGACGTAACCGCCCTTGGCCGCGTCCTCGTTGCGCTCGTAGGTCGGCACGCCTTGGCGGGACAGCGCGAGGCCGTGCGGGGCGGGGTCGGCGGCGTGACGGCGCAGGATCTCCGCCCAGGCGACGGCGGTCTCGTTGGCATCCGCGGGGCGGATGATGTTCAGGCCCGGGATCGCGCGCAGCGAGGCCAGGTGCTCGATCGGCTGGTGGGTGGGGCCGTCCTCGCCCAGGCCGACGGAGTCGTGCGTCCACACGTAGGTGACGGGCAGCCGCATCATCGCGGACATCCGGACGGCGTTGCGCATGTAGTCGGAGAACACCAGGAAGGTGCCGCCGTAGACGCGGGTGCTGCCGTGCAGGGCGATGCCGTTCATCTCGGCGGCCATGGAGAACTCGCGGATACCGAAGTGGATCGTGCGGCCGTACGGGTCGGCCTCGGGAAGCGGGTTGCCCTTGGGGAGGAAGGAGCTGGCCTTGTCGATCGTGGTGTTGTTCGACCCCGCCAGGTCGGCGGAACCGCCCCACAGCTCGGGGATCACCGGGCCCAGCGCCTGCAGCACCTTCCCGGAGGCGGCGCGGGTGGCAACGGACTTGCCCGGCTCGAACACCGGGACCGCCGACTCCCAGCCCTCCGGGAGCCGGCCGGCCGCGATCCGGTCGAACAGCTCGGCGCGCTCAGGGTCGGTGGTGCGCCACTCGGCGAGGCGCTTGTCCCAGGCTGCGTGCGCCTCGGCGCCCCGGTCCAGGGCACGGCGGCTGTGGGTCAGGACCTCGTCGGCGACCTCGAAAGTCCGCTCGGGATCGAAGCCCAGAACCCGCTTGGTCGCCGCCAGCTCCTCCTCACCCAGCGCCGAACCGTGCGCGGCCTCGGTGTTCTGGGCGTTCGGGGCCGGCCAGGCGATGATCGAGCGCATCGCGATGAACGACGGTCGCTCGCTCTCCGCCTGCGCGGCCCGGATCGCCGCGTACAGCGCGGCGGGGTCCAGGTCGCCGCCGGCCTGGGGCTCGACGCGCTGCACGTGCCAGCCGTACGCCTCGTACCGCTTGCAGGTGTCCTCGGAGACGGCCGCCTCGGTGTCGCCCTCGATCGAGATGTGGTTGTCGTCCCACAAAAGGATCAGATTGCCGAGCTTCTGGTGGCCGGCCAGCGAGGACGCCTCCGCGGCGACGCCCTCCTGCAGACAGCCGTCACCAGCGATCACGTAGATGAAGTGGTCGAACGGGGACTCGCCGGGGGCGGCCTCCGGGTCGAACAGGCCGCGCTCGTAACGGGCGGCCATCGCCATGCCGACCGCGTTGGCGACACCCTGCCCCAGCGGACCAGCGGTCGTCTCCACGCCGGGGGTGTGGCCGTACTCCGGATGCCCCGGAGTCTTCGAGCCCCAGGTGCGGAAGGACTTCAGGTCGTCCAGCTCCAGACCGAAACCGCCGAGATAGAGCTGTGTGTAGAGGGTCAGGGAGGAGTGTCCGGCGGACAGGACGAACCGGTCGCGGCCCGCCCATCCCGGATCGGCGGGGTCGTGCCGCATCACCTTCTGGAAGAGGGTGTATGCGACGGGCGCGAGGCTCATCGCCGTGCCGGGATGGCCGTTGCCGACCTTCTGTACGGCGTCGGCGGCCAGGACGCGGGCGGTGTCCACGGCCCGCTGGTCCAGTTCGGTCCACTCGAGGTCTGTGGTGGTCGGCTTGGTGCTCACCCTGTGTCAGGGCTCCTTAGGTCGGTCGACTGGTGCGTCCGGTCGTTGGGCTAGTCGCCCGCCGCCCACTGGAGGGCTCCTGCGGGCAGCCGGACTAGTGCGGGTCAGGGAGCGGCGGACACGGACTGCGGGCCCGCGTCCTCCTTGTCCTTGCCGGGCTCGGCGAAGTGGGCCTCGCGTGCGGCGGCGGGGTTCCAGCCTCGGACCACCACGAGGCGTTGGAAGGCGATGGCACCGCCCAACAGGACGAGGACGATGAGCGCGATCACGAGGATGCCGCCCGCGGAACCGAGCTTGACCGCATAGCCGACGGAGAGGCCGAACCAGCCGAAGTCGGCGTCGCCGAAAGTGGTGTTGGCCAGCCCGAGCGAGCCGAGCACCTTGAGCAGGAGGGCGGGCAGGAAGGTGATGATCACGCCGTTGACGAAGCCGCCGACGACGGCTCCCCGGCGCCCGCCGGTGGCGTTGCCGAACACACCCGCGGTGCCGCCGGTGAAGAAGTGCGGCACCATGCCGGGCAGGATCAGCGCCAGGCCCATGGGCGCGTCGAACGCCATGAGGATGCCCAGGCTGGCCAGGCCGCCGGTGAAGCTGGCGATGAAGCCGATCAGGACGGCGTTGGGGGCATAGGGGAAGACGACCGGGCAGTCGAGCGCGGGCAGGGCGCCCGGGACCACCTTCGCGGCGATGCCGTTGAAGGCCGGGACGAGCTCACCGAGGATGGTGCGGACGCCGAAGAGGATGACAGCCACGCCCACGCCGAACAGCAGCGCCTGCATGACTCCGGCCATGATGTAGTCGCCGACGGAGGTGGCGTCCATGACGGCGAACGCCTCCTTCTTGCCGACCCGGCCGAGCATGGCCACCGCGAACACGGTGTAGATGAGGACCATGGACAGCGCGGTGGCGATCATCGAGTCGCGCAGGAACTTCAGCCCGTCGGGGAACTTCATGTCCTCGGTGCTCTTGCTGCGCTTGCCGACCACGCGGCCGACCGTGCCGGCCGCGATGTAGCCGATCGAGCCGAAGTGCCCGATGGCCACGTCCTCGCCGCCGGTGACCCGGCGCGTCCAGGGCTGGGTGAAGGCGGGCATCACGACCATGATCGTGCCGAGCAGAAACGCGCCGACAACGATCATCCAGACCGCCGGCAGCTCGGCGATGGCGAGCAGGGCCGTGATCAGGGTGGCCATGAAGAAGGTGTGGTGGCCCGTCAGGAACACGTACTTCAGCGGGGTGAACCTGGCGAGCAGGATGCTCACCACGAATCCGGCGATCATCACCCAGGCCACCTGTGCGCCGAACTCCTCCTGCGCCAGGGCGACGACGGCCTCGTTGGTGGGCACGACACCGCGGGCGCCGGTGGCTCCCAGGATGAGCTTGCCGAGCGGCTCCAGGGCGCTGACGACGGTGGCGGCGCCGACGCCGAGGATCAGGAAGCCCATCGCGGCCTTCAGGCCGCCGCCGATGACCTGACCGATGCTGCGGCGCAGGGCGAGAAGACCGATCGCGGTGATGATGCCGACCAGGTAGGCGGGCTGGTTGAGAACATTGTTGACGATGAATTTGGCTATGCCGACGATGACGTCCATGCGGGGTGCTCCTCGGAGCGGGCGGGGAGAGCGGGGCGTTGGGAGGGTGGGGGTACGGGGAGGGCGGGGTGCGGCGGTGCGGCCCGTCAGCCCGCTTCGCGGAGGGCGGCGTCGAGCGACTTGGCGATGCGATCGACGTTCACCAGATTGTCGATCACCACGATCTTCGCCTTCACCTCGCCCAACTGAGGGGCGAGTTCGCCGGAGGTGACCACGAAGTCCGCGTTGGCGGCGGCGCCGCGGGCGGTGCCGATGTCGGCGACCTCGACGTCGGCGGTCACGCCGAGGCTCCGCAGGGCCTTCTCGACGTTCATCTTCAAGATGATGCTGCTGCCGACTCCCATGCCGCAGACGGTGAGAATCTTCATGACTGGACCTCCGGTTCGAAGTTGCTGATCAGGCGCTGCACGGTGGCGGCGTCGGGGGCGGCGATGAGTGCTTCCAGCCGCTCGGGCGCGCTGAGCAGTTGAGCGAGGCTGCCGAGGGCGGCGGTGTGCTGGCTGTGGTCGGTCGCGGCGAGGCCCACGACCAGACGGACCGGGTCGTTGTCCTGGTGACCGAAGCGCACGGGGGCCTTCAGGGACACCCACGACAGTCCGGTGGCACGGACCGCGGGTGAGGGGCGGGAGTGGGCCAGGGCCAGTCCCGGGGCGATGACGATGTACGGGCCCAGTCCCTCGACCGTGGCGATCATCTCGTCGCTGTAGTCGGCGGTGGCGGCACCGGACAGGATCAGCCCCTCGCCGGCGAGGCGGATCGCCGTCCGCCAGTCGCTCGCGGAGGCGTTCACCAGGATTGACTGCTCGGGGAGAAGTCCCAGCAGGGACGGTTTGTCGGACATGAGAAGAACCTTGCTGGTCGGGGTGCACCCGGCCGCAGATGTGTGCGGCGGGTGACGGCAGCGTAAACAGGAATTCTGACTAGCGCTAGACATAAATCTGTTGACTTTGAACTGAAATCGGGTTGAGACTCAGTCAACCGCGGCGACCGGCCGCCCGACCCTAGGACCGTTGATGGCAACACCCTCCGTACCGGCCACGGCGACCCCGCTCACCGGGATCGCGGCCTCTCCCGGCATCGCCGGCGGCACGGCAGTGCTGTGGAATTCCCCGGACGCGCACCTGGTGGAGACCCGTATCGAGGCGGACCAGGTGACCGGCCAACTGGCCCAGCTGTACAGCGGACTTCGGTCCGCCGCCCAAGAGCTCGAGGTCCTCAGGTCCGCCGTGTCCGGCGCCGAGGGGCAGGACATCATCACCGCGCATCTGGCGATGCTGGCCGACCCCGATCTGCGTGAACGCCTGGCGGCAGCGGTGCGCGACCAACTCGTCGACGCCCCCACCGCCGTACAGCGCGTGCTCACCACGCAGGCTGACGACCTGCGTACCTCCGGCAGCGCGCGCATCGCCGAGCGGGCCACCGATGTCGACGATCTGCGCCTGCGTCTGCTCACCGTGCTCGGCGCCGCCCGGCGGACGGAGGAGCCCGAACTCCCGGAGGACGCCGTCGTCGTGGCGACGGACCTCACTCCGTCGCAGACCATCGGCCTGGACCGCACCCGGCTGCGCGCGTTCGTCCTCTCCGGCGGCGGACCCACGGCCCACACCACGATCCTGGCCCGCTCCCTCGGCATTCCCGCCGTCGTGCAGGTGTCCGGGCTGGAAGCGATACGGGCCGGGGTACCGCTCCTCGTCGACGGCGACCGGGGCACGGTGACCTGCGACCCCTCCCCCAAGGAGATCGAACGGGCCACCGCGGCGGCCCGCAGCCAGGAGACCGCCGCGTCCGAGCCGCTGCCCCACGCCACCACCGGTGACGGCCACCGCATCCGTCTCTCCGCGAATATCGGATCCGCCGACGAGGCCGTCCGCGCCTACCGCGGCGGGGCGCGTTCGGTCGGCCTGTTCCGCACCGAGTTCGTCTTCCTCACCGGTGACCGGCTGCCGGACGAGCAGGAGCAACTGACCGCGTACGCCGGAGCCGTCGAGGCGCTGGGCGGCGGGCGTGTGACGATCCGCCTGCTCGACGTCGGCGGCGACAAACCACTGCCGCCGCTGACCAGATCCGAGGCCAACCCGATGCTCGGCCACCGCGGTGTGCGACTGCTGCTCGACGCCCCCGACGTGCTGCGCACCCAGCTGCGGGCCGTCCTGCGCGCCGCCGCGCACGGCGAGGTGTGGATCTGTGTGCCGATGATCTCCGGCACCGCGGAGCTGGACGCCGTACGCGGCCACCTCGAGGAGGTGCGGGCCGAGTTGGCGGCGGACGAGGTGAAGTACGGCCCGGTCCGGCTCGGCGTCATGATCGAGACCCCGGCCGCCGTACTCTCCGCCTCGACGCTCGCGCGCGAGGCCGACTTCTTCTCCATCGGCACCAACGACCTGCTCCAGTACCTGGTCGCCGCCGACCGGGACAACACCCGGGTCACCCATCTGCTCGACGCACACACGCCGGCCCTGCTGCACGCGATCGGTCTGGTCGTCGCGGCGGCGCACGCGCACAACATCACGGTCAGCGTGTGCGGCGAGGCCGCGAGCGACCCCGCGATCCAGCCGCTGCTGATCGGTCTGGGCGTCGACGAACTGTCCATGACCGCCGCTCGCCTGCCGGACGCCGCCCGCTCGATCGCCGCGCTGAGCGGCACCGATGCGACGGTGGTCGCCGGTCAGGCCGCCCAGGCCGACGACGCCGACGCGGTACGCGCGCTCCTGGAGTCCGCCACGCCCGCCCCGCCGGTCACCGCCGAGCCGCTGGGCGACGACGGCTGGGTCCTCACCGTGACCGTCACTGACCCCGAGGGCCTGCACGCCCGCCCCGCCACGCAGCTGGTGGCGACCGCGCAGCGCTTCGCCTCCGAGATCACTCTCAAGGTGGCGGGCAAACAGGCCGGCGCCAAGGCCATGCTCGCCGTGCTGGGCCTGGGTGCGGACTGCGGCGCCGAGGTGCGGATCGAGGCGCGCGGCGCGGACGCGCTCGAAGCCGTGACCGCGCTGGGCGCGCAATTGGCGGTCGCCCCCTGACGCCCCGGGCCGGTGCGGTGAGCCGACCTCCCGTCCCGGCCCGGCCCACGTCCCCGGGCCGGTGCGTGTTTCCCCGTCCCCGCACCGGCCCGGCCTCATCACAGCCCGGCTTCCCACCACTGCCGAACCGAATAGTTCACATGATTGGCATAATGACTGGCATGGGGATTCGCAGCGGCCGAGCAGCGGCAGGGGCAGGCCACCTCCTGGACATGATCCGCAACAAGCGGGCGCGCACGCGCTCCGAGCTCGTCCGCGCCTCCGGCATGGCCCGCGCCACCGTCGAGAACCGGCTGACCGGTCTGCTGGAGGCGGGGTACATCGTCTACGGCGCGGGCAGCCCCGGCTCGGCCTCGGTCGGACGCCCGGCGGAGGTATTCGAGTTCAACCACCGCTCCGGCACCGTCCTCGCCGCCGACCTCCAGCTCGACCACTGCCGGGTCGCGGTGACCGACCTGGACGCCGGGATCCTGGCGTCGGCCGGCGGCCCGGTGGACATGGACTCGGGGCCGGAGCACGTCCTGCGGGAGGTGGACCGGCATTTCACGGCCGTACTGGAGCGGTCGGGCAAGGCGGCCGGTGAGGCGCAGGCCATCGCCCTCGCTCTGCCGGGTCTCGTCGAGACGGCGGCGGGCCGCGTCAACTCGCCGACCATGATGGGCAAGTGGCACGAGTTCGAACTGCGCGCGTTCTTCGCGGAGCGCTTCGCGGAGGTGCCGGTCCATCTGGAGAACGGCGCGCATGTCATGGCCCTGGGCGAGCAGCGCAAGCAGTGGCCGGACACCCCAGACCTGCTCATGGTCGACGCCGGGATGAGCGTCGGCAGCGGTCTGGTCCTCGACGGACGGCTCTTCCGCGGCTCGCTCGGCGCGGCGGGGGACATCGGGCACCTCAATCGCGGCGGCAGCAGGGTCTGCCGGTGCGGCAGTGTCGGATGCCTGGAGACCGAGGCCGCCGGCTGGGCCATCGCCCGGGACCTGCGGAGCATGGACCGCGAGGCGCGCACGGCAGCGGACATCGTGGCGCTCACGCGCGAGGGCGACCCCGACGCGGTCGGGCTGGTACGTCAGGCGGGGCGGGTCATCGGGGGTATGGTCGCCGATCTCGTCGGCGTCCTCAACCCCTCCGTGGTGACCATCGGCGGAGCGCTCGCAGAGGCGCGCGAGACCCTGCTGGCGGGCATCCGCGAGGCCGTCTACGCCGGTTCCCACCCGTTGGCCACGCGCGATCTGCAGATCACCCACAGCCTCCTGGGCCGCGACGCCGGTCTGGTCGGCGCCGCAACCCTCGCCTCCGAGCAGCTCCTCGCGCCCGAAGCGATCGACGCCCAGCTCAGCAACCGCTGAAGCGAGCCTGGCCGTACGTGCCGACATGACTGGCCCCGTCAGTCCCGCGCGGCGGGGCCGGGTCCTTCGTGCCTGCTCTTGGACACCGCGGTCTCGAACAGGCGGCCGTACCCGTCCTGACTCAGAGCGCCGGTCATCAGGCCGACCACGTCCGTCATCGTGACGTCGCCGGGCCGCACGACGGCGGTGCGGCGGCCGAGCCGGTGCACATGGACACGGTCGGCCACCTCGAAGACCTGGGGCATGTCGTGGCTGATCAGGATGACGGGGACGCCTCGGTCGCGGATCCTCCGGATCAGCTCCAGGACCTGGTCGGACTCCCGGACGCCGAGCGCGGCCGTCGGCTCGTCCATGATGATCAACTCGGTGCCGAACATGGCGGCGCGCGCCACCGCCACCGCTTGGCGCTGCCCGCCCGACAGTGACCCGACCAGCTGGCCGATGTCCTGGAGCGTGGCGATGCCGAGCGCGTCCAGTTGGGCCGCCGCTTCCTCGCGCATGGCGCGGTGATCGAGGAGTCGCAGCCAGGAGCCGAGAACGCCAGGACGGCGGCGTGGCCGTCCGAGGAAGAGGTTGGTCGCGATGTCCAACTGCGGTGCGAGCGCAAGCGTCTGGTACACCGTCTCGATGCCCATCACTCGGGAGTCGCGCGGGGAATGGAAGTGCACCGGTTTCCCGTGCAGCGTCATGGTTCCGGCATCCGGAACGAGCGCGCCGGACAGTGCCTTGATGAGGCTGGACTTGCCCGCGCCGTTGTCACCGACCACGGCCAGGACCTCGCCCACACGGATGTCGAAGTCCGACTCCCGGATCGCCACAACGTTTCCGTAGCGCTTCACCAGGCCCTCGGCCCGCATCACGATCCTGGCCTCATCCTCCGCGATCGCGGAAGGGGACGGGGAGGAATGCGAGCCTGATCCGGCCGGCGTCTTGCTCTCCATTACGTACCTCCGTCGTCGGCACCGCCTGCGGTGCCGGTCCAGGATGCGTCGCGCCGCCTCGGGCAGAACCCTTGGCGATCCCCGACGCTACTCCGCCCCGCGCCCTCTGCAAAGCTTTTGCGCAAAGCTTTGCCCAGCAGGATGACGTCGGAGCCGGGCAGCATGAGGGGGGGCGTCGGAGACAGCTTTGTTTTCCTTTGCGCAACGGTTGTTACGATGCCCGGCATGGCAGGCAGACGGCCGCGGCAGACGGCAACCATGAGCGATGTGGCCCGGTTGGCGGGTGTCTCGGTCTCCACGGTCTCCCACGTGCTCAACAAGACCCGGCCGGTCGCCCCCGACACGGTCCGGCAGGTACACGAGGCAGTGGCCGCGTGCGGCTATGTGCCGGAGCAGGCCGCCCGGCGGCAGCAGGAGGGCTCCGGCATCATCGGCCTGGCGATGTCCGCCATCTCCAACCCCTACTTCGCCGATGTGGTGCACGGCCTGGACCGGCGTGCGTCGAAGGAGGGGTACTCCCTGCTGCTGGCCGAGACGCACGACGACCCCGACGGCGAACTGCGCGCCGTGAGCGAGCTGTTGCGGCGCAAGGTCAGTGCCATAGTCCTGGCGCCCTCCGGGAACACCGAGCGCACCTTGACCTACGCGCGGCAGGCCGGAGTCCCCGTGACGGTCCTCGACCGGGCCGTACGGCACGACACCGACCAGATCAGCGTCGAGAACGTCGAGTCGACGGCCCGGCTGGTCGATCACCTCGCCGAGACCGGCCACACCCGGATCGCGATGATCTCCGGCCGTCCCGGGCTCGCCACCACGGAGGAGCGCATCCAGGGCTACCGTCTCGGCCTGACCCGCCGCGGCCTCACCGAGCGCGAGGAGTACCTGGTCAGCGGAGGCTCGCAGGCCGCTCCCGCGCAGCAGGCGATAACCGGGCTGCTGGGCCTGAGTGAGCCGCCCACCGCGGTGGTGGTCGGCAACAACCAGATGACCATCGGCGCCATGCGCGGACTGCGGGAGGCCGGTGTGAAGGTGCCCGACGACATCGCACTGGTCGCCTTCGACGACTTCGAGTGGTCGGATCTGTTCCAGCCCCGGCTGACCGCGATCGCGCAGCCCACCTCGCTGATCGGTGAACAGGCCTTCGAGCTCGCCCTGTCGAGGATCGCCGACCCCGGCATCGCACCGCGCCGCGTCCTGGTCCAGCCGGCCTTCCAGCACCGCGAGTCGTGCGGCTGCGTCGCCGGGGCGAACTGAACTATCACAACTCGCGTTCACGCGTACCAGCCCTTCAGCACCCGTGGTGCGACGGCACCCCGGCTATGCGGGTCCGGGGCGCTTCCGAGCCCCGCTCGCTCAGGATCCGGTCGGCGAAGTGCGCGGTACGGCGGATCAGCGCGCTGGTCCGCTCGTCGACGCCCTCGGTCTTCAGCCGCGCGTGGTGCGGGCTGAAGCCGTATCGGATGTAACGGTCCATCAGACGCTGGCGGCGCTCCTCCGGTGCCGCGTCGAGGAACCAGGTCTCCGTGAGCAGCCCGCGCACCTCGCCCCAGGGCGGCTGGGTGGCCAGCAGGAAGTTGCCGTCCACGATCACCAGCCTGTGCCGGGGCGCCACCTCCAACGACTGCGCGACCGGGTCCTCGATCTCCCGGCTGAAGTCCGGCCACCAGACCGTGTGCTCGGTCTCGTCCCGCAGGCGGCGCAGCATGGCGACGAAGCCGTGGCCGTCGAAGGTCTCGATGGTGCCCTTGTTCCGCGCCATTCCCCTGTCGTCGATGACCTTCTGGGCGAGATGGAACCCGTCCATGGAGACCGCCGTGGCGATTCCGGGCCGCACCGCCTCGATCCGCGCGAGCAGTTGCTCGGCGAAGGTGGATTTTCCGGCTCCCGGCTCACCGACGATGCCGAGAAGGGCACGGCGCGGCCCGATAAGTCGCAGGGCGCTCTCGGCAAGATCGGGGAGCGGCGGGTCGTGGTAGATCGGCTCGATCTCGCCGGGGTTGCCGAAGTCGGTGAAGGCGTTGTTCATGTGTTCTCCAGAGGAACGAAGGCGAAAGGGGAAGGGCTCAGGGCCCGTGGTCTTGGTCGCGCGGGCGGGGCCGGAAGGCGCACCGCGCCTCCCGGCCCCGCCCGGGGGTATGGGCGCCGGGTCATGTCGCCCGGCCTCGGACCAACCGGTCAACGGCGACCGCGACGATGACGAGGACGCCCGTGGCCACCTGTTGGTAGAGGCTGTCGATGCCGGCCTGGGTGAGTCCGTTGGCGAGGACGGTGACCACCAGGGCTCCCAGGATGGTGCCCGGGATGCTGCCCCGCCCGCCAAAGAGGCTGGTCCCGCCGATGACGACGGCCGTGATGCTCTCCAGGTTGCCGAGTTGGAAGGCGTTGGGGTCGGCGTTGGGAATCCGGCCCAGCCCTTGCCAGGCGGCGATGCCGTAGGCGAAGCCCGCGAGCAGGTACACGCTCAGTACGACCCGCTTGGTGTTGACGCCGCTGAGGCGGGCGGCCTCCGCGTCGTCGCCGACGGCGTAGACGTTGCGCCCCCAGGAGGTCTGGGTCAGGGCGAACCAGACGCCGGCGGTCAGAAGGACCATCACGCTCATCCCGACGGTGACCTCGATCCGCCCGAACAGGTAGCGCTTCTCCCCCAGCCAGGTCAGCAGCGAGGGCGTGACGGGGAAGCTCTGGCCGCTCGCGTAGAGCTGCGAGGTGGCCGTGAGCACGCTGAGCACGCCGAGGGTGACGATGAACGGCGGCAGGGCGAGCCGGGTGACGAGGGTGCCGGACAGTCCGCCGAGCAGCGTGCAGAGCACGATACCGATCACCAGGGCGGCCAGGGGCGGCATTCCGCTCTCCCCGGCGAGTCTGGCGATCACCAGGGTGCCGAGCACCATGATGGCGGCGTTGGCGAGGTCGATGCCCGCCGTGAGGATCACCAGGGTCTGCCCGACGGCCAGGGTGCCGACGACCAGCACCTGCTGGACGATGAGCGAGCCGTTGTCCACAGTGAAGAAGGTGTCGGTCGTCAGGGCGAAGACAGTGATCGCGATCAGGAGTGCGAGCAGGGGGCCCGCGGCCGCACTGGCGACGAGCCACTTCATCAGGGCGCGGCCGGGCGCCGTCGCGTGCCGGTCCTGTGCGGTGGTGCCGGTCACTGCTCACCCCCAGCAGTTCTTCAGGCCCCAGGCGGTGTCCTTGCTGGGCACACCGGGCACGGGGTCGTCGGTGATGAGCTGGGAGCCGGTGTCGATGAAGCCGGACGGCTCGGAGCCGTTGTCGGCGTACTCGACGACGACGTCCACGCCCATCTGTGCCATCTTGGCCGGGAACTGCATCACCGTCGCGGCGAACCGGCCGTCCTTGACGTTGCGCACGCCGGTGCATGAACCGTCGATCGAGCCGATGACGACATCGTCGGCCCCCGCCTTTCCTGCCAGCGCCTTGGCGGCGCCCGCGGCGGCGGGCTCGTTGATGGTGTAGACGGCGTTGACGTCCGGGTTGCGCTGGATCAGGTTCTCCATCGCTGTCTGGGCCTTGGTCTGGTCGCCGTTGGTGACGGCCGTGCCCTTGATCTCTGGCGACTTCTCGGTGAGGCCCATGCCTTCGAGGAAGCCGGTGTGGCGCTGGTCGTCCACGGTGGAGCCCGGAGTGCCGTCCAGGAGAAGCACGTTGGGGTTCTTGGAGCCGAGCGCGGCGCGGACGTAGGTGCCCTGTGCGACACCGGCGGCCTTGTTGTCGGTGGCGAATGTGGCGTCGACCGCGTCGGCGGGATCGGTCGCGGTGTCGAGGGCGATCACCATGATGCCCTCCGACCGCGCCGCGGCGATGGCCCCGAGCACGCCTTCGGAGCTGCTGGGAGTGATCAGGATGCCCTTGACGTTCTGGGCGACCAGGTTGTTGATGGCGTCGACCTGGCCCTGGTTGTCGCCGTCGAACTTGCCCGCGAGTGCGATCAGCTTGGCGCCGCGCTTGTCGGCCTGGGCCAGGGCCGCCTCCCGGAGTTCGACGAAGTAGGGGTTGGTGTTGGTCTTGGTCACCAGCCCGATCGCGACCTCGTCACCGGAGGAGCCGGAGGAGACGCTGCCGACCTTCTCGGACGTACAGGCGGCACTCATCGCCCCGCAGGTGGCTGCCAGGACCAGGGCTGTGAAGCCGGCCCGCACCTTCTTCCAAGACATGGAATACCTCCTGTTTACGCCGCAATCGGGCGTGACGAATGCGACGATACCGCCCCATGTTCAAGGGCGTACAGCTATTGCGCAAAGCATTGCGCGACGCGAACTGCGCCGCCCCTTCCCCCGTAGCACGGAGTGGAGGACGTCCCCGGGCTCCTGAGTGCCTTCCACGTCGACCCCTGTGGCGACCAGTCCCACGGCGCAGGCGGCTGCCTGCCGACTCATCGATGACCGCTTCGACCAGATCGGCCCACAAACGAGGAGACCACCGTCTTGCTGGTCGAGCACTTCAGCGCTTTCGGCCACCGTGGGATCGAGTTGATCAGCGGTAAGTCCGGGCTGGGCACGAGCCAGGGGCGTCTCGTCGGCTACCGGCTGGGCCTGACCCGTAGCGGGCTGGACTACCACCCTTCCTTCGACCGCCTCGCGCATCCGGAGACGGCAGCGCGCGTCGAGCGGCTCGAGCACACGGGCGGGGGAGGCGCCCCTTCCGTTTCGCCGACAGCGAGCAGCCTCCCTCCCCCCCCCCCGTGACCACGCACTCCGTGTGAGCACCGTGTACATCTCTGCGCATGGGCGTTCGCCTGCCGAACTGCGAGACACTTCAGAGAGGGTCGATGGACTCGAGTTCCGCGTCGAACTCGAAGCACTGCGGTGCCGGCGCCGACACATCGATCTCGGCACAGACTTGCGTGCCCTTCGCCGAGGACTCGACCGTGCACCTCGTGGCGTACGCGCGAACGATGTTCAGCCCACGCCCGTGGATTTCGTCTGCTTCCTGCCGGACCTCCGCCGACGGCATGGACGGCATCCAGGTACCGCTGTCCTTCACCTGGATGATCGCTGTGGTTCCACGGAGACGCATCGCCACTTCGACGTCGTCGCTGCCACTGTGCAGAACGGCGTTCGTCACCAGCTCGGAGACGGCCACCCGCAACGCATAGATCCCTTCCTCGGCGACCCCCCATCGTCGCGCCGTGTCCCGGGCGAAGGCCCGCAGGGCCGGCACGGCCTCGCCGGACGCGGACATCGAACAGACAGCGTGTGCTCGTGAGGGCGTGGAAGCGGTGCGCCTGCCGACCTCCGCCCGGCGTGCCGCGGCGGTCTGGTGCCGGGAAGCGGACGATGGGCCGTTGGGCTCTGCACGTGCGGACAGACCGCTGGTCATTAGAGGCATGGCGTTTCCCGAGCTCGATCCGAGCTGCGTGTGGTGCGTGTCCGCTGCGGAGTGAGTACCGCGGCGGTTGACTGCAAGGACGGGAGCCTTCGTGATCATGGTGGCGACCTCCTCGCCTGTCTCCTGCCTGGCGGCTCACTGGGACGCTACAGCGGCTCGCAAGTCGCCGTAAAGCCTTTGCGCAAAGCTTTTCGCGACGCACGGAGCAGCGGCTTCAGAGCGCCCGGAAGATTCGACGGCGTGAGGCACTGGATCCTGGACGTACCACCGAAAGCGCCCCCCCCCAGCGAGCCGGGGTGCAGCACGCACACACCCCAGACCAGATCGGGTGCCTTTTGCGCAAATTTTGCTAGAATGCCTCCATGGCAGGGAGACGGCCACGACAGACAGCCACCATGAGTGACGTGGCAGAGCTGGCGGGCGTTTCGATCTCGACGGTCTCGCATGTGCTGAACAGGACCCGGGCGGTAGCCCCGGACACCGCCCGCCTCGTGCACGACGCGGTGGCCGCCTGTGGTTACGTTCCGGAGAAGCTGGCGCGGCAGCAGCGTGAGGAGTTCGGCACCATCGGGTTGGCGATGTCCGCGATCTCCAATCCGTATTTCGCCGATGTCGTGCACGGCCTGGATCGGCGGGCGACCAAGGAGGGCTACTCACTGCTGCTGGCCGAAACGCACGATGACGCGGACACCGAACTGCGCGCCGTGGGCGAGTTGCTCAGACGCAAGGTCAGCGCGATCGTCCTCGCCCCGTCGGGCGATGCCGCACGGACGTTGAGTTACACGCGGCAGGCAGGTCTGCCCGTGACCGTGGTCGACCGCTTCGTCAGGGAGGAGGTCGACCAGATCGGCGTCGAGAATATCGAGTCCACGGCCCGGCTCGTCGACCACCTCGCAGAGATCGGCCATACTCGGATCGCGATGATCTCCGGCCGTCCCGGGCTGGCTACGACGGAAGAGCGTACCCGCGGCTACCGACGAGGCCTGGAACGCAACAGCATCCCCAGACGGGACGAGTACCTCGTCTCGGGAGGCTCTCAGGCGACACCGGCCCAGCAAGCGATCGCCAAACTACTGGGCCTGGCCCAGCCCCCTACAGCGGTCGTCGTGGGCAACAACCAGATGACCATCGGGACGATGCGGGGATTGCGTACGATGGGCATACGCGTCCCCGACGACATCGCGCTGGTCGCCTTCGACGACTTCGAGTGGTCAGATCTCTTCCATCCACGGCTGACAGCCATCGCACAGCCCACCTTGATGATCGGCGAGCAGGCATTCGAGCTCGCGCTGTCGAGGATCTCCCATTCCGACCTGCCGCCACGTCGGGTTCTGATCCAGCCCACATTCCAGCACCGCGACTCATGCGGGTGCGCCTCTGCGCAGGACAGCACGGCTTCGTCCTGACCACGGAGCCCGGCGGCAGCCAGGCGCCGGTCGAGGTTGATCAGTCACCGCCGGCGCGCCGCCCTGCGCAACACCGACGCCATTCCCGTCTCGCTGCATGACAACCTCGTTCCGTCCCGGACCTCACGACAACGTCAGGGCACTGGAAACCAGGCCGACAGGCGCTTTGCAATGACCGGTAGATCGGCGTTGTCCCGCGCGACGTCCTCGACAAACGGTCCGGCAACGGAGTGCAGCAGCACCGCCGTCCTCTCGTGCAGCGTGGGATACCTCGGCCTCGAACACGTTCGTCCGGGGGGACGCTCGATCGCCGACACCAGAGGGCCCATGTCGCGCACGCTGTGCCCGGTGCCGTCGACCGTGCGGGCGATGGGCAGGATCTCGTCGATCTGGGCGTAGCGCACGTTCGTCACTTCAGGTGGTCCAGAATCTCCGCATCGCTGTCCCATCGCCCTCCCGACGAGCCTGCTCGGTGAGCTTCGCGTCAAGGTCGTCGGGGAGTCGGAGTGTCATCGCCATGCCGCCACGCGCAGGTCAGCAAGGTTGCGAGGGACGCCGTTCCCGCTCGATCCGCTGCACGGCGAGAAACAGGTCGATCGCTCCACCAGAGCAACAAAACCGCAGGTCAGGCAGCCTTCTCAGCTGGCTCCAGGATCGCCACGCACTCCACATGATGCGTCATCGAAAGGACGTCAGCCGGAACCGCATCCGGGAAACTGCAGGTCAGATAGGTTTTCCCGCCTCATCGGAGAGTCCACGCGCGCCGCGAGCGTCATGCGAGCGTCACGACCAACGGAATCTGACGACACAGCCGGACAGATCCGACATCAGATCGGAAGGTCGTCGGGCAGCACCCGGAACGCCTTGTGCCGGCCCAACGGGCGCACAGCCCGGAAATCGCGACGGTCGAGCGTGAGTACCGCGTCGGTGTCGTACTCAGCGGCAAGGGCCACGTTCACCGCATCCGCGAGGTCCAGGTCCAAGTCGCGATAGCGGGCGCGCACCGACTGGGCGACACCCAGGTGATCCTCCGTGATCTCGGGCAGAACGACACGGCCGCGGCCCACCCAGTGGCGGATGTCGTCGACCGCACTGAGGGCCGCTTCACGACCGAGCTCGCGCGTGGCGACGTGGTCGATCTCTGCGAGCAGCAGCGGGGACATCACCAGGAGCCCTGCAACCATGATGGCTTCGTTCGACGCCTGGTGCTCGGGGTGGCAGGAGTCGAGCGCCGCAAGCAGCCCGGAGGTGTCCGCGATGACGACGATCACGCAGCGGTCCCGGTCCCGGTCTCGCGGCGCACCGCGTCGGCGACAGCGTCACGCACGTCAGGCTTACCGGGAGTGCGTCCCGCTCCCCGGAAGGTGCGGGAGAAGAGAGGCTCGTCCCATACACGGTTGGCCATGGCCGCGAGATGGATGCCCTGGCGGATGATCTCGGCCTCGCTGATACCGCGCCGCTTCGCAGCCTCTTTGATGATCGCGAGGTCTTCCGGATCGGCGTAGACGTTAGTGCGCTTCATCGACATGTACCAAGACTAGCGTATGTACCACAATGATGTATGCCTATTGCGCCCGAGCGCTTCATGAGCGATGCATCCCGATCGTGCAGCAGAACCGGCCCCCCGCCTGACGCATCCAATGCCGCAGCACCCGGCCGGCACCGAGCGTAAGAACCTGCGCAGCACAGAGCCGGAGCACCACACGCCGCCCCAAGGCTCCGCCCCACACTGCACTGATGTATCTGGAGGTGAGTCTGCCGCCCTTGGCGATGTCGGCAGTGCAACGCGCAGGCATTCCGATGGCGCATCTTGCATGCCTACGCGCCTCTGCGCGCCCCCCCCATGCACCCTCGTTGCGCCCCACGCTCCCCTCCTACGGTCGTGGAAAGCGAGGGCTGGAATGAAGTCCGGCCCCGACGGGAGCAAGGTGCGGCAGATAACCGCACCGACCTGACGTCGGCCGGATCTGCCCGCCTTGGGGATGGGGCGGTATGAGTGCCCGACGCAGGATCCATGACAGCTTCGAGCAGGCAGTCCAATCCGCTGTGTCCGCGTTTGGAGCGGAGGTCACGCCGAAGCTGAGAGGCAGCGGGTGGCAGGAGGACCAGCTTCGGGGGCCGCTGGAGAACATGATCCGGTCCGTGTGCCGTGGCCTCGGTCTGGACGTCACCCTCATCGGCGAGGTTCCGCTCGTCGACATGGGAGCCCGCCCTGACTATGCGGTTGAGGTCGGCGGCGCTCTCGTCGGTTACATCGAGCTCAAGAAGCCGGGCAGCCAGGCCGACCCGTCCGTCTACACAGGCCGCAACGCCGAACAGTGGGCGAAACTGCGGCTGCTCAACAACGTACTGCTCTGTGACGGAAACGAGTTCTCCGTCCACCAGCAGGGCCAGCAGATTGGCGAAGTGGCCTACCTGCGCGGCTCGGTCCTCACCTCCGGCGCCCGGCTTACGCCCGCCGACGGGGCGCTTGCGCGGGTGTTGTACGACTTCCTGACCTGGGAGCCGCAGACACCCCGCACCACCAGTCAGCTCATCCGAGCAGTCGCCGGGCTATGCCAACTTCTGTCGGAAGAGGTCGGTGAGGCGATCGAGCAGGAAAAGAGCCGACGCCGTCTGCCGGCCTTCACGAAACTGGCCAAGGACTGGCGGCACTTGCTGTTCCCGGAGGCTACCGACGCCGAGTTCGTCGAACAGTACGGTCAAGCCGTCGTGTTCGCCCTTCTGCTGGCTCGGGTGGAGGAGATCACCTTCGAGGGCGAGACCATGCACACTATCGCCACGAAGCTGGGCAAGAAGCACTCGCTGATGGGCCAGGCACTGGACGCCCTCGCCGGAGACTCGGTCGCTGGGCTGTCCACCACACTCAACACACTGCTCCGTGTCATCGACGCGGTCAGATGGGACGTGCTGGACGACGGAACGGGCGACGCCTATTTCCTGCTCTACGAGCACTTCCTCCATATCTACGACCCTGATCTGCGGATACGCACTGGCTCGTACTACACACCGCGTGGTGTCGTCTCGGCCATGGCACGGCTGGTCGAGGACGTCCTGAGACGGGAGGGATTCCGTATTCCGTCCGGCTTCGCTTCTCCCGATGTGGTCCTTGTCGATCCGGCCATGGGTACCGGCACTTTCCTCTTGTCGGCGCTAGAGCTCGCTGCCGAGACCATCGCCGAAGAAGAGGGTCCGGGCGCGGTGGGACCGCGTCTGCGAGAAATGGTGGGACGTCGGCTGGTCGGTTTCGAGATGCAGGTCGGTCCGTTCGCCGTCGCAGAACTGCGTATGCACGCCATGCTCAAGCAGTACGGGTCCGCGGCCCCCTCCCAAGGTCTCAGACTGCTGGTGGCTGATGCTCTGGACAGCCCGACAGCCGAGTTCAACTGGATCCCTCATACCTACCGGGCGCTCGCCGAATCCCGCCGCCAGGCCAACCAGGTCAAGCGGGACGAGCGTGTCATGGTCGTCATGGGCAACCCCCCTCACGACGCTGTAAGTCGAGGCGCCGGCAAGTGGGTGGAACGGGGGGAACCCGAGGCGGACATCCCCGCCCCGCTGAGGGCCTTCCGGCAACCCGGTAACGGTAGGTACGAGTCGAAGATCGCCAACCTTTACGTCTACTTCTGGCGCTGGGCCACGTGGAAGGTCTTCGACGCACACGACGACGCGCCATTCGGTGTGGTCGCGCTGATCACACCGAAGGCATGGCTCAAGGGGCGGGCGTTCGCCGGAATGCGGCGTTACCTGCGTGAAACCGCCGATGAGGGCTGGATCATCGACCTGTCCCCCGAGGGCCACCGCGCAGATGGCGCGACCCGTATCTTCCCCGAGGTCGCCCAGGAGTTGTGCATCGCGATCTTCGTACGATGGCGGGACAGCCCCAGGCCGCGGACAGACCGGCGGGCCGCAGAAGTAAGACACCTCAAGATCGGCGGGCGCCGCGGCGAGAAGGTCGAACGCCTGACGACCCTCAGGCTCGATGACCCGGAATGGCGCGAGTGCGCCACAGGCGAGACAGACGCCTTCCTGCCACCCGGCAGCGACCTGTGGGAGTCCTGCCCGCAGCTGAGAGACCTGATGCCGTGGTCGTCGCGTGGCGTCACCCCCGGGCGCATGTGGGTCTATACACCGGACGAGGGCACGCTCCATGAACGGTGGCGGCGGTTTGTCGCCGCGGACACCGACCGGCGCACCGAGATGCTCGGACCCTCTGGCGAGCGAACGCCTGGAGACAATGTCCCGCCCCTGCCCGGGGTTGAATCCCACGGGCGGATACCACTCGCCGCCGAGCACAGGACAAACACTCAAACGGTGCGCATCGGGTTCCGGTCGTTCGACCGGCAGTATGTACTGCCGGACAGTCGATTGATGGAACGAGGCAGGGCAGACCTCTGGCGAGTCCGCAGCGACCGCCAGATCTACACCGTGGAGCAGAACGCCCACCCGGTGGCCAACGGTCCGGCACTGGTCTTCAGCGCCCTCATTCCCGACATGCACTACTTCAACAACCGCAGCGGTTGCGCCCGTCCTCTCCACCGCAACGCTGCCGGTACGCTGCCCAACGTCACGCCCGGTCTGCTCCCCCTGCTCGCCGGGCGGCTCGGCATACCGGTCGTCGCCGAAGACCTGCTGGCCTACATCGCCGCGATCGCGTCCCACCCGGAGTACACAGCTCGATTCCGGGAAGACCTCGAAGTCCCGGGCGCGCGGATACCCCTCACCGCCGCCCCTTGCCTGTGGGAGCGGGCGGTTGCCATCGGCCGCCGAGTTCTGTGGCTGCACACCTACGGCGAGCGGTACGCCGACGAGACGGCCGGGAGGCCGTACGGCAGAGTGTTGCTACCACACGACCGCCCTCGATGCGTCACGGAGATCCCAGACGATGTGGAAGCCATGCCGGAGAAGCTGGCATACGACCCCGTGACGCAGGACCTGTGCGTCGGCAGTGGACGGATCAGTCCGGTACCTCGCACGGTCCGGGAATACGAAGTGTCCGGGATGAACGTTCTCGACAAGTGGTTCGGCTACCGCCGGAGGAATCCCGCCGGCAAGCGACGCCTCGAACTGGACCACGTGGTGGCTACGCGCTGGCTTCCCTCATGGACCACGGAACTGCTGGAGTTGCTGAACGTCCTCGGCCTGCTCAAACGGGAGGAGCCAGCGCAGGCTGACCTCTTGAACGAGGTGTGCGCGGGCCCACTGATCACAGTGACGGACCTGACCACAGCGGGCATCCTTCCCGTGCCCACAGAGGCAACCAAGGCACTGCAGGCGAAGTCGGACGCGGGCGACGCACTATTCGACCTGTGAGCGAAGCAGCGGCTCGTCGGCAGTGGACCGCTGATCATTGACACATGAGCCGAATGCCCCTGACCGTCGCCCTCATACACATCTGACGCCCCGGCAGAACGAGCGTCGAGATTGTCTTGCGCTGGCTCCGCGGTAACCGGAGGACATCACTGCGATCCCCCCGTTCCCTGGTCGAAACCGCAGGTCAGATGTGTTGCCCGACAAGCGACGCACGTTCACGTCGTATGCCCATGGAAACATGTGGGCGCGACCCACCCGAAACTGGACAATCAGCAAACTAGCAGGTCATCGGCCCTTTTCAGCAGGCTCAAGAATCGCCACGCACTCCACGTGCGACGTCATCGGAAGGGTGTCGGTCCGGACAAGGCCCGAAAAACGGCAGGTCATAGGCGGTTTCACGGCTCATCGCCGCTACGCTGAGGCGCCCAGAGCGTCAAACGAGCGTCACGGGGTTCGAAGACGACATCGCCCGGAGTGAGCAGACCCCCTCCGGCGCCGGCGGCTTCCGATCCGATGCCGAAGGGGGGCAGCTGAACCCGGCAGCCGACGCTCCGTTCACCTGCATGCACGGGGAATGTTCGCGGAGAGACCGCCCCCGACCGAGTAAGACGCGCCCGGCTGGGAACCCGGCCGGTACGAGGGGCAGCGTCACGATGGGCCGACGCGGCACCTCTCCGGTCAGCGTCCGCGACCGCCACCAGAACTCACTGGGCGGCGGCCCGGAGCCGCCTGCGCAGCTAGCAGAGAGTTTACCCAATCATGACGAGTGTCACCGTCCGCGCTCCGCGTTCCGAGAGTTCCGGCAGCGACTTCGCCCGGCTGTCGAGGAAAATCGCGGATGCCGGACTGCTGGAACGCCGCCCCGGCTACTACACACTCCGGATCACCGCGGTGGCCGGGCTCTACGCCACCGGATGGATCGCCTTCGCACTCGTCGGCCGCTCATGGTGGACGTTGGCGGTCGCAGTCTTCCTGGCTGTCGTCTTCGGGCAGGTGGCCCTGGTCGCCCATGACGTGGCCCACCGTCAGGTGTTCCGCCGGCGCAGGGCCAGTGAGGTGTCCGGACGGATCGCCGGAGCGGGCATCGGGATGGGGTACGGCTGGTGGCAGGACAAGCACACCCGTCACCACGCCAACCCCAACAACGAGGACCTCGACCCCGACGTCGCCCCCGACCTGCTGGTCTGGTCCCAGGAGCAGGCCCGCGCCGCCACCGGACTCCCCCGTCTCATCGGTCGCTGGCAGGCGTTCCTGTTCTTTCCCCTCCTCACGCTGGAGGGCCTCAACCTGCACGTGTCGAGCGGTAGGGCGGTCGCCAACCGCTCGCTCAAGCACCGGGCCCTCGACGGCGTTCTGTTGGCCGCGCACTGCGCGGCGTACCTGACCGCCCTGTTCTGGGTCCTGCCGCCCGGCATGGCCATCGCCTTCCTCGCCGTCCACCAGGGCTTGTTCGGCCTCTACCTCGGCTCCCTCTTCGCCCCCAACCACAAGGGCATGCCGATCCTGAAAGGCGACGACCGCCCGGACTTCCTCCGCCGCCAAGTACTCACCTCACGCAACGTGAACGGCGGCTGGTTCACCGACATCGCCCTGGGCGGCCTGAACCACCAGATCGAACACCACCTCTTCCCCAGCATGCCCAGCCCCAACCTGCGCAAGGCACGGCCCCTCGTCCGGCGCTACTGCGAGGAACTGGGCGTGGACTACCTGGAGACCGGACTGATCGCCTCCTACCGACAGGCACTCACCAGCCTCCATAGGGCGGGAGCGCCCCTCCGGCACAACCGCCTCCCCGCCTAGAAACTCCCGGGCGCCCGCGGCCGACGCCGGTCGCGGGCGCAGTACCGGTCCGCCGAAGCCCTCTCCTGCGCAGGTCAGGGGCATCAACGGAGCACTCCCCCGACCTCATGGCTCCTGCCCGCCATCGAGCGGTCAGCCCACAGAGCCCTCCGCGGTGGCCGGAACGTCGTGGGGCGGTCTCGGGCCAGGGCGGACGAAGTGGAGCAGGAAACCGGAGCCGGTGATCTCGGTGATACGCACCAGGGACCGCGGAGGCCGGTGCAGGCGCATAAGTGCTCCCGAACGTCCGGTGAGCTGCGCCATCTCCAGGAAGAGGTTGAACCCGCTGACGTCACAGAAGGTGACTGCGGAGAGGTCGATGTCGACGGTGCGGGTGTGGTCGCCGAGACCCTCGACCAGCACGCTGCGCACCAGCGGGATCGTGGTCAGGTCGATCTCCCCGGACAGGGCGATCAGAGCGCGCGGGCCGCGGTCCCGGCGGGGGACGTCCGGCAGTGGAGGGGACATGGCTCCTCGTTCCGAGAATCGTTCGAAGACGCCGTGCGACAGACAGAACCAGCTGCCGCCGTCACGGCCTCTCCGACTGGTCCGCCTGCACAGCGGCGGCCGTCCGGCCCGGTGCGCGAGCAGCCGGGTCCGAGGCTTCGCGTCCGCCTTCGGACTCCCAGGCCGCCTGTGCGGTCCGGTCGTCCTCGGTCACCGGCCGCGGGGCGTCCGCCGTCAGCCGGCTCGCGGAATCGCTGCGCCGCGGGTCGCTCGCAGCGGCCATCAGCCACGCGGCCCGAACCGGATCCGTCCCCGGAGGAACGACCAGCAGGTTCCAGCGGCCCACGCGGTACGAGAGCAGCAGCAGCTCGTACGGGTCCTGCTCGGCCCGGAACCAGCCCACCTTCACCACGTGCCCGGCGACGGTGACCTTGCGCGGTACAACCGGCCACCGGGCGGGGTTCACCGTGATCCGGGTGATCCGCCCCCACAGCGGATCGAGCACGGCCGCCAGTGCGGGCAGTTCGGCGTGGAGGTCGGACGAGCGCGGCCACCAGGCGCCGTCCAGCAGTGCCGGCACGGAGCCGGCCGGTGCGAGAGCAAGGCGCGGACGAGAGGGGGCCGGCCGACCTTCGGATGTCGTCGGGCGGGAGATGGTCACATTCATGACGCCGACCCTGCCCCGGACCGGTCGTAGCCGGCCCGGCGTATTCGATCGCCGAAAACGACACAGGTACGGATGCCGGTGCCCCAAGGATTCTCGGTGCTCCCTACCGTACTCCCCGAAACACCCGAACGGGCGGCAGCACCCGCCCCCGGCCCTCCGGGACCTTCCCCGCACGGTGTCCTCAGACCACCCGGCCCGAGGAGAGGCGTCGAGGTCCGAGGCGGGTGATGTGTGCGACTAGAGTGATCGGCGCTCTGGTCCGATCACATCCAGCCGCGCAGTGAGGTCGCCATGGAGTCCCAGGAAGCGCCCTCGGCCGGGTATGCCGAGGTTCACGTCGTCGCCGCGTCGCCCGAGGACGCACGGCGGGTGGCGGAAGTTCTCCGTCGTTGCTTCGCCGCCACCGAACAGCGCAGTTATCCGGCGAACGGCGAGGGCGGCACCCGTCTCGAACTCACCGTGGACACCACCCGCGCGGCCGAGCCCGCCCGTTCGTGGCTGGAGTCCAGCCGGTCGACCGGACACACCGGTCAGGAGCCCGGGTGCGACTGATCGTCCGCCCACCCCGTGTCGGGACGGCGTACGGCCTCGACCCGGCTCAGGTCGGATCGTCTGCCCCGGGCGGGATGAGCGTCTGATGCCCCCCTCCTCACCTGCGTCGTTTCCATGTGCGTGTCACGCGGGGGATCTCCTCGTAGAACAATCGGCCGACCAGCGCGCCACCGAAGATCACGACTCCCACGCCGAGCAGCCAGGACTCGACGACCAGGAGGGTTCCGACGGGTCCGTAGGCGACGGCGTTGGATGCGATCAGCGGCGAGAAGACGAGGGCGGAGAAGATCCTCAGACCGAGCAGCCCGATCACGGTGGCCACGGCACCCGGCAGCAGGGCGCGCCAGCGGATGCGCCCGCCGAGCAGCAGGTGCTGGGACCACCAGAGAAACGGGACAGCGCTCAGCGATGCGACAGCCCCGCCTGCCAGCGGTTCCGGCCGTAGTGTGGTGGTGGCGGAGGCGAAGAGGAAGACGGTGAGGACGCTGAGCCAGACCACGTGCCGCCACCTGGCCCACCAGCGAGCCGGCGGCAGGTCCCAGACCTTCTCGTAGCCGGTCTGCACCGCTGCCCCGAAAGCCAGGCCGAACAGGGCGAGGGCGGCGATACCGAACACGGTCGTGCTCCGCAGCGCCTGGCCGGGCCGAGCGAACAACCTCTCGACCTGCTCCCTGGCGGCCGTCGACACGCCCAGCCCTTCGCCCAGCCACTGCGCGAACCCCCGGCCGTGCTCGGGATCGGCAGAGGAGACGATGATCAGCAAAGGCACCAGCGTGAGCAACCCCAGCGCCGAAAAGCCCAGCGAACGCGACCCCAGCTCCATCTGCGCGCCCCGTCGCCATCCGCGCCCGACCGGCGAACGGCTGACGGCGCGGCGCAGCCGCCCGAACCGAAACGAACGGTCCGCGGCCTCGGGGGACTTTTCAGGCATGTCTGTCGATTATCACGGGCGATGCCTTCAACGGGTGAGGGCGCGACATGAGGTTCCCCGACAGGCTGCCTGATGGACGAGCCCGCCGGTCCGGGAGTCGGGCCACGCGTCGGGCTTTCCGGCGCCCCGGCCGTCCCGGTCCACAGCACCGGTCTGCGCCATCCTGCGACGGGAAGTGTCACCACGGCTGGTACGGGCACTCGGCGAAGTGCCCGTTTCGGGTACACCGCCGCGCGAAGGGAAGCCGAAGGATGATCCACAGTGCGGACATCCGCGAGTGGCGCGCCCACGACGTCGTCGACGCGGGTGGCCACAAGATCGGCACGCTGGAGGCCGTCTACGTGGACACCAGCACCGACGAGCCGGCCATGGGCACCGTTCAGGTCGGACTGCCCACCCGCCGCCATTTGGTCTTCGTCCCCTTGCACGGCGCGGTCGTGGGACCGGGCTACGTGAAGGTCGCCTACGAACGGGCGCTGGTGAAGAAGTGCCCGGCGATCGGGACCGACGACGTGCTGCCCGTCGAGGACGAGGCGGCGGTGTTCGCGCACTACGGCCTGCCCTATCAGCCCGGTGCGAACGGTGAGCGGCAACTCGCCCGACGCTGACCGACCCCGCCGAATCGAAGAGGTGCATTACCTCATGAGGCTCTTCCTCCTCCTCGTCATCGCGGCCATCGTGCTGGGCATCATCGGCGTGGCCGCAGAAGGATTGTTCTACCTGCTCGTCATCGGCATCGTGGTGCTGGTCACGGCCCTGGTGTACCTGGGCATGCACATGCGAGGCTCCGGCCGGCACCAGCGCCTGCGCTGAACGTCCTGAGGCTGCCGGGCCGGGAGGGGGCCCAATGCCCACCGGCCCGGTTCAACAGCTCCGGGCAGGCTTCCATCTCACCATCCGCCATGACGGTACGCGCGATGTCGCCCCCCGTGGGGCCCAGCACGTCTTCCTTGACGTCGCCCTACCGACGAAGGCCGCCCCCGCGCTACGCCTCCCCCACCCTTCGGCCTCGGACCACCCGGCGACAGGTCCTGACATGTCATCAGAACGAGCGTCGGATGAGCGTCACGAGGGGCCACCTGCCGTCCATGCGAATATCACGTTCCAGACCCGGCGCCCTCTTGGCCGCTGGCCGAAACTGCAGGTCGGAAGCGGTCCCGGACATACGGCAAGTCTCCACACCATGCACTTCGGGAAACAGGTCGAGCACCACCGGCCGCATCTGGAAAAGAGAATAAAGCCGCAGGTCAGAGCCCCTTTGCAGTAGGCTCCAAAATCGCCACGCACTCCACATGCGCAGTCATCGGAAACAGATCGAACACCCGCAACATGCGCACCCGATACCCCCCGTCCCGGAAGTACCCGAGATCCCGCGCCAGTGCCGCCGGGTCGCACGCCACGTAGGCGATACGGCGCGCCCCCAGGGACGCGAGGTGCTGCACCGTCTTCCGTCCCGCCCCCGCGCGCGGCGGGTCCAGGACGATCAGGTCGACCTCGTCGATGCCCGTGCGCGGCAGGACGGACTCCACCTTGCCCTGCTCGATCCGCACCCGGTCGAAGCCGGCGAGGTTGTGCCGGGCGTCCTCGACCGCGCGCTTGCCGGACTCGATGCCGAGGACGGCGCCCTTGTCGCCGACCCGGTCGGCGAGGGCGCCGGCGAAGAGGCCGACTCCGCAGTACAGGTCCAGGGCCATGTCGCCCTTGCGCGGGAGCAGGCCCTGCATGACCGCCTTGACCAGGGTGTCGGCCGCCTTCGGGTGGACCTGCCAGAAGCCGCCGCTGCCGACACGGTAGGTGCGGTCGTCCGCGCGTTCGCGGACGAAGGGGCGGCCGTGGACGCGGTGGACGCCGCCGTCCTTCTCCCCGACGCGCATCACCGAGACCGGGCGGTCCAGTTCGACGATGGGGAGTCTCGCACCCGGCCGGGGGGTCAGGATGACCTGGCGGTCCTGTGATCCGGACGCCGCGATCGCCTCGACGGACTCCATGCCCGTCCAGTCCCGAGCCTCGATGCCCAGCTCGCTGACGCCCTCCGCGGCGATCATGCAGTGGTCGATCGGCTGGACCTCGTGCGAGCGGTGCTTGCGCAGCCCCGCGCGGCCCTCGGAGTCGACGGCGTACTGGACGCGGGTGCGCCATGACGGGACCTGGCCGGCGGGCACCTTGTCGCCCTCGGCCGGCATCACCGTGCCGTCCCAGCCGGCCTCCTCGGGGGTGAGGCCCGCCAGGCGCTCCAGCTGCTCGGCGACGACCTCGCCCTTCAGGCGGCGCTGGGCGCCCGGCTTGGCGTGCTGCCAGTCGCAGCCGCCGCAGCGGCCGGGGCCGGAGAAGGGACAGGGGGCCTCGATGCGGTCCTTGGAGGCGTCCAGGACCTCGACCGCGTCGGCGCGCAGGAAGCGGGCGCCCTCCTCGCCCTCGGTCACCCGGGCCACGACCCGCTCGCCGGGCAGCGCGTGCCGGACGAACAGCACCTGCCCCTCGGACGTACGGGCGATGCAGTGGCCGCCGTGGGCGACGGGGCCGATTTCGACCTCGTACTCCTCCCCCACCAGCGATTTCTTCGGTTCTGCCTGCATGGTGGGGTGACTCCAGAGAACGGGACGACAAGGCACGGTCGCCGGAAGGCGGGCGCCGAAGGACAACAGCCGTCCAGTCTACTTCGACGGCGAGGACTCCTTCGCCCGGTCGGGGCCCGCGGGGCCGCGCCGGACCGCGCCGGGCGCGTTCCAGTCCTGGCGCTTGCCCGCGCGCCGCTTGGCGGCCTCGGAGGACTGGAGCTGGTACGGGACCGAGGTGACCATGACGCCGGGGGTGAAGAGCAGGCGGCCCTTGAGGCGCAGGGCGCTCTGGTTGTGCAGCAGGTGTTCGTACCAGTGGCCGACCACGTACTCGGGGATGATCACCGAGACCGCGTCACGCGGGGACTCCTTGCGCAGACTCTTGACGTACTCGATGACCGGTCGCGTGATCTCGCGGTAGGGCGAGTCCAGCACCTTCAGCGGTACGGCGATGCCGCGCCGTTCCCATTCGTCGCGCAGGGCCTTGGTCTCGGCCGGGTCGACGTTGACGCTGAGCGCCTCCAGGGTGTCGGAGCGCATGAGCTTGGCGTAGGCGAGGGCTCGGAGCGTGGGGCGGTGGATCTTGGAGATGAGGACGACCGAGTGGACGCGGGACGGGCGGACCATGTCGTCGGACTGCGGCTCGTCGGGGTCCTCGGGAGCGGCGATCTCCTCGGCGACGCGGTCGTAGTGCTTGCGGATGGCCGTCATCGTCGCGAAGAAGATGCACATGCCGAGCAGCGCCACCCAGGCGCCGTGCGTGAACTTCGTGGCCAGTACGACGACCAGGACCAGGCCGGTGAAGAAGGCACCGAAGGCGTTGATCGCGCGGGAGCGGATCATGCGGCGGCGCGCGGCCGGGGCCTTCTCGGCGGCCAGGTGCCGGTTCCAGTGACGGACCATGCCGATCTGGCTGAGCGTGAAGGAGACGAAGACGCCGACGATGTAGAGCTGGATCAGGCGCGTCGAGTCGGCGCCGTAGATGAAGACCAGCAGCATCGCCGCGCCGGCCAGCAGCACGATGCCGTTGGAGAAGGCCAGGCGGTCGCCGCGGGTGTGCAGCTGGCGGGGCAGGTAGCGGTCCTGGGCGAGGATCGAGCCGAGCAGCGGGAAGCCGTTGTACGCCGTGTTCGCGGCGAGGAAGAGGACGAGTGCGGTGGCTGCGGCCAGGACGATGAAGAGGAAGCTGCCCTCCCCGAAGACCGCCTCGGCGACCTGCGAGATCACCGGGTGCTGCACGTAGTCCGAGCCGAGCGCGACGCCGTCGTGGAAGAGGTCGGTGGCCGGGTTCTCCGACATGCGGACGTCGGTGGCGGCGGCCAGGGCGATGATGCCGCAGAACATGGTGACGGCGAGCAGGCCCATCAGGGCGAGGGTGTTGCCCGCGTTCTTCGACTTGGGCTTGCGGAAGGCCGGGACGCCGTTGGAGATCGCCTCCACGCCGGTGAGGGCGGCGCAGCCGGAGGAGAAGGCGCGCAGAAGGAGGAAGACCAGCGCGAAGCCCGCGAGGCCGCCGTGTTCCGGTTTGATCTCGTAGTCCGCGGTGGGGGCGCGCATGGTGTCGTCCAGGACCAGGCCGCGGAAGGCGCCCCAGGCGATCATGATGAAGACGCCCGCGACGAAGACGTACGTCGGGATGGCGAAGAGCGTGCCCGACTCCTTGACGCCGCGCAGGTTCATCAGCGTCAGCAGCAGGATGACGGCGATGGCGCAGAGGACCTTGTGCTCGACCACGAAGGGGATCGCGGAACCGAGGTTCTCGATGCCGGAGGAGATGGAGACCGCGACGGTCAGCACGTAGTCGACCAGGAGTGCGCTCGCCACCGTCAGGCCGGCCTTCGGGCCGAGGTTGGTGTTCGCCACCTCGTAGTCGCCGCCGCCGCTCGGGTAGGCGTGCACGTTCTGCCGGTAGGAGGCGACCACGGTGAACATCAGCACGACGACCGCGACCGCGATCCAGGGGCTGAAGTGGTACGCCGACACGCCCGCGATGGACAGGACCAGCAGGACCTCGCCGGGCGCGTACGCCACGGAGGACAGCGGGTCGGAGGCGAAGACGGGGAGGGCGATGCGCTTCGGCAGGAGCGTTTCCCCCAGCCGGTCACTGCGCAGTGCGCGCCCGATCAGAATCCGTTTGGGCACGTCGGTCAGTTTGGACACAACAGAGGATCGTAAGCCTTCGAACGAGCGCCCGCCCAACCGCCACCCCCGGTCGGCCCGGCCTCTGCTCTACGGGTGAACTCGGGGGCCGGTACGGCTGCGGATTCCGCAGGTCGCGCGGTCGGCGTGCCTGAATGTCCGACTGTATGAGGAAGATGCCCGATTGCCGACCGCTCCCCGGCCGTTGCACCGCCCCCTGGAGGTCCCATGCACCTGAGCGACCTGAGCGCAGAGCTGATCGGCGGCGCCGCCACGCTCGTCGGCCTCGGAATCCTGACTCTCGCCAGCATTCGCAGCATCGGCCGGCGGGGGTCCTCGGCCCGAGGGTGAGACGGCCCCCTGCGGCCCCCTGAGGCTTGGCGCTACGTTGGGGGCGGACGACGGGGAGACCCGGCTTCTGTTCGGGGTTCCGGACTTCCCGGGGCCCCGAGCGGCGTCAGGGCCGGTGCGCACCGGCATGATGTTCCCCTGCGGCCCGCACACCGGCCGCGGACGTGTCGCCAGGCGAGCCGAAAGAGAGACATGAGCAGGACATCCACTAAGGCCGGCGGGCCCGCAGGAAGCGGGGTGTGAGGCGATGCACATCGTGATCATGGGCTGCGGGCGTGTGGGCTCGGCCCTCGCGCAGAATCTGGAGCAGCAGGGGCACACGGTCGCCGTGGTCGACCAGGACCCCACCGCTTTTCGCCGCCTCGGTTCCACGTTCGGCGGCCGCAGGGTCACCGGTATCGGTTTCGACCAGGACACCCTGCGCGAGGCGGGCATCGAGGAGGCCGGCGCCTTCGCCGCCGTCTCCAGCGGCGACAACTCGAACATCATCGCCGCCCGGGTGGCCCGTGAGATGTTCGGCGTGGAGAACGTCGCCGCCCGCATCTACGACCCCCGCCGCGCCGAGGTCTACCAGCGCCTGGGCATCCCCACGGTCGCCACCGTCCGCTGGACCGCCGACCAGATGCTGCGCCGGCTGCTCCCCTCGGGCGCCGAGCCGCTCTGGCGCGACCCGACCGGCGGTGTCCAGCTCGCCGAGGTGCACACCTCGGCGTCCTGGGTCGGCCACAAGATCAGCCGGCTCCAGGAGGAGACCGGGGTGCGGGTGGCGTTCCTCACCCGGCTCGGGGAGGCGATCCTGCCCTCCTCGCAGACGGTGCTGCAGGAGGGTGACCTGGTGCACGTGATGATGCGCACCGACGAGGTCGACAAGGTCGAGGCGGCGTTCGCCCAGGGTCCTGAAGAGGAGGGCGGTCACTGATGAGGGTCGCCATTGCCGGAGCCGGTGCGGTCGGCCGTTCGATCGCGGGCGAGCTGCTGGAGAACGGCCACGAGGTCCTGCTCATCGACAAGGCGCCGACCGCGATCTCGGTCGAGCGGGTGCCGATGGCGGAGTGGCTGCTCGCGGACGCGTGCGAGATCACGTCCCTGGACGAGGCGGCGCTCCAGCGCTGCAACGTCGTCATCGCCGCGACGGGCGACGACAAGGTCAACCTGGTCGTCTCCCTGCTGGCCAAGACCGAGTACGGCGTTCCGCGCGTCGTCGCCCGGGTGAACAACCCGAAGAACGAGTGGCTGTTCAACGAGTCCTGGGGCGTGGACGTCGCCGTCTCCACGCCGCGGCTGATGTCGGCCCTGGTCGAGGAGGCGGTGAGCGTCGGCGACCTGGTCCGGCTGCTGCGCTTCAGCCACGGCGACGCCAACCTGGTGGAGCTGACGCTGCCGGAGGAGTCGGCGCTGGCCGGCACGCAGGTCGGGGACGTGGAGTGGCCCGAGGACACCTCGCTGGTCACGATCATCCGCGGCACCCGGGTGCTGACGCCGTCCAAGGAGGACTCCCTGGAGGCCGGCGACGAGCTGCTGTTCGTGGCGGCGCAGGCCCGCGAGGAGCAGCTGGAGGACCTGCTGTCGGCACGCAAGGGCAGTACGGCGCGCTGACCCGGCGCACGGCCCGCGCACGGCCGCGCATACGACGGTGGGGCGCCCGGAGGTCTCCGGGCGCCCCACCGTCGTATGCCGTCACCCCTCGGGTGCGTCAGCCCTTGCGGTGCCTGCCGCCGGGCGCGGGGTCCAGGGTGTCTTCGCCCCGGGCCTCGCGCTCGGCCTTCGCGCGCTCCTCGCGCTCCTTCTCGGCCTGCTCCGCCGCCTCCATCTCCGCGAACACGTCGATGGGGGCCGGCGCCTTGGCCAGGAAGACCCAGGTCAGCCAGACGGCGAGCAGGAAGGGCGGGATCTTCAGGGTGACCAGGACCCAGCCGAGCTGCTCGGTGTCCGCCCACCAGTACAGCGGGAAGAGGATCGCGGACTTGGCGAGCAGGATGAAGCCCCAGGCGTAGCTGGCCTTGGTGTAGGCCTTCTTGCGTCCCGGGTTCCGGGTGCGCCAGGAGAGGTTCTCCTTGAAGACCGGGCCGAGGATCAGGCCGATCAGGGGCACCCCGGCCAGCGCGGTGACGATGTACGCCAGGGCCAGGCCCAGGGTGTAGAGCATGCCCGGAAGGTAGAAGTTCTTGGCGTTGTCGGTCATCATCGCGAAGACCACGCCGAAGGCCACGCCGAAGACGCCGCTGAAGGCGTGCTTGACGGTGTCCTTCATCGCCAGCCGGACCACGACCAGCACCAGCGACACGGCCAGCGCCGCGATCGCCGACATGTGCAGGTCGTTGTTGAGCGTGAAGATGGTGACGAAGAGCAGGCCCGGCAGCACCGTCTCGACCATGCCCCGCACGCCGCCGAACGCCTCGAACAGCGCGGCCTCCGTCACCGCCCGCGCGTCGCCGGCTTCCGTGTCCTGGGTGTCTTCGGTCGGCTTGTCGAGCGACGTCACCGGCTACTCCCGTCCGAGGGGTCTCAGTTCGTATTTCGGGTTGAAGAGCACCCGGCGGCCCCGGCTCATGGAGATCCGGCCCGATGCGATGAGCTTGCGCCCCGGCTCTATGCCCACGATGGCGCGTCTGCCCAGCCACACCACGTCCAGGGCGGCGGAACCGTCGAACAGCTCGGCCTCCAGGGCCGGGACGCCCGCGCGCGGTCGCAGGGTGACCGTGCGCAAGGTACCAGTAACAGAGACGATCTGGCGGTCCTGGCAGTCGCAGATGCGGGTGCAGCCGGCGGTGTCGGCGTCCTCGCGCAGTTCCTCGGACTCCAAGTCCTCCTGCGACGAGGAGAGCCGGTCGAACATGCGCCGGAACCGGCCCACCGGCTTGTCGGAACGCGGAGCAGCACTCATGTCTGAAGCGTACCGGGACGGGCCGACAGGCAGACACCCTCTCCGGACCGGTATCGCGAGGCTCACTTTCGCGGCCTCTCGGCCACCGCCCGCCTCCCGCTCACTTCTCGAAGCGGTACCCCATGCCCGGCTCCGTGATGAAGTGGCGGGGGTGCGCCGGATCCGTCTCCAGCTTGCGGCGCAGCTGCGCCATGTAGACCCGCAGGTAGTTCGTCTCCGTCCCGTACGACGGCCCCCACACCTCCTGCAGCAGCTGCTTCTGGCTGACCAGGCGCCCGGTGTTGCGCACCAGCACCTCCAGCAGGTGCCACTCGGTGGGCGTCAGCCGTACGTCCCTGCCGCCCCGGTTCACCTTCTTCGCGGCCAGGTCGACGGTGAACTCGGCGGTGTCGACGATCACGTCGTCCTCGCCTCCGGGGAGGGGTTCGGCCCGGCGGACGGCGGCACGCAGGCGGGCCAGCAGTTCGTCCATGCCGAAGGGCTTGGTGACGTAGTCGTCGGCGCCCGCGTCGAGCGCCTCGACCTTCTCGTCGGAGGAGTGCCGGGCGGAGAGCACCAGGATCGGCACCCGGGTCCAGCCGCGCAGGCCCCGGATCACCTCGACGCCGTCCATGTCGGGCAGGCCCAGGTCCAGCACCACCACGTCTGGGTGGCGGGCGGCGGCGAGCTGGAGGGCGGTGGCGCCGTCGTGGGCGGCGTCGACCTCGTAGTGCCGGGCCTTGAGGTTGATCACGAGGGCCCGCACGATCTGCGGTTCGTCGTCGATCACGAGCACCCGGGTCATCGGGCGGCCTGCCTTTCTGCTGACGTGACGGGGAGAGCGCCGGTGTGTGTGCCGGCCGCGCGGAGGGTGAGCACCATGGTGAGGCCGCCGCCAGGGGTGTCCTCGGCGTTCAGGGTGCCGGACATGGCCTCGGCGAAGCCCCGGGCCACGGCCAGGCCGAGGCCCACTCCGGAGCCGCGCGGGGCGTCGCCGTACCGCTGGAAGGGCTCGAAGATGCGCTCCTTGGCGTCGTCCGGCACGCCCGGCCCCCGGTCGACGACCCGCACCTCGACCCGGTCCGCGAGCGCGCTGGCGGCGACCAGGACGGCCCGGCCGGCGGGGCTGTACTTGACCGCGTTCTCGATCAGGTTGGCCATCGCCCGCTCCAGCAGCCCCGCGTCGACGGCGACCATGGGCAGCGTCTCGGGGACGTCCAGCTCGACGCTGCCCTCGGGGACGCCGCCGAGGGCCATCGGCACCACCTCGTCGACGTCGATCTCGCGGATCAGCGGCGTGACGGTGCCGGTCTGCAGGCGGGACATGTCGAGCAGGTTGCCCACCAGGTGGTCGAGGCGGTCGGCGCCCTCCTCGATGCCCTCCAGCAGCTCGGCCTGGTCCTCCTCGGACCACGACACGTCGTCGGAGCGCAGGCTGGTGACCGCGGCCTTGATCCCGGCGAGCGGTGTCCGCAGATCGTGGCTGACGGCGGCCAGCAGGGCGGTGCGGATGCGGTTGCCCTCGGCCAGCGCGCGGGCCCGGTCTGCCTCCTCGCGCAGGCGCCGCCGGTCCAGGACGACGGCTGCCTGGGCGGCGAAGGCGGCCAGCACCCGGCGGTCCTCGGCGGGCAGTACCCGGCCGGTCAGCGCGAGAGCCATGTGGTCCCCGACCGGCATGTCGACGTCCGCGTCCTCCGGGCGCTCCACCGGCGGGCCCGTTCCGGCCTGTCCGGCGCAGGTCCAGGGCGCCACGTCGCCCTCCCGTTCCAGCAGGGCGGCCGACTCCATGCCGAAGGTCTCGCGGACCCGCTCCAGCAGGGTCTCCAGGCTGGTCTCGCCGCGCAGGACGTCTCCGGCGAGGAAGGAGAGGATCTCCGACTCGGCGCGCAGCCGGGCGGCCTGGTGGGTGCGGCGGGCCGCGACGTCGACGACCGAGGCCACGGAGAGCGCGACGCCCACGAATATGGCGAGCGCGAGCATGTTCCGGGGGTCGGCGATGGTGATCCGGTTGACCGGGGGCGTGAAGAACCAGTTCAGCAGGAGGGACCCGACGGCGGCCGAGGCGAGCGCCGGGTAGAGGCCGCCGAGCAGAGCGGCGGCCACGGTCAGCGCAAGGTAGAACAGGACGTCGTTGGCGAGGCCGAGGTGGACGGTGTTCAGCAGCAGGGTGAGCAGGACCGGGCCGCCGAGACCGGTGAACCAGCCCCAGACGATCCGGGAGCGGCCGAGCCGCGCGCCCCTGGCCACGGGCAGTCCGCGTCCCTTGGCGACCTCCTCGTGGGTCACGATGTGGACGTCCAGGTCGGGGCCGGACTCGCGGGCCACCGTGGCGCCGACGCCGGGGCCGAAGACGTACTGCCAGGCCTTGCGGCGCGAGGAGCCGAGGACGATCTGGGTGGCGTTGCTGCCGCGCGCGAAGTCGAGCAGGGCGGCCGGTATGTCGTCCCCGAGCACGTGGTGGAAGGTGCCGCCCAGGTCCTCGACCAAGGTGCGCTGCACCGCCAGTTCCTTGGGGGAGGCAGCGGTGAGCCCGTCACTGCGGGCTATGTAGACGGCGAGTACCTCGCCGCCGGCGCCCTTCTCCGCGAGGCGCGCGGCCCGGCGTATCAGGGTCCGGCCCTCGGGGCCGCCGGTCAGGCCGACCACGATGCGCTCGCGCGAGCCCCAGATCTTCGAGACGCGGTGCTCGCTGCGGTACTGCTGGAGGTATTCGTCGACCCGGTCCGCCACCCACAGGAGGGCCAGCTCGCGCAGGGCGGTGAGGTTGCCGGGGCGGAAGTAGTTGGACAGCGCCGCGTCGACCTTGTCCGGCTGGTAGATGTTGCCGTGGGCCATGCGCCGGCGCAGTGCCTGCGGCGACATGTCCACGAGCTCGATCTGGTCGGCCCGCCGCACCACCTCGTCCGGCACGGTCTCCTGCTGCCGTACGCCCGTGATCGACTCGACGACGTCGCCGAGGGACTCCAGGTGCTGGATGTTGACGGTCGAGATCACGTCGACGCCGGCGGCCAGCAGCTCTTCCACGTCCTGCCACCGTTTGGTGTTGCGGGCGCCGGGGACGTTGGTGTGCGCGAGTTCGTCCACCAGGGCGACCCGGGGGGCGCGCTCCAGCACCGCGTCCAGGTCCAGTTCCGTGAAGACGGCGCCGCGGTGCGCCAGCTCTCGGCGCGGCACCTGCTCCAGGCCGTGCAGCAGCACCTCGGTCCGGGACCTGCCGTGGTGCTCCACGAAGGCCACGACGCAGTCCGTGCCCCGCTCCATGCGGCGGTGTGCCTCGGACAGCATCGCGTACGTCTTGCCGACGCCCGGTGCCGCACCGAGGTAGATCCGAAGCTTGCCGCGTCCCATGGCCTCATTGTCTTCCGGTCAGCGCTGGCTGCGCAGCGTCGACCTTACGGCCAGCAATCCCGACAAATCAGGGCGGGATACGGGACGCGGGCGCTCCTTGACGGAACTCTGACGCCCGCGCTGTCACTCCGCGACGATCTCCCCGTCACGGAGTTCGAGCACCCGGTCGGCCAGGTCGAGCAGCGTGGCGTCGTGGGTGGCGACGAGGGCGGTGACCTGCTCGCTGCGTACGACGGCCCGCAGCAGCTCCATCACGGCGCGCCCGGTCTCCGCGTCCAGCTGGCCGGTGGGCTCGTCGGCGATCAGGAGCGCCGGGTTGTTGGCGAGGGCACGGGCGACGGCGACCCGCTGCTGCTGCCCGCCGGACAGCTCTCCGGGACGCTGGGCGGCGTGGTCGGCCAGTCCGACCAGGGAGAGGAGCAGCTCTACACGTTCCTCGCGTTCGCGCGGTGCGGTACGGCGCAGCCGCAGCGGGACGCCGACGTTCTCGGCGGCGGTGAGGACCGGGATGAGCCCGAAGGACTGGAAGACGAACCCGACCCGGTCCCGGCGCAGGGAGAGCAGGCCGCCCTCGTCCAGTTCAGCGAGGTCCCGGCCGTCGACCTCGACCCGCCCGGCGTCGGCCGCGTCGAGCCCGCCGACGATGTTGAGCAGCGTGGTCTTCCCGGAACCCGACCGTCCCTTCAGGGCGACCAGCTCACCGCGCGGCACTTCGAAGGAGACGCCGCGCAGGGCGTGCACGGCGGCGGCCCCGTGACCGTACGCCTTGCGCACGCCCTCGACGCGCACCATGGTGTCGGCGACCACCTGGCCGTGGCTCATGTGCCCTCCCCCGCCGGAAACCGGGCGCCAGTATCACCGGACGGCACCGGAACGTTCAAGGTCCGGCCCGGCTCGGCACCGGGGGCGCCGTGCCGGTGTGGCCCGTCGGGGCGGGTTCTGCCCGGTCCTGGCCGGTGTGGCCGCCACGGCCGGTGCGACCCGTCATGGCCCGTGCGGACCACGGCCGTTGTGGCCCGGCAGCGAGCAACGGCCGGGGGCGACGGCCCGGGGCGAGCGTGACAGTCCGTCGGAGTGTGCGGTCCGGGCGCACGTGATTCTCCGGGCCGGCGTGACGATCCGTGCGGGGGTGGTTCGGTGCGGGCCGGGCCGCACCGTCCCGGCGGACTGCCCAGTCCGGGCTCACCACTCAGACCGCACCGATGGTGACGGTCCGGACGAAGCATGCCCTCCGGACCGCAGAACCACGCTCCAGGCCGCCCTGGCGATCCGGACGGTCAGCCTCGCTGCGGGCCGGGCCGCACCGTCCCGGCGCAATGCCGTTCGGGCTGCCACGACAGTCCACGCCGTCCGGGCTGCCGTGACGGCCCAGACCGCGTGACAGGCCGACCGGGTGTGACCGTGTGGCCCCGGCATGGCGGAAGGGCCGCCGCCCGTGCGGGACGCGGCCCTCCGTAGCGAGTGATCGTCTAGCGGACCTCAGTGATCTCCGGGCCCCGCTGGAGCTGGCCCATGCCGCCGGAGAAGCGGGAGCCCTCCTCCTGCTGGACGCCCTCGGGGACCATCTGCGCGTCGTTGGGGAGCTTGAGGACGATCGGGTCGCGGGGGGCCATCGGGCCCTCGCCGCGGACCACGACCGTGTCCCGGAAGATCTGCTCCAGCAGACCGGCGGCCTGCGGCTGCACCGCGCCCTGGCCGGAGATCACGCCGCGCAGGAACCAGCGGGGACCGTCCACGCCGACGAAGCGCACGACCTGGAAGCCGCCCGTGCCGTCCGGCAGCTGCACCGGGACCTGCGCCCGCAGCTCCCAGCCCAGCGGGCCCTCGACCTCGTCGATGATGCCGCCCTGCTGGGTGATGCCGGAGCCGATCTCCTCCCGGACCTCGGCCCAGATGCCCTCGCGCTTGGGCGCGGCGAAGCCCTGCAGCTGGATGGCGCTGTCGCGCAGCACGACGGTCGCGGCGACGATCGCGTCGCCCGCGACCTCCACCCGCAGTTCCATGCCCTCGACTCCGGGTACGAACAGACCGCCCAGGTCCACCCGGCCCTCGGCGGGGTCGCGGACCTCGGTGCTGTCCCAGGGCCCGTCGGGCCGCGGTCCGGGCTCGAGCCGCACGCGCTCGCGCTCTTCGTCCGCCTCGGTGTCGACGCTGTCGACGACCTGCTCGGCCTCGCCGGCCGCGTCCTCGGCGGCATCCCTCTTCTTGCGACGTCCGAACACGTCACTGTCCTTCCCGGTCGGATACGACCGAAGCGTATCGATTCCCACCCGTCGGGCCGCCCTCGGCGACCTGACCGCTTGTGCCGCTTGCGCGGTCCGTCCCGGCGTGGCCGCCGGTGGACCCGAAGCCCCCTCCGGCCCGCGCCGAGTCGGGAAGCTCCGCGACCTCGTGGAAGCGGACCCTCTCGACCTGCTGGACGACCAGTTGGGCAATCCGGTCGAAGCGCTCGAACCGCACACTCTCGCGCGGATCGAGATTCACCACGATCACCTTGATCTCCCCACGGTACCCGGCATCAATCGTCCCCGGGGCATTCACGAGGGCGACACCGAAGCGGGCTGCGAGCCCGGAACGCGGGTGCACGAAGGCCGCGTACCCCTCCGGGAGCGCCACAGACACGCCGGTGGGAAGTACGGCCCGCTCGCCGGGCTTCAGTTCGCAGTCGACGGTGGTGCGCAGGTCGGCGCCCGCGTCACCGGGCTGCGCGTACTCCGGAAGCGGTACGTCCGGGTCGACGCGGCGGATCAGGACGTCGAGGTCGGGGCGGGGCTCGCGGCGCCCGGGGTCCGGCAGACTCACGGGTTCACCTCGAAGGCGCGGGCCCGGCGGACCTGGTCGGGGTCGTCCATGGCGGCGCGGATCTCCTCCTCGCGGCCGTGGTTCACGAAGTGTTCGACCTTGACCTCGATGAAGAGGGCGTCGGCGCGCACGGCCACGGGCCCGTCGGGGCCGCCGATCCGGCCGGTGGCGGTGGAGTAGATCTTCCGGCCGGCCACCGCGGTCACCTCGGCCTCCAGGTGCAGCGTGGTGCCGACGGGCACCGGCCGCAGGAAGTCGGTCTCCAGCCGCCCGGTCACCGCGATGGTGCGCAGCAGCCAGTTGAGCGAACCGAGCGTCTCGTCCAGTGCGCTGGCCAGCACGCCGCCGTGGGCGAGACCTGGGGCGCCCTGGTGGGCGGACTGCACGGTGAACTCGGCGGTGATCGACACGCCTTCACCGGCCCGCGCCTGGAGGTGCAGCCCGTGGGGCTGGTCGCCCCCGCAGCCGAAGCACTGGCCGTAGTGGGCACCGAGCAGCTCGCCGGGGGCGGGCGCGTCGGGGTGCCGTACGGGTTTCACGGCGTCGGCGGGGGGCTGGAGACCTGGGGAAGTACCACTCACAGGCGCAGACCTTACCCGCGCGTCGGCCGAACACCGATACCGTGCCAAGCTTGGTGCATGCAGCTCTCGACCGCCCCGTACGAAGAACGCCTCACCGCGCCCCGCTCCTGGTGGCTGGGGTCCTTCCTGGTGGGGCTCTCGTTCGCCCTGATCCTGCTGCCCTTCGGCACGCTGCCGATGCTGGGCGGCCTGGCCGGCGGAACGGCGGTGGCGGCGGTCGCGGCCAGTTCGTACGGCGCGGTCCGCATCCGCGTCGTGGGGGACTCGCTGATCGCGGGCGAGGCGAGGGTGCCGCTCTCCGCCCTGGGCGAGGCGGAGATCCTCGACCCGGAGGAGGCCCGCGCCTGGCGGACACACAAGGCGGACACCCGCGCCTTCCTGCTGCTGCGGGCCTACATCCCGAGGGCCGTGCGGGTGCTGGTCACGGACCCGGAGGACCCGACTCCGTACCTGTACCTGTCGACCCGCGAGCCGGAGCGGCTGGTCGAGGCCCTGAAGGCGGCGAAGGCGGCGGCGTGACGCCGCCGCGGGCGGGGTGTCAGTGCCCGTCGTCCCCGTCCCCGTCGGAGCGGTGACCGAATCCCTTGCGGCCACCGAGACCCTTGGGGCCGAGCTCCTTGGTGAGGGCGCCCATGTCCAGCGCGTCCTGCGGTCCCTCCAGGGCCGGCAGCTCGTCGAGGGCGCTCCACGGCACCTGCCTCTTGCGCAGGTCCGCCCGGATCCTGTCGGCGAGCTTCTTGGTGTCGCGGCGGTTCATGACGGCGCCCACCGCGGCACCGACCATGAACGGCATGAGGTTCGGCAGGTTGCGCACCATGCGCTTCATGATCTGATGGCGCAGCTGGCGCTTCATGTGGCTGTTCATCGCCGAGCCGAGGGTCGACGGTTTGGACACGTCGACTCCGCGCTCGTCCGACCAGGAGTTCAGGTACGCGGTGCTGCGCTGCGCGAGGCCGCCCGGCGGGCGCAGGCCGTACACCTCGTGCAGTTCGGCGATCAGCTTGAGTTCGATCGCTGCCACACCGGTCACCTCGGCGGCCAGCTCCGCGGGCATCGCGGGCGGTACGGGCATCATCGCCGCCGCGCCGATCCCCGCGCCGACGGTCGCCGTGCCCTTGGTCGCACCCGCGACCAGCCGGTCGGCGATCTCCTCGGGACCGAGGCCGGGGAACTGTCCGCGCAACGTCGCCAGGTCCCGTACGGGCACGCGCGGCGCCAGTTCGATGATCCGGTCGGCGAGGTGTGCCAGGGCGGCCCTGGCGCGCTGGCCGCCATTGCGGACGCCCTGGCCGGCCCTGTGCCGGAACGCCGCTGCCCGGCGCCGGGCAGCGGGTGCCGGCGGCTGCGCGGTCGCCGGGAGGTCACCCCGGTCGGCCACTGAGTCGAGCGGGGCCGTCCCCGTGTCGGTCGGGCCCCGCTCGTCGTCACGCGCGCTGTAGGAACCGTCGAACGGCCCTTGGTCCGCTTCCCGCCTGTGGAAGCGGCGCTTCCAGGGAGGGGTCGAGCCAGTCACGGCCGACCCCGCCTCAGTCGCAGTCGCGGCAGATCGGCTGGCCGTTCTTCTCCCGGGCCAGCTGGCTGCGGTGGTGCACCAGGAAGCAGCTCATGCACGTGAACTCGTCCTGCTGCTTCGGCAGTACACGGACCGCCAGTTCCTCGTTCGAGAGGTCGGCGCCGGGAAGTTCGAGGCCTTCCGCGGCCTCGAACTCGTCGACGTCGACGGCCGAGGCGGACTTGTCGTTCCGCCTGGCCTTCAGCTCTTCGAGGCTGTCCGAGTCGACGTCGTCGTCGGTCTTGCGTGGAGTGTCGTAATCGGTTGCCATGGTCGCTCTCCCCCTCTGGGTGTCTGCGGGTGTCTCCAGCGCACGTAACGCGTGAGAGGCCGGACTTGTGCCCGACCCGAGGCGGAGATTTTGCCTCACATCAAGGTCTGTTACTCAATCGACACCCAACCGGACTCCTCATGAGTGATCGGCTTGGATGGCGATGGGGACCGTACACGGTCCGAATGTCGCACTTCAAAGGCGCCTCACCGTGTACTTCCCGTGATCAGGGCCCTTGAAAACCAGGACTTTCCCGGCCTTCCGACAGGGTGCATGATCACGGAGAGTAGATGGCGAGAAAGCCCGTGCTGTGATCGATCACACAGGCAACTCCGGGGCCGTCGGCCTGGAAATTCCGCTCAAAGCGAACATCCTCGGGTGTCGGTGAGATGTCGGGGTCATGATCTCAGACGGGGAGTGTCACTCGCATCACGAGCCCCCCGCCCTCGCGCGGCTGAGCGTAGATGTGCCCGCCGTGCGCCCGCGCCACCGACCGCGCGATGGACAGCCCGAGACCGACGCCCTTGTCGCTCCCCGTGCGCTCGGTGCGCAGGCGGCGGAACGGCTCGAAGAGGTTGTCGATCTCGTACGCCGGCACGACGGGGCCGGTGTTGGTGACCACCAGGACCGCCTGGCCGTTCTCGACCGAGGTGGTGACCTCCACCCAGCCCTGTTCCGCCACGTTGTAGCGGACGGCGTTCTGGACAAGGTTCAGGGCGATGCGCTCCAGCAGGACGCCGTTGCCCTGGACCACCGCCGGGTCCCGGGTGCCGCGGATCTGCACACCCTTGGTGTCCGCCTCGGCGTGCACCTGGTCGAGAGCCTGGCCGGCCACCTCGGCGAGGTCCACCGGTTTGCGCTCGACGATCTGGTTGTCGCTGCGGGCGAGCAGCAGCAGGCCCTCGACGAGTTGCTCGCTGCGTTCGTTGGTGGCCAGCAGGGTCTTGCCGAGCTGCTGGAGCTCCACCGGGGCATGGGGATCGGACAGGTGCACTTCCAGCAGGGTCCGGTTGATCGCCAGGGGCGTGCGCAGCTCGTGGGAGGCGTTGCCGACGAAGCGCTGCTGGGCGGTGAAGGCCCGCTGCAGCCGCTCCAGCATGTCGTCGAAGGTGTCCGCGAGCTCCTTCAGCTCGTCGTCCGGGCCGTCCAGCTCGATCCGGCGGGACAGGTCGGAGCCCGCCACCGCGCGCGCGGTGCGGGTGATCCGGCCCAGCGGGGACAGGACGCGTCCGGCCATCGCGTAGCCGAAGGCGAAGGCGATCACGGCAAGGCCCAGCAGGGCCAGCAGCGACCGGCTCAGCAGCCGGTCGAGGGCTTCCTGGCGCTGTCGGTCGATGCAGTCGCTGATCGCGGCGTTGAACTGCGACAGCGACAGGTTGCCGTCCGTGATGCCCGGGCAGTCGTTGCTGGCGACCTGGAGGTCCTGGAAGTCGACGATCTTGTAGAGCGGCTGGTTGCCGGTCCGTACCGCCTGGGCGGCGAGCAGGTAGATGATCGACAGCAGCAGGATGCCGGCGATGAGGAACATGCCGCCGTACAGCAGCGTGAGCCTTATCCGGATGGTGGGCCGCAGCCACGGCATCGGGGTCGCCGAGCGCGGGTCCCAGGTGGGCTTCGGGGGCGCCCCGGGGGGCGCGGGTGTCGTCGCCACGGCCGGTCAGATCCGGTACCCGGAGCCGGGGACGGTGACGATGACGGGCGGCTCGCCCAGCTTGCGGCGCAGGGTCATGACGGTCACTCGTACGACGTTGGTGAACGGGTCGGTGTTCTCGTCCCAGGCCTTCTCCAGCAGCTGCTCCGCCGAGACGACGGCGCCCTCGCTGCGCATGAGCACCTCCAGCACGGCGAACTCCTTGGGCGCGAGCTGCACCTCCTTGCCGTCGCGGAAGACCTCGCGGCGGTTCGGGTCGAGCTTGATGCCGGCGCGCTCCAGGACGGGTGGCAGGGGCACGCTCGTACGCCGGCCCAGGGCGCGCACGCGCGCGATGAGCTCGCTGAACGCGAAGGGCTTGGGCAGGTAGTCGTCGGCGCCGATCTCCAGTCCCTCGACCCGGTCGCTGACGTCGCCGGAGGCCGTGAGCATCAACACGCGCGTGGGCATGCCCAGCTCGACGATCTTGCGGCACACGTCGTCGCCGTGTACGAGGGGGAGGTCGCGGTCGAGGACGACCACGTCGTAGTCGTTGACGCCGATGCGCTCCAGGGCGGCCGCACCGTCGTACACGACGTCGACGGCCATGGCCTCCCGGCGCAGTCCGGTGGCCACCGCATCGGCGAGCAGCTGCTCGTCCTCGACGACGAGTACGCGCACGTCGCTTGTCCTTCCTGTGTCCACCCGCGTAGCGCTTCCGGGGCGCACGAGGGCAGGGGCCGGCGGGGTGTGTTGCCTCCATCCTGCCCTTTTCGGCCATAAGTCGGCTGTAAGACGAGTGAAGGTCCGGGAGGAACACCGGTACGCAAGCGGGAATGCGAGATTTTCTCGCGTGGTTGAGGTTTCCGCGGGAGAGAGCAGGGGGAGGACGGCTTTACACCCCGCGATCACGCTCTGCCTGTACCGCGTCACCGCGCGGTATGCCGCGGTCCGCTTCCGCAGAGCGGGCGTGGGTGTCCGGCACCGTCGCCGCCCGGCTGGGCAGCGCTGGGCACTCCACCGGAGACGTGATCGTCCCTTCCGAACGGCACACCCCCGTGCCACCGACCCACGACCCAGGACGAGGGGGCGCAGCATGGACGCTTTCACCGCAGGACTTCTGCAGCGCATAAAGACGACCGAGTCCGACCTGTCCCGGGCCCGCGACGAGGGGGACGAGTTCCTCGTCGAGGTGGAGCTGGGAGAGCTCGACGACCTGCGCCGTCTCGCTGCCGAGCACGGCGTGGAGGTCGGCACGACCAGCGTCTGACCAGCCCGTGAGAGTCAGGGCCCCGGCGGGATCCAGCGCCGGGGCCCTGTCGTGTGCGGTGCCGTCCGGCGGCGGGCAGCCGGCGTGTCGCCGCCGACCCGGACGACGTCGGCGCCGGTAACGGGCCGCGGCGGGGGGCGCGCACACCGCCCCTCCCTGCCCGCCCAACCCGCCGGAGGCCTACGCTCCGAAGTCCGTCAGGAGCCGCTGGAGGGGCGCGAAGACCTCCGGCGTCGCCGCGATCGTCAGGTCGGCGGACGGACGCTCACCGGGGCGTCCACCGGTCACCGCGCCCGCCTCCCGGGCGATCAGGTCCCCGGCCGCGAGGTCCCACGGGTGCAGCCCGCGCTCGTAGTAGCCGTCGAGGCGGCCGGCGGCCACGTCGCACAGGTCGATCGCGGCGGAACCGCCACGCCGGATGTCACGCACCAGCGGGATCAGCCGCCGCGCGATCTCGGCCTGCTCGGCGCGGACGTCGGCGACGTAGTTGAAGCCGGTGGAGACCAGGGCCTGGTCCAGCGGGGCCGGGCCGCGGCAGGCGAGCCGGCGTTCGCCGTCCCACGCTCCCGTCGCCCAGGCACCGCCGCCGAGCACCGCGTGGTACGACTCGCCCCGCATCGGGGCGACGACCACGCCGGCCACCCGCTCGCCGTTCTGCTCGGCGGCGATGGAGACCGCCCAGGTGGGCAGCCCGTACAGGTAGTTGACCGTGCCGTCGAGCGGGTCGACGACCCAGCGGACGCCGCTGGTGCCCTCGGTGGCGGAGCCCTCCTCGCCGAGGAAGCCGTCGTCCGGACGGCGGTCGGCGATCAGGCCGGTGACCAGCTTCTCCGCCGCGATGTCCATCTCGGTGACCACGTCGATCGGGCTGGACTTGGTGGCGGCGACCGCCAGGTCGGCCGGGCGGCCGTCGCGCAGCAGCTCGCCCGCGCGGTGGGCGGCCTCGCGGGCGATCTCCAGCAGCTCGGCATGGAGGGGGTCGGGCGTCACGTCGGTCACGGGGCTCCTCACGCGTAAGGGCTGTCGGCGCCCGCGGCGGCGGGGCGGGGGGCGCGGGCGGGGCAGCAGCCGACCGGGCACAGGTTGTGGCTCGCGCCGAGCGCGCCGAGGGCGCACGGTGCGACTTCCCGGCCTCGCTCGTCGCCGGCCCGCTCCAGCACGAGGTCGCGGACCGCGGCGGCGAACCGCGGGTCGGCGCCCACGGTGGCCGAGCGGCGCACCGGCAGCCCCAGCTCCTCCGCCTTGGCCGTGGCCTCCGTGTCAAGGTCGTACAGGACCTCCATGTGGTCGGAGACGAAGCCGATGGGTGCCATCACCACGGCGGGGGCGCCGGCCGCGCGGCGCTCCTCCAGGTGGTCGCAGATGTCGGGCTCCAGCCACGGGATGTGGGGGGCGCCGGACCGCGACTGGTACACGAGCTGCCACGGGTGGTCGACGCCGGTGCGCTCGCGGACGGCGTCGGCGATCACCTGGGCGACGTCCAGGTGCTGGCGTACGTACGCCCCGCCGTCCCCGTGGTCCTCGACCGGTCCGGAGGTGTCCGCGGCGGAGTTGGGGATCGAGTGGGTGCAGAAGGCGATGTGCGCGCCGTCCCGCACCTCCTCGGGCAGCTCGGCGAGGGACCGGACGACACCGTCGACCATGGGCTCGACGAAACCCGGGTGGTTGAAGTAGTGCCGCAGCTTGTCGATCCTCGGCAGCTCCAAGCCCTCGGCCTCCAGGGCGGCGAGCGCGTCCGCGAGGTTCTCGCGGTACTGGCGGCAGCCCGAGTACGAGGCGTAGGCGCTGGTGGTGAGGACCAGGACGCGGCGGCGTCCGTCGCGGACCATCTCGCGCAGGGTGTCCGTCAGGTACGGCGCCCAGTTGCGGTTGCCCCAGTAGACCGGCAGGTCCAGGCCGTGCTCGGCGAAGTCCTTGCGCAGGGCGTCCAGCAGGGCGCGGTTCTGGTCGTTGATGGGGCTGACCCCGCCGAAGAGGAAGTAGTGCTGGCCGACTTCCTTGAGGCGTTCCTTGGGGATGCCCCGCCCGCGGGTCACGTTCTCCAGGAACGGGACCACGTCGTCGGGGCCCTCCGGGCCGCCGAACGAGAGCAGGAGCAGGGAGTCGTAGGGGCTTGCGTCGAGCACGTCTGGCATGTCTCGATCCTGCCACCCGCCACTGACAACCGACCAACGGCGGGGCCCCGCCGCGCGTCTCGCAACGACCGTGGACGTGCTCCCGGACGTCCTGCGGCGTCTTCGCGGAGTCTTTCCGGGTGCCCTGCGAGGGTGTTTCCCGCGCGTCTGCACGAGTAATCTGTATCAACTGCGTTCGGACCTTACCGAGCACTCCACTGAGCCGTTCCCGGAGACCGCGTTGCCCAGTCCCTACCGCGCCCTGTTCGCCGCCCCCGGCACCAAGGCATTCTCGACCGCGGGCTTCCTCGGCAGGATGCCGCTGTCGATGATGGGCATCGGCGTGGTGACGATGATCTCGCAGCTCACCGGGCGGTACGGGCTGGCCGGTGCCCTGTCGGCCACCATCGCGCTCGCCGCCGCCGTGGCCGGACCGCAGGTCTCCCGCCTGGTCGACCGGTACGGCCAGCGGCGGGTGCTGCGCCCGGCGACCCTGGTGTCGCTGACCGCGGCGGCCGTGCTGCTGCCGGCCGCGCACTACGGGTGGCCGGACTGGGTGCTGTTCGTGGCCTGCGTCGGCATCGGCTGCGTGCCCAGCCTCGGCGCGATGGTCCGCGCCCGCTGGGCGGCGCTGTACCGGGGCACCCCGCGGCTGCACACCGCGTACTCGTTCGAGTCCGTGGTGGACGAGGTCTGCTTCATCTTCGGGCCGATCATCTCCATCGGGCTGTCCACGGCCTGGTTCCCGGAGGCCGGGCCGCTGCTGGCCGCCTGCTTCCTGGCGACGGGCGTCTTCTGGCTGACCTCGCAGCGCGCCACCGAGCCCGAGCCGCACCCGCGCGAGGAGAAGGGCGGCGGCACCGCGCTGCGCTCCCGGGGGCTCCAGGTCCTGGTCGCCACCTTCGTGGCGACGGGGACGATCTTCGGGTCCGTCGACGTGGTCACCGTCGCCTTCGCCGAGGAGGAGGGCCACAAGGCCGCCGCCAGTCTCGTACTCGCCCTGTACGCGGCGGGATCGTGCACCGCGGCCATGATCTTCGGGCTGCTGCGCTTCGCCGGACCGCCCGAGCGCCGCTGGCTCCTGGGCGTCTGTGCGATGGCCGTGAGTATGATCCCCCTCCTACTGGTCGGAAACCTGCTGTTTCTGGCCGCGGCGCTGTTCGTTGCGGGTCTGTCCATCGCTCCCACGATGATCACGACGATGTCCCTCATCGACCAGCACGTACCACGCACGCAGCTCACCGAGGGCATGACCTGGGTGAGCACCGGCCTGGCGGTCGGCGTCGCCCTCGGCTCCTCCGCGGGCGGCTGGGTGATCGACGCCTCCGGGGCGCGTGCCGGGTACGGGGTTCCGGCGGTGGCCGGTGCCGTCGCGGTCGCGGTCGGTTTCCTCGGGTACCGCCGGCTCAAGCGGCCGGCTCAGCGTCGGGGAGGGACCGTTGAGCAGCACACGCACGGCACGCGGGACGGCGAGCGGGAAGAACGGCACATGGCGTAACTGGGGCGGCAACGTCTCCGCGCGCCCCGCGCGGGAGGCCACTCCGGCCTCCGTCGAGGAACTGGCCGAGGCCGTCCGCGGGGCGGCCGCCGAGGGGCTGCGGGTCAAGGCCGTCGGCACCGGCCACTCCTTCACGTCCATAGCGGCCACGGACGGCGTGCTCATACGCCCGCACCTGCTGACCGGGATCCGCCGCATCGACCGCGAGGCGATGACCGTCACGGTCGAGGCCGGTACCCCGCTCAAGCGCCTCAACCTGGCCCTCGCTCGGGAGGGCCTGTCGCTGACGAACATGGGCGACATCATGGAGCAGACGGTGTCCGGGGCCACCAGCACCGGCACGCACGGCACCGGCCGCGACTCCGCCTCCGTCGCCGCCCAGATCCGGGGCCTGGAGATGGTCACCGCGGACGGGTCGGTGCTGACCTGTTCCGAGCGGGAGAACCCCGAGGTCTTCGCCGCCGCCCGGATCGGCCTGGGGGCGCTCGGCGTCGTCACCGCGATCACCTTCGCCGTCGAGCCGGTCTTCCTGCTCACGGCCCGCGAGGAACCGATGCCCTTCGAGCGGGTCCTGGCCGAGTTCGACGAACTGTGGGCCGAGAACGAGCACTTCGAGTTCTACTGGTTCCCGCACACCGGGAACACGAACACCAAGCGCAACAACCGCAGCGCGGGTCCCGAGCAGCCGGTGGGCCGGCTGAAGGGCTGGTTCGAGGACGAGTTCCTGTCCAACGGCGTCTTCCAGGCGGCCAACTGGGTCGGCCGCGCGGCGCCCGCCACCGTCCCGGCGATCGCCCGGATCTCCAGCAGGGCGCTCTCCGCGCGGACGTACACGGACACTCCCTACAAGGTCTTCACATCCCCGCGCCGGGTGCGGTTCGTGGAGATGGAGTACGCCGTTCCGCGCGAGGCCGTGGCCGAGACCCTGCGTGAACTGAAGACCATGGTGGACCGGTCACGCCTGAGGGTGAGCTTCCCGGTCGAGGTGCGCACGGCCCCGGCGGACGACATAACGCTGTCCACCGCCTCGGGCCGCGACAGCGCGTACATCGCCGTCCACATGTTCCGGGGGACGCCCTACCAGGCGTACTTCACCGCGGCCGAGCGCATCTTCACGGCCCACGAGGGCCGGCCTCACTGGGGCAAGCTGCACACCAGGGACGCCGAGTACTTCTCCCGGGTGTATCCGCGCTTCGGCGAGTTCACGGCGCTGCGGGACCGTCTTGACCCTGACCGGCTGTTCCGGAACGACTACTTGCGCCGGGTTCTGGGACCGTAGCCGAGGCGTCGGGGGCCGGGCTCGCGGCGTCGCCCGAGCCGTCGTCCCCGGTGGCGTCCGGGGTGGGTGTCGGGCTGGCCGCCGTACCGCCGTCCTCCTCGGAGGTACCGTCCGGCGAAGTGTCGCCGCCGGTGCCGCCCGGAGTTCCGGACGGGGTGGCCGCCGGGGTGTCGCCGCCGGAGCCCGACTTCCCCGGGTCACCGGAGCCGCCGGAGTCCTCGTGCTCCTGTCCGTCTCCGGAGCCGCCGCCGGAATCGTCCGGCTCCCCCGCGCCGGAACCGGCCTTGTTGTGGCCGGAGAAAGCGCTGCCGACGGTGGTGCTGTGGCCGCCGCTCAGGGTCTCGCCGGAGGCGAGTTCGTACGCGGTGATCCCGGCCATGGTGACGCCGAAGACGAGGGCCGCCGCGACCAGGGGGCGTTTCCAGCCTCGGGTCCGCGCGCGGTAGAGGGTGCCCGCGGTGAACTCTCCCTGGGCCATGGCAGGCCCGGCACCCGTCGCCGGTGCGGCCCGCAGGCCGACGGTGCGCTTGACCCGCAACTGCTCGCCGGTGCGCTTGAAGAAGTGCTGGAGGACCGAGCCTCCGCAGGTGGCGATGACGCTGATCAGTCCGGCTCCGAGGATGGTGCCGTACACGCCGAAGGAGGAGGCGAGTTTGGCGGCCACCACCGCGGCCAGTGCACTGCCCGCGACCTGGGGCACGCTCAGGTCGATTCGCCTGGATCGCACCTCCGTTCGCGCATCCGTCTCGCCTGCGACATCGGGCTTTTCACGCATTCCCGGACCTTGCCTGTCTTTCCCGTACGCGATCGATCAACTGCACGAGAAAGGGACGAGCGGTCGAAACCATTAGTTCCGTTTCTGGTGATTGCGTGAAGTACGCCACGCCAAGATCACGGAAAACCCGTCAGGGGCGGCCAAGCGTCACCTCTTGCCAGAAGTTGGGCGGCGCGCCAATCCACGCACGTGGCCCGAATGGAGTACTGTTGCGAGCCCTGGGTCCGGTCTCCCGTCAGGGGGTCCGGGACCGCGAAGGACCGCCGGGAGGGGGCTAGTTGCACAGGGTGACGAAAGTCGTCACTCAGCGTTGCGAACAGGTAACCGTGCCATAACGGCGATCCAGGGCCCGTGCCCGACACGCCGGGCAACTCGGCAAGGTTGTGGCAGGCTGCACCCGGGCAGGCCACACTCGACAGAGCGGAAGCAGCGACGCACGTGACGTCGGCAGGCACCACCCGGGAGGTCCCCATGCCCGAACTGCGTGTCGTGGCCGTCTCGAATGACGGCACACGGCTGGTGCTGAAGGCTGCGGACAGCACGGAGTACACGCTTCCGATCGACGAGCGGCTCCGGGCCGCCGTGCGCGGCGACCGTCCCCGCCTCGGCCAGATCGAGATCGAGGTGGAGAGCCATCTCCGCCCCCGCGACATCCAGGCGCGCATACGTGCCGGCGCGACCGCGGAAGAGGTCGCCCAGATGGCGGGCATCCCCGTCGACCGCGTACGGCGCTTCGAGGGTCCCGTGCTCGCCGAGCGCGCCTTCATGGCGGAGCGGGCCCGCAAGACCCCCGTCCGCCGTCCCGGCGAGAACTCGGGGCCGCCCCTCGGTGAGGCCGTCCAGGAGCGGCTGCTGCTGCGCGGCGCCGACAAGGACACGGTGCAGTGGGACTCCTGGCGCCGCGACGACGGCACCTGGGAGGTCCTGCTGGTCTACCTGGTGGCGGGCGAACCCCACTCGGCGAGCTGGACGTACGACCCGCCCAGACGCCTCGTCCAGGCCGTCGACGCGGAGGCGCGCACGCTGATCGGCGAGACCGACGACCTCGCCGCGCCCGAGCCGAGCTTCCCGTTCGTCCCGCGCATCGCCCGGCTGCCGCGCGACCGGCCGCTGGACCGCACGCTCGACCGGGAGCAGCGGGAGCGGCCGAGCCTGCCCCCGCCGTCGGAGCCGGCCGAGGAGACCGCGGCCACGGCCTCGGCCGAACGCGAGCGCGACTCGCTCACCAGTCTGCTGGAGGCGGTGCCCAGCTTCCGGGGCGACCTGGTGGTGCCCGAGCGCGCGCCCGAACCGGCTGAGGAGCCGGTCGAGGAGCCCGAGGTGGAGGAGCCTCCGGCCCCCGCCGCGTCGGCCGGTTCCGCCTACGCCGACGTGCTCATGCCCCGCTCCGTGGGCAGCCACCGCGACCGCCTCACCGGCTCCACCGACCGCCAGGCCGAGGCCGACGGAGTACGGCCGGGCCGCCGGGCGGCGGTTCCCAGCTGGGACGAGATCGTGTTCGGGACGCGGCGGAAGAAGCAGGAGTAGACGGGCCTCTCCGCCCGACGAGGCTCGACGAGTCAGGGGCGCACCCCGCGTGGGGTGCGCCCCTGACTCGTCGAGCGGTCTGCGCCGACCGTCCGGCCCGGCAGCCCTACTGAGGATCGGGTCCCACGGCAACCGGTCGCTCCGGGTCCGCCGACCACTGCGACCACGAGCCGACGTACAGCGCCGCCGGGATGCCCGCCACCGCCAGCGCCAGCACCTCGTGGGCGCCTGACACGCCCGAGCCGCAGTACACGCCCACCGCACCGTTCCCGTCGGCGCCGAGGGACTCGAAGCGTGCGCGGAGTTCGTCAGCCGGCAGGAAGCGGCCGTCAGCCGCCACGTTGTCCGTCGTGGGCGCCGACACGGCGCCCGGGATGTGACCTCCGACCGGGTCGATCGGCTCGACCTCGCCCCGGTACCGCTCCCCCGCGCGGGCGTCGAACAGCACGCCGGACCGGGCGAGTGCGGCCGCCCCGTCGGCGTCCAGCAGGCCCGCCGCGCCCGGTTGCGGCGTGAAGTCGCCTTCCGCGGGGACGGGGACCTCCGTCGACAACGGCGCCTCCCAGGCCGGCAACCCGCCGTCGAGGACCCGCACGTTCGGGTGACCCGTCCAGCGCAGCAGCCACCAGGCGCGGGCCGCCGCCCACCCCTGTCCGCCGTCGTACACGACGACGGGCCGGCCCGCCGAAACGCCCGCCCTGCGCATCGCCGCGCCGAACTCCGCCAGGTCCGGCAGCGGATGCCGGCCGCCGGCGCCCGGAGGGGAGGCGAGCTCCTTGTCCAGGTCGACGAAGACCGCACCTGGAAGGTGCCCGGCGGCGTACTCGGCCCGGCCGTCGAACGGCGGGGCACCGGCGGCCTTGGCCGTGCTCAGCTGCCAGCGGACGTCGAGCAGAGCGGGCGGGTCCCCGCCCGCCAGTTCGTCGGCGAGTTCGGATGCGGAGATGATGGCGTTCATGGCTCCATCCTGGCGTACCGAGTGGCCGCCGCGCCGCTGTCGGGCTACTCTGCCCGCCGGACAGCACCGATCACGAGGCGTACGGGTTCGAGCACATGCTGTACCACCCGGGACAGCCGGCCTGCCCCGGCGGGCACGCCTGAAAGCGCCCGGCACCGGGTGCGGTGCCGGCATCGGCGCGAAGGTCCGTCGGAGCGGAAGCGGACGCACGGCCCGCGAAGGGCCGAGAAGAGAGTGACGATGAGCGACGCACGGGGGTCGGCCGGCCGGAACGGCGAGACGAACGCCCGGCGCGCACCCGGCACACCCTGCTGGGTGAGTCTGATGGTGCACGGGCCGGCCGCGACCCACGACTTCTACGGAGCTCTGTTCGGCTGGGAGTTCCAGCCCGGCCCCCAGCAACTGGGCCCCTACGCACGGGCGCTGCTCGGCGGGCGTGAGGTGGCCGGCATCGGCCAACTGCCCCCGGACCGGCACCTCCCCATCGCCTGGACGCCCTACTTCGCCTCCGACGACGTCGACCGGACGGCCGAAACGGTACGCCTGTGCGGTGGCACCATCGGTGTGGGGCCGCTGGACGCGGGCGAGGCCGGCCGCCTGGCCATCGGCTCCGACCCCGCAGGGGCCGTCTTCGGCATCTGGCAGGCGGCGGCCCACCTCGGCACGGCCGTCACGGGAGTGCCCGGCACACCGGCGTGGAACGAGCTGATGACGTACGAGTCCGCGAGTGTCGCCAAGTTCTACGAGACCGTGTTCGGCTTCGAACTGGTCCCGGAGGACCCCGCCGACCGGGACTACGTGACCCTGCGGCTCGACGTCCGCCCCGTCGCCGGCATCCACGGCGTCGGGGGCGCCCTGCCGCGCGACCGGGGGCCGCACTGGGTGACGTACTTCCAGGTGGCCGACGCGGAGGAGTCGTTGGAGCACCTCACGGCGCTGGGCGGCCACGTCCTCGAACCGGCCGGGGGCACCGTCCACGGCCGGGTGGCGATGGTGGCGGATCCGGAGGGGGCGCGGTTCGCGGTGCTCCAGGGCGGGCCGCCCCGGGGCACGGACGCCCCGGACCACCACCGGGAACCACGCCCGCGTGGGTGACCGACAGGTGCTTTCGCGGCCGGAATAGCCCTGGACGGCCCGCTGTTGCCGCGAGCATGACGACGAATGCAACGCGGCCCGAGGTTCTTCGCTACACCGCCTTCTCCGGCACCCCCGACGGCGGGAACCCTGCCGGTGTCGTACTGGACGCCGCCGGCCTCGACGACGGCGACATGCTGGCCGTCGCCGCCGAACTCGGGTACTCGGAGAGCGCGTTCCTGACCGCGCCCCCGGAAGGGCTCGGTGGCCAGGAGGGGCGGGCGTACGGGATCCGCTACTTCAGTCCCAGGGCCGAGGTGCCGTTCTGCGGCCACGCCACCGTCGCGGCCGCCGTCGCGCTGGCCGAGCGGATCGGGCCCGGGGAGCTGGTGTTCGCGACGCGCGCCGGCACCGTACCGGTGGAGGTCACCGAGGAGGCCGGGGCGCTCCGCGCCACGCTCACCAGCGTGGCGCCGCACGTCGAGGAGATCGCCGACACCGACCTCGCGGAGGCGCTCGCGGCGCTCGGCTGGCCGGCCGTCGATCTCGACCCGGCGTTCCCGCCCCGGATCGCGTTCGCCGGCGCGCGCCATCTCGTGCTCGCGGCGGCGACGCGCGCCCGCCTCGCGGACCTGGCGTACGACTTCGCGCGTCTGGAAGCCCTGATGCACCGCCTGGACCTGACCACGGTCCAGCTGGTGTGGCGTGAGTCGGCCACCGTCTTCCACGTCCGTGACCCGTTCCCCGTCGGCGGCGTCGTCGAGGACCCGGCGACCGGCGCCGCGGCCGCCGCGTTCGGCGCGTACGCCCGGGAGCTCGGTCTCGTACCCGAGGACACCGTCCTCACCCTGTACCAGGGCGAGGACCTGGGCCGGCCCGGCGAGCTCACGGTCACGCTGCGCGCGGGTGACCGGCGGGTGCGGGTGAGCGGCGCGGGAACCCGAGTCGCCTGAGGCCTGGCGGTCGGGCGGTCAGGCGGAGGACACCGGCAGCACGTCCGGTGACAGCGCCGCCGCGCGGGACGTCGCCGCCGTCATCCGGCGCCGGTGGTGGCGGCGGCACAGCACCTCGTAGCCGACCTCGTCGGCGGACCGGGCGACGTCGCCGACGACCACCTGGGCACCCTCGACGACCATGACCCCGCCGACCGTCCGGGCGTTGTGCGTGGCACGGGCGCCGCACCAGCACAGGGCCTCGACCTGGAGCACCTCGACGCGGTCGGCGAGTTCGACCAGGCGCTGGGAGCCGGGGAACAGCTTGGAGCGGAAGTCGGTGGTGATGCCGAAGGCGTACACGTCGACGCCGAGGTCGTCGACCACGCGCGCGAGCTGGTCGATCTGCTCCGGCGCGAGGAACTGCGCCTCGTCCGCGATCACGTAGTCCGCACGTCCGCCCTGGGAGAGGTGGTCGACGAGGTAGGCGTACAGGTCCTGGCCGTCCTCGACCTCCACCGCGTCGGTGACCAGGCCGAGGCGCGAGGAGAGCTTGCCCTCGCCCGCACGGTCGTCCCGGGTGAAGATCATGCCGGCCAGGCCGCGTGCGGAGCGGTTGTGCTCGATCTGGAGAGCCAGTGTCGACTTCCCGCAGTCCATCGTTCCGGAGAAGAACACCAGCTCGGGCATGAGGGGTTGAGCACCTTTCGGCATCGGGGTCGGTGGAGCGGAGGCGAGGGGTCAGGAGCGTACTTCGAGCAGCGGGACGAGTTGCTCGGCGGGGGTCATCGACCCGTGGTTGCCGACCATCGAGGATTCCTTCGGCTCCCGTTCCGAGGCGATGAGCAGGACGTCGTCCCGCGCGGCGGCGATCACGTCGCCGATGCGGTCGTACACCCGGTCGTCGATGCGCGGGCCGAACCAGCCCGCCTCGATCGCCTCGTCCCTCGACGCCACCCAGAACTGCTCGCCGAGCACCTCGCGCCAGCAGGTCAGCACGTCGTTGTGCGCGCCCGGGACCGCGTACACGTGCCGGGCGCGGCCCTCGCCGCCGAGGAGGGCGACGCCTGCCTTCAGCTCCCAGTCCTCGTCGAAGTCGATGCGGTGGTCCTCGTCGAAGGGCACGTCGATCATGCCGTGGTCGGCGGTGACGTACAGGGCGCTGCGCGGCGGCAGCTGCTCGGCGAGGCGCTGCACGAGCCGGTCGACGTGGGCGAGCTGGCCGCGCCAGGTGTCGGAGTCGACGCCGAAGCGGTGTCCGGCGCCGTCGACCTCGGCGTAGTAGGTGTAGACGAGGGCGCGGTCGGCGCCGGCCAGCTGCTCGGCGGCGAGATCCATCCGGTCCTCGCCGGACAGCCGGCCGTGGAACGCGCCGCCGCTGAGCGCGACCTTGGTCAGCGGGGTGTTCGCGAAGGTCGGGGAGGAGACCTGGGCCGCGTGCACTCCCGCGCGGTGGGCGAGCTCGAAGACGGTGGGGTACGGCTGCCAGGCGCCCGGCGCCGTCCACGGCTGCCAGCGCAGCTGGTTCATCAGCTCGCCGGTGTCCGGATTGCGCACCGTGTAGCCGGGCAGGCCGTGGGCGCCCGGCGGCAGGCCGGTGCCGACGGAGGCGAGAGAGGTCGCGGTGGTCGCCGGGTAGCCGGCGGTGATCGGACGTCCGGTGCCGCCGCGTGAGCTGCTCAGGAGCGAGCTCATGAACGGGGCGTCCCCGGGGTGGGCACGCAGCTGCTCCCAGCCGAGGCCGTCGATCAGGAACACGCAGTTGCGGTCGGCGGGGGTCAGTTCGGTGATGCCCGCGGTCGTGCCGGGGACGCCGAGGCCGGCGGCCAGGGTGGGCAGCAGGTCGGCGAGGGATCCGCTGCCGTACTCGGGTACGGGGGCGGAGTCGACGGGGAGCGGTTCCGGGTCGGTGTCCCAGGCGGCGGGCTGGACCATCAGCGGGTGTCCGCCGTCGCCTCGGAGAGGGCCTGCGCGAAGGCGAGCGCCTGGCGCACCGTCTCGGGGCCGTCCCCGGCCTCGCTGACCCGCAGGCTCAGGTCGTCGGCGGTCGAGCTGCCGGTGTAGCCGTGGTCGGCCTCGCAGTTGGGGTCACCGCAGGCGGCGGGCTCCAGGTCGAGGCGGGAGACGGCGCCCCAGCCGATGGTGAGCACGATCTCGCGGGGCAGGGTGCCCGGCTTGTACTGCTCCGGGTTGGCGACCACGCGGCTGACGACGATGGACGAGATCCGGCCGAGCTTCACGGACTCCGTGGACGTCGTGGCGTACGGCGTCGGGGAGGTGTCGTCGGCGGCCTGCTCGTCGGTGTGGCTGACGATGAAGCGGTTGCCGGTGAGCACGAGCACGGTCACGTGCCGGCGCACCTCGTTCTGGTCGAATGTCGTCTCCTGGTGGACCAGGTACGACCGCACGGGCTCGCCGCCCACGGCGGCCTCCACCGCCTCGGCCACGAGGGCCGGGTAGTAGCCGCTGCGCTCGATCGCCGCTCGCAGCCCCTGGGTCGTCGTACTGGTCTTGGCCATGCCGTCCATCCTACGGGGGCCCACTGACTGCGCGGGACGCCTGTGCGGCACCCGTCCCGGGCGGTGCTCGGTCAGTACGCGGGCAGGGTGCGCGGGCCGAGGTCGTCCCTGGCGGGAGGGGGCGCGAGGCGGACGGAGGCGCTGAGGACGCTCAGGCCGCGCGGTGCGACCACGACCGGTTCCAGGGTGACCGCGACGACCTCCGGATGGTCGTCGACCAGCCGGGAGACCCGTAGCAGCAACTCCTCCAGGGCGGCGGAGTCCACCGGGGCCGAGCCTCGCCAGCCGAAGAGGAGGGGTGCCGTGCGGATCGAGCGGATGAGCGAGTTCGCCTCACGGTCGGTGACCGGGATCAGCCGGTGCGCCATGTCGCCGAGCAGCTGGGTGGCCGCCCCGGCGAGCCCGAAGGAGAGCGCGGCGCCGGCCGCCGGGTCGATGACGGCCCGTACGACGGTGTCGACACCGCGCGGGGCCATGCCCTGGACCACCGGGCGCAGCTCGGCGGGCGTTCCGAACAGCTCGGTCAACTCGGCGTACGCCCGGCGCAGTTGCTCCTCGTCCGCCAGATCGAGGCGTACGCCGCCCAGGTCGGCGCGGTGGCGCAGGTGCGGGGCGGTGGCTTTGAGGGCGACGGGGTAGCCGATGGTGCGCGCGGCGGCGACCGCGTCGTCGGGGGTGGGGGCGGGCAGGGCGCGGTGGACGTGGATGCCGTACCTGGCGAGCAGCTCGCAGGTCTCCGCGTCACCGAGGGTGAGCCCCTGCCCGCGCGCGAGGTGCCCGGCGATCAGTCCGGCTGCGCCCTTCTCGTCGATGTCCTCGTACTCCGGCACCTTGCCGGGGTCGGCGGCGTCGCGCCGCCACTGGCCGTAGGCGACGGCATGGGCGAGGGCCCGGACGGCGCGTTCGGCGGCGGGGTAGGCGGGGATGAGGCGGGTGCCGTGAGGAGGGGCGTCCGCCGGGAGGGGGCCCTGCGCAGAAGTGCCGGGCGCGGGCGGGGTGGGCGGCTGCGACCTGGCGGGCGGCGCGGGGGGTCGGGCAGTGGCGGCTCGTGGTTCGGCGGTGGGTGCAGGGGGGCGAGGCTCCGTGGACGCGGTGGTCCCGGGCTCGCCGGGGTGCGGGGCCGTGGATCCAGTCGTCCGGGGGGTCGTGGGCGCGGTGGTCTGCGGGTCCGCGGACGGGGTGGACCGCCGGTCCGAGGACGTGGTAGCCCCAGACTCACCCGGCCCGGCGGTCCCCGGGGCCGAGGAGCCAGTGGCCCGAGGCCCACCGCTCTGGGTGCCCGCGAGGTCGCCGGCCCCCGGTTCCGTGGGCCCCGTCCGCGGCTCCGTCGGCTGGAGCGCCTGCGGTGCCGTGCTCGCCGCTGCCGAGAGGGCCTCCGCCAGGCCGCCCAGTTCCACGTGGACCACGAGGACCGGCTTGGCCGGCACCGCGGCGGCCGCCGACCGCAGAGCCGCCGCCAGCGCGGCGTCCCCGGCCGATCCCTCCCCCACCGTCGGGATCGCGGTCACCACCACGGCGTCGCACGTGTCGTCGGCCAGGGCGCGGGACAGAGCCGCGTGGAAGTCGTCCGCCGAGGCGGCCGTCGTCAGGTCCAGCGGGGGGTGCGGGCGCAGCCCTTCGGAGAGACACGCGTCGTACGTGAGCAGGCCCAGGGACTCGGAGTTCCCCAGGATGGCCACCCTCGGCCCGGGCGGCAGCGGCTGGCGGGCGAGCAGCAGCCCCGCGTCGACCAGGTCGGTGATCGTGTCGACCCGGATCACACCCGCCTGCCGGAGCAGCGCGGAGACCGTCGCGTGCGGGAGCCGCGTCGCCCGTACGGCGTGTCCCTGGGGCGCCACGCCCCCGTGCCGGGCCCCCTGCACCACGACCAGGGGTTTGACGGCCGCCGTGCGCCGGGCGAGGCGGGTGAACTTGCGGGGGTTGCCGATGGACTCCAGGTACATCAGCGCGACGTCGGTCTCCGGGTCGTCGTACCAGTACTGGAGGACGTCGTTGCCGGAGACGTCGGCCCGGTTGCCCGAGGAGACGAAGGTCGACACCCCTGTGACGCCGGTGACTCCGCCGCCGCGCCGGTGCAGCCGGGAGAGCAGGGCGATGCCGATGGCCCCCGACTGGGCGAACAGGCCGATCCGGCCGGGGCGGGGCGTCTCGGGGGCGAGGGAGGCGTTCAGCCGCACGTCCGCGGAGGTGTTGATGATCCCGAAGGCGTTGGGTCCGATGATCCGCATGCCGTACGTGCGCGCCTGCCGCACGAGGGCCCGCTGGCGGTCGCGTCCCTCGGGGCCGCTGTCGGCGTACCCGGCGGAGATCACCACCAGGCCCTGCACGCCGTGCTCGCCGCACTCGGTGACGACCTCGGGGACACGCTCGGCGGGAACCGTGACGACGGCGAGGTCGACCGGCCCGTCGATGTCCCGCACCGAGCGGCACGCGGGCACCCCGTCGACCTCCTTCCGGTCCTCGGGGAAGGCCTTGTTCACGGCGTACAGCCGACCGGTGTAGCCCGCGTCCCGGATGTTGCCCAGAATGCTGCGGCCGACCCCGCCCGGCGTGCGGCCGGTGCCGACGACCGCCACCGAGCCCGGCCTCAGCAGCCGCTGCACGGAACGCGCCTCCGCGCGCTGCTCGCGCGCGTACTGCACGGCCAGCGAGCGGCCGGTCGGTTCGAGACCGAACTCCAGGCGGACCACGCCGTCCTCGAAGCTGCGCTTCTGGGTGTACCCGGCGTCCATGAACACCTTGATCATCTTGGTGTTGGCGGGCAGCACCTCGGCGGCGAAGCGACGGATGCCGCGCTCCCGGGCGACGGCGGCGATGTGCTCCAGCAGCGCGGAGGCCACGCCGCGCCCCTGGTGGGCGTCCTGGACGAGGAAGGCGACCTCGGCCTCGTCGGCGGGCGCGGTGGCGGGCGCTCCGCCGGCGCCGATCCGGTCGTAGCGTACGGTGGCGATGAACTCGCCGCCGACGGTGGCCGCGAGTCCCACCCGGTCCACAAAGTCGTGGTGCGTGAAGCGGTGGACGTCCTTGGCGGACAGGCGAGGGTACGGCGCGAAGAAGCGGTAGTACTTCGACTCGTCGGAGACCTGCTCGTAGAAGCTGACCAGGCGCTCGGCGTCATCAACGGTGATGGGGCGGACGCGCGCGGTGCCGCCGTCGCGCAGCACCACGTCGGCCTCCCAGTGGGCGGGATACTCGTGCCGGTCCGACGAGGTCTGCATGGGCCCCAGAGTACGGCTCGCGTACGACAACGGCGCGAGGCAGTCTGTGGAGGACGGAAGGTCGGGCCGAGGCCGCGGTCCGACGATCACGCGGGGCGGCGCGCGGTGCCGTCCCGGCACGCTTCACGATGTGGGAAACTGGTCTAGACAAGACTGGTCTAGACAACACGAAATCTTGAACACCTGAAGGGCAGCATCACATGGCTGAGCGCCGCGTCAACGTCGGCTGGGCCGAGGGCCTCCACGCCCGCCCCGCCTCCATCTTCGTCCGAGCCGCCACGGCCACAGGCGTCCCGGTCACGATCGCCAAGGCCGACGGTTCCCCCGTCAACGCGGCCTCCATGCTGGCCGTCCTCGGCCTCGGCGCCCAGGGCGGCGAGGAGATCGTCCTCGCGTCCGACGCCGAGGGCGCGGACGCCGCCCTGGACCGGCTGGCGAAGCTGGTCTCCGAGGGCCTCGAGGAGCTTCCCGAGACCGTCTGACCGACGGAAAGAGGAAGACCGAACGGCCCGCCCGGAGCACCGGGCGGGCCTTTCTCTTCCCATCCAGGGATCGCGCCACCGCTTTTCGAGGACATTCGGAGGCAACGGAAAACGCCTCCGATGAATACCTCTTGTATACGGGCCGCGTGTTAATACCGCGGGCTCGGCGTGTTTACGGCACGTTGCGAATTCCTCACACCCTCGGTCCGCTCGCCCTCGGGGGCGAACCGCAGTCGGTACGCGGGAGCGGACCGCTCGGTGTGCAGTGCCATGAGCGCCCGCGCGCGCTCGCCGTCCCCCCGGGCCACCGCGTCGGTGATCGCGCCGTGCTCCGCCCAGCAGCCCGCCTGATCAGCCGGCGCCGCCACGGAGTACATCCAGGCGATCTTGCGGCGCAACTGGGTCAGCAGGGATGCCAGGGAGGGACTGCCGGCGGCCTGGGCGAGGGTCTCGTGGAACCATCCGTCCAGTGCGCGCAAGTCCTCGCCGTGGCCCTGCCCGGCGCGTTCCTGACCCAGCCTGACCAGCCCGCGCAGGACCTTGAGGTGGGCCTCGGTGCGGCGCCGGGCGGCCCGTGCGGCACCCAGGGGTTCCAGGAGGGCACGGGTCTCCAGCAGGTCGGCGGCCTCCTGTTCGGTGGGTTCCGCGACGCACGCACCCGCGTGCCGCCGGGTCACCACGAAGCCCTCGGCCTCCAGCGTGCGCAGGGCCTCGCGGACGGGGACGCGGGAGACTCCGTAACGGCGGGCGAGGAGTTCCTCGGTGAGGCGGCCGCCGCGCGCGTGGACACCGGCGACGATGTCGTCCCGGATCGCCGTGCACACCGAGTGCGCCGGAATACGCATGCCCGACCTCCGCCTTAATCCCCGTGAGACGTCGACGATTGACGCGTGTTCGGTGACTCTAGGCCAGGCGGGCGGATATTCCGACGCCGGGTCGGATTTCATGGCCATTTTTTGGACAGCGGTCGTGTTCCGCGACCGCACGCGGAAATGGGAAAGGCCCCGGCTCGGGGAGCCGGGGCCTCTCCAGGACCTTGCCGTCAGCGGTCCGTCGTCAGACGTTGACGCCGTGGGAGCGGAGGTAGGCGACGGGGTCGATGTCCGAGCCGTACTCGGCGCCCGTACGGGCCTCGAAGTGCAGGTGCGGTCCCGTGACGTTGCCGGTGGCACCGGAGAGGCCGATCTGCTGGCCGGCGGAGACCGACTGGCCCACCGAGACGCCGATGGACGACAGATGGCCGTACTGCGTGTACGTGCCGTCGTGCATCTTGATCACGACCTGGTTGCCGTACGCCCCGCCCCAGCCGGCCTCGACGACGGTGCCAACGCCGACGGCGTGCACGGTGGTGCCGGTGGAGGCGTGGAAGTCGATGCCGGTGTGGCTGCCGGAGGACCACAGGGAGCTGCCGGCCCGGTAGGCGGTGGAGACGTACGAGGCGGTGATCGGCGACACGAAGGTGTTGAGTCGCTCGCGTTCGGCCTCCCGCGCGGCGCGCTCCTTGGCCTCGCGCGCCTCCTCGGCCGCTTCGGCGGCCCGCTCCCGCGCGGCCTCCTGGGCCGCCTCACGGGCGGCGGCGAGCTGGGCGGCCTGCTCCTGGGCGGCGGCCTGCGCGTCGATCTCGTCGGCTATGGAGTCGCCGATGGAGACGACCGGGGTGATCCCGGTCTGCTCCGCCTCGGACTCGGCGGCGAGCGCCGGTGCGGCGAGGGTGCCGACGACGCCGGTGGTGGCGAGGGCCGCGACTCCCGCCGCGCGGGCGGTGGTGCGGTGCATCCGGCTGGGACGGCGGTGCTTCCCGGTGGCGCGCGTGAACGCCATGTAGAGGCTGGTCCTTTCCTTCCCTCTCGCCTACCGGGTTAGCTGACGGGTTCGGAGGTGGAAGGTCTCCTACGGACCCCCTCGCTGCACGCGCGGGCGTCCGATTCACCCCAGGGACTGCGATGGGTCCCCGGCTCCCCTGGCTCGCGCCGTACGGGGACTCGGCGATGGCTGTCCGGTGCCGCGGGTGCGGCGTACTGCCTGACGAACAGCCCGGAAGACGCTAAGCGCGGTTGCCTTCAATCCTCAAACGCAACAGGCTTTTTGTAGCGCATGCCACAGGGCAGACAGGCTGTCTCTCCCTCAATTCGGACAAACGGTGGCCCTGGTGACACTCGGGTCACCAGGGCCACCACGCGCGCGCGGCGCTACTCGGCCGACACCACGGTGACTTCACCGATGCCGAGGGCCTCGACGGGCGCCTTGATCTGCGCGGCGTCGCCGACGAGCACCGTCACCAGGCGGTCCACCGGGAAGGCGTTCACGACCGCCGCCGTGGCCTCCACGGTGCCGGTGGCGGCGAGTTGGCGGTAGAGCGCGGCCTGGTAGTCGTCGGGCAGGTGCTGCTCGACCTGGTCGGCCAGCGTGCTCGCCACGGCCGCCGCCGTCTCGTACTTCAGCGGCGCCACACCCACCAGGTTCTGCACGGCGACGTCGCGTTCGGCGTCGGTGAGTCCGCCTTCCGCGAGCGTGCGCAGCACCGTCCACAGGTCCTGCAGCGCGGGGCCGGTGTTGGGGGTGTCGACGGATCCGCTGATGGCGAGCATGGCGGCACCGGTGCCGTCGGGCGCGGAGAGCAGGACCTGCCCGAACGCCCGCACGCCGTAGGTGTAGCCCTTCTCCTCGCGCAGCACGCGGTCCAGGCGGGAGGTGAGGGTGCCGCCGAGGCAGTAGGTGCCGAGCACCTGCGCGGGCCAGACCCGGTCGTGCCGGTCGGCACCGGTGCGGCCGATCAGCAGCTGCGTCTGGACGGCGCCGGGACGGTCCACGATGACGACCCGGCCCCGGTCGTCGGCGGTCACCGGGGGCACGGGGCGCGGTTCGGCGGCGGAACCGGTCCACCCGCCCAGGGTGTCGCCGAGCAGCGCGCCGAGGTCGATGCCGGTGAGGTCGCCGACGACCACCGCGGTGGCCGTGGCGGGACGCACGTGCTTCTCGTAGAAGGCCCGTACGGCGGCGGAGTCGACGTTCGCCACCGTTTCCTCGGTGCCCTGGCGCGGGCGCGACACGCGCGAGCCGGCCGGGAACAGCTCCTTGGAGAGTTCCTTGGCCGCGCGGCGGGCCGGGTTGGCCAGCTCGTGCGGGATCTCGTCGAGCCGGTTGCGGACCAGGCGTTCGACCTCACCGTCCGCGAACGCGGGCGCCCTGAGGGCGTCGGCGAGCAGGCCGAGCGCCTTGGCGAGGCGCGAGGCGGGCACCTCCAGGCTCAGCCGGACGCCGGGGTGGTCGGCGTGGGCGTCGAGGGTGGCGCCGCAACGCTCCAGCTCGGCGGCGAACTCCTCGGCGGAGTGCTTGTCGGTGCCCTCCGAGAAGGCGCGCGCCATGATGGTGGCGACGCCGTCGAGTCCGGCGGGCTCGGCGTCCAGGGGCGCGTCGAGGAGCACCTCCACGGCGACGACCTGCTGGCCGGGCCGGTGGCAGTGCAGCACGGTGAGGCCGTTGTCGAGGCTGCCGCGCTCGGGGGCCGGGAACGCCCACGGCTTGGGCTCGCCGCCCTGCGGCTGGGGGTGGAAGTCCATGGTGGCGAGCTCGGTCACTTGGCCGCCTCCTCGTTCTCGTCGGTGGCGTCGTCCGCGTCGGCGGGGGTCTCGTCGGCGGGGGCGGTGGGCTCGTAGACGAGCACCGCGCGGTTGTCGGGGCGCAGGCGGGCCTTGGCGACCTCCTGGACCTCCTCGGCCGTCACCTCGAGCACCCGCTGCACGGCGGTGAGGGCGAGCTGGGGGTCGCCGAACAGGACGGCGTACCGGCACAGTTCGTCGGCGCGGCCGGCGACGGTGCCCAGGCGGTCCAGCCACTCGCGCTCCAGCTGTGCCTGGGCGCGCTCCATCTCCTCGGCCGTCGGGCCCTCCTCGGCGAACCGGGCGAGCTCCTCGTCGATGGCGGTCTCGATGACCGGCACCTCCACGTCACCGGACGTCTTCACGTCCAGCCATCCCAGGGAGGGCGCTCCGGCGAGCCGCAGCAGGCCGAACCCGGCGGCGACGGCCGTGCGGTCGCGGCGCACCAGCCGGTTGTAGAGGCGGGAGGACTCGCCGCCGCCCAGGACGGTGAGGGCCAGGTCGGCGGCGTCGCACGCGCGCGTGCCGTCCTCCGGCAGGCGGTAGGCCGCCATCAGGGCGCGGGCCGGGACCTCCTCCTCGACGACCTCGCGCAGCTGCTCGCCCATGATGTCGGGCAGCGAGCCGTCGCGCGGGGGCTGCTTGCCGTCGTGCGAGGCGATGGATCCGAAGTACTTCTCGATCCAGGCGAGCGTCTGCTCGGGGTCAATGTCACCGACGACGGACAGCACCGCGTTGTTCGGCGCGTAGTACGTGCGGAAGAACGCCCGCGCGTCCTCCAGGGTCGCCGCGTCGAGGTCGGCCATCGAGCCGATCGGCGTGTGGTGGTAGGGGTGGCCCTCCGGGTAGGCGAGGGCGGTGAGCTTCTCGAAGGCGGTGCCGTAGGGGACGTTGTCGTAGCGCTGGCGGCGCTCGTTCTTGACGACGTCGCGCTGGTTCTCCATGGACTCGTCGTCCAGGGCGGCCAGCAGCGAACCCATGCGGTCGGCCTCCAGCCAGAGGGCGAGCTCCAGCTGGTGGGCGGGCATGGTCTCGAAGTAGTTGGTGCGCTCGAAGCTGGTGGTGCCGTTGAGCGAGCCGCCGGCGCCCTGCACCAGTTCGAAGTGGCCGTTGCCCTTGACCTGGGCGGAGCCCTGGAACATGAGGTGCTCGAAAAGGTGAGCCAGGCCGGTACGTCCCTTGACTTCGTGGCGCGAGCCGACGTCGTACCAGAGGCACACCGCCGCGACCGGGGTCAGGTGGTCCTCGGAGAGCACCACGCGCAGGCCGTTGGCCAGGCGGTGCTCGGTCGCTGTCAGGCCGCCGGAGTCTGCCTGGGCTGTGGCCGTGTGACCCATGGGCATGTACGTCCCTTCGATCGCGGAATGCTGAGTGGGATCAGCTGGGTGGAAACATTGGCCGGAACTGCGGAATTCCGCCGATCCTGCCGATCCTGCCACTGTATGCAAGCGTGCGGGCGGCCGGTGGAGTTCCCGGTCCGCGTACGCCGAGAGCGAGAACGGGGTCGGCGGCCCGGGGACGGGTGTGCGGGACGAGGGCGTACCCTGCGGGCAGCGCCGGGCCGGGCAGCCCGTGACGGGTCCTGGTCGGTCGCTGTCAGTGCCGCGGTCCACAATGGACCGCGTCAGATCACCGTTCACGCTTCAGCAAGGAGCCGGCAGCGATGGCCCGCCGTAGTACGAAGACCCCGCCGCCCGACGACTCGTACGAGGAGAAGATCCTCGACATCGACGTCGTCGACGAGATGCAGGGCTCCTTCCTCGAGTACGCGTACTCGGTCATCTACTCCCGTGCGCTGCCGGACGCCCGGGACGGCCTCAAGCCCGTGCACCGCCGCATCGTCTACCAGATGAACGAGATGGGCCTCAGGCCCGAGCGCGGTTACGTGAAGTGCGCCCGCGTCGTCGGCGAGGTCATGGGCAAGCTGCACCCGCACGGCGACGCGTCGATCTACGACGCCCTGGTGCGCATGGCCCAGTCCTTCTCGATGCGCGTGCCCCTGGTGGACGGCCACGGCAACTTCGGCTCGCTGGGCAACGACGACCCGCCGGCCGCCATGCGGTACACCGAGTGCCGGATGGCCGACGCCGCCGGCCTGATGACGGAGTCCATCGACGAGGACACCGTCGACTTCGGCCCGAACTACGACGGCCAGGAGCAGGAGCCGGTGGCGCTGCCCGCCGCCTTCCCCAACCTGCTGGTCAACGGCGCCTCCGGCATCGCGGTCGGCATGGCCACGAACATGCCGCCGCACAACCTGCGCGAGGTCATCGCGGCCGCCCGGCACCTCATCCGGTATCCGAACGCCGACCTGGACGCGCTGATGAAGCACGTGCCGGGCCCCGACCTGCCCACCGGCGGCCGGATCGTCGGCCTGCCCGGCATCCGGGACGCCTACGAGACCGGCCGCGGCACGTTCAAGATCCGCGCGACGGTGTCCGTGGAGACCGTCACCGCCCGCCGCAAGGGCCTCGTCGTCACCGAGCTGCCCTTCGCGGTCGGCCCCGAGAAGGTCATCGCGAAGATCAAGGACCTGGTCGGCTCGAAGAAGCTCCAGGGCATCGCGGACGTCAAGGACCTCACCGACCGCGAGCACGGTCTGCGCCTGGTCATCGAGATCAAGAACGGCTTCGTGCCCGAGGCGGTCCTCGAACAGCTCTACAAGCTGACGCCGATGGAAGAGTCCTTCGGCATCAACAACGTCGCCCTGGTGGACGGCCAGCCGCTCACCCTGGGCCTCAAGGAGCTGCTGGAGGTCTACCTCGACCACCGCTTCAACGTCGTACGGCGCCGCAGCGAGTTCCGCCGCGGCAAGCGCCGGGACCGCCTGCACCTGGTCGAGGGCCTGCTCGTCGCGCTGGTGGACATCGACGAGGTCATCCGCCTCATCCGCTCCAGCGAGAACTCCGCCGAGGCCAAGCAGCGCCTGATGGAGCGCTTCTCGCTGAGCGAGGTCCAGACCCAGTACATCCTGGACACACCGCTGCGCCGGCTCACCAAGTACGACCGCATCGAGCTGGAGGCCGAGAAGGACCGGCTCAACGCGGAGATCGAGGAGCTGACCCGGATCCTCGACTCGGACGCGGAGCTGCGCAAGCTGGTCTCGGCCGAACTGGCCGCCGTCGCCAAGAAGTTCGGCACCGACCGCCGCACGGTCCTGCTGGAGTCGTCCGGAGCCCCCGTGGCCGCCGTTCCGCTGCAGGTGGCGGACGACCCGTGCCGGGTGCTGCTGTCCTCGACCGGCCTGCTCGCCCGGACGGTGAACGACGAGCCCCTGGTCACGGACGCCAAGGCCAAGCGGGTCAAGCACGACCTGATCGTCTCGGCGGTGCCGGCCACGGCCCGCGGTGAGGTGGGCGTGGTGACCTCCGGCGGGCGGCTGCTGCGGGTGAACGTGGTGGACCTGCCCCAGCTCCCCGAGTCCATGCCGACACCGAACCTCTCGGGCGGCGCGCCGCTCGCGGAGTTCGTGTCCCTGGAGGACGACGAGACGGTCATCTGCCTGACCACGTTGGACGAGTCCTCACCGGGGCTGGCGCTCGGCACGGAACAGGGCGTGGTCAAGCGGGTGGTGCCCGACTACCCGTCCCACAAGGACGAGCTGGAGGTCATCACCCTCAGGGACGGCGACCGGATCGTCGGCGGTGCCGAGCTGCGCACCGGCGAGGAGGACCTGGTCTTCATCACCGACGACGCTCAACTGCTGCGCTACCAGGCCTCCCAGGTCCGTCCGCAGGGCCGTGCGGCGGGCGGCGTGGCGGGCATCAAGCTCGCCGAGGGCGCCAAGGTCATCTCCTTCACGGCGGTGGACCCGGCCGCGGACGCGGTGGTCTTCACGGTCGCCGGGTCGCGCGGCACGCTGGACGACTCCGTCCAGACCACGGCCAAGCTCACCCCCTTCGACCAGTACCCGCGCAAGGGCCGCGCCACGGGCGGCGTGCGCTGCCAGCGGTTCCTGAAGGGCGAGGACTGCCTGGCGTTCGCCTGGGCCGGCGCCGTCCCGGCGCTCGCCGCGCAGAAGAACGGCTCCCCGGCCCAGCTCCCGGAGATCGACCCGCGCCGCGACGGCTCGGGCGTGTCGCTGCCGAAGACGGTGTCGGTGGTGGCGGGTCCGGCCTGACGACGAGGCAGGGTGTGATCAGGGCGTGAGCGGCGGCTCCTCGCCGCTCTGCTCCGCTCCCTCGGGGTCCGGCACGTAGCGCAGGACGCCCCACATGCCGTGCTCGTCGGCCGGCGGGGCGTCGTCGCCCCTGCGGCACGCGTCGAGTTGCCCGTCCAGGGCGGGGGCGTCGACGCCCGAGCCGATGAGCACGAGCTGGGTGCGGCGGGGCTCGCCGGGGGGCCAGGGCTCCGGATAGAAGCGCAGGAAGCGCCCGACGGCGTGGACGGCGTAGCGGTTGCGCGAGTCGTACGGGCCGAAGTCGACGTAGCCCTTGATCCGGTACAGGCCCTCGGGACGGCTGTCGAGGAACCGCATGAGCCCGCGGGGGTCGAGCGGGAGGTCGGAGACGAACGACAGGGTGTCGTAGGCGGCGTGCAGGTGCTCGGCGTACGCGCCGTGCGCGGAGTGGTCGTGCAGGTCGTCGAAGGACAGTTGCCCCACGCGCTCCTCGCTCGGGCGGCAGTCGTAGAGGAACTCGGGATCGATACGGCCGTAGGTCGCGGGCACGACGGCGGCGCGGTCGGCGAGCGAGCGGACGAGCGCGAGCACGCGCTCGGCGTCCGGGGCCCGGTCGGTCTTGTTGACGACGACCAGGTCGGCGAGCGCCAGATGCCGGTCGATCTCGGGGTGCTTCGCGCGCGTGTCGTCGAACTCGGCGGCGTCGACGACCTCGACCAGCCCGCCGTAGACGACGCGAGGCTGGTCGCTGGCGAGCAGCATGCGCACGAGTTCCTGTGGCTCGGCGAGGCCGCTGGCCTCGACGACGATCACGTCGATGCCGGCCTCCGGCCGCGCGAGCCGCTCCAGGTACCCGTCGAGTTCCGTCGCGTCGACGGCGCAGCACAGGCAGCCGTTGCCGAGCGACACGGTGGAGTCGCCGAGTGCGCCGGCCACGGCCATCGCGTCGATCTCGATCGACCCGAAGTCGTTGACGATGGCGCCGATACGGCTGCCTCCGCTGCGGTGCAGGAGGTGGTTGAGGAGTGTCGTTTTCCCGGAGCCGAGGAATCCGGCGAGTACGACGACCGGGATCTGCTGCGGAGTCGGGCGCTGCCCCACCGTGCGACCTCTCTCTCCACCACGCGTACGCCGGCCCGTGGCAGGGCGTACACCCACGTACGGAATTGCCTGATCAGGATACGAGCCGCTGCGGCCGGCGCGGCGTGAACGATTGTTAGCGCCACTCGCTGGGCAGATGTCTGGACAAGGTGCCGGAGTGTGCGACCCTCGCTTCCCTCCGCGCGCCTCCTCTCCGCCTCCCCGCCGATCAGCGCGGCTCGGCACTCTGGAGGCGGCCGGCGCCGCCCATCGCTCGCCGGTCCCCGTCAGCCGTCCCGCACTCGACGACCGGCGGGCGGTCGTCTGATTCGGGTGTTGACATGGTCACACGGATAAGGATCACGGGGAGGTTCGGCTCCGCCGCGGCGGGCATGCTGTTCGCCACGGCACCGCCCCCACTCGGCGCCCCACGCTGAGGCCTGGCGCCCGAACGGCACCAGGCCGCTCGCCTGCTCAGCCCGCCGCGGGCACTCCAACCGGCGCGCCCGGCCCCACATACCGCGCCGCAGGGCGGATGATCTTCGAGTCCCGCGCCTGTTCCAGGATGTTCGCGCTCCAGCCCACCACGCGCGCCGCCGCGAAGGTCGGCGTGAACATCTCGCGCGGCAGACCGCACAGTTCCATGACCACGCCCGCGTAGAACTCGACGTTCGTGTGCAGCTCGCGCCCCGGTTTCAGTTCCGCGAGGATCGCCTCGACCCGCCGCTCCACCTCGACGGCGAACTCCACGCGCGGGCCGCCGAACCGGCGCGCCACCTCGCGGAGCATCCGCGAGCGTGGATCCTCCGTGCGGTAGACGGCGTGGCCGAAGCCCATGATGCGGTCGCCGGCGAGCACGCGTTCACGGATCCAGGAGTCGATGCGGTCGGGCGTGCCGATCGCGTCCAGGGTGTCCAGCGCGCGGCTGGGTGCCCCGCCGTGCAGTGGGCCGGACAGGGCCGCCACCGCGCCTGCCAGGCAGGCCGCGATGTCCGCCCCCGTCGAGGCGATGACCCGCGCGGTGAAGGTTGACGCGTTGAATCCGTGGTCAATGGTGGAGATCAAGTACTGTTCGATCGCGCGTGCCCGTTCCCGGTCCGGCTCGGAACCGGTCAGCATGTAGAGGTAGTTGGCGGCGTAGGGAAGGTCCTCGCGGGGCTCCACCGGCCGGAGCCCGCGTCCCAGCCGGTACAGCGCGGTGAGCAGCGTCGGTACGGCCGCGGCGGCCACCAGCGTGTCCTGGCGGCGCTGCTCGGCCGACAGGTCGTAGACGGGCCCGAAGCCCTGGGCCGCGCCCAGCAGCGACAGGGCGGTGCGCATCCCGGCGAGCGGACCGGAGCGCCCGCCGGCGGCCGCGATGGCGGGCAGTGCCGAGCGCACCGTCCCGGGGAGCCGCCGCAGCGCCGCGGTCTCGGCGGCGAACGCGGCGCCGCGCCGGGCGTCCGGCAGCTCACCGTGGACCAGGAGATGCCAGACGTCCTCGAAGGACCGGCGCTCGGCGAGCTCGACGGCCGAGTACTGGCGGTAGTGGTAGAAGCCCTCCCGCCCTCGCACATCACCGACCTCGGTGTCGGCCACCACGACACCCGCGAGCCCTCGCGGCACTTCCACGAGCGGAGCGTCGGGTGCGGTTCTGTTCACGGTCACGATTGCCTCCCTGGACTTGAGTTCACTGTCCATACTTGATGCAATGTCTGTCAACATTGATTGAATCAATGCACTGGTCAAGTCTTTTCCTTCGGAGTCGATACGGTGACCCCCATGCGCGATCACGAACCCGGCCGCCCCGCCGACGGCGAGCACCGCCTGACCACCAGGGAGGCGGCCGAACTGCTCGGGGTGAAACCCGAGACCGTCTACGCGTACGTCAGCCGCGGCCTGCTCGGCAGCCGGCGCGTGCCCGGGGGCCGGGGCAGCACGTTCGACGCCGAGGAGGTGCGGGCGCTCGCCCGCCGTCACCGGCGCGACAGCGGCACGGCTCCCGCCCCCGGCCACGAGCCGGCCGTCCGCACGCGCATCACGCTCATCGAGAAGGACCGGTTCTACTTCCGGGGCGTCGACGCGGTGGAGCTGGCCGCGCGTCACAGCTACGAGGAGGTCGCCGAGTGGCTGTGGACGGGCCGGATGCGCCCCGGTATGGAGTTCACCGCGCCCGAGGCGTCCATGGCGGCCGCCCGGCGAGCCGTCGACGCCCTGCCCGAGCACGCGGGCCCAGCCGACCGCCTGCGCGTCGCCGTCGTCGCCGCCGCGGCCGCTGACCCGCTCCGCTTCGACCTGTCCGAGGAAGCCGTGCTGGGCACCGCGCGCACCCTCATCCCCACCCTCGTCGCCGCCCTTCCCCCCGAGCGGCATGCCGGGCACGACCGGGGCCCGCTCTCCCATCGCCTGTGGACGCGGCTCAGCGGGCTCCCCGCGGACGAGGCGTCGCTGCGTGCCCTCGACACGGCGCTGTCGCTGCTCGTCGACCACGACCTGGCCGCCTCCACGCTCGCCGTGCGCGTGGCCGCGTCGGCCCGGGCGCATGCCTACGCGGCCGTGTCCGCGGGCCTCGGCGTGATCGAGGGCCCGCTGCACGGCGCGGCGGGCGGACTAGCCCACCGGCTGCTGCTGGAGGTGCTCGACCGGGGCAGCGCGGCGCCGGTGGTCGCGGAGGAGCTGCGGGCGGGGCGCCGCGTCCCCGGACTGGGGCACCGCCTGTACACCGGCGAGGACCCACGCGCGCGTGCGCTCTTCGCCCTCCTGGAGGACGTCCCCCGGGCGGCGCCCGCCCTGGCGGCGGCCCGCGACGTCCAGGTGACCGCCGCTCGTCACACCCCGCTGCACGCCAACGTCGATCTGGCACTCGGAGTGCTCACCGCGTCCTGCGGCATGTCCTCCACCGCGGCCGAGACGATCTTCGCCGTCGCCCGTACGGCGGGCTGGATCGCGCACGCGCTGGAGGAGTACGGGGAGCGCCCGCTGCGCATGCGGCCGAGCGGGCTCTACTCGGGTCCCCGGCCACCTCAGCCACTGCCGGAGTAGCGCCGAGCGCGGCTGGAAGTCGCGGGGGCGCAAGTCAGGTTAGGCTCACCTCTGTGAGTACGTGCTCATCCGTCTCCCGGAACCTCGACGAACCCGTCGCGGGCACCGCGCCCGTCGCGAGGACCTGGCTGCTCCTGGAGCAGCCCGGCCCGTGGGGCGCCAAGGCCCTGACGTCGAGCCACCTGGATCCCGCGCTGGGGCGCGCCCTGGAAGCGGCCGCGAAGGGCACGGGCGTACGCGTCGCGCTCATCCGCAGGCCCGGACGCCACGCGGACCGCCACACCCTTGCCGAGCGCCGGGTGTACGCGGCCCACACCGTGCCCGGGAACGTGTGGTTGCACGTCACCACGCTCACCGATCCCCGCAGGCTGCTCGACCTGGATTTCGCGGCGCTCGGCGAGGGCGACCGCCGCGCCTTCGACTCGGTGCTCGAAGCCGCTCCCCACCTGGGTGATCCGCTCGCCCTCGTCTGCACCAACGGCAAACGCGACCGGTGCTGCGCGCTCCTCGGACGGCCGCTCGCGGCGGAACTCGCCGCTTCCGGTGACGGGGACGTCTGGGAGGTGACCCATCTGGGTGGTCACCGCTTCTCGCCGACCGTACTGGTGCTGCCGCACGGCTACGCCTACGGGCGGGTCCAGGGGCACGCGGTCAAGGAGATCCTGCGGGGTGCGCGCCAGGGGCGGATCGTGGTCGAGGACTGCCGTGGGAACTCCGCGTGGGAGCGACCCGCGCAGGCCGCCGAACTGGCCGTGCGCGCGGCCGTCGGCGAGGAAGCGGCCCAGGCGCTGGACGTCGTACGGACGGACGGTGCGGCGTCCCGCTGGGAGGTGACCGTGGCCCACACCGACGGACGGCACTGGCGGATCACCGTCGTGCAGGGCGCGGCGGCACCGCCGCGTCCGGAGAGCTGCGCGTCGTCGGTGCTTGGCTCGCCCGCGCGGATGGAGGTCACGGCGGTACGCGAACTGTCGGTGACGGCGGCGCTCGCGAGCTGACGTCCCAGCGGGAGCGCGGGACACCGGCCGACCTCATACGCCCTGCCGGGACACGCACGCCGGGTGCCCGGGAGATCCGCGCCACACCGCTCTGCGACACGTCGCCACGCCCACGTACCGTCATGGGTATGAGTTCCGCTGCCCCCGCCCGCCGTCTGCGCCTCGGCCTGCCCCGGCGGGTGTTCTCGCAGGTGCTGCTGATGCAGCTGGCGATCGCCGCGGGGGTCGCCGTCCTCGCGACCGGTCTGTTCCTGGCGCCGCTCGGCGACCAGCTGGACGACCAGGCGATGCGCCGGGCCCTCGCGATCGCGCAGACCACCGCACAGCAGCCGCAGATCGTCCGGGACCTGCGCGACACCGCGCCTACCGCGAGCGGCCCGGTGCAGCGGGAGTCGGAGCGGATTCGTGAGGCCACGGGGGCGGAGTACGTCGTCGTGATGGACCGGCGGGGTGTGCGCTGGTCGCACACCGATCCGGGGCGGGTGGGCGAGGTCGTCTCCACCGATCCGGGGCAGGCCCTGGCCGGACGTGAGGTCATGGAGATCGACGACGGCACCTTGGGCCGCTCCGCGCGCGGCAAGGTGCCGCTCCGCGACGGCGGGGGCGGCATCGTCGGCGCGGTGTCGGTCGGCATCGCCTACGACAGTGTCCGGGCGCGGCTGATCCACGCCATTCCCGGGCTGTTCGCTTACGCCGGCGGCGCCCTGGCCGTCGGCGCGCTGGCCGCCTGGCTCATCTCGCGCCGGGTGCAGCGGCAGACCCGGGACCTGGCCTTCTCGGACATCGCGGGGCTGCTGGCGGAGCGCGAGGCGATGCTGCACGGCATCCGGGAGGGCGTCGTCGCCCTGGACCGGGGTGGCAGGGTGCGCCTGCTCAACGACGAGGCGCAGCGCCTGCTGGGCATCGGCGGGGAGGCCGTCGGCCACTCCCCCGACGAGGCGCTGGGCGCGGGGCGCACGGCCGACGTCCTGGCCGGCCGGGTGACCGGGACCGACCTGCTGACCGTGCGCGGCCAGCGGGTCCTCGTCGCCAACCGGATGCCGACCGGCGACGGGGGCGCCGTCGCCACCCTGCGCGACCGCACCGAACTGGAACAGCTCGGACGGGAGCTGGATTCGACGCGCGGCCTGATCGACGCCCTGCGCGCGCAGGACCACGAGCACGCCAACCGCATGCACACCCTGCTGGGACTGCTGGAACTGGAGATGTACGACGACGCCGTGGAGTTCGTCGGCGAGGTCGTGGGCGACCACCGGGTCACCGCGGAGCAGATCACTGAGCGCATCGAGGACCCGCTCCTCGCCGCGCTGCTGGTCGGCAAGGCGGCCGTGGCGACCGAACGCGGTGTCGCCCTGTGGGTGTCGGAGCGTACGCGCCTGCCGGACCGCCTGGTCGACTCACGGGGGCTCGTCACCATCGTCGGCAACCTGGTCGACAACGCGCTCGACGCGGTCGCGGGTACGCCGCACGCGCGCGTGGAGGTCGAGTTGCGAGCGCGGGGGCGTGCGGCCACGCTCCGGGTGCGCGACACCGGGCCCGGCGTACCCGCGGAACACCGCGAGCTCGTCTTCACGACGGGCTGGTCCACCAAGGAGCCCCCGGCACACCGGCAGCGGGGCATCGGCTTGTCGCTGGTCCGCAGGCTGGCCGAGCGCCAGGGCGGCAGTGCCGCCGTCGGCGAGGCCCACGGCGGTGGCGCGGAGTTCGTCGTCGTACTGCCCGAGGCCCTGACGGAACGGGACCTGGCCGAGCCGCTCCCGGCCCGGCCGGACGGCGGGCCCGCCCGGGCCGCCCCGGCCGTCGCCGCCCACGTGAACACCGCTGCCGAGGAGGAGTCCCGATGATCGAGGTCCTGGTCGTGGACGACGACACGCGGGTCGCGCGGGTCAACGCCGCCTACGTCGAGAAGGTGCCGGGCTTTCACGTCACCGGGCAGGCGCACAGCGCGCTGGAGGCCCTTCGGGGCGTGGAGACACTGCCCCGCGTGGACCTGATCCTGCTGGATCACTACCTGCCCGACCGCACCGGCCTGGAGGTCGTCCAGGAGATGCGGCGCCGCGGCCACCAGACGGACGTGATCATGGTGACGGCGGCACGGGACGTGTCGACGGTCCAGGCGGCGATGCGTCACGGTGCGCTGCAGTACCTGGTCAAACCGTTCGCCTTCGCGGGGCTGCGCGCCAAGCTGGAGGCGTACGCGGAGCTGCGGCGCACGCTCGACGGCGGGGGTGAGGCGGAACAGGCGGAGGTGGACCGGATCTTCGGCGCGCTGTCGGCGCCGTCGGAACCGGGACTGCCCAAGGGACACTCCCCCACCACCGCCGAGCTGGTGCGCCAGTGCCTGATGAAGGCCGACGGTGCGCTCTCCGCCCAGGAGATCGCCGAACGGACAGGGGTGAGCCGGCAGACCGCTCAGCGCTACCTGAAGCTCCTGGAGCGCACGGGGCGGGCCAGGCTGACCCTCAAATACGGCGACGCGGGCCGCCCGGAGCACCGCTACGTGTGGGCGACCCGCGCCTGAGGCAGGACGGTACCGCCGTCTCCTACACGGCCCCAGCCCCGGTCAGTGACCGCACCTCGGTCTCGGCGTGCTTGGTTTCGTCCGGGACCTCGGGTGAGGTGACCGTGCCGATCCAGCCGGCCAGGAAGCCCAGCGGGATCGACACCAGACCGGGGTTCTGCAGCGGGAAGTACTGGAAGTCGACGCCCGGGAACAGCGACTGCGGGCTGCCCGACACCACGGGTGACAGCAGGACCAGCACCACGGCGGGGACGAGGCCGCCGTAGACGGCCCATACGGCGCCGCGCGTGGTGAAGCCGCGCCAGAACAGCGAGTAGAGCAGCACCGGCAGGTTCGCGGACGCGGCGACGGCGAAGGCGAGGCCCACCAGGAACGCGACGTTGAGGTCGCGGGCGAGCAGACCGAGCGCGATCGCGATCGCGCCGATGACGACGGCGGCGACACGTGCCACGGCGACCTCGCTGCGCGGCTTGGCGTCCCGGCGCCGCAGGGACGCGTACAGGTCGTGGGCCACGGACGCCGAGGAGGCCAGGGTGATGCCCGCGACCACCGCGAGGATGGTGGCGAAGGCGACGGCGGCCACCACCGCGAACAGCACCGTGCCCCCGGTGGATCCCGCGCCGCCGCCCAGGTCCAGGGCGAGCAAGGGCACCGCCGTGTTCCCGGCCGCGTTCGAGGACCGTACGGCGTCCGTCCCGACCAGGGCCGCCGCGCCGAAGCCGAGCACGATCGTCATCAGGTAGAAGCCTCCGATGAGGCCGATCGACCAGACGACCGACCGCCTCGCGGCCCGGGCGGTGGGCACCGTGTAGAAGCGGGACAGGATGTGCGGCAGCCCCGCCGTGCCCAGCACCAGGGCGAGTCCCAGGCTGATGAAGTCGAAGCGCGAGGTCCAGTCGCCGCCGTACGCCAGCCCGGGTGCGAGGAACGCCTCGCCGTGACCGCTGCGTTCGGCCGCCGTGCGCAGCAGCCGGTCGACGTCGCCCTGGAAGCGCACCAGCACCAGCGTGGTCAGTGCCACGGTGCCGCCGAGCAGCAGCACCGCCTTCACGATCTGGATCCAGGTCGTGGCCCGCATCCCGCCCAGCGACACGTAGATCACCATCAGGGCGCCTACGCCGATGACGGTCCAGGTGCGCGCCGCCTCGCTCGTGCCGCCGAGCAGCAGGGCGACCAGGCTGCCGGCACCGACCATCTGTGCCACCAGGTACATGACGGACACGGTGACGGAGGACGTTCCGGCGGCGATCCGGACCGGCCGCTCGCGCATCCGTGCCGCCACGACGTCCGCGAGGGTGAACCTCCCGCAGTTGCGCACCAGTTCCGCGACGAGGAACAGCACGACGAGCCAGGCGACCAGGAAGCCCACGGAGTAGAGCATCCCGTCGTAGCCGTAGAGCGCGATGACTCCCGAGATACCGAGGAAGGAGGCCGCCGACATGTAGTCGCCGGCGATGGCAAAACCATTCTCCATCGGGGAGAACAAGCGACCGCCCGCGTAGAACTCCTCCGCCGAGCCGCGCCGATGGCGGCTCACCCACGTGGTGATGCCCAGAGTGACGGCCACGAAAGTGCTGAACAGCAGCAGGGCCAGCGTCTGGTGGTCACCCGTCACGACGCATCGCCCCGCACACCGCGTGTCAGTTCCTGGGTGTCCCAGCGCAGTTCGAGCGCGGCCCGGTCCCGGCGCAGCCTCGCGTGCCTGGCGTACGCCCAGGTGAGCAGGAAGGTGCTGAGGAACTGGCCGAGCCCGGCGAGCATCGCCACGTTGACCGCCCCCGCCACCGGCCGTGCCATCAGCGCGGGCGCCGCGGTGGCGGTCACCACGTAGGCCACGTACCAGGCGAGGAACGCGGCCACCGCCGGGACCACGAACCGCCGGTAGCGGCTGCGGACCTCCTGGAAGGCCGCGCTGCGCTGCACCTCCAGGTAGACGTCGGACACGGCCCGCGGCGACGCCTCGGCCGGTTCCGAGCGCATCGGCGGCAAAGCGACCGGCTCGGGGGCACCGGCGCCGGCCGACTCGCCCCAGCCGGAGGCGAGGGCGTCGTACCACGGGTCGTCGTAGCCCGGGCTCCGGGACGCCTCGGCGCAGGACGGGTCGTTGCTTGACTGCATGCCCAAGGATGGACAGAACGGGAAGATCCCCGACTCTTCTTCCCCCGGCACTTCACCCCATCAGGTGACTGCGCCTCCTGGATCCCGGCTCAGGAGGCACGCGTCACGCACGGTCACGCGTCGATGCGCGACCGGTCCAGCGTCGCCGCCGAGCTGGAGATGAACTCCTTCCGGGGAGCGACGTCGTTACCCATGAGCAGGTCGAAGACCTGCTCCGCGGATTCCAGATCGGTGAGGTTGATCCGGCGCAGGGTGCGGCGCCGCGGGTCCATGGTCGTCTCCGCCAGCTGGTCGGCGTCCATCTCGCCCAGGCCCTTGTAGCGCTGGATGGAGTCCTTGTAGCGGACGCCCTTGCTCTGGAACTCCATGAGCTTGTCGCGCAGCTCCCGGTCCGAGTACGTGTAGACGTACTTGTCCTGGCCCTTCTTCGGCTGGATGAGCTCGATGCGGTGCAGCGGGGGCACTGCGGCGAAGACCCGGCCCGACTCCACCATGGGCCGCATGTAGCGGTGGAACAGGGTCAGCAGGAGGGTGCGGATGTGGGAGCCGTCCACATCGGCGTCGGTCATCATGATGATCTTGCCGTAGCGGGCCGCGTCGATGTCGAAGGTACGGCCCGAACCGGCTCCTATGACCTGGATGATCGCGCCGCACTCGGCGTTCTTCAGCATGTCGGTCACGGACGACTTCTGGACGTTGAGGATCTTGCCGCGGATTGGCAGCAGGGCCTGGAACTCGGAGTTCCGGGCGAGCTTCGCCGTGCCCAGCGCGGAGTCCCCCTCGACGATGAACAGCTCGCTGCGGTCGACGTCGTCGCTGCGGCAGTCGGCGAGCTTCGCGGGCAGCGAGGACGACTCCAGGGCCGTCTTGCGGCGCTGGGCGTCCTTGTGCTGGCGGGCCGCGATACGGGTGCGGGCCGCGGCGACGGCCTTCTCCATGACCACGCGGGCCTGCTGGGCCGCGTCACGCTTGGTGGAGGTCAGGAACGCTTTCAGTTCCTTGCTGATGACGTTGTTCACGATGCGGCGGGCCGCCGAGGTGCCGAGGACCTCCTTGGTCTGCCCCTCGAACTGCGGCTCGGCGAGCCGGACCGTCACGACCGCCGTGAGGCCCTCCAGGGCGTCGTCCTTGACGATGTCATCCTCGGCCACCCGCAGCAGCTTCTTGGCCCGCAGGGCCTCGTTCATCGTCCTGGCCACCGCCTGCTCGAAGCCGGCGACGTGGGTGCCGCCCTTGGGCGTGGCGATGATGTTGACGAAGGACTTGAGGGTGGTGTCGTACCCGGTGCCCCAGCGCATCGCGACGTCGACGCCGAGCTCGCGCGTGACCTCGGTGGGTGTCATCTGGCCGTGCTCGTCGAGGACGGGGACCGTCTCCTTGAAGCTGCCCTGCCCACTGAAGCGGAGGACGTCGCAGACGGGCCTGTCACTGGCGAGGAACTCGCAGAACTCGCTGATGCCTCCGTCGAAGCGGAACGACTCCTCGCCCTTGCTTCCGCCGTCGCCGAGGCCGAACTCGTCCCGGACGACGATGGTCAGCCCCGGGACCAGGAAGGCGGTCTGGCGGGCCCGCTGGTGCAGGTTGTCCAGGGAGAGCTTGGCGTCCTTCAGGAAGATCTGCCGGTCGGCCCAGTACCGCACGCGCGTGCCGGTGCGGGTCTCGGGCATCTTCTTCCTGGTCTTGCGCAGTCCGCTCTTCGCCTCGAACTTGGCGTCCGGGCCCGTCCCCGTGAACGCGCCGGGGACACCGCGCCGAAAGCTGATGGCGTGCGTGTACCCCCCGCGGTCCACCTCGATGTCCAGCCGGCTGGACAGGGCGTTCACCACGGAGGCACCGACGCCGTGCAGGCCGCCGGAGGCTGCGTAGGAGCCGCCGCCGAACTTGCCTCCGGCGTGCAGCTTGGTCATGACGACCTCGACGCCGGACAGGCCGGTCTTCGGCTCGACGTCGACCGGGATGCCCCGGCCGTTGTCCCGGACCTCGACCGACGCGTCGTCGTGGAGGATGACCTCGATGTGGTCGCAGTATCCCCCGAGGGCCTCGTCGACGGAATTGTCGATGATCTCCCACAGGCAGTGCATCAGGCCACGGCTGTCGGTCGATCCGATGTACATGCCCGGACGCTTGCGCACGGCCTCGAGACCCTCGAGGACGAGCAGGTGCCGCGCGGTGTAATTGGATCCGTCCCGGTCTGCTCCTGCCAGCAGCGCAGTGGACGGCACGGATGTCTCGGCGGTCACGCGGTTCGCTCCTCGCTGAATTTCAGATGGGGCCCCGCTGGGTAAGGGCGCGGCTCGGTTCACCGGTCAGAGGGTACCGAGGCCTGGTAGAGCCGTTGTAACGCCACCCTCGTCGATGACTCACCCTAGTCCAGCGTCGCATGCTTGTTCGATCCCTCGATGGGGTGAAGTGCACATCACGTTCCCATCGAGGCATGAACCATTTAGGCTCCGGGCACGTCCTCATGAACAAACCGGCAACCCAGCCGGCGGGACCGACACTGACCGACTGCGCGAACCCGTACGACACACAGACACGCAATACGGCACATTCGCCGCCAACCGGCAACAGCCGGCCCCTCGGAAATTTTTTTCGAGGAAAAGCCACGAGCGGGAACGTTTTGGGGCTGGTTGGATGTTGACCCTGGTACGACAGCTCGTCGAGCTAGAGAAGAGGCGACGTGACTACTGTTCTGACTTCCGCAAGCCCGCTGACGGCCGCTGATCGCTGCGACCGCTGCGGCGCCCAGGCATACCTGCGCGTCGTCCTGCTGAGCGGCGGAGAACTGCTCTTCTGCGCCCACCACGGGCGCAAGTTCGAGCCGGAACTCAAGAAGATCGCCGCTGAGATACAGGACGAGACGGAGCGGCTCACGGCCGTTCCGGGATCCTCCACCGAGGAAGAGCGCTGACGCGACGCGCCCGACGACGAGCCGACCCGGCACAAGCCGGTCAACGGGCGGCCACCCCTCCAGCCGAGGGGTGGCCGCCCGTGCGCGTGCCCGGCGGGCTCCAGCAGGCCGTCAGGCGCCCTCGGACTGCCGCGCGGCCGGGTTGTCCCAGCCCAGTGTCCGCAGCACGGCGGAGACGCGTGTGTACACCCCGGGACTGCCCGGACGCCCGCAGCCGCTCCCCCAGGACACGAGCCCGATGAGCCTCCCCTGGGCGACCAGCGGTCCACCGCTGTCCCCCTGGCAGGCGTCGCGGCCGCCGGCGTCCTCACCGGCGCAGAGCATGGTGTCCGCGAGGTAACGTCCGTCGTCGCTCCCCGGATACGCCCGCTCACATGCCGCGTCGGGCAGTACCCGTACGCGCGCCGCCCGCAGGCTGTTGGCGTAGTCCCCGGCCCCAGACGTGTCCCCCCATCCGTAGACGAGCGCGCCCGTTTCGGGTCCGTAGACGGGGTCGCCCTCGGCCGCCATCCCTATGGCGGAGCCGGCGGGCAGGGCTTCCGCCAGGGTGAGCACCGCGAAGTCGCCGGCGTTGCTGACGTCGTCGTGCGCCGGGTTCACCCAGACGTCGCGGACGGGGATCTCACGGCCTTCGTCGGAGAGCAGGTCGGTGCGGCCGGCGATGACCCTCAGGTCGCGCACCTGCTCGGGTGGCGAGCCGAGAACCTGCTCGCTCAGGCAGTGGGCCGCCGTGAGGACGGTGGTGCGGCCGACTGCCACTCCCCCGCAGAATTGTCCCGCCCGCGTACCTCCGAACCGGTCACGGCTGGACAGGGCGACGGTCCACGGGCTGTCGGACACTTCGACCGGAAAGCCCCCGACGACGATGCTGTCGGCGGACGCGGGCGCGGCGGACGCGAGCGGTATCGCGGTTGCCGCGGCCGCCAGGACCAGCGGCCGGGCCAGCGCCCGGGCAAAGAGGCGACGCATGCAGGCTCCTCACTCCTGGTGGTGATGGAACACCCAGAGTGATCCAGCCCGCCCCGGCGCGCACCCGCTGTGCAAGGCGAAGGCCCGGTTCCCCACCTGGTGGAACCGGGCCCTTGTCGCTCTGCGACCGCGATCTAGTCGAGGTAGTCGCGCAGCACCTGGGAGCGCGACGGGTGACGCAGCTTCGACATCGTCTTCGACTCGATCTGACGGATCCGCTCACGCGTGACGCCGTACACCTTGCCGATCTCGTCGAGGGTCTTCGGCTGACCGTCGGTGAGGCCGAAGCGCATGGACACGACGCCCGCCTCGCGCTCGGACAGGGTGTCGAGGACGGAGTGCAGCTGCTCCTGAAGCAGCGTGAAGCTGACCGCGTCGGCCGGGACGACCGCCTCGGAGTCCTCGATGAGGTCTCCGAACTCGCTGTCGCCGTCCTCGCCCAGCGGGGTGTGCAGCGAGATGGGCTCGCGGCCGTACTTCTGGACCTCGATGACCTTCTCCGGGGTCATGTCGAGTTCCTTGGCCAGCTCCTCCGGGGTGGGCTCGCGGCCCAGGTCCTGGAGCATCTGGCGCTGCACACGCGCGAGCTTGTTGATGACCTCGACCATGTGCACCGGGATGCGGATGGTGCGGGCCTGGTCGGCCATCGCGCGGGTGATCGCCTGGCGGATCCACCAGGTGGCGTACGTGGAGAACTTGTAGCCCTTGGTGTAGTCGAACTTCTCCACCGCGCGGATCAGACCGAGGTTGCCCTCCTGGATGAGGTCCAGGAAGAGCATGCCGCGGCCGGTGTAGCGCTTGGCCAGGGAGACCACCAGGCGGAGGTTGGCCTCCAGGAGGTGGTTCTTGGCGCGGCGGCCGTCCTCGGCGATGATCTCCAGCTCGCGCTTGAGCTTGGGGGCGAGCTTGTCGGAGTTCGCCAGCTTGTCCTCGGCGAACAGACCCGCCTCGATGCGCTTGGCGAGCTCGACCTCCTGCTCGGCGTTGAGCAGGGGGACCTTGCCGATCTGCTTGAGGTAGTCCTTCACCGGGTCGGCGGTGGCGCCGGCCGCCGCGACCTGCTGGGCGGGAGCGTCGTCCTCGTCGTCGTCGGACAGCACGAAGCCCGCGTTCTCGGTGCCCTCGGGCTCCTCCGTCGCGGCCTTCGGCTCCTCGATCGCCTCGTCCTCGAGAAGCTCGGCGTCGTCCTTCTTGGCGGCGGTCTTCTTGGCCGCCGTCTTCTTGGCGGTCGCCTTCTTGGCGACCGCCTTCTTCGCGGTCGTCTTCTTGGCAGCCGTCTTCTTGACCGGCGCCTGAGCCTCTTCCTCGGCGACGGCACCGGTTTCGGCGGCAGGCGCGGCCGGGGCGGCGGGCGCGGTGGCCTTCCTGCTGGTCACCGGCTTCGCCGCGACCGTCTTGGTGGCGGTCCGCTTGGCGGGACTCTTCGCTGCGACGCTCTTACGGGTGCGCTTGGGCTCCGCGGCACTGACCATCAGCGTCACACCCTCTTCCTCGAGGATCTGGTTGAGGCTGCGCAGTACGTTCTTCCACTGAGTGGCCGGAATCTGGTCAGCTTCGAAGGCCCGACGCACGTCGTCGCCGGCGATCTGCCCCTCAGCCTTTCCCCGCTCAATGAGCGCCATGACAGAGACGGACTCGGCGATCTCCGGCGGGAGCGTACGGGATGTGCTGGCCGACACGAACAACCTCTCGGAACGTTGGAAAACGGCTTCCGGCCCCGTCCACGGCGGACAGGGGCCGACCGCCGGCTTGGAATGGGCCGACGGCGCGGGCGGAGGCCGGGGAGTTGCACAGCGCCGTGAACGGCGTCCGTATTCCCTCCGCGGCTGTCACCTCTTAGGTCATCGCGTTGTTCCCACGAGCGTTACGCCCAATCCGCGTGGCCCGAGTCACACCCCGTAAGCGTTCAAAACCGGTCAGATGCGAATAAGAAGGGTGACTGGAGCAGTCCGACCCGGCCGCACCGGAACGCTCAGTCTCTCATCGCACCGTCGGACCCCGTGGGATCGCGAGGGATTCCACGGGGTCCGGGGGGACGGCGGCGGGCCGGTCACTGCCGTAGGAGGGGTCTGGCGTGTCCGGCCCGCGCCGGTCCGGCGGGACGCGGTCAGTGCTCGCGCGGGGCGGGTACCACGCGCTCCACCTCGGGGTGGACGGTCAGAAGCTGGCGCATGGCCGCCTCGGCCGCCGCTCCGTCCCCGGTGGCGAGGGCGTCGACGATCCTCCCGTGCTGCGCCAGGGAGACGTCGTTCGGCCGGTCACAGCCCGTGACCGGGCCGCCGGAGACGTGCAGGGCCGCGGAGACGATTCCGGAGAGGTGGTCCAGCATGCGGTTGCCCGCGATCTGGATGAGGAGCGTGTGGAACTCGGCATCGGCGCGCGCGAACGTCAGGGCGTCGCCCTGCTGCATGGCGTGCCCCATGATCCCGACCATGTCGGACAGGCGCTGCTGCACCTCCTCGCGCCCGTGCCCGGCGGCCAGGCGCGCGGCGAGCGGTTCGATCGTCGAGCGCAGCTCGCTGAGCTCGCGGCGCTGATCGTCACGCTGCGGCCCGAAGGCGCGCCATTCGATGATGTCCGGGTCGAGCAGGTTCCAGTCACTGACGGGGCGCACGCGCGTGCCGACGTTCGGACGGGCGCTGACCAGGCCCTTGGCCTCCAGGACCCGGAGGGACTCGCGCACCACGGTGCGGGACACCTCGAAACGCTGACCGATCTCCTCGGGCACCAGCGGACGGTCGGCACCCAGGTCGCCCGAAACGATCATCTGTCCCAGCTGCTGGACAAGTTGTCCGTGCAGTCCGCGCCCACGGCTGCCCGTGGCACGCCGGCCCACGCGGCCCAGCTCGGGCTCCACCCCTTCCCAGGCGGGTGCCCCGACGCGGTCGACGGCGGGCGTCTCGGCGTAGGGGTAGCGGTCGAGTTCGCCCGGGTTCGTGAGGCCGGAGTCGGCGGAGCGGGCGGCGGTCATCATGGAGTGCGCAAGGGTAGTCACGCATCCTTTGTCGGCGTCGTTCCCAACTCCCTTGAGGTCTTTGGTGAAAAGCACACGAAAGGGTGATCGCTCACCCCGTCGCAATTGACGCCTTATCGGAAAGAAATGGGCTTTCCCCGGGGAGTTGCGCGCACGGTCGGACCGGAAGGGTATGGCGAATGTCATTGGGGTCTGCTGCGCAGGGTCATGAGCAGGTATGCGCAGAGCAGCGCGGTCAGGGACAACGTCAGTGCGCTGCCGACGGGTTGGGCGATCATGCGCAGCACTTCGGCCACATACCGCTCGCCTCCGAAGGGCCACGTCGTCAGGAGGAGCTCGCGCGTCCTCATCGGGAGACCGGCGGCGGTCCGCACGGACGGGCCGTCCCAGACCCTCTGTACGAGCGGCACGACGAGCACGGGTACGGCCACCACCGCGGCCAGCCCGGCCGTGGTGGACCGGAAGACACCGGCGGCGAGCACGCCCGCCCAGCCGCATCCGACGACGAGGGCGAGCCAACCGGCGGTCAGTGCGGGCCAGTCGGCGGGAACGCCGGCGAGTTCCGGTCCGTAGAACAGGTGGAGCACTTCGGCGTTGCAGCCCACCGTGAGAAGGGCCAGCACCAGCGCGGTGGCCGCGGAAACGAGGAGCTTCGCGGTCAGCAGCCCCAGCCGCCGGGGGACGGCACCGCGGTCCGCCGCCAGCGCGGGGTGGCGGAACTCGTCGCCGGAGGCGAGCGCCCCGAGCAGTCCCGCGCCGAGCGCCGCGGGTGGCAACGGGAGCTCGTGCGGCCACGCGGCCAGCAGGCGCGGCTGCGGTGTGTGGCCGACTCGTGCCAGGACCACGGCGGTGACGATGGAGAGCACGAGGACGATCGCGCCGGTGACGAAACCGGTCCTGATGCCGGCCGCGCGGCGGAGTTCGTAGCGGAGCGGTCGCAGTGGGCTGGGAGCGGCGTGGACGGCGACGGGGGGCGGCAGCGAGGAGGCCGCCTCCTTGGTGCGGGCCGGGGCGGGGGTGAGGGAGGCGTGGCGACGCGGGGAGGGGCGGGGGGCAATGGCGTCGGAACGGGTGGAGCGGGTGACCGGCGTGCGGGGGTGATGGGGCGCCGGGATGCCGGTGACTGCGTGCGGGACGGGGTTGGCCAGGGCGTCGCTGTCGGCGGTTTCACGGCCGCCGGGCGGATGCGCGGCGGCATCGGTCGCCGGCCGTGGTGCGCCCGGCTGGGGCTCGGCGGCGGCGGGCGGGGATTCCGGGTCGGCACCCGCCGACGGTGCTCCGTCCTCGGCCGCCTCCGGCAATCCCTCGCCGGCGGCGCCTACCGCCGGTTCCCCGACGGCGTCGACCGCCGGCAACGCCGCGACAGCCGGGGGCGGCGCTTCGGCGGCAGTGCCGGGCGCCGTCGGTTCCGGTGGCGGCTGCGGGGAGTCTGCCCCGGGGAGAGCCTTCCCGGGGACCGGCTGCGCCGCGGCGTCGGCCGACGGCCTGGGCTCGGCAGCCGGCACGGGGCCGCCCTCGTGCCGCCGGGGCGCGGGCTCCGTGCCGGCTCCCGGCCCCATGTCGCCGACCTCGTCGGCCAGTTGGTGTACGAGGATCCCGTGCCGGAACGCGGTGTCACCGATGTCGGCGCACGTACTGCCGTACACCGCCAGGCGATTGCCGCCCTCACGCACGACCTCGACGGAACGTCTGCCCGCACGGGCCTCTTTGACCAGGACGGCGGCCAGCCGGGCGGCGTGCGGAGTGCGCACGGCGACGCGGGGACGCAGCCGGGTGCGCGAGAACTCCGCCGCTTCCTGGTCGGCGACGACTCTGCCCCGCTCCAGCGTCACGACGTGATCGGCGGTCCGCGCGGCCTCCTTGGGATCGGCCGTGCTGAACAGGACGGTCCCGCCGAGGGACGCGTAGGCGCGCAGCGTGGAGTGCACCCAGCCGGCCTCGCGGGCGGACAGTGCTCCGGCGGGGTCGTCGAGCACCAGGGTGTGCGGGTCGGGAAGCAGTGCGCAAGCGAGTCCGAGACGTCGGTCCATGCCGCGGGAGAGGGTGCCCAGGCGTTCGTCGCGCATACTGACGAGGCCGACCGACTCGAGGACTTCGTCGGCCCGCCGGACGGGAACTCCGGCCGCCGCACAGAGCATGCGCAGATGGCCGCGAACCGTGCGGGCCGGGTGCCCGGGCACCTCTCCCAGCACTGTGCCGACCTCCCGCGCGGGATGGGCGATGCGGTGCAGCGGGCGGCCTCTGAAGTAAGTGAGGCCGCGGCCGCGCTGGAGTTCGAGCATGAGTCTGAGCGCCGTCGTCTTACCGGCGCCCGATGCTCCGAGCAGTGCGGTGACGCGGCCCGCGCGCGCCTCGAAGGAGACGTCGTCGACGGCGGGCGGGAGCTCCTTGCGGGGGTTGCTGGTCAGTCCGAAGGCCTCGATCACCCGTAGCAAGATAGCGTGCTATGTCCGGTTTTTTGGGCATCGTGCGGCCTGCCGGGGCGTGGGAGGCCGAGCCTTGTCGCTCCTTTGTTCGCCGTTCACTCCGGGATTCTTTCCCGCAGCGGCCTCACACCTCCGGACGCAGCATCGGGGGGTTGAGGAGAGTGGCACCGCCTGCCCGGAAGAGCTGGGCGGGGCGGCCGCCCTGGCGGGTGGTCGTACCGCCGGTGGGAACGAGGAAGCCCGGGGTACCCGTCACCTTGCGGTGGAAATTGCGCGGGTCGAGCGCCACGCTCCACACCGCCTCGTAGACGCGGCGCAGCTCACCGACGGTGAACTCCGGTGGGCAGAAGGCGGTGGCCAGCGACGAGTACTCGATCTTGGAGCGGGCGCGTTCCACACCGTCCGCCAGGATCTGGGTGTGGTCGAAGGCGAGGGGTGCCGGCGGTTCGCCGTCGCGACCGTGACCGGCCTGCTCGAGCAGCTCCTCGACCGGCGCCCAGCGTGCGTTGCTGGCGTCGCCGCCCGCCCGGGGCGCGGGCAGGTCCGGGGCGAGCGCGAGGTGGGCGACGCTCACCACCCGCATCCGGGGGTCCCGATCCGGGTCGCCGTACGTCGCGAGCTGCTCCAGGTGGGCGCCATTGTCCTGGGTGGGCGCGGCGGGGTCGTGGACGCACAGCCCCGTCTCCTCGACCAGCTCCCGCGCCGCCGCCTGTGCCAGGTCCTCGTCGGCCCGTACGAAGCCACCGGGCAGCGCCCAGCGGCCCTGGAACGGAGGCTCGCCCCTGCGCACCGCCAGCGCGCACAGGGAGTGGCTGCGTACGGTCAGTACGACCAGGTCCACAGTGACGGCGAAGGGCGGAAAGGCTGACGGGTCGTAGGGCATGCGGCGATCATAGTCGTCTGCCTGACGATAAACACTCCTCTCACCGGCCGCATCGACGACCTGGTCCGTCGCCGTCGGACCTTCTTGACACCGGCTGCCCCCTGTCGTCCGGCGAGGAAGGGTCCCGCCTGGTCAAGCGCCTAGCCGCAGCCCGTCGGCGGCTTCTTCGACCATGGCCAGGCCGAGGCGGCTGACCCGCACGGAGAAGGGCTCTCCCGCCACCCTCAGCCCGGTCAGACCAAGCTCCCCCAGGGGCGCACTGCGTACGGGACGCAGGGTGACGGTCCCGGCCGGTGCGTCGGGGCGGATGCCCGCGAGCGTCGTCAGCATCAGTACACCTGCGGCTGCCGCGGTGGCGGCGGGGCGGCAGGCGGCCGGGTGCGGCAGCGGAGCGCTCGTGTCGGTGCGCTGCTCCCCCGCGAACATCTCCGGCAGGCGGTGGCCGAAGGCGCCGGCCGCGGCCAGTACGCCGCGCAGCAGCGATCCTGCTTCCTTGTCGTGCCCGGCGGCGGCCAGACCCGCCACGGCGATCGCCGTCTCCTGCACGTGCACCGCCCCGGCGCGATGCCCGAGGGGGTTGTATCCCGCTTCCGTGGCCGCCAGGCCACGCAGCCCCCAGCCCGAGTCCATGACCGGGTTGCCCAGCAACCGGGCGAGCCGGCCGGTCTGGACCGGGTCGAGCAGGCCTGGTGCGACCGTGCCCCCGCCGAGCAGCCCGGTGTCGAGGAGGTGGGCGGCGGCCGCGCTCAGATGCGGCACGAGGCCTCCGTCCGGGCTGCGGGCCGCCGCGGGTCTTCCGCCCGTCGCGTCGTCGATCCAGAAGTCGCGCCGGAACGCCGTGCGCAGCCGCTGGGCCCACTGCCGCAGCCAGTCGCCGCCCGGCCTGCCGAAGTCGTCGAGCAGTTCGGCGCCGAGCAGGGCGGCGCGGTGGGCCTGGGCCTGGGTCTCGCAGCGGACGGGGCCGTGGGGGTGCGGGTCGGGTACGTACGTGCCGTCGCCCACGGTGGCCCGCAGCCAGGTCAGACACCCCTCGGCGGCGGGCAGCAGCTCCTGCGTCTCCTGTGCGCCGAGCCCCCAGCGGCGGGCCTCCGCGAGGACCACGGGAAAGAGCAGGGTGGCCTCCGTGCCGGTGCAGCCCGGCGGCAGGTGCGGACCGGTGCCGCGCCCTGGCCCGGGAATCATGCCGGACCTGGCTCCCGGGCCGGGCTGCTGGGTGCGCGCGAGGGCGCGCAGAGTACCCGCGGCGAGCCGGGTGCCGAGGGGAAGCGCCATCCGGGCCGCGGTGAGGGCCTCGGCGGGGGCCGGGCCGCAGCGCCAGGGAACGCCGGCAGCCGGGTGAACGTCGGCGGGATGCGCGGGATCGCGCACCAGGAGGGCCCTGAGGTCCTCGACGCTGGTCCGCAGAAGAGCGGAGACCACGGGGTCGTCACCGGTGGCCTGTGCGGAGGCCAGCGGATCGGCGGCCGTACGGCCCACTGCCCGGACCGGCCCGGCGCCGTCCGGCCGTACGCGCAGTTCGACGTCGGCGCTGCCGCCCGGGGGCAGGACGAACTCCCATCGCAGCAGTCCCGCGGAGGCCAGTGCCTCGGCGGGCGGTGGGACCGCCGTCACCGACGCGCCGCCCGTGCCGCGGGTCCACCGCAGCCCGGAGCCGTGAACGGTGGCCGGCAGGTCCGGCCCCGCTTCGCCCGCGGCGATCGCTCCAAGGCCGGCCAGGTCGCTACCGAGCACCACCTCGACCGGCAGGCGCAATGGGACGGACGCCCAACTGCGCAGCGTGATCCGCTCCGTGCCGTCGGCGTGGCGGCTCCGCTCGATCATCACGTCCGGGTCCGGTCCCGGCGCAATGGCCGTCCGAAGCGTGGCGACGAAGCGGGTACCGTCGGCGCCGGTCATCCGGGCCTGGGACGGAAGCGGTTCACGTCCGGCCACGCGAAGGCGGCACCGGGACAGCAGGCGCCGGCCCGCGCGGTAGAACCCCTCAAGGCCCAGGCCGTTCAGCTGGCCCTGCTCGGTGGAGATCACGAGGCCGGGGAGGGCCACGCCGATCATGGTCGTGTGGGTGGGCGGCAGTTCCCCGGGCCTGTGCGGCTTTCCGGACGGCGTGCGCCGAGCAGGGGGGCGGTCGGGGGGAACACGCGCAAGGCCGGTGCCCGCCGCCTCCCCACCGGACCGTGGGACCGACAACGCCGACGGTGGTCCGCCCCGGGCAGCCGGTACGCCGGGATTACGCCCCGGCCCCGGACCGCTGCTTCTGACCGGCACCGCGGGCCCGGCGAGTGACGGCACCTGGGTGCCTCGCCGGCCGCTCACGTTGAGGTCCGTGACGGCGGACGAGGACGGGATCGACTGGTGCACGGGAGACCTCCCTCTCTCTGCCTCGACGCCCCTCGAACGGAGCGACGCCGTGTGGTGGTTGCGACCGGACGGTGCGGTGCCCCGGCCGGTCCGGGCATTCGGCCACTCAGGTGAACGGGAGGGAGGACCTCCAGGTCACGCCAATGGGGCCGAGGCCGTGACGTCCCACCGCCCTGTGCGCGCTCAGAGTCGCTCGCCGCCCCCTTCGGCCCCGCGGTCTCCCGTGCGGGCGCCGCCCGCGCAGGTACCCGTCCGACCCACGCCCTTCTCCTCCACGGCCCGCGAACGCGCACGGGCCGTCCGCGCGGGCCCCGGACGCTCACCCGACCCCGGCGTGCGAGGCCGCACGAGCTTTCCGCCCGGTTCACGGCCACGCGCCGCCCTCACACGACGGGGGACTCCGCCGGCCGTCACGCCGGAGCGGGCGCGACGCCGTCGGCCGAGGGGTGCCCGCGGTGCCGGGGAAGGGTCTGACGGCTCGCGTTCCGCTGCCCCGTCTTGCTTCTCGCCGTCCGGCACGCCACCCTCCGGAGCCTCCCGACCTCCACGCTCCGCGCGCAGACAGCGACGGACCGACTCCGGGTCGAGCCCCTCGTTGCACGCCTGGTGCAGGAGCCGGGCGAAGAGGTAGTCCGGATCCGCGCCGAGTGCCATGGCCAAGGCCTCACGGGCCTCCAGTCCGTCCCCTGTGGACCAGGCGACCCATCCCGCGAGGGTGAGCGGTGCGGCCGCGTGTTCGCCGTACGATCCGACGCAGCGACGGGCCAGGGCCCGCCAGAGGCGCAGCGCGGGTGGTGCCTCGTCCCCCTCCATCCACTCTGCTGCCCGGTCACGGGTCGTACGGTCCTGGAGACCGAGGATCAGCGTCGCCGCCTCGTCGTGTCCGAGTAGTTGGTCGTCGCGCAGGTCCTCGGCGGCCGTTCCGGACACGGGCGGGGCTTCCGCGAGGCGTCGCATCACCCGCTGTGCCAGGTGCAGCGTCTCCTCCGCCACCTCCGAGCGGCCGGCGTCGTCGAGGATCCGCGTCACCAGCGGCACGGCCGCCGCGTCCAGGGCGGCCTCCTGTTCCAGGGCCACGTCGCTCTCATGGGGCAGGAGCCTGGCGCGCAGTTCACCGAGCGTGCCGCGCACCTGGATTCCTGCGTACGTGGCCGCCGCGGCCAGCACGGACGTACCTGGCAGCCCCATGGGCGTGCCTTCGGCCGGGCAGCAGGCACGGTCGTCGCAGACGTACGACCAGAAGCGTCCCGCCGAGACGCAGAGCGCCTCGACCACCGGCACGTCGAGGGCGCCGCACTCGACGCGCAGTCGCTGAGCCAGCGGCCGCAGCCGTTCCATCACGTCCCGGCCGGTCTCGCCCGGTGCCGGTTCCTGGCAGAGGTAGGCCACCATCTGCTCGACGCGGACCCCTCGGCGCTCGCTGCCGGTCACCAGGCCGTGGGCCAGCTGTCCGGCCGCGCCGGCCCAGTCGTCCGGGTTCGCGGGAATGCCGAGCCTGGCCCGGCCGCCGAAACGGCCACGTCCGTCCCGGTCGCGCAGGGCGACCAGGACGATGCTGTCCTCGGGGCGGTATCCGAGCAGGTACGGCAGGGCGTCGGCCAGTTCGGCAGGGGTGCGGAGGGTGACCTGGGGCTCGTCGTGGGGCTGGTCGTCCGGGAAGCGGGCCGTCCGGCCGGAGTGCTCGAATCCCTCGATGTCACCGTTGTCGGAGGGTCCGGTCGTTTCGCTGTGGTTCGTCATGGCCCGACGATCTCGCGGATCTTGAAGTTCCGCTTTGCCCTGTGGATAAGTCCGGTCAGGGACGCGTCACCGGACAATCGGCGACCGCGTCCCTTCCTCCCGCACGCCCGGCTGTCAGTCCCGTCCTGTTGTATGGAACGCATGGAGCACACGAGCAACGCGGATCTCCGGACAGCCGCCGACGCGGTCCTCGCCCGCCTCGTCGGGGACGCGTCCGGCGGCGCCCGGCTGCGGGACGACCAGTGGCGGGCGATCGAGGCGCTGGTCGCCGAAGGGCGCCGAGCCCTGGTCGTTCAGCGCACGGGGTGGGGCAAGTCCGCGGTCTACTTCGTGGCGACCGCCCTGCTGCGCGAGCGCGGCGCCGGTCCCACCGTGATCGTGTCCCCGCTGCTCGCGCTGATGCGCAACCAGGTCGAGGCGGCGGCGCGGGCGGGCATCCGCGCCCGTACGATCAACTCCTCCAACACCGAGGACTGGGACGCGATCCAGGACGAGATCGCCGCCGGTGAGGTCGACGTGCTGCTGGTGAGTCCCGAGCGGCTCAACAACCCGGACTTCCGTGACCAGGTGCTCCCCAAGCTCTCCGCCGCGACCGGGCTGCTCGTGGTGGACGAGGCCCACTGCATCTCCGACTGGGGCCACGACTTCCGTCCGGACTACCGGCGACTGCGCACGATGCTCACCGACCTCCCGCCCGGTGTACCGGTCCTGGCCACCACCGCCACGGCCAACGCCCGGGTGACCGCCGACGTGGCGGAGCAGCTCGGCACCGGAGGCACCTCGGACGCGCTGGTGCTGCGCGGCCCGCTGGACCGGGAGAGCCTCAGCCTCGGCGTGCTGCGGCTGTCCGACGCCGCGCACCGGATGGCATGGCTCGCCGACCACCTCCACCAGCTGCCCGGCTCCGGGATCATCTACACGCTCACCGTGGCCGCCGCCGAGGAGGTCACCGCCTTTCTCCGGCACCGCGGCCACACCGTCGCCTCCTACACCGGCAAGACCGAGAACGCGGACCGGCAGCAGGCCGAGGACGATCTGCTCGCCAACCGGGTCAAGGCACTGGTCGCCACGTCGGCGCTGGGCATGGGCTTCGACAAGCCCGACCTGGGTTTCGTGGTGCACCTGGGGTCGCCCTCCTCGCCCATCGCGTACTACCAGCAGGTCGGCCGTGCCGGGCGCGGTGTGGAGCACGCCGAGGTGCTCCTCCTGCCGGGGAAGGAGGACGAGGCGATCTGGGAGTACTTCGCCTCGCTGGCCTTTCCGTCGGAGGAGCTGGTGCGGCGCACCCTCGACATCCTCGCGCGCGCCGAGCGGCCGCTCTCCCTGCCTGCCCTGGAGCCGTTGGTGGAGCTGCGGCGCTCTCGTCTGGAGACCATGCTCAAGGTCCTCGACGTGGACGGCGCGGTCAAGCGGGTCAAGGGCGGCTGGATCGCGACCGGGCAGTCGTGGACGTACGACTCCGAGCGGTACGACTGGGTGGCGCGGCAGCGGAAGGCCGAGCAGCAGGCGATGCGCGACTACGCCTCGACGAGCGAGTGCCGGATGGAGTTCCTGCAACGCCAGTTGGACGACGAGGGGGCCAAGCCCTGCGGCCACTGCGACAACTGCGCGGGCCCGCGCTTCACCCCGGACACCTCCACCGACAGCCTCGACGCCGCGCGGGTCGATCTGGGCCGGGCGGGCGCGGAGGTGGAGCCGCGCCGCATGTGGCCGACCGGTCTGCCGGCGATCGGAGTGGACCTGAAGGGGCGCATTCCAGCCGGTGAACAGGCCTCGACAGGCCGGGCCCTGGGCCGGCTGTCCGACATCGGCTGGGGCAACCGGCTGCGACCGATGCTCTCGGCGCAGGCTCCGGACGGCCCGGTGCCGGACGATGTCGCCCAGGCCGTCGTGACCGTACTGGCCGACTGGGCCAAGGGGCCGGGCGGCTGGGCTCCGGGCGCCACCGAGGGACGGCCCCGTCCGGCCGGGGTGGTGACGATCGCCTCGCGGACCCGGCCTCAGCTGATCCACTCCCTGGGGGCACACATCGCCCAGGTCGGAAGGCTGCCGTTGCTCGGCTCGGTCGAGTACACGGGCGCGGCGCCCACGGCGTCCCGCAGCAACAGCGCGCAGCGGCTCAAGGCACTCGACGGCGCGTTGACGGTGCCGCCGGCCCTCGCCGCCACCCTGGACGGTCTTGACGGCCCGGTCCTGCTCGTGGACGACTGTACTGAGACCGGCTGGACCCTGGCGGTGGCGGCCCGACTGCTGCGCCGCGCGGGCGCTCAGGAGGTGTTGCCGCTGGTCCTGGCTGTGCAGGGGTGACACCCGCCGCGAGCGCGCTTCGCGGGGCCAGGGCCTCGCGCGGCTGCCGGTGGTGCGTTCCGCGCGTCACCCGCCCGCGCTCTGGGTAGGGATATAGGACGCGCATCATCCGATAACGGTCGTCGGCCCCAATTGCTCGTTGCCGCATCCCAGTTCGACAGGAAGAATTGAAGTCCGCTCCCCGCACGGCTCGTCCGTGATCCGGCAGGGCTTCACTGCGGTGCGCGCTCCCCCGAATCCGACCCCGCCCGCAGTGTGGGCGCGTAGCCGAAGGGAGGAACGTGACCTTCGGATTCGCTCCGTCCCCGGCGGCATCCTTGTCGTCGTCCGCCGCAACCGCCACTCGTATGCTCGAACCGGCGGAGTGGGCCGCCGCCGGAATCCCACTGCTGCGCAATCCGCGAGAGGTCGTCAGCGGACTCCATTCGCGACACCGCCCGGGGCCCGCGACCGCGATCGTGGCCGTGCTCGATCCCGACGAACGACTGCGTGCCAGCGCCTCGTTCACCAGCCGCCGGGCCGCGGCCGACGGCTGGATGTTCCGCAACGCGCTGCTCGCCCAGTTGCGTCGCGTCATCCCGCACGATCTGCGGCGCCGCACTCCGGTGCGCACCGCCGTGCTGCTCTACTGCCGTGAGGGCGACGCACGTTGGACGGAGGAGGACGGCGCGTGGATGTGGGGGTTGCGGGACGCGTGCACGTTGCACGGGCTGCGCTGCGGCGCGTACATCACGCTGACCCGGGACGGCTGGCAGGTCCTGGGCGAAGGCCGCGGCGGCCGTCGGCCCAACGCCGCCTCGGCACCGGAGCCGTTCGCCACGTCTCAGGCACCGCTCCCGCCACCGCGTACCGGCGGCGTCGCCTCGGACGTACTGCGTCGCGCGGCGGCCCGCTGACCCCCACGGGCACGGTGCACCCGAGCACCGCGCCACGGAGTGCTGTGCGGCGTCAGGTCCGTGGAAGAGACTGACAGCGGCCCTCGCGGTGCGAGGAGCACGGCGGCCACCCGGGCATGAGGAGCCCCGCACCGTGCGGGGCCGACGGAGCGGCCCCGCATCACACCGGTGTCCGGCACCCCCGGCCGAGCGGACTCAAACGCCCGCGCCCAGCACCGAGTTGATGCGCTGCGGGTCACCGCAGACGATCAGCAGGGCGCCGGCCCGGGCGTGTGCCGCGGACAGGGCGGTGACGGCGGAGGCCTCGGGACCGCCGTTGAGCGCCACCACGACCACCGGCCGCGACGTGGCACGGCTCGCGACGGCGGCGTCCGCGTAGAAGACGTCGTCGCCGGCGTCGTGCTGCGCCCAGTAGGCAGCGTCACCGAAGGAGAGTTCGTGGGCGGCCCACGGGTGCGGATCGCCAGTGGTGATCACCAGCACGTCACCGGGGGTGCGGCCCGAGTCCAGCAGCAGGTCCACGGCCTCCTCGGCCGCGTCGAGCGCGCCCTCGGGAGAAGCCGGGATCAGCTGGATCTGCACACTGGCCGGGGCGGCGGCCGGCGCAGCCGGGCCTGACGGGCCGGGCTTGGCGGCGGACGAGTCACGCGACGCGCGTTGCGCCGGCGGCGCCGGCCGCGCGGGACCGGGACGGCCGGGGCGCGGCGGAGCCGCGGGGCGGGGGCCGGGTACGGGGCGAGGGGTCGGCGCGGTGCGGCCGCTGGCCGGAGTGGCGCGGGGACCCTGGGCCTTCTCGTGAATCTGAGGCTCCTCGGGAATGAGAGGCATGGGCTGATATTTATCAAACGTTGGTGCGGCTCGCGTCGGCGGGTGGCACGTGCCTGCGAGCGGAGCGGTCAGAAATCGAATCCGAGCTGGCCCTCGATTTCCGGAACGCTTCCATCCACCCAACTGCGGACCTTCTTGAGGTGCCGCCACTGGGGCAGCGCATCAAGATACGCCCACGACAACCGGTGGTGCGGGGTGGGCCCCCGCTCCTCCAGTGCGGCCTTGTGCACGGGAGACGGGTATCCGGCGTTGTCCGCGAAAGCGAAGTCTGCATGGTCGATACCCAGTTCGGCCATCATTTTGTCGCGCTGGACCTTAGCGAGCACCGAGGCGGCCGCGACAGCCACACAGGACTGGTCGCCCTTGATCACCGTACGGACCTTCCAGGGCGCCCCGAGGTAGTCGTGCTTGCCGTCGAGGATGACGGCGTCGGGGCGGATCGGCAGACCCTCCAGAGCGCGCACCGCCGCCAGTCGAAGCGCGGCGGTCATCCCCATGGCGTCGATCTCTTCCGGCGAGGCGTGCCCGAGGGCGTGAGACGTCACCCAGGTCCGCAGTTCCTCGGCGAGTTCGGTGCGCCGCTTGATGGTGAGCAGCTTGGAGTCGGTGAGGCCAACCGGGGGCCGTCGCAAGCCGGTAACCGCGGCACAGACCGTGACCGGCCCGGCCCACGCGCCGCGCCCCACCTCGTCGACACCGGCAATGATCTTCGCTCCGGTCGTGGCGCGGAGTGAGCGCTCGACTGTGTGGGTAGGCGGTTCGTAGGGCATGACGCCCTTAGCCTACGCCGCCCCGAACCGCCGGCGACACCCCGGTTCCCCAAACTGGCCTGGGTCCGTGCCGCCCGGGGATCAGGTGCCGTCGGGCCGCAGCAGCGGCACCATCATCCGGTCGATCATTTCCTCGATCTCCTGGTCCGTCCATTCGCTTCCACAAACCTTGGAGCGGTACATCATCATTGCCGGGATGGCGTCGAAGACGTATGCGTTCGCTGCGTCGCGTCGCACTTCACCCCGCTCTATTCCACGGGTGATGACCTCGCGGAGCATCGCGAGGGTCGGCTCGATCACTCCCTTGAAGATCACCGCATGGAAGCGTTCCGCCTGCACGCTGTCGCATTCGTGAATGACTGACCGCAAGGCGAATCCCGGGCGCGAGAACATCGCGTCGCGCGCTCTGCGACAGAGCGCCAGCAGGTCGTCGCGCACACTCCCCAGGTCCGGCACCGTGTCGAAGCGCGGCAGCCCGGACCGCAGCGCGTCCGCGACGAGGTCCTCCTTGGACGGCCAGCGGCGGTAGACGGCCGCCTTGCCGGTCTGCGCGCCGGCGGCCACGCCCTCCATCGTCAGACCGTTCCAGCCGACGGTTCCGAGCTGCTCCAGCGCGGCGTCGAGGATCGCACGTTCCAGGACAGCACCACGCCGACGGGAGGGCGTCGTCCGGGCGGAGGCGGCCCCCCAGCGTGAAGCAACCATGTCGAAGGTCTCCAATGAGCGGGGACAACGGGTTTTCGGGGACGCAGAGCGCGCCGGGCGGCCACAGCGGGGGACGGACCGCACGACAGCCCAACAAGTGAACGCTTGCGTTCACTGTCCGGGAGTCACTAACGTTGAAGCAACAGTGAACGCGAGCGTTCACTAAATCGTTCGTGGGGGACACATAGTGACAACCTCTCTGATACCGGACCAGAAGCCGGGAGCTGCCCGCCGGGAGGGGCGCCCCGGCATCGCGCTCACGGTCATCGCGGCCTGCCAACTCATGGTGGTACTCGACGCGACGATTGTGAACATCGCCCTCCCGCACATTCAAGAAGCGCTCAGCTTCAGCACCACCGACCTCACCTGGGTCGTCAGCGCCTACACGCTCACCTTCGGCGGTCTGCTGCTGCTCGGCGGCCGGGCCGGTGACATCCTCGGCCGGCGCCGGGTCTTCATGACCGGCATCCTGCTGTTCACCTTCGCCTCGCTGCTCGGTGGCTTCGCCCAGGAACCCTGGCAGCTGCTGGCGGCTCGCGTCCTGCAGGGTGTGGGAGGCGCGATCGCGTCGCCCACGTCGCTGGCCCTCATCACCACCACCTTCCCCGAAGGACCGGAACGCAACCGGGCCTTCGGTGTCTTCGCTGCAGTGTCGGCGGGCGGTGGCGCCATCGGTCTGCTGGCGGGCGGCATGCTCACCGAGTGGCTCGACTGGCGCTGGGTCCTCTTCGTCAACGTGCCCATCGGCGTACTGATCGCCGTGCTCACCCCGCTGTACATCAACGAGTCCGAACGGCACTCCGGCCGTTTCGACATAGCCGGGGCGGTGACCTCGACGGCGGGTATGGCGTCCCTCGTCTACGGCTTCATCCGCGCCGCGGACGAGGGCTGGCGGGACAACCTGACCATCGGCTCCTTCGCGGCCGCCGTGGTCCTGCTGCTGGCCTTCGTGTTCATCGAGCGACGGGCCAAGGAGCCGATCACCCCGCTGAGGATGTTCGCCGACCGCAACCGCTCCGGCACGTACGTGATCATGCTGAGCCTGGCCGCGGCGATGTTCGGCATGTTCTTCTACATCGTGCTGTTCGTGCAGAACGTGCTGGGCTACACCCCCATCGAAGCCGGCCTGGCCTTCCTGCCGGTCACGGTGGTGATCGCGCTGGGTGCGGGCCTGTCCCAGCGGTTCCTGCCGGTCTTCGGCCCCAAGCCGTTCATGATCGCGGGCTCGACGCTCGCCGCGATCGGCCTCGGCTGGCAGGCCCTGATCAGCTCCGACAGCTCGTACGTCGGCGGCGTCCTCGGCCCGATGCTGATCTTCGGGTTCGGCATGGGGCTGAACTTCGTGACGCTGACACTGACCGCCGTCTCCGGGGTCGCCCCGCACGAGGCGGGCGCCGCGTCCGGTCTGCTCAACACGATGCAGCAGGTGGGCGGATCGATCGGTCTCGCCATCCTGACGACGGTCTTCGGCACGGCCAGCAGGAACGAGGCGGAGAAGCAGGTGCCGGACTTCCTCGCCGACGGCTCGGCGGAGCAGAAGGCGGAGTTCGCCCGGACACAGCAGCTGCCGGCACCCTGGGGGCACGACGTGCTGGCCCAGGGCATCTCGGCGGCCTTCGTCCCGGCCGCGGCCATGGCCGTCCTCGCCCTGGCCACGGCGTGGCTGGTGATCCGGGTACGCAGGAGCGACCTGGAGGCCCTGTCCGGCTCGGCCGGTCCGGGGATCGGCTGACTCCGGGGTACCGGCGGCCGGGCGGATCGCATCGGCGGGCGGCACGCCTGCCCCCCGATGCCCGGCCGGCCGGTGCCAGCCCGGTCCGCCCCCTCCCGCCCGCACGCCAGACCGCGCGCGGAACACCGAGAGCGGCAGCGCGACGAGCGGCATCCACAGCGCTTCCATCTCCCCCGCTTCCCCCTTCTCCGGCATCCCGGCCCCGTACGAGGCTGCCTGGCCTCGCACGGCGGATGTCATGAGAACGGACAGCGGTCACGCAGAGTTCCCGGCATGCACGGAGCGTGGCTACGGGGTCGTGGACATCCACCCGGGCAGAGCCTCGACCCGCTCCGCCCAGCCGGCCGGCGGAGCACCCGCCTCGCCCGCGGCGACCACGCCGCCCACGATGGCGCACGTGGTGTCCACGTCCCCGCCGACCTGGGCGGTCGTCCAGAAGGCACGCTCGTAGTCCCCGAGGGCCCGCGCGGCCGACCAGAGGGCGAAGGGAACGGTGTCGTGGGCGGTGGTACGCCTGCCGCAGCCCAGTACGGCCGCGACGGTCGCGGCATCGCCGTAGTCGAGCATGTCCCGGGCACGTCGCAGCCCGGCGGCGACCGCGCTCTTCGGCACCAGCGCGATCACGCCGTCCAGGAGCGCGTGCGCGGTGGGAGACCCGCCGGGGTCCGCGGCCAGCGCGGCGGCAGCGGCGACCGCCATGGCACCGACCACCGCCTCACGGTGCTGATGCGTGGGGTAGGCGGAGATCTCCGCCTGGTGGGTGGCCTGTTCCGGGTCGTCCGCGTACCAGGCACCCAACGGGGCGATGCGCATCGCCGCACCGTTGCCCCAGGATCCCTGGCCGTTGAACAGCGCGGCGGCGAGCTCCCGCCAGTCACCGCCCTCGCGGACCAGGCGCAGCAGCCGGTTGACCGCGGGACCGTAGCCGCGGTCGAAGTCGTGGTGGTGGGCGAAGGAGTGGGCCAGCGCGTCCTGGTCGATGCGGTGGTGGGTGGCCAGGACGGAGACCACGGAACAGGCCATTTCCGTGTCGTCCGTCCACTGCCAGGTGCCGGGCGGCAGCGCACGGTCCTTGAGCAGCGGGTAGTTGGCGGGCACGAAGAACTGTGATCCCAGCGCGTCCCCCACCGACAGTCCGCGCAGGCTGGAGAGGGCGCGGTCCAGGCGCCCGTCGGGAGTTGAATGAGCGGTCATCGCCTCGCCACTCTATCCGGTGGTCCCGTACGGTTCCGGATCTCGCCAGCGTTCGAAGGGCCGGTCAAGGCTGTACTTGCCGTCCTCACCGAGAACGAGCATCCGCATCTCGCCGTTCCCGGGGTTCGACAGCGACTCGAACTCCGCGACCGTCCAGTGGAACCACCGCATGCAGAACAGCCGCATGGCCAGACCGTGGGTGACCAGGAGCACGTTCGGCGGATGGTCGGGGTCCTCGAAACTGCGGAACAGGCTCTCCAGGAAGCCACCGACCCGGTCGTACACGTCGGCACCGGACTCGCCCTGGGCGAAGCGGTAGAAGAAGTGGCCGTAGGCGTCCCGGTAGGCCTTCTGCAGGCGCACGTCGTCACGGTCCTGCCAGTTCCCCCAGTCCTGCTCACGCAGCCGGGGCTCCTCCCGGATCCGTATCAGCCCAGGATCCAGGTGGAAGGCGTGCAGCGTCTGGTGCGTGCGGCGGTACGGGGAGACGTACACGCTGACCCGCTCACGGCCGAACACCTCGCGCAGCGCCTTCCCGGTCTCCTCCGCCTGCGCCCGGCCCTGCTCGGTGAGGGCGAGGGCGTGATCGGGTTCGCGCTCGTACACGGAGTCGTCGACGTTGCCGGTCGACTCGCCGTGCCGGACCAGAACGATGCGCCGTGGTCGTGCCATGCCTTGAACCCTAGATCGAGACGGGCGGAATTGAGCACTCGAGGGGGCCCCGTACGGCGTACGTCACATACTTCTCACACCTGGTGTCGTCACGGCTCGCACGTCGTCACCGGGGGTGCCGGCCGTACCCTCAGACGGTCCAGGAGGGTTCCAGCCGCACGATGTCCCCCGTCAGCGCCGCGATGTCGGCCTCCGTCTGGGCGCGCAGGGCGAGCCGCTCCACCCGCTCGGTGCGGTACTTGCCGTGCTCGGCGGCCGACCGCCACATGGACAGCACCAGGTACTCGTTCCCCGGCGCTTCGCCGAACATCCCGCGGATCATGCCGGGCGAGCCGGCCATCGCCGGGTTCCAGACCTTCTCCTGCATGAGGACGTAGTGCTCGGCCCGCTCCTCGTGCACGCGGCAGAGCGCCACCCGCAGCAGGTCGGCGTCCGCGAAGCGGGGTTCGAATCCGGTTTTCACGTCGAAGCGGTGGTCGAAGAGCCTGACCTGCGCGTCCTTGAAGGTGCCCGCCTGGGCCGAGGCGAGCCGGTCGTGGGAGCGGGCCATGAAGGAGTCGTAGAAGGCACGGCTCTCCCAGAAGGCGAAGACGTGCGCCACGTCCGGTCGTCCCCGGCTCCAGCCGCCCCCCTGCCCCCGAAAACCCGGCTCCCCCGGAAGCCCCGCCCACTTTCGCTGCCCCCGCTCGAACCCCCGGCGGTCCACCACGGTGCAGCGAATCCACTTGACCAGCACCGCGCCATCGTAAGGCCAGGAACGTGGCACCGGTCACTGTCCGGCGGACCGCTTGCCCGCACCGGCGTCGCCGTGCGTGGCAGGATGGACAACCGGCCGTCACCGCTCGGCAGTTGAGGTGGCCGGGCAGGGGCGGGGACCTGGAAGGGGAAGTCTGTGAACGGCCTCAGCAAAGGCATGGGCAAGGTCGAGGTCGCGCTGCGGTGGGATCCGAACCCGGCGGGGCAGCCACCCGCCGACCTGGATGTCGTCGCCGGGACCTACTTGGCCGACGACCCGTACGGTGCTCCCGCCTACGTGGTGCACCACGACAGCCGCTCCCCCGACGGCACCATCTATCTCAACCGGGACAGCCAGGACGGCAAGGGCTTCGGCTTCGACGAGGTCATGATCCTGGAGCTGGAGCGGCTCGACGCACGGTACGCGCGCGTGGTGGTCGGGGTCGCGATCCAGCAGCGCACCGAGGGCCGGACCTTCGGTGACGTGACCAACCCGGGCCTGCGCATCCGGGAGGGCTACACCGACCTGGCCACGGACGACTTCGGCGGAGTCCTGGGCGCGACCGCGGCGACGGTCGCGGAGTTCGTGCGGGGCGAGACGGGGGCGTGGGAGTTCCGGGCCGGCGTGCACGGCTTCGAGGGCGACCCCGCGGCCTTCGCCGCCACCATGGGCGCGATGCGCCGGTCCTGACGGCGCTGTGCATGTGTAAGGGGCGTCCACCGGGGTGGACGCCCCTTACACATCGCGCACTACAGGTCAGCTGCAGCCGCTCGTCGAGCCGCAGCCCTCGCAGATGTAGCAGGAACCGGCGCGCTGCATCTTCGTACCGCAGGAGAAGCACAGCGGGGCGTCGGCCTGGATGCCCAGCTGCATCTCCACCAGCTCGGCGCTGGTGTGCGCCTGCTGCGGAGCGGGCTTGGCCGCCTCGACCTCGGCCTTCGGCGTGACGACGGCCTTCAGCTCCTGGGCGCGCGGCGCCGACTGGGCCAGGCCCTCGACGTCGAGCTCGTCGTCGGACGGCTCGTACGAACCGGTCTCCAGGTGGCGCTGGCGCTCCTCGGCGGAGTGGATGCCGAGCGCGGACCGCGTCTCGAAGGGCAGGAAGTCCAGCGCCAGGCGGCGGAAGATGTAGTCGACGATCGACTGCGCCATCCGCACGTCCGGGTCGTCCGTCATGCCGGCCGGCTCGAAGCGCATGTTGGTGAACTTCGAGACATACGTCTCCAGCGGAACGCCGTACTGGAGGCCGACGGAGACCGCGATGGAGAAGGCGTCCATCATGCCCGCGAGGGTCGAGCCCTGCTTGGACATCTTCAGGAAGACCTCGCCGAGACCGTCGTCCGGGTAGGAGTTGGCGGTCATGTAGCCCTCGGCGCCGCCGACGGTGAAGGACGTGGTGATGCCGGGGCGTCCCTTCGGCAGGCGCTTGCGGACCGGGCGGTACTCGACGACCTTCTCGACCGTCTCGCGGATGGCCGCCTCGGTCTTCTCGGTGATCTCCGCCTTCTCCGTGTCCTTGACCGACTTGCTCTTGGCGGAGAGAGGCTGGCCGACCTTGCAGTTGTCGCGGTAGATGGCGAGCGCCTTGACGCCCATCTTCCACGCCTCGAAGTAGACCTCTTCGACGTCCTCGACGGTCGCCGACTCCGGCAGGTTGACCGTCTTGGACAGGGCACCGGAGATCCACGGCTGGATGGCGGCCATCATGCGGACGTGGCCCATCGCGGAGATGGAGCGCTCGCCCATGGCGCAGTCGAACACCTCGTAGTGCTCGTGCTTGAGGCCGGGGGCGTCGATCACGTTGCCGTGCTCGGCGATGTGGGCGACGATCGCCTCGATCTGCTCCTCCTGGTAGCCCAGGCGGCGCAGGGCCTGCGGGACGGTGCCGTTGACGATCTGCATCGAGCCGCCGCCGACCAGCTTCTTGAACTTGACCAGGGCGAGGTCGGGCTCGAGGCCGGTGGTGTCGCAGGACATCGCGAGACCGATGGTGCCGGTCGGGGCGATGACGGACGCCTGGGAGTTGCGGAAGCCGTTCTTCTCACCGAGGCGCAGCACGTCCTGCCAGGCCTCCGTGGCGGCGGCCCAGACCGGCGTGTCCAGGTCGTCCATGCGGACGGCCTTGGCGTTCTCGTCGGCGTGCTGCTTCATGACCCTCAGGTGCGGCTGCGCGTTGCGGGCGTAGCCGTCGTACGGGCCGACGATCGCGGCCAGTTCGGCGGAGCGCCTGTACGACGTGCCGGTCATCAGGGAGGTGATGGCGCCGGCCAGGGCGCGGCCGCCGTCGGAGTCGTACGCGTGGCCGGTCGCCATCAGCAGGGCGCCGAGGTTGGCGTAGCCGATGCCGAGCTGGCGGAAAGCGCGGGTGTTCTCGCCGATCTTCTGCGTCGGGAAGTCCGCGAAGCAGATGGAGATGTCCATCGCGGTGATGACGAGCTCGACGACCTTCGAGAAGCGCTCGACGTCGAAGGACTGGTTGCCCTTGCCGTCGTCCTTCAGGAACTTCATCAGGTTCAGCGAGGCGAGGTTGCAGGACGTGTTGTCCAGGTGCATGTACTCGCTGCAGGGGTTCGAGCCGTTGATGCGGCCGGACTCCGGGCAGGTGTGCCAGTGGTTGATGGTGTCGTCGTACTGGATGCCCGGGTCGGCGCAGGCCCAGGCGGCCTCGGCCATCTTGCGGAAGAGCGCCTTGGCGTCGACCTCCTCGATGACCTCGCCGGTCATGCGGGACGTGAGGCCGAACTTGCCGCCGTCCTGCACGGCCTTCATGAACGTGTCGTTCACGCGGACCGAGTTGTTGGCGTTCTGGTACTGGACGGACGTGATGTCGTCGCCGCCCAGGTCCATGTCGAAGCCCGCGTCGCGCAGGGCGCGGATCTTCTCCTCCTCCTTGACCTTGGTCTGGATGAAGTCCTCGATGTCGGGGTGGTCGACGTCGAGGATGACCATCTTCGCGGCGCGGCGGGTGGCACCACCGGACTTGATGGTGCCGGCGGAGGCGTCGGCGCCGCGCATGAAGGAGACCGGGCCGGAGGCGTTGCCGCCGGAGGAGAGCAGCTCCTTGGAGGAGCGGATGCGGGACAGGTTCAGGCCGGCGCCCGAGCCGCCCTTGAAGATCATGCCCTCTTCCTTGTACCAGTCGAGGATCGACTCCATGGAGTCGTCGACGGACAGGATGAAGCAGGCGGAGACCTGCTGCGGCTGGGGCGTGCCGACGTTGAACCAGACCGGGCTGTTGAAGCTGAAGATCTGGTGCAGGAGGGCGTAGGCCAGCTCGTGCTCGAAGATCTCGGCGTCGGCGGGCGAGGCGAAGTACTTGTGGTCCTCACCGGCCTTCCGGTACGTCTTCACGATGCGGTCGATGAGCTGCTTCAGGCTCACCTCGCGCTGCGGGGTGCCGACGGCGCCCCGGAAGTACTTGCTGGTGACGATGTTGACCGCGTTCACCGACCAGAATTCGGGGAACTCGACGCCACGCTGCTCGAAGTTGACCGAGCCGTCGCGCCAGTTGGTCATGACGACGTCACGACGCTCCCAGGCCACCTCGTCGTAGGGGTGGACGCCGGGAGTGGTGTGGACGCGCTCGACGCGGAGTCCCTTGCCCGCCTTGGTGGCCTTGGCGCGGGAACTCCGTGCCGGACCGCTCGCCGTCTCTGTCATGCCGCCTCCCTGTACGGGCGAAAACGCCCTGAAGTGCCCCGATTGTTCCCGTGGCACGGTGTTCTGTCTGGTGTCGCGGGCGTCTCTCGCTCCGCCCGCGACAGGTCTTCTCATTCGCCGCCGACCGGCCGGGCCCGGGCGCCGAAGTCCGGGTCCGGCCCGCCGGTCAGTCGGCGGCGCCTGCGGGCTCGGGGACCTGTGCCGCCCCCGTGGACCCGCGGTCGTTCTCCTGGCTCCCCGCACCGGCGTCGCCGTCGCCGTCCGCGCCGGGACGCCCAGTCGCCGCCCTGAGCTCCGCGATCGCCGCCTCGAAGTCGTCGAGCGAGTCGAACGCCCGGTAGACGGAGGCGAATCGCAGATAGGCGACCAGATCGAGTTCCTGCAGTGGGCCGAGGATGGCCAGCCCCACGTCGTGGGTGGTCAGCTCGGCACTTCCGGTGGCCCGCACCGCCTCTTCGACCCGCTGGCCGAGCTGCGCGAGCGCGTCCTCGGTGACGGGCCGGCCCTGGCAGGCCTTGCGCACGCCGTTGATCACCTTGGTGCGGCTGAACGGTTCGGTGACCCCGGACCGCTTCACCACCATGAGCGAGCACGTCTCCACGGTCGTGAAACGACGGGAGCAGTCGGGACACTGGCGGCGCCTGCGGATCGACGTGCCGTCGTCGGTGGTGCGGCTGTCGACGACACGACTGTCGGGGTGCCTGCAGAAGGGGCAGTGCATGAACTCCGAACCCTCCTCACAGCAGACCCAATAGCCACGAAGGACCTTTCAGGCCCCTCGAAGCAGCCCCAAGCATAGGCGATCGCGGCGGGCTCGAAGACCCGGGGGACCACAACTTGTGGGCTGCTCCCGCAATCCAACCACTAGATGTGGGGATTGGCTCATACATACACGCCCTGCACGCGTGTCGCGCCGACCCGCACGGACCCGCACGGGCGCGACGACCCCGCGGCCGTACACACGCACCTGCGCGCACACGCACACACATGCACACGCACGGCCGTATCCGGCGAGGGCATGCGGAGATACCGTGGCCGCCACGGGGAGGGGGCGTGGGACTACCGCACAGATGGAGGGACCCGCACCGTCGAACGGGATGCCGGATGGCAGACTGGAGCGACATCCCCGAGGTTGTCACCACGGCGGTGAAGAGTACAGCAATGAGCGCTTTTGTCCGTCGGGCATCGCGGTAGCCATACACCCAGACACGCAATACAGGCGAGCGATTCGCGTTTTTTCACTCGAACGTGTGTTTGGCGCAACCTTTCGAAAGCTACTACCGTTGGGCAGCAGGGAGACCATCGAGAGGGGCCGACGTGACCACCACCGCCGACAGTGCCGCCATCACTGCCCAGGACCGCCCCCAGGGCCGACCTGAGCCGATGCACGCGATGAGCGACGCCGCGAGTCCAGAGGCGCACAAGCGCTCCCTGCCGGGCCGACCTCCCGGCATCCGGGCGGACAGCTCGGGACTGACCGACCGGCAACGCAGGGTGATCGAAGTCATCCGCGACTCCGTGCAGCGGCGCGGCTACCCCCCGTCGATGCGCGAGATCGGCCAGGCCGTCGGCCTTTCCAGTACCTCATCCGTCGCGCACCAGCTGATGGCACTCGAGCGCAAGGGTTTCCTGCGTCGCGACCCGCACCGCCCGCGCGCCTACGAGGTTCGCGGCTCCGACCAGGCCGCCCCCGTGCAGCCCACGGACACCGCCGGCAAGCCCGCCGCGTCGTACGTGCCGCTCGTCGGACGCATCGCCGCCGGTGGCCCGATCCTCGCCGAGGAGTCCGTCGAGGACGTCTTCCCTCTGCCCCGGCAGCTGGTCGGCGACGGCGAGCTGTTCGTCCTGAAGGTCGTCGGCGACTCGATGATCGAGGCCGCCATCTGTGACGGCGACTGGGTCACGGTCCGCCGCCAGCCGGTCGCCGAGAACGGCGACATCGTGGCCGCGATGCTCGACGGTGAAGCCACCGTCAAGCGCTTCAAGCGGGAGGACGGCCACGTGTGGCTGCTCCCGCACAACGCGGCGTACGAGCCGATCCCGGGTGACGACGCGACCATCCTCGGCAAGGTGGTGGCCGTACTGCGTCGCGTCTGAGCGCCACGGCGGGCGGGTACGCGAGACAGCGACCCGCCGACCCGACCGGGCCCCGGAACCTCTGCGCCGGTTCCGGGGCCCCGCGCTGTGCGGGCGCCCGTCCGGCCTCCGCACAGCGCACGGCCCGGTACTCAGTCGCCCTCCGACTCCGTCCGCCGGGCCGCCGCGTCGATCGCGGCGAGCGACTTGCGGACCTGATTGCGGTCCGTGGTGAACCAGAAGTCGGGCAGTGAGGCCTTCAGATAGCTCCCGTACCGCGCCGTGGCCAGTCGCTGGTCCAGTACGGCGACCACACCGCGGTCGCCCGACGCCCGTACGAGACGCCCCGCGCCCTGCGCCATCAGCAGCGCGGCGTGCGTGGCGGCGACCGCCATGAAGCCGTTGCCGCCGGCCTCCTCCACCGCCTTCTGGCGGGCGCTCATCAAGGGGTCGTCCGGCCGCGGGAACGGGATCTTGTCCATCACGACCAGCTGACAGCTCGGCCCGGGGACGTCCACGCCCTGCCAGAGCGACAGCGTGCCGAAGAGACAGGTCTCCGGGTCGGCGGCGAAGTTCTTGATCAGCTCGCCGAGCGTCTCCTCGCCCTGGAGCAGGATCGGGTACTCCGGGATGCGGGAGCGCAGCTCCTCGGCGGCCAGCTGGGCCGCACGCATCGAGGAGAACAGGCCCAGCGTGCGTCCGCCGGCCGCCTGGATCAGCTCGGTGAGCTCGTCGAGCATGTCACCGCGGTCACCGTCCCGGGCGGGGCGGGCCAGGTGTTTGGCGACGTACAGGATGCCCTGCTTGGGGTAGTCGAAGGGCGAGCCGACGTCGACGCCCTTCCACTGGGGCACGTCCTCGCCCTCGGTGCCCTCGGGGGCGAGGCCCAGTGAGGCCCCGACGCCGTTGAAGTCGCCCCCCAGCTTCAGGGTGGCGGAGGTCAGGATGACCGAGCGGTCCGCGAAGAGCTTCTCCCGCAGCAGGCCCGCCACGGACATGGGGGCGACGCGCAGGGAGGCGCCGAAGCGGTCGTGCCGCTCGTACCAGACGACGTCCCACTCGGAGCCGTTCGTGATGCGCTCCGCCACGTCGTGCACGGACTCCACGGAGGCGAGTGCCTGCTTGCGCACGGCGTCCTCGTCCTGCACGGACTTGTCCCGGGTCGCGCCGATCGCGGAGATGACCGTACGGCAGGCGTCACGCAGCGCCATCAGCGCGTAGCCGAGGTCCTCCGGGATCTCCTCCAGGCGGCCGGGCAGCGCCAGCTCCATCAGCCGCTCGAAGCCCTCGGCGGCGGTCTGGAGCTGGTCGGCGGCCTTCTCGTTGACCAGCTTCGCGGCCCGGCGCACCGCCCGGTTGACCTGGCCGGGGGTCAGTTCACCGGTGGCGACCCCGGTGACCCGGGAGACCAGTTCGTGTGCCTCGTCGACGATCAGCACCTCGTGCTGCGGCAGGACCGGGGCGCCCTCGATGGCGTCGATGGCGAGGAGGGCGTGGTTGGTGACGACGACCTCGGACAGCTTGGCGCGCTCCCGGGCCATCTCGGCGAAGCACTCCGCGCCGTACGCGCACTTCGAGGCGCCCAGACACTCCCGGGAGGACACCGAGACCTGCGACCAGGCCCGGTCGGAGACGCCGGGCGTCAGGTCGTCGCGGTCGCCGGTCTCGGTCTCGTCCGCCCAGTCGCGCATCCGCAGCAGGTCCTGGCCCAGCCTGCTGGTGGGCGCGGCGGCCTCGAACTGGTCGAAGAGACCCTCCTCCTCGTCCTGCGGCACTCCCTCGTGGAGCCGGTGCAGACACAGGTAGTTCGACCGGCCCTTGAGCATCGCGAACTCCGGGCGGCGGCGCAGCTGCGGGTGGAGCGCGTCGACCGTGCGGGGCAGGTCGCGCTCGACCAGCTGGCGCTGCAGGGCCAGGGTCGCCGTGGCCACGACGACCCGCTGCCCCTGGGCCAGCGCGGGCACCAGGTACCCCAGCGACTTGCCGGTGCCGGTGCCGGCCTGGACCAGCAGATGGGAGCCGCCGTCGATGGCTTCCTCGACGGCTTCGGCCATGGCCACCTGGCCGGGACGCTCCGTACCGCCGACGGCGGTGACGGCGGCGTGCAGGAGTTCGGGGAGAGAGGGCTTCGTCATAGCGCGACCACCCTACGGCCCGGGACTGACAAACGGGTGCGGAAGGCGGCTGCGAGGGGCGGGTGGGGCGGTGGGGACGGCGGCGGCACGGGTGGCTCCTGGGCGGAATGGTCGGCGAGCGGGCTGCGCGGCGTTACGGCACCTCCCGCGGGGACCGGTCGCGGATCATCAGGGCGGCACGCTTGGCGGGCAGGTCGATCTCGCCGGACAACCGGAAGCCGGCGCCGAGGAACGCGGCAACGGACGGACGGTTGCGGACGTCGGGTTCGGCGAGCACGCGCGTGCAGGCGGGCCGCCTGCCGAGGACGAGCTCGGCGACGGCCCTGATCAGGGCGGTCCCGATGCCCCGGCCGCGGTCGGCGGCATCGCCGATCAGCAGGTGGAGGCCGGTGTCGTGCGGTCGTACGGGAAAGTACCGGGCCAGCGGGTCGAGGTCGGCGCGGTACAGCTCCCAGTAGCTCATCGGCACCCCCTCCAGCAGGCCGAGGCACGGGACGCTGCGGCCGTCACCGGCCAGCTGGGCCCGTACGTGGTCCTCGGTCACACGCTGCGGTCCGGTCAGCTCCCAGAACTCGGCGACGGCGGGGTCGTTCATCCAGCGGCCGATGAGCGGCAGGTCCCGCTCGGCGTGGACGGGCACCAGGTGGAACTCGCCCGCCGCGGTGGCGACCGGGCCCCAGTCGGTGACGCGGTCGAGCAGGTCGCCGCCGGTCCGCCGGGGCGGCGTCTCGTCGGGCGCGCGCCTCCCGTCCTTCTCCTTCCCGTCCTTCCCGATGAGGGCGATGAACTCCGCGGGCAGGTGCAGGTCCAGGGTGTCGTCGGCGCTCGCGTCGGTGGAAGTCACGGTGTCGCTCTTTCGGGGGACGGGGACGAGGAGGGGAGGCGCAACGGCTTGCTCAGGCGTGCAGCGGGTTGGCGATGGTGACGTAGACGGACTGGGTGTCCACCGGCCCGACCAGCTCGTCGAGGCCCTGCAACCGGGTGAGCAGGTTGGCCTTGCAGCGGAGTACGGGCGAGTCGAGGAGCAGTGCGGGCAACGGACTGCCCAGTGGGCCGGGACCGGAGGCGGCGTCTTCGAGGAAGAGGCGGAAGGCCGCGAGCAGCAGTCGTTCGTCGGCGAGTCGCTGGGAGCCGAAGGCGCCGATGAGGCCGAACACGTTGTTGATGGCGAGGTAGTACGCGAAGCGTTCGTCGGTGACCTGGTCGGCGACGAACGTGTCGCTGTGCTCACCGATGCCGGGCAGCCGGGCGTCGAGTTCCGCGCGGCGCGACTCGCGGAAGTAGTAGCCCTGGTTGTCGCGGTAGCGGCCGCCGGCGGGCCAGCCGTCTGCGTCCAACAGGAGCAGCGTGTTCTGCTGGTGCGCCTCCAGGGCGATCCCGGCGTGGGCGTCCAGCCACAGGACGGGCCGCACGACGTGGTGGAGGTACCGCAGGAACCACTCGGCGGCGACCGCGTCGCGGGCACGGCCGGTCCGCCCCGCCACCCGGGTGACGAGCTCGGCCAGCCGGGAACGCGGGACGCGGGTGGTGGGCCCGTCGCGGCCGGCCGGCCGGGGCGCGACGAGACCCGCCACGCAGCAGACGTCGTCCGAGGGCCGGAACGGGTTGTGCCGCACAACGACGTCGAGTCCTCGGACGGGCCTGCCGTCCGGTCCGTCGACGGCGAGCCAGGCCGGGTCCCGGACGATGTCGAAGCACGGATGGGCGGCCCGCCACTGAACGGACAGGCCCCTGCGCAGCAGACGGTGCACCTCGACGCCGCGGTGGAGTTCCTTGCGGAGGTTCTCCCGGCGTGAGTTGGTGATGTGCAGGGCCAGGGAGAGCTTGAGCATGGCGGGGGCGCCGGTGCGGTGGACGGTCCGCAGGGAGGAGGTGGGGTACCAGGGGACGCCCTGGACGCCGAGGTCCCTGAGCAGCCCCGCGTCCAGCAGTGCCTCGGTCTCCGGCCGGTGCCGTACGGCGCGGAACTGCCAGGGGTGCAGGGGCAGGACGGCGTGTCCGTCCGGCGGTGCCGCCCCGTTGCCGAGGAGGCGCGCGGTGAGCCGGGGCGCGGCGACCGGGCGGCCCCCTTCCGTCCACGCGGAGTCGGTGGCGAGGACGGAGGGGGCGACGGCCAACCAGTGCAGGGGGAAGGCGCCGCGCAGTTCGGGTGCGTACTGCCGCGCTTCCGCCTCGGTGAGGCCCTCCCGGCTCTTCGGCGCGGGGTGCAGCGGATGGCCGAGGACGAGGGCTTGTTCGGCGGCGAGGAAGAGGTCCGGGGCGGCAAGGGTGCCCGCGGTGTCGCGGGCGCCGGGGGCGTGCGTCGGGCCCTTCGGCCGTTCGCGGAGGATCGCGGCGGTACGACGGACGGAGTCCGCGACGCGGGCCACGAGGTCGGTTCCGTCGGCCTCCCGGCCGTCGGCCCTCTCCCGTGCGAGCAGCGCGGCGACGGTGACGGCGTCGACGGGTGGGGCCGAGGCGGGCGCGTCGGCCAGGCGCGGGAGGCCGAAGCGGTGCCATCCCGTCGGCGACCAGTAGAGGACGGGAACGGCCAGGGCGGTACCGCTCGACGGCAGCGGTACGTCGAGGTCGCCGTTGTCGGGAGCACGGGCGTCGGTCTCGCGCGCCCAGCAGCGCAGCAGGTTCTCCACGGCCGCGGCCTGCGCCTCGGCGTACGGGTCCGGACCGCTTGACGCGTCGGCGGGGGTCGCGGGCGCGGGAACGACGCCGGAAGCCGGCCCGGAGGAGGACAGGGCGCCGGAGGGCGTCGCGTGGGCGGCGGCGGACGGACCGGCGTCCGTGGTGGCGGCCGGTTCCGGTGGGGGGGTGGTGTGCAACGCGGTTCCTCGTGACGTGCGGGGGCCTGGGCTGCGGGTCGCTACAGCCGGCGTGCGGCGTGCACCCCGTGCGGTGGGGCGTGACCGCTCGGGCCGCGCTGCACCGCCTGCACCGCGTCGGCGAGGCGGTCCAGCACCGCCGACATCTGCTCCTCGGTGACGATCAGCGGCGGCAGCAGTCGTACGACGTTCCCGGACGGGCCCGCGAGGTCGACGATCAGTCCTCGGCGCAGGCACTCCCGCTGGACGGCGGCGGCGGCATTGAGGCGGGTGCCGCGCGGGGCGGCGTCGGCCGTACCGTCCGGTGCCGTCAGCTCGATGCCGATCATCAGACCGAGCCCCCGCACGTCGCCCACGCACGGGAAGTCATCCGCCAGGCCGCGCAGCCGGGCCAGCGTCCGGCCGCCCAGGGCCGCGGCGTGTTCGGCGAGACCGTGCTCGCGGACGTGGGCGAGAGTGGCGGCGCCCGCGGCCATGGCGAGCTGATTGCCGCGGAACGCGCTCCCCTCTTCCGTGTGCAGGTCGTCGCGGTACACCACGGCGGCGAGGGGCAGTCCGCCGCCGATGGCCTTGGAGAGGACCAGGACGTCGGGGACGACACCGCTGTGTCCGACCGCCCAGAAGGCCCCGGTCCGCCCGACACCGGTCTCGGTCTCGTCGACGATCAGCGGAACGGACCGCTCGGCCGTGCCGTGGCGCAGGCGGCGCAGCACGGCGTCCGGTGTGGGGAGCACGCCGTCCCGGCCCCGGACCGGTTCCAGGAGCATTCCGGCGGGCAGCGCCTCTCCCGGCCTCGGGTCGGCGAGACCGGTCCCGGCCGCCCGGTCCGCGTCGGTGGAGTGGATCACCCGGGTTCGGCCGGTGGCCGCACGGACCAGTCCGGCGGCGGTGGCGACCGGGTTCTTCCCGGCCGGATCGCAGAACCGCACCCGCGCGCGGTCGGCCAGTCCGGGCGGCAACGTACGCATCAGTTCGGTGACGAAGGCCTCCTCGACCGGAGTGGTGAGGCCGGCGACCTGCAAGGGGGCGCCCGCGTCCAGGACTTCGCGGATCGCCCGCAGGGCGACCGGGTGGTTGTGCCCCAGCGGCAGAGCCCCCGCCCCGGACACACAGTCGAGGTAACGGCGGCCGTCGGCGCCCTCGATGGTGAGCCCCCGGGCCCGGACCGGTACGACCGGAAGGACGCTCGCCCCGGTGCGTGCCGCGGCGTCGCGCACCGGCCCGCGTCCCGGAGCACACTCCCGCGCGGTTCCCCTGCGTACTGCGCTCTTCGCCACGGCTGCGACCTCCCGCTGTCCCCGCGCGTCCGGCTCGCCGGCCGCTCTCGGCACGGGGGCCGCGCCCGGACAGCGGGCCCCCCACCGCTACAACCGCGGACGGTCGGCCGGGTTACGGGTGATCGTCCGGCTCCTCGCCGCAACGGGCGTTCCAGGTCAGGCCGCTTGTGTCCGAACCGTTGCCGTACCGTCGGAACTCCCCCACAGCGACCGCATAGTGTGTGGCCCGTTCTTATGCAGTTCACACCAGGGGGAGTCACCACCATGCGATCCATACGGCCGTCGTTCACCACGCGCGGACACGAGCGCGGGCGGCGCAGGACCTCCCCCGCACCGATCGCCGTCGCGCTCGTCTCGGCGCTCGCGCTCACCGCCACCGCGTGTGAGTCCGGCGACCCCGAGGCGGGCGGCGACGCCTCGGCCTCCGCGTCCGCCGCGGACGCGGGCAACGGCGAGATCCGGATCCCGGACCACATCAAGGACAAGCTCAAGGAACACGGCATCGACGTCGACAAGTGGCGGGACGGCGCCTGGAAGGACTGGAGCAAGGACGACTGGCTGCGCGAGGCGCAGGACTTCGTCAACCCGATCATCGAGGACCTGTGGGACCCGGACCGGATGCGGGACGCCGAGGAGCCGGACCAGGAGGTCGACGAGAACGACCTCACGGGTGACCAGGGCGTCACCGACCCGGAGCCGGCGCCCGTCCAGGCGGCGGCCGTGCCGCCGAAGTACCACGACAGCGCCGCCACGGCCGGCAAGCTGCTCTTCGACTCGCCCAAGGGCTCGATGGTCTGCTCGGCCACCGTCGTGAAGGACCCGGCCAACCCCGGCAAGTCGAACCTGGTGTGGACCGCGGGACACTGCGTGCACGCCGGCAAGAACGGCGGCTGGTACCGCAACATCGCCTTCGTGCCGTCGTACAACGACGCGGGCATGTCGACCGAGGAACTGCAGAACGCCACCAAGGAGGACGTCGCTCCCTACGGCGTCTGGTGGGGCGACTGGGCGCAGACCTCGGACCAGTGGATCGAGCAGGGCGGAGCGACCGGTGGCGACGGTGCCTCGTACGACTTCGCCGTCATCCATGTGACGCCGGAGAAGGGCGGCGACGGCAGGTCGCTGGAGGAGACGGTCGGTGCGGCGCTTCCGGTCGACTTCGACGCGCCCGCCGTGCCGGAGATCGAGAGCATGAAGGCGATCGGCTACCCGGCCGCCCCGCCGTACGACGGTCAGAAGCTGTTCCAGTGCGAGGACAAGCCCGGACGGCTGTCGATCAGCGCCTCGGACCCGACGATGTACCGCATCGGATGCACCATGACCGGCGGTTCCTCCGGCGGCGGCTGGGTCGCGAACGGTTCCGACGGCGAGCCGGCGCTGGTGTCCAACACCTCGATCGGCCCGGTGACGGCGGGCTGGCTGGCCGGTCCGCGGCTGGGCGAGGAGGCCAAGGGCGTGTTCGACGCGGTGAGCGGCAAGTTCGCCGGTCAGTGAGCGCGGGCTGAGCGCGGCACTCGACGACATCTGCACGTTCCACAACCACACGTTCCAACGGGGGTCGATCCACCATGCGTTCCGTACCCATGCCCGCCGCGCCACGTCGGCGGCGCACCGTCCTCGCCGCCACCGGCCTGGTCACCGCCCTGGCGCTGACCGCCACCGCGTGCGGCGGTTCGGAGAAGGACGAGGCCGACGCGAAGCCCAGCGGCGGCACTTCCCAGGCGGCCGGCACCGGCGACACCGGTGGCGGCGGGGTCCAGCTCCCGGGCGATCTCGCGGACCGGCTCAAGGAGCACGGCATCGACGTCGACCGGTGGAAGGACGGCGGCTGGAAGGACTGGGACAAGGACAAGTGGCTCAGTGAGGCCAAGGACTTCGTCAATCCGGTGATCGAGGGCCTGTGGAAGCCGGACCGGATGCGGTCCGCGAAGGAGGCCGACAAGACGGTCACCACCAAGGACACCGCCGCCGACCGGGGCGCCACCGATCCGGAGCCGGCACCCGTCGAGGCCGTGGCCGAGAAGACGCCGTACCACGACAACGCGGCGCCGGTCGGCAAGGTGTTCTTCGACTCCCCCGAGGGGTCGATGGTCTGCTCCGGCACCGTCATCAAGGACGTGAACAACCCGGGCAAGTCCAATCTGGTGTGGACCGCGGGACACTGCGTGCACGCCGGCGGCAGCGGCGGCTGGTACCGCAACATCGCCTTCGTGCCCTCGTACAACGACCTCGGCAAGTCCGAGGCGGAGCTGGCGGGCGCGACGACCACCGAGATGGCCCCGTACGGCACCTGGTGGGCCGACTGGGCCTCGACGTCGAACCAGTGGATCCAGGGCGGCGCGGAGGACGGCGGTGACGGCGCCGCGCACGACTACTCCGTGCTGCACGTGAAGCCGGAGCAGGGCAGCAAGTCCCTGGAGGAGACGGTCGGCGCGGCGCTGGAGGTGGACTTCTCCGCACCCTCCGCGACCGAGGTCAACAGCATGGGCGCCTGGGGTTACCCGGCGGCCCCGCCGTACAACGGCCTGAAGATGTTCAAGTGCGTCGACCGGCCCGGCCGGCTGTCGCTGAGCCCGTCGCTGCCCACTATGTACCGCATCGGCTGCACCATGACCGGCGGTTCCTCCGGCGGTGGCTGGTTCCGGGTGGTGGACGGCGAGACGAAGCTGGTCTCGAACACGTCGATCGGCCCGCTCGACAACACCTGGCTGGCGGGCCCGCAGCTCGGCCCGGAGGCCGAGGCGATGTACCAGAACATGAGCCGGGCGTACGGCGGGCAGTGACCCGCGGCGAGCAGTGATCAGCACATGACGAGGGCCCGTCCCCTGCCAGGCAGGGGCGGGCCCTCGGTCGTCGTACCGTGCCGGAACCTCAGGCGAGCGGCGCGGGAACGTACGGCGTGAGCTCCGCCGCCAGTTCCTCGTGCACGCGCACCTTGAGCAGGGTGCCCTCCGGGGTGTGCTCCTCGGAGATCACCTCACCCTCGTCATGGGCGCGGGCGACCAGCTTGCCGTGGGTGTACGGCACGAGCGCCTCGATCTCGACCGACGGGCGCGGCAGATCGTTGTCGATCAGGGCGAGCAGCTCGTCGATGCCCTGGCCGGTGCGTGCCGAGACCGCGATGGACCGCTTCTCGACCCGCAGCAGCCGCTGGAGCACCAGCGGGTCGGCCATGTCGGCCTTGTTGACCACGACGATCTCGGGTACGTCGGTGGCGCCGACGTCCCTGATCACCTCGCGCACGGCGGCCAGCTGCTCCTCCGGAGCCGGGTGCGAACCGTCCACCACGTGGAGGATCAGGTCGGAGTCGCCGACCTCCTCCATCGTGGAGCGGAACGCCTCGACCAGGTGGTGCGGGAGGTGCCGGACGAAGCCGACGGTGTCCGCCAGCGTGTACAGGCGGCCGCTCGGCGTCTCGGCGCGGCGCACGGTCGGGTCGAGGGTGGCGAACAGCGCGTTCTCCACCAGCACTCCCGCGCCCGTGAGGCGGTTCAGCAGCGAGGACTTGCCGGCGTTGGTGTAGCCCGCGATGGCCACGGACGGCACCTTGTGACGCCGGCGCTCCTGGCGCTTGATCTCGCGGCCGGTCTTCATCTCCGCGATCTCCCGGCGCATCTTCGCCATCTTCTCGCGGATCCGGCGCCGGTCCGTCTCGATCTTGGTCTCACCGGGACCACGGGTGGCGAGGCCGCCGCCCTTGCCGCCGCCCATCTGCCGGGACAGCGACTGACCCCAGCCGCGCAGCCTCGGCAGCATGTACTGCATCTGCGCGAGCGCTACCTGCGCCTTGCCCTCTCGGGACTTGGCGTGCTGGGCGAAGATGTCCAGGATCAGGGCCGTGCGGTCGATGACCTTGACCTTGACGACGTCCTCGAGGTGGATCAGCTGGCCCGGGCTGAGCTCACCGTCGCAGATGACGGTGTCCGCGCCCGTTTCGAGGACGACGTCCCGCAGCTCCTCGGCCTTGCCGGAGCCGATGTAGGTGGCGGCGTCGGGCTTGTCGCGGCGCTGGACGACGCCGTCGAGCACGAGCGCACCGGCGGTCTCCGCGAGGGCGGCCAGCTCGGCAAGCGAGTTCTCCGCGTCCTGCACGGTGCCCGAGGTCCAGACGCCGACGAGGACGACCCGCTCCAGGCGGAGCTGGCGGTACTCGACCTCGGTGACGTCCTCGAGTTCGGTGGAGAGGCCCGCCACCCGGCGCAGAGCCGCGCGGTCGGAGCGGTCGAACTGCTCGCCGTCCCACTCCGAGTCGATCTCGTGGCTCCAGGCGACGTCCTCTTCCATCAGGGCATCGGCCCGAAGGCCCTCGGGGTAGGTCTGCGCGAGACGCTTGGTGTCCTGGGAAGGGGAAGAAGAGGAGGTCATTGGATCCTTACGTAGCTGGGGAAACGAATCGCGCGGCGATGCTGCTGCGACACTCTTCACAACGCACGAACCACCGGGGAGATTCCCGCGGCCCGTACCGCGCCGTCCCCAAGATGGTCGCACGGCACGGGCCGTCTCGTCATCGGCTTATTCCCCGGCCACCGGCTTCCAGTCGGGGTGTCCGGGCATCGGCGGGGTCTTCGCTCCGTACAGCCAGCCGTGGAGGAAGTCGCCCAGGTCGCGGCCGGCGGTCTCGGAGGCGAGCCGGACGAAGTCGGCGGTCGTCGCCGTGCCGTCCCGGTGGCGGGTGACCCAGGCCCGCTCCAGGCGCTCGAAGGCGGGGCGGCCGATCTCCTGGCGCAGGGCGTAGAGGACGAGGGCCGCGCCGTCGTAGACGTTGGCGCGGAAGATGCCGGTCTTGCTGCCTGAAGTGGGCGGCTTCGGGGCGGCGGGCGGTCCGCCCTTGGCGCGCCAGCCGTCGGAGGCGCCGTAGGCGGCCCTCATCCGTGCCTGAAGGGGCTTGTCGGCCGTCTCCTCCGCGTAGAGGGCCTCGTACCAGGTGGCGTGGCCCTCGTTGAGCCACAGGTCGGACCAGGTGGCCGGGCCGACACTGTTGCCGAACCACTGGTGGGCCAGCTCGTGCACCATGATCGACTCGACGTACCACTTCGGGTAGCCCGGCTCGGTGAACAGCTCCCGTTCGAACAGGGAGAGCGTCTGGGTCTCCAGCTCGTAGCCGGTGGTGGCGTCGGCCATGAGCAGCCCGTAGGTCTCGAAGGGGTAGCGCCCGACCTTCTCCTCCATCCAGGCGATCTGGTCAGGCGTCTTCTCCAGCCACGGTTCGAGCGCCGCGCGGTGCTCGGTCGGCACGACGTCCCGTACGGGCAGCCCGTGCGGGCCGGTGCGGTGCAGCACCGTGGAGCGGCCGATGGACACCTGAGCCAGTTCGGTGGCCATGGGGTGCGCGGTCCGGTACGTCCACGTGGTGGTTCCGTCCGTCCGGTCGACGCCCGTCGGCAGGCCGTTCGCGACGGCGGTGAGGCCTTCCGGGGCGGTGACGCGGAAGGTGAAGCTCGCCTTGTCGGAGGGGTGGTCGTTGCAGGGGAACACCAGGTGGGCGACGTCCGCCTGGTTGGCCATGGCGAGCCCGTCCGAGGTGCGCACCCAGCCGCCCTCGCGGTCCTCCGGGTACACCGGGTCGCTGGTGTGCCGCACGGTGATCCGCGTCCACTCGTCCTCGTCGAGCGGGTCCTCGGGCGTGACGACGAGGTCCTCACCGGCGGTGGCGAAGGCCGCGGGCTCACCGTCGACCTCGACGGAGTCGACCTTGCCGTGGGCGAAGTCGAGGTTGACCCGGTCCAGGCCGGCCGTCGTCCGGGCGTCGATGACGGTGACGGCCTGCAACGGCTCGCTGTTGCTGCCGGAGTAGGTGAAGGAGAGGTCGTACGCCACCACGTCGTACCCGGGGTTGCCCAGGTGCGGGTAGAGGCGGTCGCCGACGCCCAGGGGGGTCGGCGGGGCGCTCGCGGCGACCAGGCATACGGAGACTGCCGAGGCGAGCAGCGCGGCGGCCCTGAGCCGACGGCGGGCTCGCGCGCGGGGGCGGGAAGCCGGGGGGTGCGGGGTGTGCAGCATGCCCCACGGCTATCAGCGCACACCCTGGCCGCGACGCCGACGCGCGCCCGGGGCACCCGAACGGGTGCGTTCCGGCCGGGGGGCGGAGATGCCGACCCGGCGGCGCCGGGGGGAACGGCGAGGCGATGGCCGACCGTGCGGGCACGCCCCGGCCGTCGGCCGGTCGGGGCGGTGCGGCTCAGACCGCCGTGGTCTGCGGCTGCGCCCGGCTCACGTCGTACACCCCGGGCACGTCCCGCATCGCGCGCATGAGGCCGGGCAGCCGTGCCGCGTCGGGCAGCAGGACGGTGTAGGTGTGGCGGACCCGCTGCCGGTCGGGCGGCTCGATGGTCGCGGAGACGATCTCGGCGCCTTCGACGGCCATCGCCTCGGTGAGATCGGCCAGCAGATGCGGCCGGCCGAACGATTCGGCGAGCAGGGTGACCCGGCACTGGCTGCTCTCCCCCCAGCGCACGCCGATCTCCGGTCGCCCCGCGCCCTTCATGCGCGCCACCACGGCGCACTCCGCGCGGTGCACGGTCACCACTCCCCCGCGCACGGCGAAACCGGTGATCTCGTCGGGCGGTACGGGAGTGCAGCAGCCGGCCAGCCGTACGGCCGCCCCCGGCCGGTCGGCGAGGACGTCGGCGGAGGCGGGGCGGGGTGCCGGTCCGTCGGACGCCGGGCGGGCGGCGGGTGCGTCACCGGTCGGAGAGGTGCGGGGCGCGTCCGCCGGTTCGGCGGACGTCTGCTCCGGGCGGGCCGCGAGCCGGCGTTGGATGGCGATCCGCGCGGCCGGTGTGCGGGCGTGCTCCAGCCACTCCCTGGAGGGCTCGGAGGCGGGGTCCTGCCCCATCAGGAGCTGCACGGTGTCGCCGTCCCGCAGCACCGTGCTCATGGTCGCCAGACGGCCGTTGACCCGCGCGCCCATGGCCGCGTGCGCGTCCTCGCCGTACTGGGCGTAGGCGGCGTCCACGCAGGTCGCGCCGTCGGGCAGGCCGAGGGTGCCGCCGTCGGGGCGGAAGACGGTGATCTCACGGTCCTGGGCGAGGTCCTCGCGGAGGGTGGACCAGAAGGTGTCCGGGTCGGGAGCGCCGCGCTGCCAGTCGAGCAGCCGCGACAGCCAGCCGGGCCGGGTCGGGTCGGCACGCTCCCCGTCGCCCGTGCTCTGGTCCTCCGTCGGCTGGGCGTAGGGGTTGCCGAGGGCGACGACGCCGGCCTCGGCGACCTTGTGCATCTGGTGGGTGCGGACGAGGACCTCGACGACCTGGCCGTCCTGCGGGCGGGCGAGGGCGGTGTGCAGCGACTGGTACAGGTTGAACTTGGGTACGGCGATGAAGTCCTTGAACTCCGAGACCACCGGGGTCATGCAGGTGTGCAGTTCACCGAGGACGGCGTAGCAGTCGGCGTCGTCCTGCACCAGCACCAGGAGGCGGCCGAAGTCGGCGCCGCGCAGCGGGTCGCGTTTGCGGGAGACGCGGTGCAGGGAGACGAAGTGGCGGGGCCGGATGAGGACTTCGGCGTTGATGTCGGCCTCGCGCAGCACTTCGCGCACGTCCTCGGCGACCTCGGCCAGCGGGTCGTGGGCGCGGGCGGCGTTCGCGGCGACGAGCTCACGCGTGTGCTCGTACTCCTCGGGGTGCATGACCGCGAAGACCAGGTCCTCGAGCTCGGACTTGAGCGCCTGGACGCCGAGCCGTTCGGCGAGCGGGATGAGGACGTCGCGGGTGACCTTGGCGATGCGCTCCTGCTTCTCGCGGCGCATGACGCCGAGGGTGCGCATGTTGTGCAGCCGGTCGGCGAGTTTGATCGACATCACGCGGACGTCGTTGCCGGTGGCGAGGAGCATCTTGCGGAAGGTCTCGGGCTCGGCGGCGGCGCCGTAGTCGACCTTCTCCAGTTTGGTGACGCCGTCGACGAGGTAGCGGACCTCCGCGCCGAACTCCTCGCCGACCTGGTCCAGGGTGACGTCGGTGTCCTCGACGGTGTCGTGGAGGAGGGACGCGGTCAGGGTGGTGGTCTCGGCGCCTAGCTCGGCGAGGATCAGGGTGACGGCGAGGGGGTGGGTGATGTACGGCTCGCCGCTCTTGCGCATCTGCCCGCGGTGCGAGGACTCGGCCAGCACGTAGGCGCGGCGGAGCGGGTCGAGGTCGGCGTCGGGGTGGTGGGCGCGGTGTGCCTCGACGACGTGGCCGATGGCGTCGGGCAGCCGGCCACGGGCGGTGGAGCCGAGCAGTGCGGCGCGGCCCAGGCGGCGCAGGTCGATCCGGGGGCGGGCCTTCCTGCGGGGCGCGGACGGAGCGACGGCGCCGGTGGTCGCGGGCGGCACCGGTCCCGGGCTCGCTGGATTCACGGCCTCCGCGTTCATGGGCACCTCCGGCTGCGTGGACCGGCGGACGGGGCATCCCGGGGCGGACGCGGCTCAAGGGATGGTGTCGTTCCCCCGTCCGGGCCGGTGCTTGATGCTATCGAGCCCATCATGTGCGGCCGACCGCCTCTCGCGGAGCGTGAAACGGATCACCCATTCGAGCGATGGACCGAGGGTTTACGTTTTCGCACTGAGTGTCATGGACCGGGCTGTGGTTCAGGCGAGCACCCCCTCGAGCCATTCCGCGTCGAACTCGCCCTCGGCGACGATCACCGCGGGTCCGGTCATCTCGATCTCGCCGTCGGGGTGCTCGGTGATCACCAGAGTGCCGCCCGGCACGTCGACCGTGTACGTCACCGGGGTGCCCGTGACGGCCGGGTCGGCGCCGTCCCGGCGGGCGGTGGCGACGGCGACGGCGCAGGCGCCGGTACCGCAGGAACGGGTCTCCCCGGAGCCGCGCTCGTGCACGCGCATGGCGACGTGGCGCGGGCCGCGGTCGACGACGAACTCGACGTTCACCCCGTCCGGGTAGGCGGTGGCCGGCCGGAACGGCGGCGCGGTGTACAGGTCGCCCGCGTGGTCGAGGTCGGCGACGAAAGCCACCGCGTGCGGGTTGCCCATGTTCACGTTCCGCGCGGGCCAGCCGCGCTCGCCGACGCTCACCTCGACGTCGCCCTCGGGGAGCAGCGCGCGGCCCATGCCGACGGTGACGTCTCCGTTCTTGGCGAGGTGGACGGTCTTCACGCCGCCGCGCGTGGCGACGGCGAGGTCTCCCTCGGTGGCGTACCCGGCGCGCTGGAGGTAGCGGGCGAAGACGCGTACGCCGTTGCCGCACATCTCGGCGACCGAGCCGTCGCCGTTGCGGTAGTCCATGAACCACTCCGCCTCGGCCGCCATGTGCCGGGCCTCTGGGTGCGCAGCGGACCGCACGACGTGCAGCAGACCGTCTCCGCCGATGCCCGCGCGGCGGTCGCACAGGGCGGCTGCGGCAGCGGGGGGCAGTTCGACGGCGTTCTCCGGGTCCGGGACGATCACGAAGTCGTTCTCGGTGCCGTGGCCCTTGAGGAAGGCGATCCGCGTGCTCATTCCTCGATCGTACGGGGTGGGCGCGGCGTGCCGTCGTGGGCGGGCGCCTGGGCACGGTCCGGCCGGGTGGCGGTGGACCCGGATCGATGGGGCCGGGTGGCGGTGGACCCGGGTCAGTGGGGCCGGTGGGCCCGTGTCCCGTGTGCCGGTGAGCTCCTGTTCACCCGCGCAGACGGGCGACCCGCCACACGGCCAGGACGACGACGGCGGCGACCGCCAGGGCGTACACGAGGATCATCCGCCAGTCGGCACGGCGTCCCGAGCCGCGCTGCGGCAGCCCCGGCAGGCTGTAGCCGACGCGGCGGGCGGCCATCATGCCCCAGCCGGCCGCGCAGGAGCAGATCAGCAGACCCAGCATCGCGATCACGGCACCGCTGTCGCCGAAGTCGAAGGCGAGCGGGAAGGCGAACATCAGGGAGCCGACCGCGGCCAGGCCCACGATGGGCGCGAGCTGCCAGATGCGCAGCCGTCGCTGCGGGCGCAGCTCGACCTCGACCTCGTCGCCGTACATCTCGGCGGGTTCGGGGCCGTCCGTCGTCACGCCCTCCGGCGCCTCGTCGGGGCCGTCGGGGCTCAGGGCGGCTCCGTCCGGCTCCGGGCCGCCGCCGTCGGCGGCGCCGTGCTCGGTGCTCGGTGCGGTGTCGCGAGGGCCGGCCTCCATCGCCACGCGCCCTCCCAACTAGGACTCACTCGGTCGATCGAAGCTCGATGATGGCACGCCGTCGAAGGCCCGGATGACGGCCGGGGCGTCCCGATGCCATCACGTGATCAGGCTGTAACCGGTCGTTCGACCAACGACAGCGCGAGCTGCGGAAGTTCCGTGCGATCCGCCACAGCCCCACTCAACCAGTGCACCCGCGGGTCGCGCCTGAACCATGAATCCTGGCGGCGCGCGAAGCGTTTGGTGGCACGGACGGTCTCGCTCCGCGCCTCCTCCATGGTGCACTCGCCGGCGAGCGCCGCGAGCACCTGCTGGTAGCCGAGCGCGCGCGACGCCGTACGCCCCCCGCGCAGCCCACGCGCCTCCAGGGACCGCACCTCGTCCACCAGACCGTCCTCCCACATCCGGTCGACGCGGCGGGCGATGCGCTCGTCCAGCTCGGGGCGCGCCACGTCCACGCCGATCTGGACCGTGTCGTAGACGGAGTCGTGTCCGGGGAGGTTGGCGGTGAAGGGCCTGCCGGTGATCTCGATCACCTCGAGGGCTCGTACGATCCGGCGTCCGTTGCTGGGCAGGATGGCCCGGCCCGCCTCCGGGTCGGCCGCGGCCAGCCGGGCGTGCAGCGCGCCCGGACCGTGCACGGCGAGCTCCTCCTCCAGCCGGGCCCTGACCTCGGGGTCGGTACCGGGGAACTCCAGGTTGTCGACGGCCCCGCGGACGTACAGGCCGGAGCCGCCGACGAGGACCGGCCAGCGCCCCTCGGCGAGCAGCGCGTCGATCCGCTCGCGGGCCAGCCGCTGGTACTCGGCGACGGAGGCCGTGACCGTCACGTCCCAGATGTCGAGCAGATGGTGCGGGATTCCGCCGCGCTCGTCCGGCGTCAGCTTCGCGGTGCCGATGTCCATCCCGCGGTAGAGCTGCATGGAGTCGGCGTTGACGACCTCGCCGCCGAGCCGCTGGGCCAGGAATACGCCCAGATCGGACTTTCCGGCTGCGGTGGGTCCGACTACGGCGATGACGCGGGGGGCGGAGGGTGTGCTGCTCACCGCACCAGTCTCCCAAACCTCTCGCCCTGCCCTCGAACGAGTTACGTGACGGCGCGGGACCGGAGTCGTTGCCCGTTGCGAAGTCCCCGCTCCCCGGGCCACCGGGGCCACGGCCCCGGCCGCGCAAACGGACGCACCGGATGCCGCGGGATTTCGCCCGCACGAGTAACGTATGGAGTTGATATGGGCGTTTTTGCACGGCTTCTTCGGAGGTCGAAGACCACCGAGGAGGCGTCGGCCGAGGAGGCACGGACCGGCACCCCGGACACCGGGCGGGCTGCGGCGGAGACGGCACCGGCCGGGGAGACGGCCGATTCCGGCCCCCGGAACGCGCCGGACTCCGCGGAGGCCGACGAGCCCGCCGAGGCCGCCGACGCGGAGGGCGTCGGCATCCCCAAGCAGCAGTCCGCCGGGGAGGCCGTCGACAACGAGGCCGACAAGGGCGCCCGCACCTGACCGCCCCGTGAGGGAAGGCGAACCATGGGTCTGATGGACAACTTGAAGGCCAGACTGGGACCGGCGAAGGGCAAGGTCTCCGACCTCGCGCAGCAGCACGGGGACAAGATCGATCGCGGTCTCGACAAGGTGGCGAGGACCGTCGACGAGAGGACCAAGGGCAAGTACAGCGACCGGATCCAGACGGGCACCGGCAAGGCCAAGGGCGCCATGGAACGCCTCGCCCACAAGGACGACGACGGCCCGCCCGGAGGCGGAGGCACACCGGGAACCACCCCGGGCGGCCCCCCGCCCGCCGGTCCCCCGCCGGCTTCCTGAGAGTCATCCGTCGCCGCGCGGACGGCCGCACGCGCGTCGGCAGACGGTCACGAGCCACCCGGCTCCGGGCCGTCCGCCGGCGCGCGTGCGGCCGGTCGCGGCGGACGCGACCAGGCGACGGCCGCCGCTACGACCAGGCCGCCGCCACGTACCCCACCCCGTACGGCGCGTCCTCGTACAGCAGCGCTCCCGCGAGGCCCGCGTCCTCGGCCGCGCCCGCGAGGACCTGCCACGGTGCCCTGCCGGATGCCTTCAGCTCGCGCGACAGCGACACGTCCAGCGCCGTCAGGGCAGCCGTGTCCGCCGTCGCCAGCGCCCGCGCGACCTCGGCGTCGAAGGGCGCCGCCCGTTCGTCGAGGTAACCGGGGGCCTTGAGGGTGCGGCACGCACTGGCGTCGCCCAGCACCAGCAGCGCGAGCCGTCCGGGCCGGGCGGCGAGGTCCCGTCCGACGGCGGCACAGCGCTCGGCGGGCAGTCCCTCCCCCACGCCGACCCCTTCGACGGGGCTGTCGGCCCATCCGGCGCGCCCGAGCAGCCAGGCACCGACGGCCAGCCCGTACGGCAGCTCGTGTCCGGTCCCCTCCGTCCCGAGGCCACGCCCAGTGCCCAGGCGGACGTCCACGCCCACCCCGAAACCCCGGAAGGACCCCGGGGTGCCCTGCGGATAGATCTCGGGCCCGGCGTCGTCGGCGGGCCCGACGACCACCAGCCGGTCGGGCCGCGCGGCGGCGAGCACGCCCAACGCGTCCGTGCACGCGGCACGCGCGGCATCCAGCTCGGGTGCGGCGCCCGCGGCGATCTGCGGCACGAGGAGCGGCGGGCAGGGACAGACGGCGGCTGCGACAAGCATGATCGGCAGCGTATCCCCGGACCGCCCGCCGCAACCGCACGCCCTGCGGTCAGTCGCAGCCGCAGCCGCTCGCCACGGCCGGCTGGGGCTCGGGGACACCGATCTTCGGCAGGCCCAGCATCACGCCGGCGGGCTTGGCCTGCTCGGCCGCGTTGCGCTTCTCCCAGGCGTCGCCCGCGCGGGTGCGGCGAACGCCGAGCACCGCGCCCTCGGCGAGGAGGTGGTGCGGGGCGGCATAGGTGACCTCGACGGTCACCACGTCGCCCGGGCGGACCTCCTGGTCGGGCTTGGTGAAGTGCACCAGCCGGTTGTCCGGGGCGCGGCCGGAGAGGCGGTGGGTGGTGCCGTCCTTGCGGCCCTCGCCCTCGGCGACCATCAGCTCCAGGATGCGGCCGACCTGCTTCTTGTTCTCCTCCCAGGAGATCTCCTCCTGGAGGGCGACGAGACGCTCGTAGCGCTCCTGGACGACCGCCTTGGGGATCTGGCCGTCCATCTCGGCGGCCGGGGTGCCGGGCCGCTTGGAGTACTGGAAGGTGAAGGCCTGGGCGAACCGGGCCTCGCGCACCACGTGCAGGGTCTGCTCGAAGTCCTCCTCGGTCTCGCCGGGGAAGCCCACGATGATGTCGGTGGTGATCGCCGCGTGCGGGATGGCGGCCCGCACCTTCTCGATGATGCCCAGGTAGCGCTCCTGCCGGTAGGAGCGGCGCATCGCCTTCAGCACCGGGTCGGACCCGGACTGGAGCGGCATGTGGAGCTGCGGCATGGCGTTCGGTGTCTCGGCCATGGCGGCGATGACGTCGTCGGTGAAGTCGCGCGGGTGCGGGGAGGTGAAGCGCACGCGCTCCAGGCCGTCGATCTTCCCGCAGGCCCGCAGCAGCTTGCTGAACGCCTCGCGGTCGCCGATGTCGGAGCCGTAGGCGTTGACGTTCTGCCCGAGGAGGGTGATCTCGGAGACGCCCTCGGCGACCAGGGCCTCGACCTCGGCGAGGATGTCGCCGGGGCGACGGTCCTTCTCCTTGCCGCGCAGCGCCGGGACGATGCAGAAGGTGCACGTGTTGTTGCAGCCGACGGAGATGGAGACCCAGGCCGCGTAGGCGCTCTCGCGCCGGGTGGGCAGCGTGGACGGGAACGCCTCCAGCGACTCGGCGATCTCCACCTGCGCCTCCTCCTGGACGCGGGCGCGCTCCAGGAGGACCGGCAGCTTGCCGATGTTGTGCGTGCCGAAGACGACGTCCACCCAGGGCGCCCGCTTCACGATGGTGTCGCGGTCCTTCTGCGCCAGGCAGCCGCCGACCGCGATCTGCATCCCGGGGCGGCTCGCCTTCTTCGGGGCGAGGTGGCCGAGGTTGCCGTACAGCTTGTTGTCGGCGTTCTCCCGGACGGCGCAGGTGTTGAAGACGACGACGTCCGCGTCGCCGTCGGCGCTCTCGGGGGCGCGGACGTAGCCCGCGTCCTCCAGCAGACCGGACAATCGCTCGGAGTCGTGGACGTTCATCTGGCACCCGTAGGTGCGTACTTCATAGGTGCGTGGGCCGCCCACTGACTGGCTCCGGTCGATGCTGCTCATGGCAATAAGGGTAGGCGGTCGGCGGCGGTGTCCCGGGCCGCCTGTGGACAACCGGGGCCACCCCCAGCCGCACAGGTCGAGCGGGTCAGGCAGGTCAGGGTTCGATGAGGCCGGCGCGGATCGCGTACCGGGTGAGCTCCAGACGGTCGCGGACGCCGAGCTTCTGCAGGAGGTTCGCCCGGTGGCGCTCCACGGTCTTGGCACTGATGAACAGCAGCTCGCCGATCTCCTTGGAGGTGTGGCCCTCGGCGACCAGCTTGAGGATCTCCTCCTCGCGTTCGGTGATGGGCCGGTCGGGCAGGCCGCCACCGCCGTGCAGGCGGTCCAGGTACGAGCGGACCAGGGCCCGCTCGGCACCCGGATAGATGAACGGCTCGTCGCGTACGGCCGCCCGGCACGCCTCCACCAGGTCGCGGTCGGCGACGGACTTGAGTACGTAACCGCAGGCTCCGGCCTTGAGCGCCTCGAAGAAGTACTGCTCGTTGTCGTACATGGTCAGGATGAGGATGCGCAGCTCGGGCAGGCGGCGGGAGAGCTCGCGCGCCGCCTGCAGGCCCGTCATGCGGGGCATGGCGACGTCCAGGACGGCGAGGTCGACCTCGGTGGTCCGGGCCGCCGCGACCGCCTCGGCCCCGTCCCCGGCCTCGGCGACGACCGTCAGGTCCGGTTCACCGTCCAGGATGAGCCGGACTCCCCGGCGTACGAGGGTGTGGTCGTCGGCGAGCAGGACGCGGATCGGTGGCCGTGCGGACGTCAAGGGCGGTCTCCGGGGCGGTCTGTATGTCGGCGTGCGGGTCGGACTGTGCAGGGGGCTGCGTCTTCGTCTGTGTGCTGGTCTGCGAGTCGGTCCCTCGGTCGGTCTTCCTGCCGGGCCCCGTCGTCACCTCGGCTCCCGAGCGGGACCGGGACGCGCAGCCGTACCTCGGTGCCGCCGCCAGGAGCCGGTTCCAGGTGGATCTCGGCCCCCACCAGCAGGGCCCGCTCCCGCATGCCGCGGATGCCGGCGCCCTCGGCGGCCGACCCCAGACCGGTGCCGTTGTCGCGGACGAGCAGTTCGACGCCGTCGGGCAGCGGGCGGAGGTGGAGCTCCGCGCGGTCGGCGGCGGCATGGCGGGCGGTGTTGGTCAGGCCCTCCTGGGCGACCCGGTAGATGACGAGTTCCACCTCCGGGGCGAGCGGGGGCGGGTCCCCGGGCACGTGGTGCTGGACGGTGAGACCGTGGTGCGTGAACTCGGCGGCGAGCGAACGCAGCGCGCTGGTGAGACCGAGTTCCTCCAGGACGCCGGGGCGCAGGCGGCGGGCGATGCGGCGGATCTCGTCCAGCCCGGCCCGGGTGGCCTCCTGCGCCAGGGACACCTCCTCGCGCAGCTCCCCGGGCACCCGGTCGGCGACGCGCTTGAGCTGGAGGAGTACGGCGGTGAGGGTCTGGCCGACCTCGTCGTGGAGCTCGCGGGCGATGCGGTGGCGTTCGCGTTCCTGGGCGTGCAGCGCCCGGCCGGCGCCCGCCGCGCGTTCGGCCTGGAGCCGGTCGAGCATCGTGTTGTACGTCGCGATCAGCTCCGCCGCCTCGGCCGGTCCGGCGACCGTCGGACGGGCGCCGGGCACCAGCAGGTCGGCGGTGGCCATCGCGCGCCCCAGCCGTTGCAGCGGGGTGAGTCCTATGCGCAGGACGAACGCGTTCCCGGCCAGCAGCGCCACGAGACCCGCGAGCAGCATCAGGGCTTCGTGCCGCAGGACGGGGGTCGAGACGGTGACCGGACCGAGCAGCAGGGCGGTGGCGACGACCAGGCCCGCGGCGTTGAGTGAGAAGATCCGCCAGAAAAGCGACACGGTCCTCTTCCCGCTCCTCCCGGCCCTCGCGCACGACACCGCCTCGACCAGCTTCGCCGACCGTGCGCGGCTGCGTATATCCGTCACGACACCCATATCGCCACCGTACGTGCGGATGACAGCATGGCGAGGCCGTGAGCACGTCACGCACGTGCGCGAAGTGCGGCAAGGAAAGCAAGACGAATGAGGGGAAGGCTCGTGTCAGCTCCACGCCTGAGGGCGACGCCGCTGCCGGGTATCGGGGTCCAGTACGACCTGGTGACCCGCGAACACCGCCATCTGTCGGTGGTGGCACACCGCGACGGCACCCGGACGGTGAACATGTACCGGGCCGACGACCCCGATTCCTGCGCCCACTCGCTTCGGCTGGCCGGCCCGGAGGCGGGCGCGCTGATCGACGCGCTCAAGCCCTCCCATCACAGCGCGAACCTGCTCTACACCACCGACCTGGGACTGGTCGCCGAGCGGATCGAGGTGGCCGCGACCTCCCGTTGGAACGGCCGGCTGCTGGGCGAGACCTGCATGCGCACCGAGACCGGTGCCTCGATCGTCGCCGTGCTCCGCCGGGCCGAGGCGATTCCGTCGCCGGCGCCGGACTTCCGGCTGGTGGGTGGTGACACGTTGATCGTCATCGGCACCCGTGAGGGCGTCGACGCCGCCGCGGCGATACTCGGGCAGGAGTGAGCCGGTGCACTCCGCGGTTCTGCTGATCGAGTTCGGTTCCATCATTCTGGGGCTCGGGCTGCTGGGCCGGTTCGCCGGCCGCTACCGCCTGTCCCCCATCCCGCTGTACCTGCTGGCCGGTCTGGCGTTCGGCGAGGGCGGGCTGCTGCCGCTGGGCGCGAGCGAGGAGTTCGTGGCCATCGGCGCCGAGATCGGCGTCATCCTGCTGCTGCTGATGCTCGGCCTCGAGTACACGGCGGGCGATCTGGTCACCAACCTGAAGTCCCACTATCCGGCCGGTCTCGTGGACTGCGCGTTCAACGCGGTGCCGGGTGCGGTGGCCGCGCTGCTGCTGGGCTGGGGTCCGGTGGCCGCCGTGGTCCTGGCGGGCGTGACCTGGATCTCGTCGTCCGGTGTCATCGCCAAGGTGCTCGGCGACCTCGGCCGGGTCGGCAACCGCGAGACACCGGTGATCCTGAGCGTGCTGGTCCTGGAGGACCTGGCGATGGCGGTGTACCTGCCGATCGTCACGGCTCTGGTGGCCGGTGCCGGTCTGATGACGGGGAGCATCACGCTGGCGGTCGCGCTCGCGGCGGCCGGGGCGGTGCTGTTCGTGGCGGTGCGTTACGGCCGCCTGATCTCGCGGTTCGTCTCGAGCGACGACCCGGAGAAGCTGCTCCTCGTGGTGCTGGGCCTGACGATCCTGGTCGCCGGTGTCGCGCAGCAGCTCCAGGTGTCGGCGGCGGTGGGCGCCTTCCTGGTGGGCATCGCGCTGTCCGGGGAGGTCGCCGAGGGCGCGCACACGCTGCTGAGCCCGCTGCGTGACCTGTTCGCCGCCGTCTTCTTCGTCTTCTTCGGGCTGCACACCGACCCGGCGAGCATCCCGCCCGTGCTGCTGCCCGCGCTCGCGCTGGCCCTGCTCACCGCGGTGACCAAGATCGCCACCGGTTACTGGGCGGCGCGGCGGGCCGGGATCTCCGTGAAGGGCCGCTGGCGGGCCGGCGGGGCGCTGGTGGCGCGCGGCGAGTTCTCGATCGTCATCGCGGGCCTCGCGGTCTCGGCCGGCATCGAACCGTCCCTGGGCCCGCTGGCCACGGCCTACGTCCTCATCCTGGTCGTCCTCGGCCCGCTCACCGCCCGCTTCACCGAACCGCTGGCCATGCGCCTGTTCCGCCGCCGCGACAATCCCGACCGTCCCGCCGGCTCCGGCGCTCTGCCCGGCGGGGCCGACGGGGCGCCTCGCCCGACGGGGGCGGAGGCGTCGGTGGGCGACTGACGCGGCGGCCTCCGGCGGGCGCTGCACGACGCGACTGGCCCCGGTACCGGTACGCAGGTGCCGGGGCCACCGCACGTCGGGCGCCGGCTTCAGGTGCCCCGCACCTCCCCGGCGACCGCCGCCCGCGGCGTCCATCCCTGTCTGCGCAGGACGCCGGAGACGTCCGGTGCCTCGTAGTGATCGCCCTTGAGTACCTTGCCGTCGGCCCTGCGGCTGATGTGGCCGTCCGGGCCCACCTTGGTCATGTTGGAGCGGTGGATCTCGGCGATCACCTCGTCGAGGTCGATGCCGTGGACGAGGGCCGTGCCGTAGGCGACGTAGACCACGTCGGCGAGCTCGTGCGCGAGCCGGTCCAGCGGTCCCGTCACCGACACCTCGGCGACCTCGGCGGCCTCCTCGGCGAGCAGCTCGCCTCTGTGCGCGGCCAGCTCGGGCGGCACCTCGGCCGGGACGCCGCGGATGTCGAGCCCGAAGGCGTGGTGGAAGGCGCGGACCAGGTCGGCGGGCGAAGAGCTCATACCACCGACTGTAGCGATCACCACTGACAGCCGGCCCCGGGCGTCACGACGCCCCCTCGTGTGAGCACGGCCCTGGTCAGCCGGGGTGCGGGCTGGCAGGATCGCGCACATGTCCTCGCTGTTCTCCCGCATCGGCGGACGCCGCGCCGCCCAGGGCGCGGTCGCCGGTGCCGTCGCCCTCGGGCTGCTGCTGTGGTGGCTGCTGCCCCTGGGCGAGGAGCCGCCGGGCGGGACGATCACGTTCAGCACGGGCACCCGCGCGGGGGTCTACCAGAAGTACGGCGAGCTGCTGCGCACCGAGCTGCGCAAGGACATGCCGGACCTGGACGTACGGCTGATGACGAGCGCGGGCTCCCAGGAGAACGTCGAGCGGGTGGCGTCCGGGGAGGCCGACTTCACGATCGCCGCTGCCGACGCCGTGGAGACGTACAAGCTCGCCGGCCGGCCCGGGGCCGAGGCGCTGCGCGGTGTCACCCGCCTCTACGACGACTACGTGCAGCTCGTGGTGCCCAGCGACTCGGACATCCAGTCCGTCGCCGACCTGCGCGGCAAGCGGGTGGCCATAGGGCCGCCGAACTCGGGCGTCCGGCTGATCGCCACCCGGTTGCTGAAGGCCGTGGGCATCGATCCGGAGACGGACATCAGGCCCAGCGCGGACGGCATCGACACCGGGCCGGGACGGCTGGGCGAGGAGCTGGACGCGTTCTTCTGGTCGGGCGGCGTGCCGACGGACGGGCTGCGGGAGATAGCGGAGACCTCGGCCTTCCGGTTCGTGCCCGTCACCGAGGACCTCGTCACCAAGCTGCACGAGTCCGGCGGCGCGACCCGCTACTACCGCACCACCAACATGCCGGAGTCGGCCTATCCGACCGTGCAGAACGGCGCCGTTGTGCCCACCATGGCGGTGTCCAACCTGCTGGTCACCCGCGCGGACACGGATCCTCGGCTCACCGAGTGGCTGACCAGGACGGTCCTCGACAGCCGCGACGGCATCGGGGCACACGTCCACTCCGCGCAGCTCGTGGACCTGCGCACGGCGATCTACACCGACCCGCTTGAGCTGCACGAGGGCGCCCGTCGCTACTACCGGTCGGTCAAGCCGTAGGACTCCGCCGGCTCCCCGCGGTTGCCCGACCGCGGCACCGTGACCGTCACCGCCAGGCCGTGCGGCTCGTGGTGGGCGAAGGTGATCGAGCCGTCGCCCGCCGCGAGCAGCGCCCGGCAGATGGACAGGCCGAGGCCGGAGCCCTTGATGTTCTGGTGCCGGCCGCTGCGCCAGAAACGGTCCCCCACGCGCGCGAGTTCGTCGTCGGTCAGCCCGGGGCCCTCGTCGGTGACTACGACGGTCGCCGAGTCCCCGGTGGAGGCGACCGTGACGCGTACCGTCTCGTCGGCGGGCGTGAACTTCACCGCGTTGTCGATCACCGCGTCCAGGGCGCTGGAGAGCGCCACCGGGTCGGCCCACCCGGTGGTCGGCGGGCAGTCCCCCACCAGCCGTACGCCCTTGGCCCCGGCCGTCGGTGCCCAGGCGGCCACCCGCTCGGCGGCCAGCGCGCCGATGTCGGTGACCGCCAGGTCCGCCTGTGTGTGCTCGGCCAGTGCCAGGTCGAGCAGGTCGTCCAGGACCCGGGCCAGGCGTTTGCCCTCGGTCTGCACCGAGGCGATCTCCTCGTTGCCCTCGGGCAGCTCCAGGGCGAGCAGTTCGATGCGCAGCAGTAGTGCCGCGAGGGGGTTGCGCAGTTGGTGCGAGGCGTCGGCGACGAAGGCGCGCTGCTGCTCCAGCACGTCCTCCACGTGGTCGGCCATCTCGTTGAACGACCGGGCCAGCCGCCTGAGCTCCGGCGGCCCGCCGGCAGGCGCGACCCGGGACTTGAGCCGTCCGGTGGCGATGTCGTGCGTCGTGGCGTCCAGGACACGCACCGGCCTGAGCACCCAGCCCGTCAGCCGGAGCGCGGCGCCGACGGCGAGCAGCATCGCCGCCGTCTCGCCGGCGGCGATGATCAGCCAGCCGCGCAGGGTGCGCGACGCCATCGAGTCGGTGGGCGACTCGGTGACCACGACGGCGACGACGTCCCCGTCCCGGATGACCGGCGAGGCGACCACCAGGGTGCCGTCCTGCCAGGGCCACACCTGCCGGGGGTCGTGACTGCGGCGGCTGAGCAGTGCCTCGTCGAAGGCTTCGCGCACGTCGCCCGTCTGCGGCAGGAACCAGGTCGTCGGCGCGTTGGCCATCGGGATGTGGTTGCGGTGGAAGACGCCCGCCTTGATGCCGTACACCTCGTGGTAACTGGTCAGCTCGGTCTGCAGGGTCTCCAGGCGCTCGTCCGTGCCGGTGGGGCGGGAGCCGCCCGGTGCCTCCTCGGTGACGAACTGGGCGAGCGCCGCGAAGCGCGCGGTGTCGTCCATACGGTCGATGACGACCTTCTGCTGCTCCGCGCGGGCGACGCTCACGCCCAGGGGCACCCCCAGCGCGAGGAGTACGGCCGCCATCAGGACGATGAGCAGCGGGAGCAGACGTGTGCTCACCCGGCCCCGCTACGCGCCGGGGGCGACGAGGCGGTAGCCGACGCCGCGGACGGTCTCGATGAGCGCCGGCATGCGCAGCTTGGCGCGCAGCGAGGCGACGTGCACCTCCAGGGTGCGCCCGGTGCCCTCCCAGCTGGTGCGCCAGACCTCGCTGATGATCTGCTCCCGGCGGAAGACCACCCCGGGGCGCTGGGCGAGCAGGGCGAGCAGGTCGAACTCCTTGCGGGTGAGCTGGACGGCCGCACCGTCCACGCTGACCTGGCGGGTCGGCAGCTCGATGCGCACGGCTCCCAGACGCACCACGGTCTCGGTGCTCCCCGTGGCGTCCTCGTGGGCGGTGCGCCGGCTGACGGCGTGGATGCGGGCGAGCAGCTCTCCGGTGTCGTAGGGCTTGACCACGTAGTCGTCGGCGCCGAGGTTCAGGCCGTGGATGCGGGAGCGGACGTCGGAGCGGGCGGTGACCATGATGACCGGGGTGGCGGTGAGCTTGCGGATCTTGCCGCAGACCTCGTAGCCGTCCTGGTCGGGCAGGCCGAGGTCGAGCAGGACGACGCCGAAGCAGTCGCCGTCGGGGACAAGCGCCTGGAGCGCCTCCTCGCCGCTGCGCGCGTGGGTGACGTCGAAGCCGTGCCGAGCCAGGATCGCGGACAGGGCGGCGGCCACGTGGTTGTCGTCCTCGACGAGCAGCAGTCTCATCCGGGCTCCCTTCGGTTCATCGGCCGTACGTCTGGAGGGTTGATCGTCATGGTGGGCGGGCATCGGGCGACTGCGGAACCGCAGGCACGCGCGCGTGCGTCCTGTGCAGTGACGCCGATGGAAGGGGACGGCGTCAAGAGGGTTCCGGTTGCGGCCGCTCGAAGTTATCCGGCCGATATGCGCCCTGCTCACAAGTGCTACGACTCGTGTCCGATTGCTATCGGATCGTGATGCTCAGATTCCCCTCAGATGTAGAGACGCAGGTCGATCGGCGTTACTACTGTCCTCCGAAACCGAGGAGGACGGAGTCCGAGAGCGATGACCGAAGTATCGGTGGCCAAGGAAGACAAGGCCTCGACCGGCGAACTGGTCGTCCTGAAGAGTGTCAACAAGCACTTCGGCGCGTTGCACGTGCTCCAGGACATCGACCTGACGATCACCCGCGGCGAGGTCGTCGTGGTCATCGGACCCTCCGGGTCCGGTAAGTCCACCCTGTGCCGCACCATCAACCGCCTGGAGACCATCGACTCGGGTTCGATCGCGATCGACGGCAAGCCCCTGCCCGCCGAGGGCAAGGAGCTCGCCAGGCTGCGGGCCGACGTCGGCATGGTCTTCCAGTCCTTCAATCTCTTCGCGCACAAGACCGTGCTCGAGAACGTCACCCTCGGCCAGCTCAAGGTCCGCAAGGTCGACGCCAAGAAGGCCGAGGAGAAGGCGCGCGCCCTCCTCGACCGGGTCGGCGTGGGCGCCCAGGCGGACAAGTACCCCGCCCAGCTCTCCGGTGGCCAGCAGCAGCGGGTCGCCATCGCGCGGGCGCTGGCCATGGACCCGAAGGTCATGCTCTTCGACGAGCCGACTTCGGCTCTCGACCCCGAGATGATCAACGAGGTCCTGGAGGTCATGAAGCAGCTCGCCGAGGACGGCATGACCATGATCGTGGTCACCCACGAGATGGGCTTCGCCCGGTCGGCGGCCAACCGCGTGGTGTTCATGGCGGACGGCCGGATCGTCGAAGAGGCCACGCCGGACCAGTTCTTCAGCAACCCGCGCAGTGACCGTGCCAAGGACTTCCTGTCGAAGATCCTGCACCACTGACCCGGTGCGGCTCCGGCGCCCCGCGTCACCCGCATCCGATCACCTGAACCTCTGATCGCCCGATCATCCGATCGCCCGATCGCCGTTCGATCACAGCCAAAGGATGTTCATCATGAAGCTCCGCAAGGTCACCGCCGCCTCGGCCACCGTACTCGCCCTCGCCCTGACCGCCACCGCGTGCGGCTCCGACGACGGGGACAGCGGCTCCTCCGGCGGCGGCAAGAAGATCACCATCGGCATCAAGTTCGACCAGCCGGGCCTCGGCCAGAAGACCCCGGACGGCTACGAGGGCTTCGACGTCGACGTCGCCACGTACGTCGCCAAGAAGCTCGGCTACTCCGAGGACCAGATCGAGTGGAAGGAGTCGAAGAGCGCCGACCGCGAGACCATGCTGCAGCGCGGTGACGTGGACTTCATCGCCGCGACGTACTCGATCACCCCCAGCCGCCAGGAGAAGGTCGACTTCGCCGGCCCCTACCTGCTCGCCCACCAGGACGTCCTGCTCCGCGCCGACGACGACAAGATCAAGTCGCCGGAGGACCTGAACGACGCCAAGCTCTGCTCCGTCACCGGTTCGACCTCGGCCCAGAACGTCAAGGACAAGCTGGCCCCCAAGGCGCAGCTGCAGAACTACCCGACGTACTCCGCCTGCCTCACCGGCCTGCAGAACGGCGCCATCGACGCGCTGACCACCGACGACTCGATCCTCGCCGGCTACGCCTCGCAGGACCAGTTCAAGGGCAAGTTCAAGCTCGGCGGCTTCAAGATGACCAACGAGAACTACGGCATCGGCGTCAAGAAGGGCAGCGACCTCAAGGCCAAGATCAACGACGCGCTCGAGGCCATGGTCGCCGACGGTGCCTGGGACAAGGCCGTCAAGGACAACTTCGGCCCGGCCAACTACAAGAACGAGCCGGCGCCGAAGATCGGCGACGTCAAGAGCTGAGGCCGGGCCTGACCAGGTGCGCCGCCCTCCGGAAGGGGCGGCGCGCCCTGGCGGGCGTCCCTACACGCGGAAGCGCGGGAGATCGTGTTCGACTTTCTTCAGGATTACGACCTGGCGGGAGCCATCTGGACGACAGTGCAGCTCGCTGTGCTCTCGGCCGTCGGCTCCCTGATCTGGGGCACCATACTGGCCGCCATGCGGGTCGGCCCGGTGCCGTTGATGCGCGGCTTCGGGACCGCGTACGTGAACATCGTGCGGAACATCCCGCTGACCGTGATCATCCTGTTCGCGTCCCTGGGACTGAACCAGACGCTGCGGATCACGATGGGCGCCGAAGGCGACTTCGAGACGATCAACTTCCGGCTCGCCGTCCTCGGTCTGGTCCTCTACACTGCGGCCTTCGTCTGTGAGGCGCTGCGCTCCGGCATCAACACGGTGCCGGTCGGCCAGGCAGAGGCGGCCAGGGCGATCGGACTCAGTTTCGGTCAGGTGCTGCGCTACGTGGTACTGCCCCAGGCGTTCCGTTCCTCCGTAGGCCCCCTGGCGAACGTACTCATCGCACTCATCAAGAACACCACGGTGGCCGCCGCCATCGGTGTGGCCGAGACGGCGCTGCTGATGAAGGAGATGATCGAGAACGAGGCTCAGCTGCTCCTGATCTCCGCGATCATCGCCCTCGTGTTCGTGGTCCTGACGCTGCCGACCGGCCTGATTCTCGGCTGGGTGGGCAAGAAGGTGGCGGTGAAGCGATGAGCTCCGTTCTCTACGACGCCCAGGGGCCCCGTGCCAAGCGGCGCAACATCCTGCTCACTGTCGCCTTCTTCGCGGCCTTCGCGGCTGTGCTCTGGTGGGTCATCAGCACCCTCGCCGACAAGGGCCAGCTCGACTGGGCCAAGTGGGAGATGTTCTTCACCAGCAGCGAACCCTGGTCGACGTACATCTGGCCGGGTCTGCAGAACACGCTGAAGGCCGCCGCTCTCTCTGTGATCATCGCACTGCCGCTCGGTGCCGTTCTGGGCATCGCCCGGCTGTCGGACCACGCGTGGGTCCGTGTTCCGGCCGCGATCGTGGTCGAGTTCTTCAGGTCCATCCCCGTGCTGGTCCTGATGATCTTCGGTCTCGCCCTGTTCTCCGAGTACACCAGCGTCAGCTCCGACGACCGTCCCCTGTACGCCGTTGTCACGGGCCTGGTGCTCTACAACGCCTCCGTCCTCGCTGAGATCGTCCGTGCGGGCATCCTGGCTCTGCCCAAGGGGCAGGCCGAGGGAGCGAAGGCGATCGGCCTCCGCAAGGGCCAGGTCATGCGGCTGATCCTGCTGCCGCAGGCGGTCACCACGATGCTGCCGGCCATCGTCAGCCAGCTCGTGGTGATCGTGAAGGACACCGCGCTCGGCGGCGCTGTCCTGACCTTCGGCGAGACACTCGCCGCCGCCAACACCATGAGCGCCTACTACGGTGCCAACACCATCGCCAGCTTCACGGTGGTGGCCGTCATCTTCATCGCGATCAACTTCGCCCTCACCAGCTTCGCGAGCTGGCTGGAGCGCCGGCTGCGGCGGGGCAAGAAGTCGACCGGTGCGGTCCTCAAGGCGGACGACGCCGGAATCGCCGGAACGTCGGCGACCGGCGCCGGTGGCGCCAACGCCTGACACTCGGTCACCCCGCATGACACCAACGGAGGCAGTGGCATGATCGCCACTGCCTCCGTCGCTTGACGCAAGCAGCGCCAATGGGTTGCATACGTTCTGTGACCGTGCACCCTGCTCCAACGTCCTGTTCACCTACGTCCCCCGGGACACCGCCACGGGCAGGGGGCGCCGCACCGTGGACCCGGTGATCGTCACCGGAGCGGGGCCCGTCGGGCTCACGCTCGCCCTGGCACTGGCGCGGCAGGAAGTGCCCTGCGTCGTCCTTGACGAAGGGCCGGGCAAGGACGAACCGCGCCCCGCGCGCACCGTCGTCCTGCGCGAGGACACCGTCGCCCTCGTCGAGCGGCTCACCGGAACACGCTTGACGGGGCTGGGTTCCCGTTGGGCCGGATGGCGGTCGATGCGGCGCAAGCAGGTGACGCGCGAGGTCGAATTCGGCGACGCCGACCCCGCGCCGCTGCACATCGCCCAGCACGAACTGACCGGCGTCCTGCGCGCCGCGCTCGCCCGTGAAACGCTCGCGAAGGTCGCCGTCGACAGCCGTCTCGACGGCATCGAGCAGGAGGGTTCCGGCGTCAACGCCCACACCCGCAGGCCCGCCGGCACCTGGTGGCGCGGCAGTTACCTGGTCGGCTGCGACGGCCCCCGCTCCACCGTCCGCAAACTCCAGGACATCCGCTTCCCCGGCCGTACGGCGGTGGAACGATACGCCGTGGCCACGCTGCGTACGGAACTCCCGTGGACCGACGAGGCACTGCTCCACCGGATGCCGCCGTGGCGGACGTCGGGCCCGTCGGCCGGAGAGATCGTCGGCCGCCCCCTGCCGGACGGTGTCTGGCGCCTGGACTGGCTGTTGCCGCCCGGGAAGGACCTGGTCACACCGGAACTGCTGGTGAACCGCGTCCGCGAGACGCTCACCGGCTGGGCCGAGGGGGTGACTCCGTCGTACGAACTCCTCGACACCGGCGTCCACACCGTCCACCACCGGCTGGCCCGCCGCTGGCGGGTGGGACGCGTCTTCCTCGCCGGGGACTCGGCCCACCTCCTGGGCGCGCTGGGCACGCAGGGCCTGGAGGAAGGGCTGCGGGACGCCGACAACCTCGCCTGGAAACTGGCCCTGGCCTGGCATCACGGGCCGCGTGACGCGCTGCTCGACAGTTACCAGGAGGAGCGGCGCGCGGCGATCGCCGCGCGGCTGCGCGCTGCCGACCAGGTGCTCCCGCTGCTGCGTGGCGGCGGGGGCCTGCGTGCCTACGTGCCCGGCTCGTCACGGGGCAATGACGCGCTGCTCGCCGACGGCCACCTGGGGCGCGGTGCCCTGGGCGCGCCGGGAGCGTACGCCGGCTCGCCGCTCATGCCCGGGCAACTCGCGGGAGAGACGGTCGTGGGCACTGCGCCCGGTTCGCCCGTCACCGATGTGCGGGTCACGGCCGAGGACGGCACGTTCGTACGGCTGCGCGACCGGCTCGGGCGCGGGGCGCTGCTGGTGGTGCTGGTCGCGCCGGGTACGGGGGTGTGGGACCGGAAGCACTGGGTGACCGCCGGGATCATGCCCCGGCTGGCGGCCGCGGTGACGGCGCTGCCGCACCGCGCCGAGCTGCTCGTCGCCGAGGCGTACCCGGGTGCCGCGGCCCACACCGTGCTGCTCGTGCGGCCCGACGGTCACCTGGTCTCGGCGCTGGGCGGCGTGCGTCCGGCCGACCTGTACGCAGCGGCGGAGACCGCGCTGGGCGGGCCGGCGGCGAGCGCGACGGCCGCGGAGGACGAGGCGGGGGCGAGCGCGACGGCCGGGTCCCGCCGCTGACCGGCGGGCGCGGTCCGTGTCGATGACTCGGGTCAGAATCCCTCCTCGCCGAGGAACTCCGAGTCCTCGCCCTCCTCCTCCAACGCCTGGCGGACCACCCGCAGGGCCATGCCCTCGGGATAGCCCTTGCGGGCGAGCATGCCCGCGAGGCGGCGCAGTCTCTTGTCGCGGTCGAGGCCCCGGGTGGCGCGCAGCTTCCGGGCGACCAGCTCGCGTGCGGTCTCCTCTTCCTGCTCGGAGTCCAGCTGGGAGACCGCCGCGTCGATGAGCGTGGCGTCCACGCCCTTGGTCCGCAGCTCCCTGGCGAGGGCACGCCGGGCCAGCCCGCGGCCGTGGTGCCGGGACTCCACCCAGGCGTCCGCGAAGGCGCTGTCGTTGATCAGTCCGACCTCCTCGAACCGGGACAGCACCTCCTCGGCGGCCTCGTCGGGGATTTCTCGTTGGCGCAACGCGTCGGCGAGCTGCTTGCGGGTGCGCGGGGTCCCGGTGAGCAGGCGCAGGCAGATCGCCCGTGCCTGCTCCACCGGGTCCCGCGGAGGCTCCGCCTTCTCGGCCCTCGACGAGGAGGTGGCGCCTCCGTCCTCCGTGAACTGCTCCGCGCGCTCGCGCCGCCGCCGTCCGCGCCCGCTGCCCGTCGTCCCCCGGCCCCGTCCGGCCGCGCGGCGCGCCTCGCCGTCACTGTGGCGCGCCTCGCCTCCGCCACCGGCGTCGACGTCGAACGAATCCGTCTCGTACGAGGTCACCGCCCAGTCGGTTCGTCGCGTCACGGGTCAGCTCTTGGCTGCCGCGGCCTTGGACTTGGTGGCCTTGGCGGTCGCGGGGGCGGGCACCTCAGGTGCGGGGTCGGCCGCGGCGGCGTCCGGTCCCGGCTCGGTGGCCGCCGGCTCCTCGGGGCGTACCCCGACGCCCAGCTTCTCCTTGATCTTCTTCTCGATCTCGTTGGCGAGGTCGGGGTTGTCCTTCAGGAAGTTGCGCGCGTTCTCCTTGCCCTGGCCCAGCTGGTCGCCCTCGTACGTGTACCAGGCGCCGGCCTTGCGGACGAAGCCGTGCTCCACGCCCATGTCGATCAGGCCGCCCTCGCGGCTGATGCCCTGGCCGTAGAGGATGTCGAACTCGGCCTGCTTGAAGGGCGGCGCGACCTTGTTCTTGACGACCTTGCAGCGGGTGCGGTTGCCGACCGCTTCCGTGCCGTCCTTCAGGGTCTCGATGCGGCGGATGTCGATGCGCACCGAGGCGTAGAACTTCAGCGCCCGGCCACCGGTCGTGGTCTCCGGGGAGCCGAACATGACGCCGATCTTCTCGCGGAGCTGGTTGATGAAGATCGCGGTCGTCTTGGACTGGTTGAGCGCGCTGGTGATCTTCCGGAGGGCCTGGCTCATCAGCCGGGCCTGGAGTCCGACGTGGCTGTCGCCCATCTCGCCCTCGATCTCCGCACGCGGCACGAGCGCGGCGACGGAGTCGATGACGATGAGGTCGAGGGCACCGGAGCGGACCAGCATGTCCACGATCTCCAGGGCCTGCTCGCCGTTGTCCGGCTGGGACAGGATCAGGTTGTCGATGTCGACGCCGAGCTTCTGCGCGTACTCGGGGTCGAGGGCGTGCTCCGCGTCCACGAACGCGACCTGGCCGCCGGCCTTCTGCGCGTTCGCCACGGCGTGCAGGGTCAGGGTCGTCTTGCCCGAGGACTCGGGGCCGTAGATCTCCACGACACGGCCGCGCGGGATGCCGCCGACACCGAGGGCCACGTCGAGCGCGGTCGAGCCGGTCGAGATGACCTCGATGGGCTCCCTCGACCGCTCACCCATGCGCATGACCGCGCCCTTGCCGAATTGCCGTTCAATCTGTGCGAGCGCGGCGTCCAGGGCCTTCTCGCGGTCGGTTCCTGCCATGGGTTCCACCCGGTTTGCTTGATTCGATCGCTTCACGTCAAAGACGCTAATGCCTGCCACTGACAATGCGCCCCGATGCGGGTCCGGCCTGTGGATAACTCGGGCACTTCTCCGTCCAAACCCAGTCGAATCGCCCGTCACGAGCCTCGCCGGAGCCTCCATGAGAATGGATGTTCGATTTTCGTGTCAAGCGCACCACACGGCCCCTCCGAGCGTACTGTCCTGCGCCACCGAACCTTGATCATCGCCATCGAGGGTTGATGATCACTGGTTTGTCCCGACCAATCCGAGCGGGCAGGCGGGTTCTATGATCCGCGCATGCCGAACATCTGGGGGCGGGCGGTCCTTCTGGCGGTGCTGACAGGAGTCACCGGCTTGGGCATCGCGCGGCTTCTGGTCGTGGAATGCGTACGAGTGCCTGCTGGAGGGGGCAGCCGGTGCGGCCCGTTCGTCCATGCGTACGACTACCTGGCCATCGTCGCGTTCATCGGCGGTTGGGCTTGCGTCCAAGTCATTCTTCGGAGCAAGCGCCACCGGGCCGACTGGCGTCCTGCCCTGGGCGTGACCGCCGGCGCGCTCATCAGCGCTGGCGTCATCATGGCGGTCGCCCCCTCAGCCGCCGCAGGCGTGATGCTCGTTCTCGGGCTCGTCGCACCGCAGTTGGCTCGCCGGTACGGGCGCGAACCACAGCCTGAGAGCCATCGCCGCCGAATGGAGCGACGCAACGAGTAGACGGGCACCGACTGCCGCACACGAGCCAGTACCCAGGAGTGCCGTCTCCTTCGTGATGCCAGCCGCCCGCCAAGGGAGACACGGTCTGAAGGCAGCCACCGACCACTCGAACTTCGACGGCACCCGCTCAAGGTTCGATGCCACGGGACGCGTACGTCTGCCGGTCCGGCGGCCACCGTGGCTAGAGTGCGATCTCGACGTGCAGAGGGGGACACCGTGGCCAAGATCAACGTCAGTCTTGACGCCGAACTGGTGGTGGAGGTGATGGTCCTGGCCGGCATCGGCTCGCCGCAGGACGCCGTCGAGGCGGTGGTGCGGGACTACATCGCCCGCGGTCACCGCACGGAGACCCGCACCGGCGGCACGGACCTCGGACTGCGGGAGGTCGACGCCAAGCCGCAGGAGCCGCAGGGCTGATTCCCCCTAGGAGCCGTCCCCGTCCGTCCCGGAGCCACCGGAACGGCTGGAACCCCCGGGCTCCGGCCTCCTGGCCCACAGTCTCCGCAGGCGCGTGGAGTCTCCGGCCCCGGCCGGCCGGCGGATCCGGCGACCGTGGACGCGCGGGTCGTCCGTGACGTCGTAGCGCCTGACGTACGCCCCCAGGAACGCCTGCAGCGTGGCGATCGCCGGAATGGCGATCAGCGCGCCGACCGCGCCGAGCAGGGCGGTGCCCGCGACGACCGAGCCGAAGGCGACCGCGGGGTGGATGTCCACGGTCTTGGACGTCAGCTTGGGCTGCAGCATGTAGTTCTCGAACTGCTGGTAGATCACCACGAAGACCAGCACCCACAGCGCGTACCAGGGGTTGACCGTGAAGGCGATCAGCATCGGCAGGGCACCCGCGAGATAGGTGCCGATGGTGGGGATGAACTGCGACACCAGTCCCACCCACACGGCGAGCGCGGGGGCGTACGGCACCTCCAGGAACTCCAGCAGGATGTAGTGCGCGACACCGGACACCAACGCCATCAGGCCGCGCGAGTACAGATAGCCGCCCGTCTTGTCGACGGCGATCTCCCACGCCCGCAGCACCTCGGCCTGCCGGGCGGGCGGCAGGACGGAACAGAGCGCGCGTCGCAGCCGGGGACCGTCGGCGGCGAAGTAGAAGGAGAACAGCAGGATCGTCAGCAGCTGGAAGAGCCCGCCGAGGACCTGGGCCGACACGTCCAGGACGCCGGTGGCGCTGTTCTGCACGTAGTTGCGCAGCCAGTCGGAGCGGAGCAGGCCCTCCTGGATGTCGACCCGTCTCAGCTCGGTGTGGAAGTGGCCGTTGACCCAGTTGATGACGGAGTCGAGGTACTCCGGGAAGTCCTCGACCATCTTGACGATCTGGCCCGCGAGCATGGAGCCGAGCAGTGTGACGAACCCGGCGGCGGCGATCAGTACGAGGAGGAACACGAAGAAGGTGGCCAGTCCGCGGCGCATGCCGCGAGTGGCCATCCAGCTCACCGCGGGTTCGATGGCGAGGGCCAGGAAGAACGCGATAAGGATGTTGATCAGCAGGCCGGTGAGCTGGTGGAAGGCCCAGCTGCCCAGCTGGAAGACGGCGATGAGCGCGAGAGCGAGCACCATGGCGCGCGGCAGCCATCGCGGCATGCGCGCGCCCGGCCCGGCGGCGTCCTCGGACGGGGGCGGGCCGGGCGGCGTCGAGCCGGTCGTGGATGCGTGCCGGGTCGCCTGCCCGGTCTCGTCAGTGGGTGCCACGGACCAAGTCTCGCCCACGCCGCGGACGGCGGAGTCCCGTTCGGTGATCTTCGGGCGCGGTCAGCGCTGCTCCCGCGGCACGTTCATGACCGTGCAGACCACCCGCCACACGTCCTTGGCGTCCCAGCCCGCGTCCAGCGCCTCGTGCACCGTACGCCCGCCCAGCTCCGCCATCACGTGATCGCGCGCGAAGGTGTCGGCGTAGCCCGGACCGAAGTGATCCGTCATCCGCTCCCAGAAGACCGTCAACCGCATGACTCCAGTATCCCGCCCCTGAGGGTGGGCCCCGTGCCGGGACCACGTACCGGGACCGCTTTCCGTCCTACGGTCTGACCATGGCTGAAAACGGAGCTTCCCCACTCCCCACGACACCCCCGCCTCCCGCGGGACTCTCTCCGCTCGCACGCGCGGAGCACTTCGTCTGGCTCACCGCGCGAGTGCTGGAACAGCGCCTGTTCGCGTACCACTTCCGCCACGGCGACGCCGGTCCGGTGGAGAGCGCCCTGGACGCCTACCGCAACGAGGACGGCGGGTACGGTCACGGGCTGGAACCCGATCTGCGCGGCCCGGTCAGCCAGCCTCTGCACACCGCGCGTGCGCTGCGCGTCCTGGACGCCGTCGGCGGCTGCGGCGGACAGCGCGTGGAACGGATGTGCCGCTATCTGACCTCCGTGTCCACGCGGGAAGGCGCCCTGCCCGCGGTCCATCCCAGTCAGCGCGGGTTCCCGGCGGCCCCGTTCGTGCCGGTCGTGGACGACCCTCCCGGCGAGCTGCTCGCCACGGGGCCGGTGGTCGGCCTGCTGCACCGCAACGACGTCTGGCACGCCTGGCTGTTCCGGGCGACGGACTTCTGCTGGCAGGCGGCGGAGTCGCTGGAGACCTCTCACCCCTACGAGATCGAGGCCGCCGTGGCCTTCCTGGACAGCGCTCCCGACCGCCCCCGCGCGGAGGCGGCCGCCGACCGGCTGGGCCGCCTCGTGCGCGGACAGCGCCTCGCGGTGCTGGACCCGGACGACCGCGACACGTACCCGGTCTCCCCCGGCTACGCCCCGGGCGAGCACCACTTTCCCCACGACTACGCGGGCCACCCGCACTCCCTCGCGCGCGCGTGGTTCACGGACGACGAGATGGCCCGCTCCCTCGACTTCCTCACCTCGGAGCAGGAGGAGGACGGCGGCTGGCCGGTCCGTTGGCGCCGCTGGGCACCCGCGCCCGCCCTGGAGGCCCGTCCCGGGGTCACGCTCGAGGCCCTGCGCACACTCCGCGCGTACGGCCGCCCGATCGGCTGACCGGCCGGCCGGGCTCGTCAGCCGCCCATGGCCCGTACGCCCGCGGTCACCACCACGGCCGCCGCGACGACGAGCAGGAACGGCGCGCGCAGGACCAGCGCCAAGGCGGCCGCGGCGACCCCCGCGGCCCGCGCGTCCAGCACCAGCGCCTGCCCGTCGGCGAAGGTCTGCTGCGCGGTGAGCGCGGCGAGGAGCGCCACAGGCAGCAGGGCGGCCAGGCGCCGGACCAGGGGCCGCTCCAGCGCACCCGCGGGCACCAGCAGCCCGATGAGTTTGACGGCGTAGCACCCCACCGCGGTCACGCCGATCGCGATCCAGACGCTCAACGGTCCTCCTTTCGCGCCAAGTCCTGACCGGCCCCGCTCCCGCGGCGTCCGCGCGCCCAGAGGACGACCGGGGCCGCCAGGGCGGCCACCAGAACGGGCACACCGGCGGGCAGGACGGGGAGCAGGGCGAGCCCCAGGACGACGGCCAGGGCGGCGACCACCCGTTCCGTGGTGCTCCTCAGCATCGGCGCGAGCAGCGCCAGGAAGACCGCGGGCCCGGCGGCGTCGAGCCCCCAGGCGTCGGTGTCCCCGATGGCCTCCGCACCCAGCGCGCCCAGCAGGGTGGTGAGGTTCCACAGCAGGTACAGGGTGAGTCCGGTGACCGTGAACCCGATCCGGACGCTGCGCCGCGTGGGCTGGGCGAGGGCCACGGCCGTCGTCTCGTCGATCACCCACTGCGCCGCGAACGGGCGCACCGCGCGCGGGAGGGCCAGCAACTGCGACAGCCGCAGCCCGTAGAAGGCGTTGCGCACCCCCAGGAAGAAGGCCCCCGCCGCGGCGGTGAGCGGATTGCCGCCGGCCGCGAGCGCCCCCACGAGCGCGAACTGGGACGCCCCGGTGAACACCAGGAGGCTGAGCGCGCAGGTCTGCGCCAGTGTCAGTCCGCTGCCGGCCGAGGTCACCCCGAAGGCGAACCCGGACAGTCCGACCGCGACTCCGACACCGAGGGCGTCCCGTACGACGGCGGCGTCCGGCTTGCCCTCCACGTTCGTTTCCGGGACTACTGTCTGATCTGTCACTCCTCGGACGGTAGGAGTCGTCGCCGCCGCTCGTCTTGTACGTTCTTGCGCTCCCGCTGGTAGGCGCCGGGCGGCACACCCACGATCCGCGCGAAGTGCCGGTTCAGGTGCGGCTGGTCGGTGAAGCCCACGGCGACGGCGGCCTCGGCCGGTGACGTCCCGGCGTCCAGCAGCCGCCGTGCCCGGCGCACCCGGGCGTCCGTCAGCCAGGTGTGGGGCGGCATCCCATAGGCGTCCCGGAAGGCGCGCAGCAACGCGAAGGGACTGCTGCCCAGCTCGGCGGCGAGCCGCTCCAGACTCGGCGGGCCGGCCATGTGCTCCTCCAGCACGGCACGCGCGCGTGCCGCGATCCGCGCCCCGGCCGTCCGCACCTCCCGGCGCGGCAGCGCACCGCCGTTCAGCCGCAGCAGCCGGGTGACGGCCACGCGCAGCAGGGTGTCGGCGGCGAGCGCGTTCCCCTCGTCGGCGGCCCGCAGCACGCGGTGCACCAGCTCGACGGTGTACGGGTCGTCGAGCACCGGCCTGACGAATCCGGGCGTCCCGCGCAGTGTGGTCGTCTCCGCCGCGATGCCGGCCACGAGCTCGGGCGCCGGGTAGACGGCCCCGTAGCGCCAGCCCTCCGGTACGCCGGCCCGGCCCGTGTGCGGGGTGTCCGGGTTGACGAGGGCGAGCGATCCGGCCCCCGCGTACTGGTCGCTCCCGCCGTGGTGGAAGATCTCCACGCCGTCGGCGATGGCGGCGATGACGAAGTGCTCGTGCGTGTGGCGGATGAAGGTCTTCCGTATGTACTGGGCCCGGAGCAGGTCGACGCCGGGCAGCTCCGGGTACCGCCAGTGCCGCGCCCGCTCACTCGATCCCGCCATGCGCCCATTCTCCGTCACCGCTTCCGCGCAGCCCCCGTCGGTCGGCAGTGGTCACCCGCAGCGCCCGTCTCGCCACCGCAGCCGCAGCCGCAGGCGCCCCGCATCCGCCCGGCTCAGGCCGATTGTCAGTGCTCGGGTGCACGATGGATCCATGGTCAGCTCCGCACACCGAGCCCTGGACGGCTTCTCCCCCGCGACCCGCGGCTGGTTCACGGGGGCCTTCTCCGCGCCCACCGCCGCCCAGGCGGGGGCGTGGCAGGCCATCTCGGAGGGGTCCGACGTCCTGGTGGTCGCCCCCACCGGCTCCGGCAAGACGCTGGCCGCCTTCCTCGCCGCCCTGGACCAGCTGGCCTCGACGCCGCCGCCCGCCGACCCCAAGAAGCGCTGCCGGGTCCTTTACGTGTCTCCGCTCAAGGCCCTGGCCGTCGACGTCGAGCGCAACCTCCGCAGTCCGCTGACCGGCATCCGCCAGGAATCCGTGCGCCTCGGTCTGCCCGAGCCCGAGGTCAAGGTCGGTATCCGCTCCGGCGACACCCCGGCCGCCGAGCGCCGTGCCCTGTCCACCCGTCCGCCGGACATCCTGATCACCACCCCGGAGTCCCTGTTCCTGATGCTGACGTCGGCCACGCGCGACGCGCTGACCGGCGTCAAGACGGTGATCCTGGACGAGGTGCACGCGGTGGCGGGCACCAAGCGCGGCGCCCATCTCGCCCTCACCCTGGAGCGGCTGGACGAGCTGCTGCCGAAGCCGGCCCGCCGCATCGGACTGTCGGCGACGGTCCGCCCCGTGGACGAGGTCGCCCGGTTCCTGGCACCGCGCGGCAAGGTGGAGGTGGTCCAGCCGGAGTCGGGCAAGGAGTTCGACCTGTCCGTCGTCGTCCCGGTCGAGGACCTGGGCGAGCTGGGCGGCTCCCCGGTCGCGGACGGCAACGAGGGCGCGGAGCGACCGTCGATCTGGCCGCACGTCGAGGAGCGCATCACCGACCTCGTCCAGTCGCACCGCTCCACGATCGTCTTCGCCAACTCCCGGCGTCTGGCGGAACGCCTGTGCAACAGGCTCAACGAGATCGCGTACGAGCGGGCCACCGGCGAGCCGCTGGGCGAGCAGCACTCCCCCGCGGAGCTGATGGGCGGGTCGGGTGCCGCGCAGGGCGCCCCGCCCGTGATCGCCCGCGCCCACCACGGCTCGGTCTCCAAGGAGCAGCGCGCCCTGGTCGAGGAGGACCTCAAGGCGGGCCGCCTGCCCGCGGTGGTGGCGACGTCCAGCCTGGAGCTGGGCATCGACATGGGCGCCGTCGACCTGGTCGTCCAGGTCGAGTCGCCGCCCTCCGTGGCCTCCGGCCTCCAGCGCGTCGGCCGCGCGGGACACCAGGTCGGCGCCGTCTCCACGGGCGTGGTCTTCCCCAAGTACCGCGGGGACCTGGTGCAGGCGGCCGTGGTCACCGAGCGGATGCGCGACGGCGCCATCGAGGCGCTCAGGATCCCGGCCAACCCGCTGGACGTCCTGGCGCAGCAGATCGTGGCGATGACGGCCCTGGACACCTGGCAGGTCGACGACCTGCTCGCCACCGTCCGCCGCGCCGCCCCGTTCGCCTCGCTGCCGGAGTCGGCCTTCACGGCGGTCCTGGACATGCTCGCGGGCCGCTATCCGTCCGACGCCTTCGCGGAGCTGCGCCCGCGCGTGGTCTGGGACCGGGTGGCCGGGACGGTCACCGGCCGGCCGGGAGCGCAGCGCCTCGCGGTCACCTCCGGCGGCACGATCCCCGACCGCGGGCTCTTCGGTGTCTTCCTCGCCGGAGCCGACCCGAAGAAGGGCGGCGGCCGGGTCGGCGAGCTCGACGAGGAGATGGTGTACGAGTCCCGCGTGGGGGACGTCTTCACGCTCGGCACCAGCTCCTGGCGGATCGAGGACATCACCCGCGACCGGGTGCTGGTCTCCCCGGCTCCGGGCGTGCCGGGTCGGCTGCCGTTCTGGAAGGGCGACCAGCTGGGCCGCCCCCTGGAGCTGGGCCGCGCGCTCGGCGCGTTCCTGCGCGAGGTCGGCTCCCTCGCCAGGGAGGACGCCCGGCTGCGCCTGGTCACCGCCGGGCTGGACGCCTGGGCGGCGGACAACGTGCTGGCGTACCTGGACGAACAGCGCGAGGCCTGCGGGCACGTCCCGGACGACCGCACCATCGTGGTCGAGCGGTTCCGGGACGAGCTGGGCGACTGGCGGGTCGTGGTCCACTCCCCCTTCGGCGCACAGGTCCACGCCCCGTGGGCGCTGGCGCTCGGCGCCAGGCTGACCGAGCGGTACGGCATGGACGCGCAGGTCATGCACGCCGACGACGGCATCGTGCTGCGCCTGCCGGACGCCGACCTCATGGGCCTGGACTTCCTCGACCAGGACCCCGCGAAGCCGGGCCTCGAGTACGACGCCGAGAAGGCACCCGTCGGCGCCGCCGACGTCGTCTTCGACAAGAGTGAGGTCGACCGGGTCGTCACCGACCAGGTGGGCGGCTCCGCCCTGTTCGCGTCCCGGTTCCGCGAGTGTGCCGCCCGTGCGCTGCTGCTGCCGCGACGCAGCCCCGGCAAGCGCACCCCGTTGTGGCAGCAGCGCCAGCGCGCCGCGCAGCTGCTGGAGGTGGCGAGCGAGTACGGCTCGTTCCCGATCGTCCTGGAGGCGATCCGCGAATGCCTCCAGGACGTCTTCGACGTGCCCGGACTGGTCGAGCTGATGGGCGACCTGGAATCGCGCAAGGTGCGGCTGGTCGAGGTCACCACCCCGGAGCCGTCGCCGTTCGCCCGCTCGCTGCTCTTCGGCTACGTCGCGCAGTTCCTGTACGAGGGCGACTCGCCCCTCGCCGAGCGCCGGGCCGCCGCCCTGTCCCTGGACTCCCGGCTGCTGGCCGAACTGCTCGGCCAGGCGGAGCTGCGCGAGCTGCTCGACGCGGAGGTGCTGACCGAGCTGGAGCGCGAGCTGCAATGGCTCACCGACGACCGCCGGGTGAAGGACCCGGAGGGCGTCGCGGACCTGCTGCGGCTGCTCGGCCCGCTCACCGACGCCGAGCTGGCCGAGCGGGGGGCCGAGCCCCGGTGGGCGCCGGAGCTGGCCGCCGCCCGGCGCGCGATCAAGGTGCGGATCGCCGGGGCCGACCACTGGGCGGCGATCGAGGACGCGGGGCGGCTGCGCGACGCACTGGGCACGGCTCTGCCCGTAGGTGTGCCGGAGGCCTTCACCGAGCCGGTCAAGGACCCACTCGGCGACCTCCTGGCCCGTCATGCCCGCACCCACGGCCCGTTCACCTCGGTCACCGCGGCGGCCCGCTTCGGCCTGGGCGTCGCGGTCACCGAGGGCGCACTGCAACGGCTCGCGGCGGCGGGCCGGGTCGTGCAGGGCGAGTTCCATCCGGCCGGCATCGGCCAGGAGTGGTGCGACGCGACCGTCCTGCGCCGACTGCGGCGCCGTTCTCTGGCCGCGCTCCGGCACGAACTGGAGCCGGTGCCGCCGGCCGCGCTCGGGCAGTTCCTCCCCCAGTGGCAGCACATCGGCAAGGGCCACGCGCTGCGCGGCATCGACGGGCTGGTCCGCGCGGTCGAGCAGTTGCAGGGCGCTTCGGTGCCCGCCTCCGCCCTGGAGAAGCTGGTCCTGCCGTCGCGGGTGGCGCACTACAACCCGGCGATGCTGGACGAGCTCACGGCCGCCGGAGAGGTGGTGTGGGCCGGAGCCGGCTCGCTCCCCGGCAAGGACGGCTGGGTCTCCCTCTACCTCGCGGACGCGGCCCCCGTGCTCCTGCCGCCTCCGCACCCCCTGGAAACGACCGCTCTGCACGAGTCCGTCCTGAGCGCCCTCTCGGGCGGGTACGGCCTCTTCTTCCGCCAGATCGCCGACCAGGTCCGTGCGACCACCCACCCGGACGTCACCGATCCACAGCTGGCCGACACCCTGTGGGAGCTGGCGTGGTCCGGACGGCTGACCAACGACACGCTCGCGCCCCTGCGCTCCCTGCTGGGCTCCGGCCGGACCGCGGGATCCACCGCCCACCGCGCCAAGCGGTCCGTCCCACGCGGACGCTACGGCTCGCTCACGGCCGCCGCCCGGCCCGCCTCCCGCGGCGGCCCGCCGACCGTCGCCGGACGATGGTCGCTGCTGCCGGCCCGGGAGCCGGACGCGACGGTGCGCGCGCACGCGCTGGCCCGCACGCTCCTCGACCGGCACGGCGTGGTGACCAGGGGCGCGGTCGCCGCCGAGGGCGTCGAGGGGGGTTTCTCTGCGGTGTACCGCATTCTGGCCGCCTTCGAGGAGAGCGGGCAGGCCCGGCGAGGTTACGTCGTGGAAGGGCTCGGAGCGGCGCAGTTCGCCATGGAGGGCGCCGTGGACCGGTTGCGCGCGGTGGCGAACGCCCGGGAGCGCGGCGAGGGCCCGCCGGGACCGGTGCCCTTCGCCGGTGGTCCCGACAGCCCGCCGGCACCCGACGGCTTCCCCGTCCCAGTTCCCGGCTCTCCCTGGGCCGGCCCCCGCGACGGCTCGTTCGACGCCCCGTCCGACGGTTTCCCGCCCGGCGGCCACGGGTCGCCCGGTGCTTCCGGCACCCCGGACCCCTCGGACGACGTCTTCGCGGACCCGGACGGGCTGGGCCGGTCCCCGTCCCGTGGTGACTACATCTCACCGCGCGACTACGCCGAGCCAGGCGCCGGCGGCCCGCGCGGCGGCGCACAGGGCGGTCCCGGCGGCTTCGGAGGGCCACCCGGTGGCGCTGACGGCGGCTTCGACGGCCGGCGCGGTTCGTCGGGCACCGGTTTCGCCGACCGCCGCGGCCGTGCTCCCGCAGGACCGCCCGCCGTCGTACTGGCCGCCGCCGACCCGGCGAACGCGTACGGCGCCGCGCTCCCCTGGCCCGAGCCCCCGGCCGGCTCCACGCACAAACCCGGCCGCAAGGCGGGGTCCCTGGTGGTGCTGGTCGAGGGCGAGCCCGCGCTCTACATGGAGCGCGGCGGCAAGACACTTCTGCTGTGGCCTTCCGCCCCCGACGGTCCGCCCACGGACGATCCCCGCCTGCGCGCGGCGACTGAGGCGCTCGCCGAGGCCGCCCGTGCCGGATCCCTCGGCACGGTCACTGTGGAGCGTGTCAACGGCGCGGCGGCTCTGACCTCCCCGTTCGACCCGCTGCTGGAGAACGCGGGGTTCGTCGCCACCCCCCGCGGCCTGCGCATCCGCGCCTGAGCCTGCCACTCTTGACCCATGCCCGAAGGAGACACGGTCTGGCAGGCCGCGCGGCGGTTGCACGACGCCCTCGCGGGCAAGGTGCTGACGCGCAGCGACTTCCGCGTCCCCCGCTACGCCACGGCCGACCTCACCGGCCGCACGGTCCTGGACGTCACCCCGCGCGGCAAGCACCTGCTGGCCCGTGTGGAGGGCGGTCTGACGGTGCACTCGCATCTGCGGATGGACGGCTCGTGGAAGGTGTTCGCCGCCGGCCGGCGCTGGAGCGGCGGTCCGGCGCACCAGATCCGCGCCGTGCTCGGCACCGTCGACCGCACGGCCGTCGGCTACCGCCTCCCGGTGCTGGAGATCCTCCGCACGGCCGACGAGGGGCGCGCCGTCGGCCACCTCGGCCCCGACCTGCTGGGCCTTGACTGGGACCCCGACCAGGCCTTGGCCAACCTGCTCGGTGACCCCGCCCGTCCCCTCGGCGAGGCCCTGCTGGACCAGCGCAACCTCGCCGGTATCGGCAATGTCTACAAGTGCGAGCTGTGTTTCCTGCTCGGCGTCACTCCGTGGCTGCCCGTCGGGGAGCTGCCCGCCCCGCACGCCGCGAAGGTGCCCGCGCTGGCGAAGCGGCTGCTGGAGGCCAACCGCGACCGCCCGGTCCGCCGCACGACGGGGCGGGCACCGCGGGGCCCGGACCTGTTCGTGTACGGCCGGGCGCCCCGGCCCTGCCTGCGCTGCGGCACCGCGGTCCGGGTGGCGGACCAGGGCGACGGCTCGCGTGAGCGTCCCACGTACTGGTGCCCGGTCTGCCAGGCCGGCCCCGCCCCCGTTCGCTCCGCCACCGGACCGCGGGGCGAGCCCGGGTGGCAGCGCGGGCCGCGCTGACTCAGCCGACGAGCAGGCCGTCCATCTGCCCGGCCGCTTCGCGCAGACCCTCCTCCATGCCCATCTTCATCAGCTGGTCCATCTGGTCCCGGCTGTCGAAGACCGACAGCATCTCCATGCGGCTGCCGCCGTCGCGCTCGGTGAGCGTCACCCTGGTCGTGGTCGTCGGCATGTCGGCGTTGGGCACACCGTCCTGGTCGGCGAACCCGTCGGTGAATTCCAGGGACGTCGGCGCGTCCACCGTGGCGACCCGCCACCAGCCGCGGTACTTGTCCCCCTCCGGTCCGGTCATGAAGTACGTGACGTCTCCGCCCGGGGTCAGGTCGTGCTGCTCCACCTTCGCCGGGTAGGTCGGCGGGCCCCACCAGCGCTCCAGCTGCCGGGGGTCGGACCACAGCTCCCACACCCGTTCCACGGGAGCGGAGAAGTCGGCGATCAGGGTGAGGCTCAGGTTTTCGAGGTCCTTGTCCAGACTGGTGACGCTCATCGTTCCGGTCCTTCCAGCGGGTTGGGCACATCGGGATCCGCCGCTCCGGTGAGCAGACGGGACATCCGCTCCACCCGGCCGCGCCAGGCGGTCTCGAGCTCGTCCAGTGCCTGACGGGCCCGGCCCACGGCGTCGGGGTCGGTGCGCACGAGCTGCTCCCGTCCGCGCCGCTGCTTGACCACCAGGCCGGCCCGCTCCAGCACCGCGACGTGTTTCTGCACCGCGGCGAAGCTCATCGGGTAGGCCCTGGCCAGTCGCGACACCGACAGGTCGTCCCGTACGCAGCGACGCAGGATGTCGCGGCGCGTCGTGTCGGCCAAGGCGTGGAACAGCCGGTCCACGCCTTCTTCGGTTTCTTCCGTTCCTCCGGAAACTCCATCCACAACCATTTGGTTGTACGTTATCTCCGTCACAAGACCTTGTAAAGCGCTGCCGGCCGAAGTCCTCGAACCACCGGGTCACGCCCCCGCCCGGCCGGGCCCCTCCGGACCCCGGCCCCCGCCCGCGCGGCCCTTCAGCGCCTCCGGGCCGCACACGGCGGCGAACAGGGCCCGTCGCCACCGCCCCGCACCCATCGCACCCACCGCCTGCCGCCTGGGCACGCAGTGCACCGGCAGCACGCTCAGCCCCCAGCCACCGACCGCGACCGCCCCTTCGAGCACCCCGGCCCCGGGTTCGAGCGCCAGGCGCAGCACGGCCCACCACCACAGCGCGCCGGCCCCCAGCGCGGCCGCCCGGCGAGCGGCCCGCGCCGACACCATGGCCGCGTCAGCCGTTCCCGGCCTGGAACATCCAATGCTGCTTCTCGAGATCGGCGGTGATCTGGATGAAGATGTCCTGGCTCACTGGGTCGGGATCCCCGGTCGCCGCGATCCGCTCCCGCATCCGCGTGATCACCGCGCCCAGCGCGTCCACGATCGTCTGCACCGCGGTGTTGTCGTCGACCCATCCGTCCGGCGTCACGTCGATGCCGCTGCCGACGGCCACGGTCGCGGCACGCCCGTCAGGGGAGACTCCCAGCGCCGAGGCGCGTTCGGCCACGGTGTCCGAGTGAGCGCGCGCGGTCTCGACGAGTTCGTCGAGCTGGAGGTGGACGGAGCGGAACCGCGGGCCGACCACGTTCCAGTGGATCTGCTTGGCCACCAGGGCCAGGTCCACCAGGTCCACGAGGCCGCCCTGGAGCGCCTCGGAGACGGTCTTCAGGTTCGCGTCGGACAACGGGCTCTTCACGACGTACATCCACACCTCCGTCGGTCGGCCCCCCGGCCGCTCCCGCCACGGCCAGTCCCTCCACGATGACCGCACCGCCGAAGACCGGCAAACCGGGCACGACCGACCGTCACCACCGGCGCTCCTGCCGCCGAGCACGCAAAAACCCCGACCGCACCTCTCCGGCTTCCCGGAGAAGCCCCGGCCGGGGCCTCACACGCACACGTTCGCAGCGCTCAGGCGGCGACGACGTCCACCGCCTCCGCGGGCGCCTTGATGGTCACCCGTTCCGGTGGCACACCGGTCACCGACACGGAACCAAGCATCGGGCGAACCGGCGCGGGAACGGTCTCGCTGGGCGTGGCCGCAGCGGACTGGGCCAGCTCGGCGAGCGCGAGCTCGTCGCTCACTTCCCGCATGAGTTCGGACATCCGTACGTCCAGCGCGTCGCAGATGGCGGAGAGCAGTTCGGAAGAGGCCTCCTTCTGCCCCCGCTCCACCTCGGAGAGATAGCCGAGTGAGACTCGGGCGGACGAGGAGACTTCGCGCAGAGTACGGCCCTGGCGTTGGCGCTGCCGACGCAGCACGTCACCCAGCAGGCGACGGAGCAGAATCATCGGTGGCTCCCTCCTCGGACCGTGTAACCGCATCCTTCACGCCCCACCGTACCGCCTCGCGCCGCGGCCGTGCGGGGAGCGATGTCGTGTTCACTCAGGGCTGCAAACATCAAAACCCCCCGTTCCGTTCCGTATCCTGTGCCCGCTCATTCCCGGTCTGTTCGCCCGCAAGCTCACTCAAGAGGAGTGCGAGTACGCTCCGTACACTCTCCATACGAATTTCCGCGCGATCGCCGTTCAACCGCAGCGCCTCCACTTTTCCGCCACGGGCGGAACCACCGTCTCCCTCGACGGGCCCGTCCACGGCCACGAAGACCGTGCCGACCGGCTGTCCGTCCTGCGGATCAGGGCCGGCCACACCCGTCGTCGCTATGCCCCAGTCGGCGCCCAGCGCTTTCCGCACGCCTGCGGCCATCTGGGCGGCGACCTGCGGATCCACCGCTCCGCGCGCCGTGAGCAGTTCCCCGTCGACACCGAGCAGGTCCCGCTTCAGCTCCGTCGCGTAGGCGGTGACCGATCCCGTGAACGCCTTGGAGGCGCCGGGGACCGAAGTGATCCCGGCCGCCACCAGTCCACCGGTCAGTGACTCGGCGACCGCGAGGGTCTCGCCCCTGACCGTGAGTAGCCGCACCACGTCGGCGGCCGTGGAACTCAAACTTCCGTCTCCTTCAACGCCGCTCTGCGCTCGGCGATTCCCCGGCGGCGCAGCACAATGGCCTGTTTCACGTAGTCCAGACCGGTCGCCACGGTCAGGACGACCGCCGCAGCCATCACCCAGAACCTCAGGGTCGCCAAGGGGCCCGTCAGCGCCAGGACGTACATGCCGACGGCCACGCCCTGGGTGAGGGTCTTGAGCTTGCCGCCCCGGCTCGCGGGGATGACGCCGTACCGGATGACTACGAAACGCAGCACGGTGATGCCGAGTTCCCGGCCGAGGATCAGGGCCGTCACCCACCACGGCAGGTCACCCAGGGCGGACAGACAGATGAGCGCCGCCCCCATGATCGCCTTGTCGGCGATGGGGTCGGCGATCTTCCCGAAGTCGGTGACGAGGTTGTAGGTGCGCGCCAGGTGGCCGTCGAACAGGTCGGTGATCATGGCGATGGCGAACGCGGCCCAGGCAAAGGAGCGCCAGGCCGGGTCGTACCCGCCGTTGCCGAGCATCAGGGCGACGAAGGCCGGCACGAGGAGCAGCCGGAGCATCGTCAGCAGATTGGCGACGTTCCAGACGCTCGCCTGGTTGACGGCGGCGGCCGCGATCTTGCCACCGCGCCCGGCGGCTCCGCCCTCGGTGGCACCGCCGGTCCTGCGCGCACCGGAGGAGCCGCCCGCCGCGGACGCCGGGGCTCCCGTCATCTGCCGGCCTCCTCACTCCACGCGGACGACCCCGGCAGCGGCTCGGCCACCAGGTCGACACCCTCCGTACCGACCACCTTCGCCTCGACCATACTTCCGACCCGCAGGCCTTCGCCGCTCGTGAGCAGCACCTGGCCGTCGGTCTCGGGCGCCTGGTGCTCGGCGCGGCCCCGGACACCGTCCCCCTCGCCGGCGGAGTCGGCGGACTCCACGGACTCGACGAGGACCCGCACGGTCGCCCCCACCCGCTCCTCGGCCCGCTGCGAGACCAGTTCCTCGGCGAGGCGGGAGACGCGTGCCAGCCGCTCGGCGACGACGTCCTCCTCCAGCTTGCCGTCGTAGGTCGCCGCCTCGGTGCCCTCCTCGTCGGAGTAGCCGAAGACGCCGATGGCGTCCAGCCGCGCGTGGTTCAGGAACCGCTCCAGCTCGGCGAGGTCGGAGGCGGACTCGCCGGGGAAGCCCACGATGAAGTTGGAGCGCACACCGGCCTCGGGGGCCTTGCTCCGGATGGTGTCCAGCAGCTCCAGGAAGCGGTCGGTGTCGCCGAAGCGTCGCATCGCGCGGAGCACGTTCGGCGCGGAGTGCTGGAAGGAGAGGTCGAAGTAGGGCACGACCTTCTCGGTGGAGGTCAGGACGTCGATCAGGCCGGGGCGCATCTCGGCGGGCTGGAGGTAGCTGACGCGCACCCGTTCGATGCCGTCGACCTCGGCGAGGTTCGGCAGCAGGGACTCCAGCAGGCGGATGTCGCCGAGGTCCTTGCCGTAGGAGGTGTTGTTCTCGGAGACCAGCATGATCTCCTTGACGCCCTGCTCGGCCAGCCACCGCGTCTCGTTCAGCACGTCGCTCGGCCGACGGGAGATGAAGGAGCCGCGGAAGGACGGGATGGCGCAGAAGGAGCATCGCCGGTCGCAGCCGGAGGCCAGCTTCACCGAGGCGACCGGGGAGCCGTCCAGGCGGCGGCGCAGGGGCGCCCGGGGCCCGGAGGCGGGAGCGACGCCCTCGGGGAGGTCGGCCGGGGCGTGCCCGGGCAGGGCGACGGAGGCGCCGGCCTCCTGGCGCTCGGCGGGGCTGATCGGCAGCAGCTTGCGCCGGTCGCGCGGGGTGTGGGCGGCGTGGATGCCGCCGTTCAGGATGGTCTGCAGGCGGTCGGAGATGTCGGCGTAGTCGTCGAAGCCGAGGACGCCGTCGGCCTCCGGAAGGGCCTCGGCCAGCTCCTTGCCGTACCGCTCGGCCATGCAGCCCACGGCCACGACGGCCTGCGTTCTGCCGTGGCCCTTGAGGTCGTTGGCCTCCAGGAGGGCGTCGACGGAGTCCTTCTTGGCGGCCTCGACAAAGCCGCACGTGTTCACGACGGCGACGTCCGCTTCCTCGGCGTCGTCGACGAGCTTCCAGCCGTCCGCCTCCAGACGGCCTGCGAGCTCCTCCGAGTCCACCTCGTTACGGGCGCAGCCAAGGGTGACGAGTGCGACGGTACGGCTTTCAGGCATGGGCTCAAGAGTACTTCGTCCCGGCGGCAGCCCACGTCGACGGGGTTGGCCGATCCCGGCCAACCCCGTGGTGACGCGTCCCCCCGGTCTCCTATCCGACCTGCGGGTCGCCCTTCGTGTACGTCAGGCGTTCCACCGCGCCCGGCTGGAAGTCGTCCTCGATCTTCTTGCCGTTGACGTAGAGCTCGATGGCGCCGGCGTCGCCGAGGACGAGCTTGATCTTCTCGTTGTCCTGGAAGGTCTTGGAGTCGCCCTTCTCGAGGATGTCGTCGAAGAGCAGCCGGCCGTTGTGGTCCGTGGCGGAGATCCAGCTGCGTCCGTCGGCGGCGGTGACCTTGACGGTCACCTTGTCCCGGGGCGCGGCGGCGATGGCGCTGTCGGTCGGGTCCGGCTTCGGGTCGGCGGGCTTCTTCGGCTTGGCGCTCGGTGAGGCGGACTCGCCGGCCGACGGCTGGGCGCCCTCGGCGACGCTCGCCTCGTTGGCGGCGTCGTCGCCGCCCTTGACGAACGTGAAGGCGACGAAGCCGATCACGGCGACGATCGCGGCGACCATGGCGGCGGTCCAGTTGGGTCCGCGCCGCTCCGGACGGATGCGTTCCGCCTCGAACAGGGGCGCGGCCGGAGTCGGCGCCGGTCGGCCGCCGTGCTCGGCGTCGAACTGCGCGAGCAGTTCCGCCGGATCCAGCCCGACGGCTTTCGCGAGGGTTCTGATGTGCCCGCGCGCGTACACGTCCCCGCCGCACGGAGCGAAGTCGTCCGCCTCGATGGCGTGCACGATGGCGATCCGGACCCGGGTGGCGGTGGTGATGTCGTCGACGGTCAGCCCGGCGGCGATCCGTGCCTGCTGCAGGGCGCGGCCGACGGAGGGGCGGGATTCCTGAGGGGCGACTTCGGAAACCTCGTCAGGAACGTCTGGGGACACGTCTGCGATCGGACGCTCGTCTTCAGGGGAGTTGCCGATGGACACGGGGGCGCCTTTCGAGCGTTTAGCCGCCTGTGCTGGACGTTCAGTCTAGGGGGGGTGCAAACGGGTGGGGCAACCGGGCGGTACGACTTTGTACGCCATCGGTATGGCCCGGCATCCCGATGGTGGACTATCTGTTTGTCGTTTCCCTCAACTTGACGTACGCCATGAGGAAACGGTTGCTCAACGATCCCTAACGGGTGAGTCACGATCGGCCGGCCGCCGTGACCCTCCGTGCGGGGAATCCCTCGCCTACCGTTCCCTACCCCTCAGACTCCCCCCGGATCACGGCGAGCACGCCGTCCAGCTCGTCAGGCTTCACAAGAACGTCACGAGCCTTTGAGCCTTCGCTCGGTCCGACGATGCTGCGCGACTCCATCAGGTCCATCAGCCGCCCGGCCTTGGCGAAGCCGACGCGCAGCTTGCGCTGGAGCATGGAGGTCGACCCGAACTGCGTGGAGACGACCAGCTCGGCCGCCTGGCACAGCAGGTCGAGGTCGTCGCCGATGTCCTCGTCGATCTCCTTCTTCTGCTTGGTCCCGACGGTGACGTCGTCCCGGAAGACGGGCGCCATCTGGTCCTTGCAATGCCGGACGACCGCCTGGACCTCCTCCTCGGTGACGAAGGCGCCCTGCATGCGGGTCGGCTTGTTCGCGCCCATCGGCAGGAAGAGGCCGTCGCCCTTGCCGATCAGCTTCTCGGCACCGGGCTGGTCCAGGATGACCCGCGAGTCGGCGAGCGAGGAGGTGGCGAAGGCGAGCCGCGAGGGCACGTTCGCCTTGATCAGGCCGGTGACGACGTCGACGGACGGCCGCTGGGTGGCGAGCACCAGGTGGATGCCGGCCGCGCGCGCGAGCTGCGTGATGCGCACGATGGCGTCCTCGACGTCACGGGGCGCCACCATCATCAGGTCGGCCAGCTCGTCCACGATCACCAGCAGGTACGGGTACGGCTGGAGCTCGCGCTCACTGCCCTCGGGCGGCTTGACCTTGCCCTCGCGCACGGCGCGGTTGAAGTCGTCGATGTGCCGGTAGCCGTAGGCCGCCAAGTCGTCGTACCGGAGGTCCATCTCCCGTACGACCCACTGGAGCGCCTCGGCGGCCCGCTTCGGGTTGGTGATGATCGGCGTGATCAGGTGCGGGATGCCCTCGTACGCGGTCAGCTCGACGCGCTTGGGGTCGACCAGGATCATCCGGACGTCCTCCGGGGTCGCCCGCATCATGATCGAAGTGATCAAACAGTTGATGCAGGACGACTTGCCGGAACCGGTGGCGCCCGCGACCAGCATGTGCGGCATCTTCGCCAGCGAGTGCATGACGTAGCCGCCCTCGACGTCCTTGCCGAAGGCGACCAGCATCGGGTCGTCGTCCTCGGCGGACTCGGCCAGCCTCAGCACGTCGCCGAGGTTGACCATCTCCCGGTCGGTGTTGGGGATCTCGATGCCGACCGCGGACTTGCCGGGGATCGGGCTGATGATCCGCACGTCGGGGCTGGCGACGGCGTAGGCGATGTTCTTGGCCAGCGCGGTGATCCGCTCGACCTTCACGGCGGGCCCGAGCTCCACCTCGTAGCGCGTGACCGTCGGGCCGCGGGTGAAGCCGGTGACGGCGGCGTCGACCTTGAACTCGGTGAAGACGGTGGTCAGGGAGGCGACTATGGCGTCGTTGGCGGCGCTGCGCGCCTTGCCGGGGCCGCCGCGCGTGAGGAGGTCGAGGGCCGGCAGCGAGTAGGTGATGTCGCCGGAGAGCTGGAGCTGCTCGGCGCGCGGCGGAAGCTCCCGCTCCTGCGGGACCGGCGTCTTGGTGAGGTCCGGGACGCCTGACTTCTCCTCGGGACCGTCCTTCTTGAGCTTCCCCGGCTGCGGACGCGCCGCCGGGACCGGCGTCGGGGCCGGCGCCGACGAGTCCCGCTCGCCCGTGCTCACGCCCTGGGTGAGGTCGGCGACCAGCGGGGAGGGCGGCATTCCGTGCAGTACGGCGCCGTCGAGGGCGGCGGCTGCGGCGGCGGCGACGTCCACGGCGTCCATCGGGCGGTTCATGTCGGGCTGCGGCACGGCGGACCGCCGGGGCCTGGTGCGGCGCCGGGCGAGCGCTTCCTGCTCCGCCCCGTCGGTGTCGTACGGCTCGGCGGCCGGCCCCCCGCGCTTGCGCGACCGCGCGGGCAGCGCCTCGCGCCACTGTTCCTCGTACCGCTCGTCGTCCTCGCCGAACTCGTCGGCCGCCGGGTCACGGACGAGGCCGAGCCGTACGCCGAGCTGCCGCAGCCGCTGCGGGACGGCGTTGACCGGGGTGGCCGTGACGACCAGCAGCCCGAAGACGGTGAGCAGCACGAGCAGCGGTACGGCCAGGACGTCGGTCATGGTGTACGACAGCGGGGTCGCCGCGCCCCAGCCGATGAGGCCGCCGGCGTCCCTTATGGCGTGCATGCCCTCCCCGCGGACCGGTGAGCCGCAGGCGATGTGGACTTGGCCGAGGACCCCGACGACGAGCGCGGAGAGGCCGATCACGATCCGGCCGTTGGCCTCCGGCTTCTCCGGGTGCCGGATCAGGCGTACGGCGATGGCGCCGAGCAGGATCGGGACCAGCAGGTCGAGCCGGCCGAACGCGCCGGTGACGAGGATCTCGACGAGGTCGCCGACGGGACCCTTGAGGTCGGCCCAGGTGCCCGCGGCGACGATCAGCGCGACGCCGAGCAGCAGCAGGGCGACACCGTCCTTGCGGTGCGCCGGGTCGAGGTTCTTCGCGCCCTGGCCCATGCCGCGGAAGACGGCGCCGACGGCGTGGGCGATGCCCAGCCACAGGGCGCGCACGACCCGGTAGACGCCTCCTGTGGGGCTGGGCGCCGGCTTGGGCGCGGGCTTCTTCGCCGCGGCCTTCTTGGCGGGTGCCTTCTTTGCCGCGGCCTTCTTGGCAGGGGCCTTCTTCGCCGGGCCCTTCGCGGGAGCGGCCGCCTTCTTCGCGGGCTGCTTCTTGGCTGCGGAGGGACGTGAGGCCATAGGTGTGAGGTTACCGGGGGAGACGGCGGTCGACACGTGTGCCCACCGCTTCACCCGTTCGTGTCGCCTCCGGGCAGAAGCGGAACTGACGTCTCCGGAACTGCCCCTGACGTGCCCTCACGGCACGCGACGCGGGTACGGCGCCGCCCACGACGCTCAGTTGACCGCGGCCTGCCCTCCGGACGAGCCCGGCTCCAGGGCGTCCAGCGCCCGCCGCAGCCCGGTGAGCTTGCGCTCCAGATGGGCCGCCGTCGCCACCGCCGCCGCGTCCGTCGAGTCGTCGCCCAGCTGCTTGGAGAGCGCCTCGGCCTGCTCCTCGACGGCCGCCAGCCGCGCCGACAGCTCGGCGAGCAGCCCCGCCGGCTCCTTGGCCTCGCCGGCCACCGCCTTGCCGCCGCCCTCCAACTGGAGCCGCAGCAGCGCCGCCTGCTCGCGCAGCTGGCAGTTCTTCATGTAGAGCTCGACGAAGACGGAGACCTTCGCGCGCAGCACCCACGGGTCGAACGGCTTGGAGATGTAGTCCACCGCGCCCGCCGCGTACCCGCGGAAGGTGTGGTGCGGACCGTGGTTGATCGCGGTGAGGAAGATGATCGGGATGTCCCGGGTCCGTTCCCGCCGCTTGATGTGGGCGGCGGTCTCGAAACCGTCCATGCCCGGCATCTGGACGTCCAGCAGAATGACCGCGAAGTCGTCCGTGAGCAGTGCTTTGAGCGCTTCCTCCCCGGACGATGCCCGCACCAGCGTCTGATCGAGCGCCGAGAGGATCGCCTCCAGCGCCAGCAGATTCTCCGGCCGGTCATCGACCAGGAGGATCTTGGCCTTCTGCACCATGGCCCGCCCTCCTCGCCCCGGCGTGGGGCCTCCCCTGTCCGCAGGACTTGGAGCAGCACCGGCGGGTGCCGCCCCAGGGGACGACTCCCTTGCGCCGCCCGTCCTTGTGCCGGTCATCGTAGCCGCACCCCGCCTGTCGCCACACCCTGTCACCGCGATGTCACTGTGCACGTAGCAGAAACGCGGCGGGGGACCAGAAGGTTCCCCGAATCCCGCGCTTCTACACGGCTCCGGGCACACTGAGTCAGCGACCCGGCGTGAACTCCGGAGCTTCCCGCCACGTGCGTACACCCACGTTCGCACACCGTCCGGGGGTGCGGTGCGGACGGCCCCCGTTCACACCCCGGGCACCGTGCCCGACGGGGCCTCGGGCACAGTGCCCGAAAGCACCCGCCCCGTGCCCGCGAGTACCCGGCCCCGGCCTGCGGCCCTCACTCCTCCCGCATCCACTGCTGCATCACCGTCAGCAGGTGATCGGGGTCGACCGGCTTGGTCACGTAGTCGGAGGCGCCCGACTCGATGGCCTTCTCCCGGTCGCCCTTCATCGCCTTCGCGGTCAGCGCGATGATCGGCAGACCGGCGAACTGGGGCATCCGGCGGATCGCCGTGGTCGTCGCGTACCCGTCCATCTCGGGCATCATGATGTCCATCAGGACGACCGCCACGTCCTCGTGCTGCTCCAGCACCTCGATGCCCTCGCGCCCGTTCTCGGCGTACAGCACGGACAGGCCGTGCTGTTCCAGGACGCTGGTGAGCGCGAACACGTTGCGGATGTCGTCGTCTACGATCAGCACCTTCTGCCCGCCGAACCGGATGCCGCGGCTCGCATGCGGCGCCGGGTCCTGCCCGGCGGACGGCTGCTGCTCCGGCCGCCTGGCCTCCGCGGCCTCCGATCCGGCCCGGCGCCGGCGCCGGAAGAGGGAGGCGGCACCGTTCTGGACGTCCTGGTACGCCTTCGCCTCGGCGGGCAGGTCGGCCTGCGCCCCCGGCAGCGCGACATCGGCGCCCGGCGTGGCGAGCGCCCCGCCGGGCTCCAGTGCCGGCAGGGGCTGCTGGTAGCCGTGCGCGGGCAGCTCACTCGGGTGCAGCGGCAGGTACAGCGTGAACGTCGACCCGCGGCCCGGCTCGCTCTGCGCGTGGATCTCGCCGCCCAGCAGCTGCGCGATCTCCCGTGAGATGGACAGCCCGAGGCCCGTACCGCCGTACTTGCGGCTGGTGGTGCCGTCGGCCTGCTTGAACGCCTCGAAGATCACCCGCATCTTGCTGGCCGCGATGCCGATGCCGGTGTCGCTCACCGAGAACGCGATCAGTTCCGCGTCCGGGTCGGTCATCGAACCGGCCTCCAGCAACTGCTCCCGGATGGCCTGCGGGACGTCGTCCCGGGCCGGCCGGATGACCAGCTCGACCGCTCCCGAGTCGGTGAACTTCACCGCGTTGGACAGCAGGTTGCGCAGCACCTGGAGGAGCCGCTGCTCGTCGGTGTGCAGCGTGGCGGGCAGCTCCGGCGACACCCGCACCGACAGGTCCAGGCCCTTCTCCGCGGTCAGCGGCCGGAAGGTGGCCTCCACGTAGTCGACGAGCTGGACGAGCGCGATGCGCGTCGGCGAGACGTCCATCTTGCCCGCCTCGACCTTCGACAGGTCGAGGATGTCGTTGATGAGCTGGAGCAGGTCGGAGCCGGCGCCGTGGATCGTCTCGGCGAACTCGACCTGCTTCGGGGAGAGGTTGGCGTCCGCGTTGTCGGCGAGCAGCTTGGCCAGGATCAGCAGCGAGTTGAGCGGCGTACGCAGCTCGTGCGACATGTTGGCCAGGAACTCGCTCTTGTAGCGCATGGAGACCGCGAGTTGCTCCGCGCGCTCCTCCAGGACCTGCCGCGCCTCCTCGATCTCGGTGTTCTTCACCTCGATGTCGCGGTTCTGCTGCGCCAGCAGCTCGGCCTTCTCCTCCAACTCGGCGTTGGACGACTGCAGCGCCTTCTGCCGCTGCTCCAACTCCTCGGACCGCTCGCGCAGTTGCTCGGTCAGCTCCTGCGACTGCTTCAGCAGCACCTCGGTCTTGGTGTTGACGGAGATGGTGTTGACGCTGGTCGCGATCATCTCGGCGATCTGGTTGAGGAAGTCCTTCTGGATCTGTGTGAACGGGGTGAAGGACGCCAGCTCGATGACTCCGAGCACCTGGCCTTCGAACAGCACCGGCAGGACGATCACCTGGGCGGGCGGGGCCTCCCCGAGCCCGGAGGAGATCTTCAGGTAGCCGCTCGGCGCGTTCTCCACGAGGATCGTGCGCTTCTCCTGCGCCGCCGTTCCGACCAGCGCCTCCCCCGGCCGGAACGAGGTCGGCATGGAACCCATCGAGTAGCCGTACGAGCCGAGCATGCGCAGTTCGTACTGGTCGCCGTCGGCGCCGGCCTGTTCCTGGCCGTCGACGTGCGGCATGGCGAGGAAGAACGCGCCGTGCTGCGCGGAGACCACCGGGGTGAGCTCGCTCATGATCAGCGAGGCCACGTCCTGGAGGTCCCGGCGGCCCTGCATCAGCGCGGAGATCCGGGCGAGGTTGCCCTTGAGCCAGTCCTGCTCCTTGTTGGCGATCGTGGTGTCGCGCAGGTTGGCGATCATCTTGTTGATGTAGTCCTGCAGCTCGGAGATCTCACCCGAGGCGTCCACGTCGATCTTCAGGTTCAGGTCGCCGCGGGTCACCGCGGTCGCCACGCGCGCGATGGCGCGCACCTGCCGGGTCAGGTTCCCGGCCATCTCGTTCACGGACTCCGTCAGGTCCCGCCAGGTGCCGTCGACGTCCCGCACGCGTGCCTGACCGCCGAGCTGCCCCTCGGTGCCCACCTCGCGGGCGACGCGGGTGACCTCCTCGGCGAAGGAGGACAGCTGGTCGACCATCGTGTTGATGGTCGTCTTCAGCTCCAGGATCTCGCCGCGCGCGTCGATGTCGATCTTCTTGGTGAGGTCGCCCTTGGCGATCGCGGTGGTGACCATGGCGATGTTGCGCACCTGACCGGTCAGGTTGGACGCCATCTGGTTCACCGACTCGGTGAGGTCCTTCCAGGTGCCCGCGACGCCCGGGACGTGCGCCTGGCCGCCCAGGATGCCGTCCGTGCCCACCTCGCGGGCCACCTTCGTGACCTGGTCGGCGAACGAACTCAGCGTCTTGACCATGGTGTTGAAGGTGTCGGCGAGCTGAGCGACCTCACCGCGCGCCTCGATCGTCACCGTCCGCGTCAGGTCGCCGTTGGCGACGGCGGCGGCCACCTGGGAGATGTTCCGCACCTGCACGGTGAGGTTCTTCGCCATCAGGTTGACGTTGTCGCTGAGGTCCTTCCAGATGCCCACCACGCCGGGCACGTGCGCCTGACCGCCCAGGATGCCCTCGGTGCCCACCTCACGCGCCACGCGCGTGACCTGCTCCGCGAAGGACGACAGCTGGTCGACCATCGTGTTGACGGTCGTGACGAGCTCCAGGATCTCGCCCTTGGCGTCGACGGTGATCTTCTTCGACAGGTCGCCCTTGGCGACGGCCGTCGTCACCTCGGCGATGTTGCGGACCTGCATGGTCAGGTTGTTGGCCATGCCGTTCACGGACTGCGTGAGGTCCTTCCAGGTACCGGAGACGCCCTGCACCTCCGCCTGGCCGCCGAGGATGCCCTCGGTGCCCACCTCACGCGCGACGCGCGTGACCTCCTGGGCGAACGACGACAGCTGGTCCACCATCGTGTTCAGCGTGTTCTTCAGCTCCAGGATCTCCCCGCGCGCGTCCACGGTGATCTTCTGGGACAGGTCACCGCGCGCCACCGCCGTCGCGACCTGTGCGATGTTGCGCACCTGCGCGGTCAGATTTCCGGCCATGCCGTTCACCGAGTCGGTGAGGTCCCGCCACACACCGGCCACGCCCGGCACCTGCGCCTGACCACCGAGACGGCCCTCCGTGCCCACCTCGCGCGCGACGCGCGTGACCTGCTCGGCGAAGGACGACAGCTGGTCCACCATCGTGTTGATGGTGTTCTTCAGCTCCAGGATCTCGCCGCGCGCGTCGACGTCGATCTTCTGGGACAGGTCACCGCGCGCCACCGCCGTCGTCACCTGGGCGATGTTCCTCACCTGACCCGTCAGGTTGGACGCCATCGAGTTGACGGAGTCCGTCAGCTCCTTCCAGGTGCCCGACACCCCGTCGACCCGCGCCTGACCGCCGAGGCGGCCCTCCGTGCCCACGTCCCGGGCCATCCGCGTCACCTGGTCGGCGAAGCTGGACAGCTGGTCCACCATCGTGTTCACGGTGTTCTTCAGCTGGAGCATCTCGCCGGATACGTCCACGGTGACCTTCTGCGACAGGTCGCCGTTGGCCACCGCCGTCGTCACCTGGGCGATGTTCCTCACCTGTCCCGTGAGGTTCCGGAACGCCGTGTTGACGGAGTCCGTCAGGTCCTTCCAGGTCCCCGCCGCCCCGGGCACCTGCGCCTGGCCGCCCAGCTCACCCTCGACACCGACCTCGCGGGCCACCCGCGTGACCTCGGCACCGAAGGCGGACAGCTGGTCGACCATCGTGTTGACGGTGTTCTTCAGCTCCAGCATCTCGCCGGCCACGTCCACGGTGACCTTCTGCGACAGGTCACCGCTGGCCACCGCCGTCGTCACCGCGGCGATGTCGCGCACCTGAGTGGTCAGGTTCCGGAAGACCGTGTTGACGGAGTCCGTCAGGTCCTTCCAGATCCCCGCCGCACCCGGCACGTTCGCCTGGCCGCCGAGCTGCCCCTCGCCACCGGTCTCGTTGGCCACCCGCGTGACCTCGTCCGCGAAGATCCGCAGCGTCTCGGTCATCTGGTTGATCGTCTCGGCGAGCTGCGCGACCTCACCGCGGGCCGGCACCGTCACCTTCTTCGACAGGTCACCGTTGGCGACCGCCGTCGTCACGTGGGAGATCTCCCGCACCTGGGCCGTCAGGTTCCCGGCCATGGTGTTGACGGAGTCGGTCAGCTCCTTCCACACCCCGGCCACGCCCGGCACCTGGGCCTGCCCGCCCAGGGCGCCCTCGGTGCCCACCTCCCGGGCGACGCGCGTCACCTCGGAGGAGAACGCGGAAAGCTGGTCCACCATCGTGTTGACGGTGTTCTTCAGCTCCAGCATCTCGCCGGCCACGTGCACCGTGACCTTCCGGGACAGGTCACCCTTGGCAACCGCCGTCGTCACCAGGGCGATGTCACGCACCTGAGCGGTGAGCCGGTACGCCATCGTGTTGACGGAGTCCGTCAGGTCCTTCCACGAACCCGACATACCGCGCACCCGGGCCTGTCCGCCGAGCTTGCCCTCGGTGCCGACCTCACTGGCGACCCGCGTGACCTCGTCCGTGAACGTCGACAACTGGTCGACCAGGTTGTTCACCGTCCGGCCGACCTTCAGGAACTCCCCGCGCAGCGGCTGCCCGGCGCCCTCCGCCGACTGGGTCCGCAGCTCCATGCGCGGCGACAGATCACCGTCCGCGACCGCCGACAGCACCCGGCTGACCTCGGAGACCGGCCGTACGAGATCGTCGACCAGCGCGTTCGAGTTGTCGATGGCGGCCGCCCAGGAGCCCTCACAGGCCCCCGTCTCCAGCCGCTCGGTGAGCTTTCCCTCACGTCCGACCACCCGCCGCACCCGGGCCAGCTCGCCCGTGAGGTGCAGATTGCGGTCGGCGACCTCGTTGAAGACCGCCGCGATCTCCGACATCACGCCGTCGCCGGACACCGTGAGCCGCTTGCGGAAGTTGCCCTCCCGCATCGCTACCAGCGCCGCCAGCAGCCGGTTCAGCGCGGCCGTGTCCACCGTCGTACTGCCACCCCGCGTTTTGCCCTGGTTACTCAGGGACTGTCCGCCTTTCGCGCGCGCCTTTGTGCCCCGCGTCGCTGCGCCAGACTCCACTGTGTCCCTCCCGCAGGGGTCGACCGTTACTGCTGTGCCCGGCCGCCACCTCTCGGCGGACCGGTTACTGCCGCGTACTGCCTGTGCTGCCGCGCGGTCCGCACGGGTTCGCCGGACCGCTCCCGGGGCTGCTGCCCGCCGCACTGGGTGCGCATTCAACCTGCCCGGACCTTCACTGGAAGCTTGCCCAGTGTTTCACCCCTGCCGAACCAGGCCATAACAGTTCGGCAGCTTCGCACATCGTCCGCACACCCTCTGGGCGGAAACACTGCAGACCGGCATCCGCATGGACGGCGAAGGTAAGTAACCTTGCATACGGCTGTCCAGCCACGCCGGTCCGTCCGGCCTGGGCGGTGGCACGGAGACGAGCGGGCATCGGAGGGGCGGCCGGAATGACCACCGGACTGATCCCGGGGGAGCAGCCCCCGGATCCCGGGCCGACGGGTGGACTGCCGCAGCAGCGGCGCGAGCCGGTCGGCCATGAGGCCGTGCACGGGGAGAGAGGGTCGAGGAGTTCTGTGATCACCGCGCGCGCGGCCGCCAGCTTCGAGCCCGTCGGACGATCGGTGGCGAGCGCCCGGTCCTTCGTCCGGGACACTCTGCAGGGCTGGGGCCATGCCGACATCGTCGACGACGCCGTGGTGCTCACCAGCGAGCTGGTGACCAACGCCGTGGTGCACGCCGGGACCACCGCCGACGTCGTCTGCCTGCGCAGCGACGACGGCGTACGGATCGAGGTCGCCGACCACTACCCCGAGCGCGAGGTCCCGCTCCAGGGCTCCCCCGCCACCATGGGCAGCCTCGACCGCGAGGGTGGCCGCGGACTCCAGCTGTGCGCTGCCCTGGCCGACCGCTGGGGCGTCGAGTACACGCCCACGCTGAAGAACGTCTGGTTCCACCTCCACCTGCCCGAGCGCCCGGTCGGCACCCGCGCCGCGGGCCCCTCGCTCCCCGCCGACCTGCTCCCGCTCGCCGACGGCCGCGTCCGCGTCGCCGTCGTCCAGATCGACCGCACCGGTGCCGTCACCTCCTGGAACGAGGACGCCGGGGAACTCTTCGGCTACACCGCCGAGCAGGTCGTGGGCAAGCCGCTGACCGACCTCGCCGCCTGGCCGCACACCCCGGGCACCAGCACCGGCATCGCCGAGGCGCTCCAGCTCTCCCGCTGGGAGGGCAGCTACGGCATAAGGGGCGCCAACGGCCGCGTCACCCCGGTCTACGCCTCCCACCTCCGCGTCCGCGACGCCGGCGGCGAGCCCTCCACGGTCTGCCTCCTCGTCCGCGACCACGAACGCGCCGTCCTGCAGACCCCGTTGCGCGTCCCGGCCTCCGACACCGGAGCCTCCTCCGAGGGCCAGAGCACCGACCCCTTCGAGGTGTTCATCGGCTCCCCCGCCCCGGACGACCTCGACGGCCTGCTCCAGCGCACCGTCGAGCGCGCCCGCGACATGCTCGACGCCGACGCCGCCTTCCTGCTCCTGGCGACAGACGACGAGACGGAGCTGGAGGTCCGCGCCTCCACCGGCCTGCCCTCCGCCCGCCAGCGCTTCGCCCGCGTCCCCGTCGAGGCCGGCCCGGGCCGATACGGCTCCGCCCGCATGCCCGCCGTCCACGACGACCTGGCCGCTGTCCCCGGCGCCGTCCCGCTGCTCAACGGCACCGGCATGCGCTCCGTCGTCACCGTCCCGCTCAAGGTCGAGGGCCGCCTCACCGGCTCCCTCGGCGTCGCCGCGGAGGCCGCCGGCCGGTACTCCAACGAGGAGGCGCTGCGCCTTCAGTTCGCCGCCGACCGCATCGCCCTGGCCGTCGAGTCCGCCCGCCTGGGCGAGCTGGAGCGCCTGCGCCGCGGCTCGCTCAGCTTCCTCGTCGAGGCCTCCGACCTCCTCGCCGGCACCCTGGACCGCGACCAGACCCTGGCCCTGATGGCCCAGATGACGGTCCCGACCCTGGCCACCTGGTGCGCCGTCTACACCATCGCCGACCAGGCCTCGGAGCCGTACCTCTCCTACGTGCTGCACGAGGACGAGGAACTCATCGACGGCATCAAGTCCCTCCTCTCGAAGATCGCCCCGCCCGACCCGGTTCCCACCCCCGGCGCCCGCGTCTGGTCGGCCCCCGGCCAACTGGCCCACCAGGCAGCCCTGCGCACCTCCATGCGCGACCTGGGCCTGAACAGCGGTACGACGCCCCAGCTGAGCACCGGCATCGGCCCCACGCTCGCCACGTCGGCCGCGGTCGGCGGCGAGACCGTGGTCCTCCCCCTGGTCGCCCGCAACCGCGTCATCGGCATGCTGACGCTCGGCAAGCCGACCGACGAACACTTCCGCCAGGAGATCCTGGAACTGGCCGAGGACCTCTCCCGCCGGGCCGCCCTGGCCCTGGACAACGCCCGCCTGTACTCGGAGCGCACGGCCATCAGCCAGTCCCTCCAGCGCAGCCTGCTGCCTCCGGAGCTCCCCGTCATCGACGGCGTCGAGGTCGAGGTCATCTACCGCGCGGCCGGCGAGGGCAACGAGGTCGGCGGCGACTTCTACGACCTCTTCCCCATCAGCGACGACGCGTACGGCTTCGCCATCGGCGACGTCTGCGGTACTGGGCCCAACGCGGCAGCCGTCACCGGCCTGGCGCGGCACGCCCTGCGCCTGCTCGCCCGCGAGGGCCTCAGCGGCCCCGCGGTCCTGGAGCGCCTCAACTCCGCCATCCTCGACGAGGGCGCCCGCAGCCGCTTCCTCACCCTCCTGTACGGCGAGATGCGCCCCCAGGAGGACGGCAGCGCCGAGCTGAAGGTGGTCTGCGCCGGCCACCCGCTCCCTCTCCGCCTGCGCCAGAACGGCACGGTGGAGCCCGCCGCCGAACCCCAGCCGCTCCTCGGCGTCATCGAGGACCTCGAGCTCTACGAGCAGACCGTCACCCTCGACCCGGGAGACGTCCTGCTCTGCGTCACGGACGGTGTCACGGAACGCCGGGAGGGCACGCGCATGCTGGGCGACGACGGCCTCGCCGACGTCCTCACCACTTGCACCGGGCTCACGGCGGGTGCGGTGGCGGCCCGCATCATGCGCGCGGTCGAGCGCTTCGCCTCGGACGCGCCGTCCGACGACATGGCGATCCTGGCGATGCGCGTCCCGGAGCCGCACGCGGACTGACCGGCCGCATCGGGCATGCGAAAGGCCCCGCCCGATTGGGCGGGGCCTTTCGTGGTGGAGCCCCCAAACGGAATCGAACCGTTGACCTTCTCCTTACCATGGAGACGCTCTACCGACTGAGCTATAGGGGCCTGTCGCTTTTTCGAGGTTTCCCTCGCGGCAACGGAATAGATCATACCCCGAACAGACCGGTGCTCCCAACCACGCCTTCAGAAGGCCGGCTGCAGAAGCCCGCCCAGGGCATTGCAGGCGGACACGATCCGCTGCATGTCCCTCTTGGTCAGCGCGGCGTCGACCGGCAGGCCGAGCGTCTCGTCGGCCGCCCGCTCCGTCTCGGGCAGCGACACGCACCGGCGGAAGCCCGGCATCCGGTGCACAGGCGTCTTCACCGGCACCCAGCACCCGACCCCGCGCCCCCGCACGGCCCGGGCGAAGGCGTCCCGGTCCGGACGCCCATTGCCCGGCACTCGCACGACGTACTGCTGGTAGGTGTGCCCGTCTCCCCAGTCCGGGGTGCGCACGCCCTTCAACTTCCCGTCCAGGTAGGCCGCCCGCTGCCGCCGCTGCGCTATCTCGTCGTACGGCGCCTCGGACTCGCCGTGCTCCAGCACGAGCAGCCCGTGCCGCCTGCCGACCGCGTGCAGCGGCCCCAGGTCCGCCGGCCTCCCGAAGCGGTGCACCACGATGACGGCGACAGTGCGGGACGTCAGCGCCGCCTCCACCGCCGAGGCGTCCAGGCAGTACGAGCCAGGATCTATGTCGGCGAACACCGGCAGAGCGCCGGCCAGAGTCACGGCCTCGGCGACTTCCACGTTCCCGAAGGCAGGTACGACGACCTCGTCGCCGACTCCTATGCCGGCGGCCCTGAGCATTGCTGCGGTACCCATACGACAGATGCTCGTAGCGCAACGTGAACTTCAAGTGACGGAAAACGAAAAAGGGTTGGACCCGGAACCGAAGTTCGGGGTCCAACCCTTTGAATAATTGTTCGGCGGCGTCCTACTCTCCCACAGGGTCCCCCCTGCAGTACCATCGGCGCTGTAAGGCTTAGCTTCCGGGTTCGGAATGTAACCG
>NZ_JBHYOP010000007.1:0-206190 GCF_042745235.1 Streptomyces sp. NPDC058796
CCTCAACCCGATCGAACCGATCAGGTCGGGGTATCAACATATCTGGCGTTGACTTTTGGCACGCTGTTGAGTTCTCAAGGAACGGTCGCTTCCTTCGTACTCACCCTCTCGGGCTTTCCTCCGGGCGCTTCCCTTCGGTGTTTCCAACACTACCAGGCTTTCCCGGTGCTTCTGACCACCGTCCTGCGGGCATGCAGAAGGCGATCCAGCGATAGGATCTGACGAGTTGGTTGCTGCCGTGGCGAGGGCGCTTACTTCGCGTCGCTCAGCCCCAGACAGGAGTAATGACTCTACACGGGGCCGCGGAACGGGTGCAAATCCGTGGGGAGTGTGGTCTAGACCTCTAATCGGAACACTCATGCGGAACCGGTACTTCCTATGACATACCCTGCTGCACAGTGCGCCGTCCGGGACAGGCAGTGACGGCCCGTATACATCCCCGCCCCTGGGAGGCTTCCCATGACCACCGTCTCGTCCCCGCTCGCAGGACGTGCCATCGGACTGGCCGCCGTGCCCGATCCCGTCTTCTCCGGGGCCATGGTCGGCCCGGGTACCGCCATCGACCCCCTCCGGGAGGCCGGCGAGGCGGTGGCCCCCGTGGACGGGGTCATCGTCTCCCTGCACCCGCACGCCTTCGTCGTGGTCGACGAGAGCGGGCACGGCGTTCTCACCCACCTCGGTATCGACACCGTGCAGCTCAACGGGGAGGGCTTCGAGCTGCTGGTGAACAAGGGGGACACCGTCGTGCGCGGGCAGGGCGTGGTGCGCTGGGACCCGGCGGCCGTCGAGGCCGCGGGCAAGTCGCCGGTCTGTCCGATCGTGGCTCTCGAAGCGACCGCCGAGGCCCTCACCGATCTCCGTGAGGACGGCGAGGTGAAGGCCGGCGAGAGTCTCTTCCTCTGGAAGTGACGTCGGCGCCGTCGCAGGACGGCTGGCAGGACAACCACCGCGGCGGCGGGACCCGCCGCATTATCGGGACGGGTGAGATGGAGACAACGCTGCGAGGCGTCGGTGTGAGCCACGGAGTGGCGATCGGCGAGGTTCGGCACATGGGGACGGCGGTGCTCGAGCCGCCGGCGAAGCAGATTCCGGCCGAGGACGCCGAGCGTGAGCAGGGGCGCGCCCGCAAGGCCGTGGAGGCTGTGGCCGCCGATCTGATGGCGCGCGGCAATCTGGCGGGGGGCGAAGCCCAGGCGGTGCTCGAGGCGCAGGCCATGATGGCCCAGGACCCCGAGTTGATGGCGGACGTGGAGCGGCGGATCGCCGTCGGCAGCACGGCCGAGCGGGCGGCGTACGACGCCTTCGCCGCTTATCGTGCTCTGCTGGCCGGTGCCGGTGAGTACCTGGCGGGCCGCGTGGCCGACCTCGACGACGTGCGGAATCGTATCGTCGCGCGTCTGCTCGGGGTGCCGATGCCGGGCGTACCGGACAGCGACGAGCCCTACGTCCTCATCGCGCGCGACCTCGCGCCGGCGGACACGGCCCTGCTGGACCCGGCGCTGGTGCTCGGCTTCGTCACCGAGGAGGGCGGGCCGACCAGCCACAGCGCCATTCTCGCGCGGGCGCTCGGCGTGCCCGCCGTGGTGGCGCTGCCCGGTGCCGGGGAGCTTCCCGAGGGCACGGTCGTCGCCGTGGACGGCAGCACCGGCGAGATCTTCGTCAACCCCAGCGCGGAGAAGAAGGCCCGGATGGAGGCGGAGGCGGCCGAGCGCAAGGCCGCCCTGGCCGCCTCGACGGGGCCGGGTGCGACCTCGGACGGTCACAAGGTGCCGCTGCTCGCGAACATCGGCGGTCCCGCCGACGTGCCGGCCGCGGTCGAGGCCGGTGCGGAGGGTGTGGGTCTCTTCCGTACCGAGTTCCTCTTCCTCGACGACAGCAAGAACGCGCCGTCCGAGGAGAAGCAGGTCACTGCCTACCGGCAGGTGCTGGAGGCCTTCCCGGAGGGCCGGGTCGTCGTGCGGGTGCTGGACGCCGGCGCGGACAAGCCGCTGGACTTCCTGACGCCGGGCGACGAGCCGAACCCGGCGCTGGGTGTGCGTGGGCTGCGGACGCTGCTGGACCACCCGGAGGTGCTGCGCACGCAGCTCACGGCGCTGTCGAAGGCGGCCGAAGGTCTTCCGGTCTACCTCGAGGTCATGGCCCCGATGGTGGCGGACCGCGCCGACGCCAAGGCGTTCGCGGACGCCTGCCGCGAGGCCGGGCTGCGGGCGAAGTTCGGCGCGATGGTGGAGATCCCGTCGGCCGCGCTGCGGGCGCGCTCGGTGCTGCAGGAGGTCGAGTTCCTCTCGCTGGGGACGAACGACCTCGCGCAGTACACCTTCGCGGCCGACCGTCAGGTGGGCGCGGTGTCCCGGCTGCAGGATCCGTGGCAGCCGGCGCTGCTCGACCTGGTCGCGCTGTCCGCGGAGGCGGCGAAGGCCGAGGGCAAGAGCTGCGGTGTCTGCGGTGAGGCGGCGTCGGATCCGCTGCTGGCGTGTGTGCTGACGGGTCTGGGCGTCACCTCCCTTTCCATGGGCGCCGCGTCGCTGCCGTATGTGCGGGCGACGCTGGCGAAGTTCACGCTGGCTCAGTGTGAGCGCGCGGCGGCGGCCGCCCGGGCGGCGGAGAGCGCCGAGGAGGCGCGCAGCGCCGCTCAGGCGGTGCTGTCCGGCGAGTAGGGCCGGGCGAGGCCGTCCGCGCGGCCGCGGTGCGGGGCGCTCCACCTTCGGGTGGGGCGCCCCGCGTGCGTCAGTGGTGGTGTCCCGGTGGCAGGTGGTCGTCTCCGAGGTCCGGTGGCGCGCAGTAGTCGACGTTGGATTCCGGGGAGATGAGGTCGCCGGACTCGATGTCGGTGCAGTAGGCGTCGAAGACCTCTCCGGCGGTGAGGGGTTCCAGGCCGTATCCGCGCAGGCGCCAGCCGTGGATGCGGTCGGGGCCGCCCGGGGTGCTGACGCGCATGACGAGTCCGCCGGGGCTGTGGGTGGCCAGGCCCAGGGCGAGGACGCCCGTGAACTCCATGGCCTCGGCCTCGTCGATGTGCGGGGTGCCGTCGAGTTCGTCGTCGGCGTGGAGTACGGAGACGAGGGTTTCCGGGGAGCCGGAGACGCTGCAGACCAGGTGGCGGTTGCCCGGTGGGGCGGTCTCGAGGACACGCAGGAGGAGCCGCGATGCGCGGGTGAAGGCGGCTCGGCCCAGGTCCTCGCCGCAGGTCACGCAGCTGCCGAGGCGGGCGAGGAGGGTGGCGGCGTACTCCCGGGTGGCCTGGCGGACCGCTTCGTCGACGAGGGCGGGGAGCAGGTCGGCGAGGGGCCGGCCGTCGTAGGGGACGGTGGGGCCGCAGGCCGCCAGCTCGGCGGTGAATCGGCTGCGGCTGGCGGGGGCGTCGGGGTCGAGGCCCGCCGCCGTGCAGAATTCGGCGTACTCCTCGGGGTCGAAGAGGGCGATGGTGGTGTGGCTGCCTTGCGATGCGCGTGTCTTGAGCAGGGCTTCCACCTGTTGGAGATATGCGGCGTGGTCGTCGAAGGTGAAGCTTCGGTAGCGCCGCATGGCGCGGAAGTCGTGCTCGTCGGTGAGCAGTCCGATGGTGCCGGCGATTTCCCGGCGCAGGACGCGTCGCGTGGTCTGGTCGGTGTGCGCCATCTTTCCCCCTGTGCGCAGTCGATCAATGCTCACTCACAGTAACCGGCGGCACTGACAACGGCCTCGGGGCAGGCGTCGCGAGCCGGCCGTCGGATGCGTGGCCGGCTCGCGGAGTGCCTGGTCAGGTGCGTTTGCGAGCGAGTTCCTCGTAGAAGTGGAGCAGGTCGAGGTTGTCGATGGAGCCGGGGTTGACCGCCTTGTCCAGCGGGGTGCCCTGGAGGAGGCGCTTGACCGGGACCTCGATGCGCTTGCCGGTCAGGGTGTGCGGGATGCCGGGCACCTCGATGACCTCGTCGGGGACGTGACGCGGGGAGAGCTGTTCGCGGATGGTCTGCTTGATGCGGGTCAGCAGTGCCTCGTCGACGGTGGCGCCGGGGGCGAGGTGCACGAACAGGGGCATCCAGTAGCCGCCGTCGGGCTGTTCGACGCCGATCACGAGGGATTCCCTGATCTCGGGCAGCCGCTCGACGGCTTCGTAGATGTCGGCCGAGCCCATGCGGACGCCCTGCCGGTTCAGGGTGGAGTCGGAGCGGCCGTGGATGACCACCGATCCCCGTGAGGTGACGGTGATCCAGTCGCCGTGCCGCCACACACCGGGGTAGGTGTCGAAGTAGCTGTCGCGGTAGCGGCTGCCGTCGGGGTCGTTCCAGAAGCGGATCGGCATCGAGGGCATGGGGTTGGTGACGACGAGTTCGCCGACCTCGTCGGTCAGGGGGACGCCGCCGGGGTCCCAGGACTGCAGGTCGGTTCCGAGGCCGGGAGCCTGGAGTTCGCCGATGTACACCGGGAGGGTGGGGACCGCGCCGGCGAAGCACGAGCAGACGTCGGTGCCGCCGCTGACGGAGGCGATCCACAGGTCGGCGCCGCTCGCGGCGAACTCGTCGTGCAGCCAGCGGAAGCCGTCGGGCGGGAGCGGGGATCCGGTGGTGGCGACGCACTGGACCTTGGAGAGGTCGTGGTCGCGGGCGGGATGGACACCGGCCTTGCGGCAGGCCATCACGTAGGCGGCGGAGGTGCCGAAGAGGGTGGCGCCGGTGCGTTCGGCGATGCGCCACTGGGCGCCGGTGTCCGGGAAGCCGGGACTGCCGTCGTAGAGGACGATCGTGGTGCCGGTGAGGAGGCCGGAGACGAGGAAGTTCCACATCATCCAGCCGGTCGAGGTGTACCAGAAGAAGCGGTCCTCGGGGCCGAGGTCGCAGTGCAGGCCGAGCTGCTTGAGGTGCTCGACGAGGATGCCGCCCTGCGACTGGACGATGGCCTTGGGCAGGCCGGTGGTGCCGGAGGAGTAGAGCACCCACAAGGGGTGGTCGAAGGGCAGTTGCTCGAAGACGGGTTCCGTGTCCGCGGCCGTCAGCGTTTCCCAGTCCAGCGCGCCCTCGGGGGCCTCGCTGCCGAGGAGCGGGATGTGGACCACCGCGCGGAGGGTGGGCAGTTCGCGGCGGAGTTCGGCGACCGTTTCGCGGCGGTCGTGTTCCTTGCCGCCGTACCGGTAGCCGTCGACGGTGAACAGGACGACTGGCTCGACCTGCTGGAAGCGGTCCAGGACGCTCCGGGCGCCGAAGTCGGGGGCGCAGGAGGTCCAGACCCCGCCCACGGCGGCGGTGGCGAGGAGGGCGACCACGGCCTGGGGGATGTTGGGGAGGTACCCGCTGACGCGGTCGCCCGGGCGTACGCCGAGGGCGCGCAGTTCGCCGGCGAGCGAGCCGACCTGTCGGCGGAGTTCGGTCCAGGTGACGGGGCTGGGTTCGTGGGTCTCGTCGACGTACAGGAGGGCCGGTTCGTCCGCGCGGGTGGCGGCCGCGCGCAGGGCGTGCTCGGCGTAGTTGAGTGTGGCGCCGGGGAACCACTGGGCGCCGGGCATGGAGCGGTCGCCCAGCACGCGCGCGTAGGGCGTCGCGAAGCGTACGTCGAACCAGTCCGTGACCGCTTTCCAGAAGGTGTCGGGCTCATCGACGGACCAGCGGTGCAGGGCCGCGTAGCCGCCTCCGGCGGGCGCGCCGTGGTGTTCGGCTGCCCAGGCCTGGAACGCGGTGATCCGGGCTCGCGCGATGCGTTGCGGATCCGGCTGCCAGAGCGGCTGGGGGTTCACGGTCGACATGGGCGGCTCCCGGACTGTGCGCGTCGTGTGCGTCCTCCGCGCACGGGCTGGGGTGTGCGCGTGACGCGGCTGACAGGGACGATGCCATGTGATCGACTTCCGCACCAGGGCGCGCCCCACATAGTCGGCGTCATGAAGATGTGGTGGCGTCACGGGTGAACGGCAGTTGAACGCGTCCCGCGCGGGTGCCGGTCGGTGGCAGGGTGAGCAGCATGGACGGTCGTGACCTGGTGCGTTCGATGAAAGCAGTCGGCTCTGCGGGGGCTGCGCAGGGGTTGCGTACCGTGCGGGCGGCGTGGCGCAGGCGGCGGGCGGATGCCGCGGGGCTCCCACCGCGGGGGGCGGAGCGCGCCCGGGTGCCGGGGCCGATGCGGGAGGTCGAGCCCGGGCCCGGCGGCGGGACGGTCCGGTTCGCCCGCTCGGAGCTGCGCGTACTCGTCGCCGTGAACGGGGCGGTGTTCTGGGGGTGGGACGGGGCCGGGCCGGAGCCGTCGTACGCGTTGGCGGGCCGTTGCCCGGAGGCGGATCCGCGGGCGGTGCTGGAGCCGGACAAGGGCGGCGGCTGGCGGGTGGTGGCCGAGCGGGCGACGGTGGCCGTCTCCCGGCACGGGGCGGTCGAGGTGCGTACGCCCGGGGGTGTGGTGTTGCGCCGGGAAGCGCCGCCGCGCTGGTGGGAGCCGGTCGGCGGCGGTCCGGCGCGCTGGACGCTGCGGTCGGAGGTGGCGGCGGACGCCCGGTTCTTCGGGCTGGGCGGGCGGTGCGCGGGTCCCCGGCTGAGGGAGGGCACGTACCGGTTGTGGAACGGCGCGCGGGAGTCGGATCTCGCGTCGGGCGGGGACCGGCCGTCGGTCGCGATGCCGGTGCAGCTGGTGGTGGCGGACGCGGGGACGCACCTGGTGTTCCACGACAGTTCGTGGGACGGCACGGTGACGCTGCGGGAGGGCGAGGAGGGTGCGGGGTCGGGGCACGACCGGCCGGGGCGGAGTGTGCTGCGGATGGAGGGAGGTCCGTTGCGGTGCTGGGTGGCGGTGGGTACTCCCGCGCGGGTGCTGCTCGCCTGGGCGTCGCTCACCGGGGCACCCGCGCTGCCGCCCGCGTGGGCGCTCGGTCACCAGCACGCGCGGTCGGGCGCCGGTGACGAGCAGGAGGTGCGGCGGGTCGTCGCCGGTTTCCAGGAGCGCGACCTGCCGCTGGACGCCGTCCACCTGGGCGCCGGACATCTCGACGGCCGGCAGGTGTTCACCGTGGACGAGGGACGGTTCCCGAAGCTGCCCGTTCTCGCGGAGGAACTGCGCCGGGACGGTGTCCGGCTGGTGTCGGTCGTCGATCCCGCGGTCCCTGCCGTGCCCGGCAACGCCGTGTACGACGGTGGGACGGACGAGGACGTGTTCGTGCGGGGCGCCTCCGGGCCCCCCGTGCGTGGGGTGGCGCGGCCCGGGGAGGTCGTCTTTCCCGACTTCACGCGCGCGCGGGTGCGCGAGTGGTGGGGCGGGTGGTACGAGGAGCGGCTCGGGCAGGGTTTCGCCGGTTTCTGGCACGACCTGGACGAGCCCACGTCGTTCGCCGCGTTCGGGGAGCCGACGCTGCCGCTTTCGGCGCGGCATTCGCTGGAGGGCCGGGGCGGCGACCACCGGGAGGCCCACAACGTGTACGCGTTGTGCATGGCCCGCGCCGGGTTCGAGGGGCTGCGGGCTCTGACGCCCGGGGAGCGGCCGTTCGTCCTGTCCCGTTCCGGATGGGCCGGTATGCAGCGGTACGGCGGAGTGTGGACCGGGGACGCGGGTGCGGGCTGGCCCGGGCTGCGGGCCTCGCTGGCACTGGTGACGGGGCTCGGGGTGTGCGGGGTGCCGTACGCGGGACCGGACGTGGGCGGGGCGGACGGGAGCGCTTCGCCGGAGTTGTATCTGCGGTGGCTGCAGCTGGCGGCTCATCTGCCGTTGTTCCGCACGCGGGCTGAGCCGTGGGGGTTCGGTGCCGAGGTACTGGAGCACGCGCGCGTGGTGCTCGACGGACGGCGGCGGCTGCTGCCGTATTTCGTGACGCTGGCGTACCTGGCCCGGCGTACGGGCGCTCCCTATGTGCGTCCCCTGTGGTGGTCGGCTCCGGAGGAGCGGGCCCTGCGGGACTGCGAGGACGCCTTCCTGCTGGGCGACTGCCTGCTGGTCGCGCCGGTGCTGGACCCGGGGGCGGAAAGCCGGGCGGTGCGGCTGCCCCGGGGGCGCTGGTACGACACGGCGACGGAGCGGGCGTACGAAGGGCCCGCGCAGGTTCTCGTGGACGCCCCCGTGGCGCGGATTCCGGTGTTCGCACGCGCGGGCGCCGTGATTCCGGTGCGTGGGGAGGACGGTGGGACGGTACTGGAGGTGTGGGCGCCCGCGCGGGGGCGGACCGGCGGCGGACTGGTCGTGCCGGACGCGGGCGACGGCTGGGAGGAGCCGGAGATCGAGCGGTACGGCTCGCGTTGGGAGGGTCGGCGGGTGGTGGTGGAGCGGGAGGGCGAGGACGGCGTGTGCGAGCCGTCCCGCCCGGTCCGTGTCCGCGGGCTCGCGGAGGGCTCGGGCCCGGGGTAGCGGCGCGTCGGACGCAGCGGCAGCTCAGATGTAGCGGCCCTCGAACCAGGCCCGCACGGCCCGGGTGTGGAGCGGGAAGGCGAGCTCTTCCGCCCTGCGCAGCAGGTGCCAGCCTTCGGTCTCGCTCGTGTCGGCGGAGGGCGGGAGGCTCTCGGCCGGCCGTTCCGGCAGGAGTCCGAAGATCAGCAGGTGGCCGTCGGACGAGCTCATGGCGTCGATCAGGCGTACGTCGCGGCTCGCGGCGTCGATGCCCGTCTCCTCCTTGAGTTCGCGGACGACGGCCTGCCGCCAGTCCTCCCGGTCGTCGATGTAGCCGCCGGGCAGCGCGACGCCCCCGCGCGCGGGGGGCACGGTGCGGGTGATGACGACCAGGGCGGTGCCCTGGGTGTCGTACACGGGCTGGAGGGCGACCGCGACCGGCAGCGGGTTGCGGTAGGCCACGGTGCCGCACGCCGGGCAGGTGCGGGGCCAGCCGGAGACGCCCTCTCCGTAGGGCGATCCGCAGCTCGAACAGTGGGAGCCGGGCGCGGAGTTGGGAACGGAGGATTGAGTTTCGGACACGCGGCGGACTGTATCCGATGGCTCGGCGGGCGGCTCCGGCGGGCGGCTCAGCGGCGGCCGGCGAGGGACTTGGCGGAGACCGGGAAGTCGAAGTAGGTGTCCGGGTACGGCTCGGGCTTGTACGTGAAGTGCCACCACTCTTCGGGGAGGTTCACCAGGCCGACGTCCTCCAGGGCGTCCTTCAGCAGTAGCCGGTTGGCGCGCTGGGCGCCCTGGATGCGGGGGTCGAGGGTGTGGGAGCGGGTGTCGAAGCAGTCGTAACCGGTGCCCATGTCGACGGAGTTGTCGGGAAAGCGCTCCTCCTGGGGAGCGAAGCAGGGCACCAGGGGCTGTCCGGGGTGGTGGGGCCGGGTTGGCTTGGCCGGGACCTCGACGAGGGTGAGGTCGACGGTCGAGCCGCGGCTGTGGCCGGACTTCTCGGCGATGTAGCCGTCGGCGAACAGGCGGGTCTTGTCGACCTCCGGGTAGAACTCGGCCTTCATCCGTTGGTCGCCGAGGTCCTCGGCCCAGCGGACGAATTGGTCGACGGCGCGCTGCGGCCGGTAGCAGTCGTACACCTTGAGGGAGTAGCCCTGCCGCAGCAGGCGGGTCTGGGCCCGGTGCAGGGCTTCGGCGGCGGGGCGGGTGAGGATGCACAGGCGTTGTTGGTAGCCGTCGATCGGTTCGCCGACGAAGTTGTGCCGGGTGACGTAGCGCATCTCCTGGATGATCGTGGGGTCGACGCTGCTCAGGGACACGAAGTCCTCGGGAGCCCTGGGCTCGGGTTTCGCGGTGGCGGTGCCGGGGGCGGCGGTCACGGCGACCAGGGCGGCGAGGGCGGTGACCAGGCCACGGAGCGCGGTGGGGATACGTGTCATGCTCCCTGCATCTATCAGGCGGGGGCGGCGCGGGGGAAGTGGGCGGACCGGCGGCACGCTCCCGCGTACGCTCCGTGAGCGATTCGGAATCATGCGTGAACGTCTCATGAACTGGGCCCGGTCGGGTCCCGGGGACGCCATCCTGCTCCCGTGCGCTCCTGGACGGACACTCTCCGCTTCGCCTTCCAACCGGTGGTCAACCTGATGACCGGCGGGGTCGCGGCGCTGGAGATACTCGCCCGTCCGGAGAGCGGCGACATCCTGGCCGAGGCCCGCCGCGACCCCGAGCTCGACGGACGGCTGGCGGTGTCCGCGTTCCGCGCGGCGGTGCGCAAGGAGACCCTGCTGCCCCTGCACGTCAACGTGTTCGCCGGCACCTTGGCCGACCTCGGTGGTCTCCAGCCCCTGTACGACGCCGTGCGCGAGGCGGGGCGGATGCCCTGGGAGGTCACGCTGGACGTCTGCCCGCCGTACGCGCACGTGCCGCGGCGGGCGCTGCTGGAGGCGGTGTCCACGGTGCGGGGCCAGGGATTCCGTATCTGTGCGGACGGGGTCGGTGACGGTGACGCGCCGCTGCGGCTGCTGGCGGACCTGGCGCCGGAGCTGGTCAAGCTCGACGCCTCCTTGCTGGCGCGGCCCGCCGCGGTGCGGGCCATGCGGGTGCTCTGCGACGGGCTGGGCGCGCTGCTGTCCGTGGAGGGTGTGGAGACGGAGGCGCAGTGCGCCGCCGCGCGGTCGGCCGGCGCGCAGTGGGCGCAGGGGGAACTGTTCGCGCCGCCCGCGCGGCTGCCGGTGGCGGACGTGTACGTTCCGCCCGGCTCCCCCGGCGTCCCGTCGGCACGTCGTTCGGGTCCGTCGGTGCGGCAGTTCGTGCGGCCGGCCGCACTGCTGCCCGCGACGGCGTCGGCGGGGCGGGTACGGGCGCTGCTCACCGGGTCGCCGGACGTGTCCGGGGTGCTGCTCGTGGACCGGAACGGGGTTCCGGTGCGGTCGGTGCACCGGTCCCGCTTCCTCCTGTCGATGTCGGGGCGCTACGGGCACGCCCTCTACGCCGACCGGCCCGCGGCCAAGCTCGGGGACGTGCCTCGGACGGTGGGCGTCGACGCGACGGCCTGGGAGGTGCTGGACGTCGTGGCGGTCGGCGGCCGGGGCCGTACGTCGGACGACGTCGCCGTGGTCGACGCGAACGGACGGTGCGTGGGCGTCGTACGGCTCGCGGATCTCGTGCGGGCGCTGGCCGAGAGCCGGGTGGAGGAGGCGGCCGGGCTGAACCCGCTGACCAGGCTGCCCGGCTCGGACGCGATCACGGGTGAGGTGGACCGGCGGATCGCGGAGGGGCGGGCTCTCGCGCTGAGCTGGCTCGACGTGGACCACTTCAAGCAGGTGAACGACCGGGCCGGGTTCGCGGCGGGCGATGAGCTGATCCGGGCGGTCGGCCGGGCGCTGCAGAGGTCGGCGTCAGGGTCCACGCACGTGGGGCACATCGGTGGCGACGACTTCCTGGTGCTCACCGATCCGGAGGAGCTGGATCCGCTGGCCGCCGCCGTGCTGGACGTGCCGTGGTCGGCCGGCGGGCGGCCCGTGACGCTGTCCCTGGCGACGGTCCTGTGTCTGCCCGGGAGCGTCCCGGACCACCGGCAGGCGGCGGCGTGTCTGGCGCCGCTGAAGGAGGCCGCGAAGGCGTTGGGCGGGGCGAGTTGGGTGCTGGGCCGGGCGGGAACGCCGGGGCACGAGGTCCGGCGCGGCTCGAACCGGGCGGCGGCGCAGACGGGCTGACGGGGGCCTCCCCGCCCCGAGGGCCGCCCGGGACCGGCCCCGGAGCTGCGACGGGACCCGCTCAAGGACGATTCCCAGCGGACGGGAATCCACCCGCGACGGCCCCGGGGCAGCACGGACCGGCTGAGGGGCGGCGCGCCCCCGGTGGGAGTCGACCGCGAGCGCCCCCAGGACAGCGATGCGAACCCGGCCACGGACAACCTCCCCACCACCGGGTGTCCCGCCCACGGACAACCTCCCCACCACCGAGAGTCCCGCCCATGACAACCCCGAGGGGCAGCCACGCCGGCCGAGGGGTGGCAAGCCCTTCGGCGGGGGTTGGTCCGGGAAGGCCGCGGCACGGGTCACGAACCGTTGCGGTCGGCCACCTTGACGCTCCGCGGGTGCCGGTGAACACTTCCGGTGTCAGTCGACATCGCCGTACATCTCGGCGTATTCCGGCACTGCGTCGCGCGGGTCCTCCCGCGCTTCGAGGACCACTCCCCCACGGCCGGTCCGGCTGCTACGGCACGCTCGTCACTCACGCCCCCTCGGCGCAGGACGCCATGGGAAACGCACCCGCACGTGCGGACCGGGACCGGTCGTCCCGGGCCGGGGCCTAGGAGCCGTCATGAGCAACGGAGACATCTTCGTCGGCGAGATCATCGGCACGGCGATCCTCATCCTCTTCGGCGCCGGTGTCTGCGCCGCCGTGACCCTCAGGTACAGCAAGGCCCGGACGGCGGGATGGGTGGTGATCGCGTTCGGCTGGGGCTTCGGCGTGCTGGCCGGCGCGTACACCGCGGCCCCGCTCTCGGGCGGACACCTCAATCCGGCCGTCACGCTCGGGATCGCCGTCGACACCGGTGAGTGGGGCAAGGTCTGGGTGTACGTGCTGGGGCAGTTCGTCGGCGCGATGCTGGGCGCCGTGCTGTGCTACCTCACGTACTTCGCCCAGTTCCAGGCCAACGTGCGCAAGACCGGCACCACCGAGGGCACGGCGGACGAACCGGTGCCGACGCTCGGTATCTTCTCGACCGTCCCGGAGATCCGGAACCCCGTCGCCAACCTGATGACGGAGATCATCGCGACCGTGGGACTCGTTCTGCCGATCCTCGCCTTCGGGCTGACGGAGGGGCTCGGCGAGTCCGGGACGCTGGTGCTGATCGTCGCCCTGCTCGTCGTCGGCATCGGTCTCTCCCTCGGCGGGCCGACCGGCTACGCCATCAACCCGACGCGCGACCTCGGCCCACGCATCGTGCACACGTTCCTGCCGATCCCGAACAAGGGCACCTCCGACTGGGGTTACGCGTGGATCCCGGTGGCCGGACCGCTGATCGGCGGGGCGCTCGCCGGGCTGATCTACAACGCGGCCTTCTGACCGGCCGCCCGAGCACTCCCCCACCACCGGCCAAGCCCAAGGGGTAGCCATGACGGACCACTCCGCCACGTACGTCGCCGCGATCGATCAGGGCACCACCTCGAGCCGCTGCATCGTCTTCGACCGGGCCGGCGCGATCGTCGCCGTGGACCAGCGCGAGCACCGCCAGATCTTCCCCAAGCCCGGCTGGGTCGAGCACGACGCCACCGAGATCTGGTCCAAGACGCAGGCGGTGGTCGCGGGAGCGCTCGCCAAGGCCGGCCTGCGCGCCGACCGGCTCAGCGCGCTGGGCATCACCAACCAGCGCGAGACCACCGTGCTGTGGGACCGCGCGACCGGCAAGCCCGTGCACAACGCCATCGTGTGGCAGGACACGCGCACCTCCGGGCTGTGCCGCCGGCTGGGCGGCACGGACGGGCAGGACCGTTTCCGCGAGCAGACCGGGCTGCCGCTGGCCAGCTACTTCTCCGGACCGAAGGCGGCCTGGCTGCTCGACAACGTGCCCGGGCTCAGGGCCCGCGCCGAGCGGGGCGAGATCGCCTTCGGCACCATCGACTCCTGGCTGATCTGGAACCTCACCGGCGGCACCGACGGCGGCCGGCACGTCACGGACGTCACCAACGCCGGGCGCACCATGCTGATGAACCTCCGTACCCTCGAGTGGGACCCGTCCATCCTGTCGGCCATGAACATCCCCGAGGCCGTGCTCCCGGAGATCAGGTCCTCCGCCGAGGTCTACGGCACCGCCGTCGGGCAGCTCGCCGGCGTACCCGTGGCCTCCGCCCTGGGTGACCAGCAGGCGGCCGTGTTCGGCCAGGCCTGCTACGACGTGGGCACGGCGAAGAACACCTACGGCACGGGCAGCTTCCTGCTGCTCAACACCGGTGAGCGGCCGGTGCCGTCGAAGAGCGGGCTGCTGACCACGGTGGGCTACAAGATCGGCGACGAGCCGCCCGTGTACTGCCTGGAGGGGTCGATCGCCGTCACGGGGGCCCTGGTGCAGTGGTTCCGCGACCAGCTGGGCATCATCCGCAGCGCCGACGAGATCGAACCGCTGGCGGCGAGCGTGGCGGACAACGGCGGCGCGTACGTCGTGCCCGCCTTCTCCGGGCTGTTCGCCCCCTACTGGCGCTCGGACGCGCGCGGCGTCGTCACCGGACTCACCCGGTACGTCACCAAGGCGCACCTCGCGCGGGCGGTGCTGGAGGCCACGAGCTGGCAGACTCGCGAGGTCGTGGACGCCATGTACGAGGACTCCGGGGTGCGCATCACGACCCTGAAGGTCGACGGCGGCATGACGGGGAACGGTCTGCTGATGCAGCACCAGGCGGACGTCCTGGGCGTGCCGGTGATCCGGCCCCGGGTCTCCGAGACGACCTGTCTGGGTGCCGCGTACGCGGCCGGACTGGCCACCGGTGTGTGGAACGGCCTCGACGAGCTCAAGGCGCACTGGCGCCCGGATGCCGAGTGGACGCCTGCCATGGAGGCGTCGGTGCGGGACCGGGAGCACCGGAACTGGCGCAAGGCGGTGGAGAAGAGCTTCGGGTGGCTGGAGGACGGCGACGGCTAGGCCGCGGGCGGACGACGACCTCGTCCGTCTCCGGGGAGGCGGTCAGGTCGTGACGGTCCGGCGGCGGTCCGCGGCCTGGGCCATGGCGTGCTGGACCACTCCGACGAGGACCTCCTTGACCGACTCCCGGTCGCGTGCGTCGCACATCACCAGTGGCACGTCCGGGTCGAGGTCCAAGGCCTGGCGGACGGTCCCGGCCGGGTAACGGGCCGATCCTTCGAAGCAGTTGACGCCGACCAGGAACGGGATGGAGCGGCGTTCGAAGTAGTCGACGGCGGCGAAGCAGTCCTCCAGGCGGCGGGTGTCGGCCAGGACGACGGCGCCGAGCGCGCCCTCGGAAAGCTCGTCCCACATGAACCAGAACCGCTCCTGGCCGGGCGTGCCGAAGAGGTACAGGACCAGGTCCTCGCGCAGGGTGATCCGGCCGAAGTCCATGGCGACGGTGGTGGTGTGCTTGGCCTCCACCCCGCTGACGTCGTCGACGGGCCGCCCGGCCTCGGTGAGCAGTTCCTCGGTGCGCAGCGGCCGTATCTCGCTGACCGCGCCGACGAGGGTGGTCTTGCCGACGCCGAAGCCGCCGGCCACCAGGATTTTGAGCGTGACGGGTTCGACCGGCGGCTTGCCGCGCTGAGAACGCCCGAAGATCATCGATCTCTTCTCCTTAACGTGCCGCTTGCCGTGCCATCATGCCGGTTCGCGGTGTTCCCATGCCGGTTCACAGTGCCCTCAGCCCGTTGATCACGTCGCGCAGGATGCCCTCGTCCGGCAGTTCGGCCGGGGGTACGGGCCGGTTCACGCGGACCAGTTCGCTGTCCACGAGGTCGCCGACCAGGACCCGTACGACCCCCACGGGCAGGTCCAGTTCGGCGGCGAGTTCGGCGACCGACAGGGGCGTGTGCCGGCACAGACCGACGATGTCCACGTGCTCCGGGGCGAGCGTGACGTCCGCCTCCGGGTCGTCCGCGTGGGGTTCCGTGACGACCACCGCGATCAGGTCGAGGCGGTGCTGGCCCGCACTGGAGGTGCGGCCACGCGTCATGGCGTACGGACGGACGACGGGGCCGGCCTCGTCGTCGAACCAGTGGTTGCTTCCCTGACCGTCTGCGCTCATGTCGTCCTGCTTACCCACCCGAGGGCAGATCGGTGCGCGGGGCGGTGCCCAGGTGCGCGCCGACCCGCTTCACGAGGAGGGTCATCTCGTAGGCGACCTGGCCGACGTCGGAGTCGGCGTCCGAGAGGACGGCGAGGCAGCTGCCGTCGCCGGCCGCGGTGACGAACAGGAAGGCGTCGTCGAGTTCGACGACCGTCTGCCGGACGCTGCCCGCCTCGAAGTGGCGGCCCACGCCCTTGGCGAGGCTGTGGAAGCCGGACGCCACGGCCGCCAGGTGCTCGCTGTCCTCCCTGGTCAGGTCCTTGGACGCCCCGGTCGCCAGCCCGTCGCCGGACAGGACGACGGCTTTGCGGATGCTCGCGACACGGTCCACCAGGTCGTCGAGGAGCCAGTTGAGCTCGCCGGACTTGGTGGTGGTCTGGCCGGTCGCCTTCGGTGCGGTCATCGACCGTCCCCCTTAGTCGTTCCTCGTGGTGCTTGTGGTGCTGTGCCGCCGGGGACGTCGTCCCCCGCGGCGTTCTCCCTGCGGCCGCGCTGCCAGCCGCGCTGGAGCGAGGCCATGCGGCTGCGTACCTCCTCGGCGTCCCGGTCGGCGGGGTCGGGGCGGTTCTCGGCCGGTCTTTCGGTGCTCTGCCTCAACTGGGGGGCGAGGTTGGCCTGCCGTACGCGCCGGGGCAGGGCGTCCGCCCCGGATTCGGCGGCGGGCGGTGTGCCCTGCGCGCCGGGCGCGGGGCCGGTGCCGCGGGTGCGGTGCTCGCCGTCGTGAGCCGAAGGGCCCCCGGGTGTGGGAGACGCGCCGCGGCGGCGGGACGGCAGGGAGGGCAGCGCGTCGGTCTCCGCGCGGTCGGTGCCGGTGCTGCCTCGGCCGCCGTCACGGACGCCGGCTCGGTTGCCGGCTCGGTCCTCGGCCCGGTTCTCGCGCCGTCGGCGGGCCGGGAGCGCGGGTGGCTCGCCCGGTCGTTCCCGCGGCGTCGTCCGGATCTCCCTCCGGGCCGAGTCCTTGGCGGGCGTCTCGTCCGCCTCGTCCCGACCGGCCCGCTGGGGGACCGGCCGCCCGTGCGAACTGACCAGTTTCGGGGTCCGGCGGCGGGGCAGTGCGACCGGCCCGCTCGCCGGTTCCTCGCCCCGGGGTGACGCCGCGTCGTCGTCCCGGTCCTGGCGTCGCCCGTCCGAGCGGCGGGCAGCCGGCGGGTCGTCGTCCGTGGTGACGAGGGAGCGGCGCGGGCGGAACAGGCCGCCCTGTTCGCCGTCCTGGTCGCCGAGCCCGCCCGCCAGGTCGTCCAGGGCGTCCAGGTCGACGGGCGCCTCCAGTTCCACCGGCCCGTCCAGTACGGGGGACGGGCGTCCCGGCAGCCGTGCGGGGACGTGGGCGAGGGCGGCGCGGCGGCTCTCCTCGCGCTCCTTTTCCGTCACGTCAGGGCGGTCGAGACGGAAACCGACGCCGTTGGTGTCCGGGGCGTCTTCCGTCAGGAGCGCGTCGGGGACGAAGACGACCGCCGTGGTGCCGCCGTACGGGGAAGGCTGCAGGGACACCCGGACGTTCTGCCGCTGGGCGAGCCGGCTGACGACGAACAGGCCGAGCCGGTCGGTGTCCGACAGCTCGAACTCCGGTGTCTCGGCGAGCCGGAGGTTGGCGTCGAGGAGGGCTTCGGCCGCCATGCCGAGGCCCCGGTCGTGGATCTCCAGGGTGAAGCCGTTGGCGACGCGCTCGCCCAGGACCTGTACGGCGGTGTGCGGTGGGGAGAACACCGTGGCGTTCTCCAGCAGTTCGGCCACGAGGTGGGTGAGGTCGGCGACGGCCAGGCCGGTGACGGCGACGCGGGGCAGCCGGCGGACCTCGATCCGCTCGTAGTCCTCGACCTCGGCGACGGCGGCCCGCACCACGTCCATGAGCTGGATCGGCTTGCGCCACTGCCTGGACGGGGCCGCGCCGGAGAGGATGACCAGACCCTCGGCGTGCCGGCGCATGCGGGTGGTCAGGTGGTCGAGGCGGAAGAGGTCGGCGAGTTCCTCGGTGTCCTCGGTGCGGCGCTCCATGGTGTCCAGCAGGGTGAGCTGCTTGTGGAGCAGGACCTGGCTGCGCCGGGCGAGGTTGACGAAGACCTCGGAGACGCCGGCACGGAGTTCGGCCTGCTTGACGGCGGCCTCCACGGCGGCGCGCTGGAGGGTGTTGAGTGCCTGGCCGACCTCGCCGATCTCGTTCCTGTCGTACTCCAGGCGCGGCACCTCGGTCTCGACGTCCACCTCCTCGCCCGCCGACAGGCGGCGCATCACGCTGGGCAGGCGGACGCCGGACGCCTCGTGGGCCTCCAGGCGCAGCTGCCTGAGGTCGCGGATGAGGGAACGGCCGACGCGCACGGACAGGAAGAGGGAGAACAGCAGGGCGATCAGGCCGAGGGCACCGGCGATGACCACCTTGGCGATGGTGTTCGTCGCGACCGGGTCGACGCGGTCCTGGTAGCGGTCGGCGGCGTGGTCGTCCAGGTCGCCCAGTTCGTCGAGGACGCTGCCCGCGGCGGTGTCCCAGCTCTGGGCGGTGACGCCGCGGGGCATCCCCGCCTCGGTGGAGACGGCCGCCTGTTCGGCGGTCCGCAGGGGGGCGGAGGCGGCGTTCTTCCAGAAACGCTGGTAACGGCCGCGTTCGGCGGCGGGCAGCAGCGGGAGGTTGATGTCGTACATCATCGTCCGCTGGGCGACGAGGTCGGAGACGTCCCGGATCTCGGCACGGGTGAGCCGGCCGGTGACCAGGGCGGAGCCGAGGAGGGCGTCCTCGCGGGAGAGCAGCTCGCGCGCGCGGGAGACGTTGACGAGTGCGCGGTACTGCTTGTCCAGGTTCACGTCGTCGACGACGTGAAGGTTGGCGAGCAGTTCGTGGCAGGGGTCGACGAGCCGGTTGTAGAGGCCGAGGGCCTGTGCGCGGTCGACGGTGCCGTCCTCGACGCTGCGGCGAAGCGAGCCGATGCCCTCGAAGGCGTCCAGCACGGCGGTGAGCCGCTCCTGTTCAGCCTGGCCCATCGCGTCGCGCACGTCGGCGTCCGCGGCGCCCCGGCGGATCTCGGCGACGGCCTCGTCGGTGGCGGCGCGGCTGCGCTCCAGGGCGGCCAGGCCGTCGGAGGCGCGCGGGTCGGCGAGGTGAACGAGTGTCTGGCGGCGTTCCTGCTGGAGGACGCGGACGGTGTCCTCGACCGGGTAGCCGATCTCCTCGACGACGGTGGTGACGTCGAACAGGCGGCTCGCCTCACGTCCCGTGAGCACCGTGGCGAAGCCCCAGATCGCGGTCAGGGAGACCAGCGGCACGAGAAGCAGCGCCACGATCTTCCGGCGGATCGACTTCCCGCGAAAGCGCATGGCCTCCCCCAGCTCGTCCCCCACCGGCAGGGGGTACACATGTGCGTCAACAAACGGCGCGAGCCTACTACTGACACACAGGTAACTCGAAGACCTGTCCGGAACCCGAACCTCCGCACCGCCGTACGGCGATGGTCAGTTGTCCGGCCATTGCGGGAGATTGCCCACCGGGATCCGGCGGCGGGCGGGGTGGGGCGCCCCGCCTGCAGAGCGGGTGGGTTGGCCGGATTTTTTCGACCGGGCGGGCTTCCCGGGAATCTTGAGCGGCCGTCGTTCGTCCTTCACTACGGGAAATGGAGGCGGAATCGGCCACAGGAGCCGCATCCCACCTCCGGGCGGCGTAAAGCAGCGCAAGCCGGGCAGCCAGAGGGGAGCCGTGTCCGCGGACACGGGCGTGCGGTTTGCAGGCGGTGGGGAGTGACATGGTGATGGGCACGGCGGAGCGGCGCAAGGCGCCCGAGGACGGTGGTGCGGCCGGGTCGACGGCCCGCTCGGTGCGCGAGGCGCCGGATCGTGACATTCCGGCAGCGGGACCGGACGCGCCGGGGCAGGAGCGGCAGACGCGGGCGGACCGGCACGGAGAGCCTGAAGAGCGACCGGCCTACCGGCCGTTGTGGACGGAGGAGCCCGCCCGGCGGCGCCGGCTGCCGGATCCGGTGCGTACGGCGGCCGTGCGGGCGGTGCTGGTCGTGGCCGTGACGCTGATCCTGGCGATGGTGGCCTTCCTGTGCACGTTGGCCGGGTCCTGGCTGGCGTTCCCCATGGTGCTCGGCAGCGTGGCGGGCACGGTGGTGGCCACGTGGGGCGTGCTGGACGTGTGGGTGACCCGGCAGGTCTGGAACCAGCGGCACGGCGTGGTGTCCGTGCCGAGCAGCACCGCGCGGGCGATGCGGCGCGAGCGGCGACGGGCAAGGCGGCAGGCCCGGTCCGCGGAGCGGGCGCAGGAGCGGATACGCGGGCGGGGCGGCGCGGGGCAGTTGTCGCACCCCTGAGCCGCCCGGGAGGGCTCCGTTCACGGCTGAGCGGGCCCGAACAGTTCGGCCTCCCGGGCGAGTCCGCGTCGGGCCCGCGTGAAGGAACGCGGTCGGTCCCCCGCGAGCACCGCGGTCGTCCGGCCGTCCCGTTCATAGCGGGCGAGGAATCCGTCCGCGCCCGGAGCGCCGTCGTGATGCCGCCCTCGGTGATACGGGCGCCGGCCGGTGAACTGGATGCGGGCGCCGTACTGGTCGGACCACGGCTACGGCACCTCTCCGGCGCTCCGCACGGTTCGCCCGGCGAGCAGGTTGGTCACGCCGACGCGGGGCTGCCCGGTCGCGGAGGTCCAGTGCTCGGCGCGCGTGCCGCCGACGCGGGCCACGTCGCCGACGGCGACCACCTGCGGGAGAGACATGACGCAGCCGTCGTCGCACAGGACTCCGTCGTTCAGCGCCAGCGGCGAACCGGCCGGCCAGGCCCGTGCTGGGCGCGGCGCCGACGCCCACCACGTCCGCCGGCAGGGTGCGTCCGTCGGAGAGCGCCACGGCGGTGACGGCGGCCGTACCTCGCGCAGCGGCGGCGGCTCGGCTGGACATCTCCCAGGAGGGTGTTCCGGTCTGCCGCGAACCCGCCGACGAACTGGGTGAGACGTCGAACATCGCGGTGCTCGACGACGACGCGGCGGACAACATCATGCAGGCCCGCGGCACCTCCTCGGTGAGGCGCAGAACTGACTCGGCCGGCACACCCCACGGCGCGGCGAGCCGGCGGCCGTGGCGGACCGGGGCTGCGCGATCACCCAGAAGGAACTGGAGATCGGGCTCGCCGCCGTGGCGGCGCCCGTGCGCTCCTGCCGAAGCCGGCCGGGCTATCCACCGGGTCAACGTCCAGCATTTCGCGGCCTGCGGGCGGGCCCCGCCGGCGATGTCGTCCCGGGCCGCCGCGCGGGCGGCGTACCGGTGCCGACCGAGCATCACATCGGGGTCTTCCGCGAGTGGCTGCCAGGTCGGCTGGGCGGGCACGTCTCCTAGGCCGGTGACTGCACGGGCCGTTTGAACATCCGCGTGGCCGTGATCTCGCTGTGCACCGTCTCGCCGTCGCCGGCGGGGGCCGGCTGGGGCAGGCCCGGCCTCAGGTGCTCCTCCACGCTGATGTACTTCAGGCCCGCCCTGAGGTCGGCGTCGTTGCGCAACCGGATGACCAGCGGAAACTCGGCCAGCGCGGTCGTGTCGAACAGACCCGTGGTGTAGAGGAGCTGGACGCCGAGCGCGTCGGAGACGGCCCGCTGGAGCTCCAGCAGATAGGTGGCGTTGGCGCGGCCGATGGGATTGTCGAGGAAGAGGGTGCCGGCGTGCCGGTGCCGGTCGCGGCCCCGGTCGTTGCTGCGGAGCGCGGCCATCGTGCAGTACAGGGCGATGGCCGCGGTGAGCAGCTGGCCGCCGGAGAAGACGTCGCCCATCTGCCCGACGGGGACGCGCTCGGCGCGCAGTACGGCGTCGGGCTTGAGGATCTCGACGGCGACGCCCTTGGGCTGGAGGGCGGCGGCGACACCGCGCAGCAGCAGGGACATGCCGTCGCGGCGCAGGTCGGAGTTCTTCTTGACGGCGGCGCGGGTGGCGTCGTCGACGACCTCGCCGAGCCGCTCGGTGAGGGTCGCCTGATCGGGTTCCTCGAAGCGGATCCGCAGGAACTCCTGCCCGGACCACTCGCCGAGGCCTTCGGGCAGCCGGGACAGCCGCTGGGCGGAACGGAGGGTGGCGAGGGCCGACTCGACCAGGCCGCGCAGCCGGTCCACGATCGAGTCGCGGTTGCGTTCGAGCTGCGCCAGCTCGTCGGTCAGGACGCGGAGACGGGGCGCGAAGGCCTGTGCCCACTTGGCCGCGTGCTCGGGCAGCGCGGAGGCGGGCAGTTCGCGGATCTGCTGGCGGGCGGGGGTGCGGACCTGCTCGTACCGGGTGGAGTTGGCGTGCCGGACGAGGACGTCGCTCGCCTCGCGCACGGCGGCCTCGGCGGCGGACAGGTCGGCGGCGCAGCCGCGCAGGGAACGGCGGGCCTCGGCGGCGGCGCGGCGGGCCTGCTCCATGGTCTCCGGGTAGGGCTCCGGCTCCTCCTGCTCCTCCTCGTGGTGCTCGCGCAGGAGGTCGCGGAGCATGGCGGCGACCTCGTCGAAGCCGCCGGCCGCGTCCTCGGCGGCCCGGTGGGCGTCGAGCAGCTCGGCGTGGGCCTCGCGCGCCTGGGACAGCGCCTCGGTGCGGGAGGCGAGTTCGGCGGTCGCGGTGCGCAGCAGGGCCTGGGCGTGTTCGGCGTCGCGCGGCACGAGCTCTTCGGGGAGTTCGGTGTGGGCGTCGCCGTCCTCGGGTGCGTGGCGTTCGGCCTCACCGCGCAGCCGGCCGAGCTGCTCGCTCGCGTGCGACATCCGCGTCTCCAGGAGCTGCACCAGCTCTTCGGCACGGGCGGCGGCCGCCTGCCGGGAGGGTCCGTCGGAGCCGTCCGGCGACTCCAGCAGCTGGGCGGCCCGGGTGCGGACCTTGTTGCTGAGCCGGTCCAGTTCGGCGCGGGCGGCGCTCTCGTCGCTCTCCGCGCGGGCCTGCTCGGCGCGCAGGTCGGCGCCGACGCCGACCTTCTCGTACACCTGGGAGGCGGCCCGGTAGGCCTCGCGGAGGTCCGGCAGGGACGCCTGCGACTTCGGCGCGTCCGTGCCGACCCCCGGTGCCTCTTCCGGTACGTCGTCGGGGGCCCCGGCGATCTCGGCCCGCTCGGCGCGCAGCGCGCGGGCGGTGCGGCGGGCGTCGTCGGCGGCCCGCTGGGCGGCGCGGCGGTCCTCGTCGGCGGCGCGGGCCCGCTCCAGGCAGGCCTGCGCGCGGGCCTCGGCCTCGGTGCCCTCGTCGGCCAGCTCGCGGAGCCTGGCCTGCCAGCCGGCGCGCTCGCGCAGCCGGAAGGCGAGCCCGGCGAGGGCGTCGGCGGCACGCCGGGCCTTCTGCGCGGCCTCCTGCCGTTCGTCGCGCACCCGTACGGCCTCGGCGGCGCTCTCCTCCGCCTCGGCACGCGCGGTGCGCGCCTCGGTCAGCTCGGCCTCGGTCTCCTCGGCGAAGGCCTGCGCCTCCTCGGCTGTCCGGGCCAGCTCGGCGAGGCGTCCGGCGGGGCAGCCGGTGCGCCAGGAGGCGAGCCGGGCCGCCAGCTCCCGGTCCTTGCCTAGCCGCGCGGCGAGGGCGCGGATCTCCTCGTCCCGCTCCGTCGCCCGTGCGCGCAGCGCCTGCCGCTCCTCGTCGGCGGCGTGTTCGTCGTGCATGGCCGGGTTCGGCGGTACGAGGAATACGTCGCCGGCGGCGGAGTCGGGGGCGGGAGTGGGCGCGAGCAGGGCGGCGGCCGTGCCGACGGCGACGGCGGAGCGCGGCAGCAGGGCCGCGTCGCCGAGGACCTCGCGGGCGCGGGTGTGCGAGTCGGGGTCGGTGATGATCACGCCGTCGACCAGCTCGGGCCGGGCGGCCAGCACGCGCGCGTGGTCGGCGGGGTCGACGGCCTGGGCGAGGTAGCGCCAGCCGGGCAGGGCGGGGATGCCGTGTTCGCCCAGGAACTCCACGGTGGCCAGCACGTCGGGGCCGGGCGGCAGGAGTCCGCCGTCGCCCAGGGCGCCGAGGATGCGGGAGTCGTCGGCGGCGGCGGTGCGCAGGTCGAAGAGCTGGCGTTCGGCGGAGGAGACGGTGTCGTCGAGCAGTTCGCGCAGTTCGTCGGCGAAGCGGTCGAGCTGTTCGGCGGTCAGTGCTCCGTCGGCCGTGCGGTGTGCGGCGGCCGGCTCGCCGCCGTCCGTGTCCTGGCGGGGCTGCGGGATGCCGGCGCGGGAGGCGGCGGCCAGGCCCAGCAGCTCGGCGAGGCGTTCCTCGGCCGCCAGTGCCTCGGCGGTGCGGCGCTCGGTCTCGTGGGCGTGTCTGGCCGCGGTGGCCGCGTCGGCCGCGCGGGCGGCCGTCAGTTCGGCGCGGCTCTCCGCGGCGGCGGCCTCGCGTGCGTGCTCGGTGGCCCGGCGTGCCGCCTCCCGGGCGGTGTCCCACGCCTCGACGGTCGTCTTCTCGGCGTCGCTGGCCGCGAGGGCGGCCCGCGCGGGGTCGGCGTCGGGTGCGCTGTCGTCGAGCCAGCCGGCGCGGACCGCCTCGGCGGTCTCCTGCTCCACCTCGGTGAGGCGCTGGCGCAGGTGCCCGGCCTCGCTGCGGGCCCGCTGGGCCTCGGTGGCGGCGGTGGTGGAGTCCCGGTGGGCGGCGTCGCTGACTTCCTGGAGGGCGGCGGAGCGTTCCTCCTCCTCGTTGGCGTGGTGCTCCGCCTTGCCGGCCGCCGCGTGCAGGGCGCGGACGAGGTCGACGGCGGCCTGTGAGCGGGCTGCGAGCGCGGGAGCCGCGTCCCGCTCGGCCTCCTGGATGGCGGCGGACACGCGGGAGACGCGGTCGGCCGCGGCGCGGTGGCGCAGCACGGCTTCGGCGGCCTGCCAGGCGGAGTGCAGGGTGCGGGCGTCGGCGAGTTCACGCTTCTGCGCGGCGGCGGACTTCTCGGCGGAGGTCAGGGCCAGCGAGGCGTGCCGGTAGGCGAGTTCGGCGGCGATGAGAGCGCTGCGGTCCCGGGCGGACTCGGCGTGCGTGACGGAGTAGGCGGCGGCGGTGACCCGCTGGGCGAGGTCGCCGGCCCGGAGGCGCTCCTGGGCGCCGCGCGCGGCGAGCCGGCGCGCGAGGGTCCTGGTCCGGCGTTCGGCGGCGGTGTGGATGTCGCGGGCGCGGCCGCGCGCTTCGGTGGCGTCGACGATCCGCCCGAGGAGGTCGACGGAACCGGCGGTGAAGTCCCGTTCGGCGATCAGTTCAGCGCGGCGGCCCAGCTTGTTGCCGAAGCCGCCGACCAGGTCGGCGAGTCCGTCGGTGTCGCGGGTGTCGGTGACGGCGCGCAGCAGGAGGTCGGTGAAGTCGGAGTCCTTCTTGACCGCGAAGAGGCCGGCGGCCTCGCCCTCGTCGGCGTTCATCTCGCGCTGGTAGCGGAAGAGTTCGGGGTCCAGGCCGAGGTCGCCGAGGTGCTCGATCCAGCGGTCGTGGATCTCCTCCCAGTGCACCTCCAGGTGCGGGTAGGCCTTCGAGGCCTCGGTGATGGCGTCCCGGAAGCCCTTCATGGTGCGCCGGCGTCCCTGGGCGCCGGAGACGCCCTCGACGGGCGGGCGTACGGCGGTGGCCTCGGCGACGGGCAGGTTGTCCAGGGTCAGTCCGGGGCCGGGCCGGAAGGAGTACCAGGCCTCGGCGAACTTCCGCGGGTCGTTGGAGACCTGGCGCCCGCGCCACTCGCTGACCTTGCCGACGACGACGCACTCGCCGGTCTGCACGTGCTGCCACTCCAGCGCCACGTGTCCGCAGTCGTCGGCGAGCAGGAACTTGCGCAGCACGCCGGAGCTGGCTCCGCCCAGGGTGTTGCGGTGGCCCGGCAGCATCACCGAGAAGATCAGCTTGAGCAGCACGGACTTGCCGCCGCCGTTCTCCAGGAACAGGACGCCGGCGGGCGCGGGCCGGCGCGGCGGGCCGACCGGCTCCTCCTCGAAGAACTCCGCCTGCGTGGGGGCGGGGTCGGGCACGGGCTCACCGACACCGCGCAGGTCAAGCACGGTGTCGGCGTAGCGCGCACCGGCGGGTCCGATGGAGTAGAGGCGGACCCGGGACAGCTCGTACATGGCGGACTCTCGTAAGTCTTCGGGTAGTCGGGGAGGTGAAGGTGGGGATGCGGGCGGTGAGCGGAGCGCTCCGTGGGTCAGGAGCCGTGGAAGGGCAGCCCGGCGTCGGCCACGAGCTCCAGGTCGTCCGTCTCGTCGGCGGGCAGCAGCGTCGCCGTGCCGTCGGTGACGGGCACGATGCCCAGCTCCAGCAGCTCGGCCATGGCGGCGCTGCCCGCCATGTCACGTACCTGGAGCTGGTAGCGGGCGGTGGTGCGGTAGGTGCCGCCGTTGTCGTCGCCGGTGCGCTGGAGGAAGCCGGACTCCGTGAGGAAGGCGGCCGCCTTGCCGACGATGCCGGTGGTGGAGCCGGGGAGCCTGCGGGCGTCCTTGGTGGCGCCGGTCGAGCTGCGTCTGGCCCAGATCCGCCAGGCGGCCTCCAGGCCGGGCGCGTCGGTGGCCGGGTCGGTGTTCTCACCCTGTTCCTCCGCGCGCTCCTCCAGGCGCCGGCAGGCCTGGCGGACGAAGGCGTCCACTCCGTTGACCGTGACGCGGCCGATGTAGCCGTCGTCGGCGAGGTCTTCGGGACGCGGGAAGGCCATGGCGGCGACGGCGAGGTGGGCGAGGCCGTGCAGGAAGCGGTCGCCGGAGTCGGTGGCGGCGCGGCGCGCGTAGTCGCCCATGCGGACGGCGAACACCGAGTCCTCGGCGGCGGTGACGGCCATCCCCGCGCGCGGGGACACCTCCAGGACGACGAGCCCGAGCCCGGCGGCCACGGCGTCGGCGAGGCGGGCGAAGGGCGGGTCCTCGCGGTAGCGGCGCAGCAGGTCGGCGTACTCCTGGTCGCGGGCGGGGAGCAGCTTGGGCTGGAGGCCGAAGGAGACGAGCCGCGCCGCGTCGGCGGCGTCGGCGGGCGTGACGGCCGCGGTGGCCGGTGCCGCGCCCGCTTCCGGTTCGCTCCGGTCGACGTGCTCGGTCACGGTCGGTTCTCCTCGTTGTCCTGATGCTGCCTGTGCTGGTGGTGGTCTGGGGGCCGGGGGCATGACCGACGGCGCGTTCTCATGCCGCCTCCGTGCGGTCGGCGGCCATTCCGGCCGCGTCCAGCAGTGCCGTGCCGACGATGAGGTCGGCGCCGCCGAACTCCGGGTCGTCCAGCTCGGTGCCGTCGTCCACGGCGAACAGCAGCTTGGGCTCGCCCTGCCGGTATGCGGTGCCGACCGGCGGGCTGGCCGCGTGGACGGCCAGCAGGGCGACGAGGTAGGGCAGTTCGGGGTCCTGCGCGCGGGCGTCGGCCAGCAGTCCGGACAGTCGGCGCGGTGCGTCGTGCGGCAGGTCGAGCAGTTCCATGGCGGCGGCGAGCTGCTCCTCGCTGAAGCGGCTGTCGTCCGGGGTGGCGATCAGGTCGGGTTCCGGCATTTCGGCACCCAGGTGCTCCCGCTCGACGGGCGGTGTCAGCAGTATGTCGACGAGCTCGCCGACCCGGACGGAGACGGGCGTGCGCAGACCGGTGCCGCGGGCGAAGAAGGCGTCGGTGGCGCGGAGTGCCTGCTCCAGGGGCAGCGGCAGGACGGGGGCGACGAGGTGGCCGTACAGGTCCAGACCCGAGGTCGTCAGGGGGGTGCCGAAGGCCTGCCGGTCCTGCTCGGCGCGGAAGAGCGGTCCGGCCTCCAGGAGGCGGGACTGGAGCTGGGTGTGGCGGCGGATGCAGTCCTTGACGATGTCGACGAGCTCGGCGGCGCGGCGCTTGTGCTCGGGGTCCTCGGACTCGTCGCGGGCCTTGCGGATGTTGGTGAGGATGGCGTTCTCGTGGCGGTACCGGTCGGCGACGTGTTCCAGTGCCTCGGCGATCATGTCGGGGACGGCGGTGAGCCAGTCCACCGCTCGGACGTTGCGCCGGGTGGCGTCCAGGGCCTTGCGCAGGGTTTCCGAGTACTGCACGGTCCGGTACCGGGCCTGTTCGGCGGCGAGCTGGGCGTCGGCGAGCCGGCCGCGGCTGATCAGCACCTCCAGCTTGACCTCGGCGGCGATCTGGGCGCTGGTGACGTCGGTGTCCAGGGCGCCGACGAGGACGTTGACCGCCTCGTCGGTGGTGCGCAGGTAGACGGTGCCGCCGGGGCCGGGGACCTCTTCCAGGAGCTTGAAGTCGTAGTCGCGGCGGACATAGGTGCCGTCCGGGCCGAAGGTGCCGTACACCGCGCGGAAGCCGCGGTCGACGCTGCCGACGTTGATCAGGTTCTCCAGGACCCAGCGGGCCACCCGCTCGTGCTCGGCGGCGGGCCGCGCCGGGGCCTGGGCGGCGACGCGCGGGATCAGCCGGGCCACGATCTGGTCGTGGTCGGCGCCCGTGTCGAAGTCCATGTTGAGCGTGACCAGGTCGATGGCGGCCAGGGCGACCTCCGCCATGCCGTACACCGAGTACTCACCCGCGAGGTTGGCCTTGCGCGCGTCGAGGTCGTGCAGCGGGGCCGTGCAGGCGAGCGCGCGCAGCCGCCGCGCCAGTCCCTCGTCGGCGGCCGGGCCCGGTGCGGGGCGCGGCCCCGCGCTGAGCTGGGGCGGAACGCTGTCCGTCGATGCAGGCGAAGTCACGGTGCACAGACTAGGTCCTCGGTCTGACAACGACCCAAACGGCACAGATGCGTCCCGACGCGACAGGCGTCACGGGCGGCCCGGACCCGCCGGACGGCAAGCTCCGCCCCGGGCGGCTACCCCTCGTCCCCGACCCGCCGCAGGTAGACCTCCACGACCCGCTCCAGCGAGTTCTCGAGGTAGACGGCGAGCAGTCGCGCGGCCTGCTCGCGTTCGCCGTTCCGCAGGGTGTCGAGGAGTTCCGCGTTGCGCGCGATGTAGGGCTCGTGCAGGCGCCGGGGGTCGTCCACGACGTGGAAGGCCAGGCGCAGTTCGGCGAAGACGCTGCGCATCAGCTCGTCGGTGCGTTCGCTGCCGGCGAGGGCCACCAGTTCCCGGTGGAAGTGGATGTTGGCCGTACCCACACCTTTCCAGTCACCTTCGCGGGCCGAGCGGCGCCCGTCCTCGACCGCCTCGGCGAGCCCGTCGAGGGCGTACGGCGGGTCTCCCAGGCCGCGGACGACGGCGCACTCGACGAGGGTCCGGGTGCGGTAGATGTCCTCGACGTCCTCGACGGTCAGGACCCGGACGAAGACGCCCCGGTTCAGCTCGTGGACGAGCAGGCGTTCGTGCGTGAGCAGCCGGAACGACTCGCGCAGGGTGTTGCGGGAGACCCCGAGCGCACCGCCGATGCTGTCCTCCGACAAACGGGTGCCGGGCGGGAAGTAGCCGTCGGCGATCCGGCTCCTGAGGATGTCCGAGACCCGCTCCGCGGTACTGGTCCGCCCGAGGAGGGCGCGGTCGTCCGCCAGTCCCGTCAACTGCTCTGCCATGCCCGGAATTCAATCGCAGATGTCAGAACGAAACAACAGGGGTATTGAGGGATCGTTGAACGATCCCCTACGGTGCCGTGAAGTGCCCAGCGCCCGATCGCCCGCCCTCCCCCTGCGAGGTGCCCATGAGCACATCCCCTCCTCCCCCGTCGGCCCTGTCCGCCGAAGCCGGTTCCGCCGCCGGCCAACGCCCCGGCGAAGACGGCCCGTTCGGCTGGCTGCGCGCCCTGGGACCACGGGGCCGCCGTGCCTTCGGCGGCGCGTTCGGGGGCTACGCCCTCGACTCGTACGACTACTTCACGCTGCCGCTCACCATGGTCGCGCTGTCCGCCTACTTCGGCCTGGACAGCGGTCAGACGGGGCTGCTCACGACCGTCACGCTGGTCGTCTCCGCCGTCGGCGGTGCCCTCGCGGGCGTCCTGGCGGACCGCGTCGGCCGGGTCAAGGCGCTGCTGCTCACCGTGATCACCTACGCGGTGTTCACGGTGGCCTGCGGTTTCGCCCCCAACTACGAGACCCTGCTGGTCTTCCGCGCCCTCCAGGGCCTCGGCTTCGGCGGCGAGTGGGCGGTCGGCGCGATCCTGGTCGCCGAGTACGCGAGCGCCAGGCACCGGGGGCGCACGCTCGGCGCGATCCAGAGTTCCTGGGCCGTGGGCTGGGCGCTCGCGGTGGTCGTCTACACGCTGGTCTTCTCGCTGGCCGGCGACGACCTGGCCTGGCGCGTGATGTTCTGGACGGGCGCGCTGCCCGCGCTGCTCGTGGTCTGGGTGCGGCGCAGCGTCCACGACGCGCCCGGGGCCACCGAGGTCCGTCAGCGGGGTGCGGGGAAGGGCTCGTTCGCGGCGATCTTCAGGCGGGGCACCGCGGGCACGCCGGGCCTGCTGCGCGTGACGCTCTTCGCGAGCCTGCTCTCCACCGGCGTCCAGGGCGGCTACTACACGCTCGCCACCTGGGTGCCGACGTACCTCAAGGACGAACGCGACCTGTCGGTCGTCGGCACCGGCGGCTACCTGACGTTCCTGATCTCGGGCGCCTTCATCGGCTACCTGACCGGCGGCTACCTCACCGACCGGCTGGGCCGCAGGCGCAACATCTGGCTCTTCGCCCTGCTGTCGGCGGTCTGCATCCTGGCGTACGCGAACATCCCGAGCGGCGCCAACACCCTGCTCCTGGTGCTCGGTTTCCCGCTCGGCTTCTGCATGTCCGCGATCTTCAGCGGCTTCGGTTCGTACCTGAGCGAGCTGTACCCGACGGCGGTGCGGGGCGCGGGCCAGGGCTTCACGTACAACACCGGGCGCGCCGTGGGCGCCGTCTTCCCGACCACGGTCGGCTTCCTGGCCGACAGCTGGGGTGTGGGCGGCGCGCTGGTCTTCGGCGCCATCGGTTACGGCATCGCGGCGCTGGCCCTGCTGGCACTGCCGGAGACGCGCGGAAGGGAACTGGTGTGACGTACTCCTCCCGCCCTGCGGCGGCCGAGGACCGGCCGGTCGTCCTCGTCGACGAGCGCGCGCACGCGTGGAGCCCGAGAACGGCCCGCACACGCTTCCGGGAAGGTCTGACCGGCCCCACGGCCGGGGTCGCGGCCGGCCACACCCAGGCCAACCTGATCTCGGTGCCCGCCGACTGGGCGTACGACATGCTGCTCTTCTGCACCCGCAATCCGCAGCCCTGCCCCGTGCTCGACGTCACGGACGCCGGGGCGTGGACCACCGCACTCGCCGACGGCGCGGACCTGCGCACCGATCTGCCGCGCTACCGGGTGTGGCGGGACGGCGAGCTGGTGGACGAGCCGACGGACGTACGGGCGCACTGGCGAGACGACCTGGTGACTTTCCTGATCGGCTGCAGCTTCACCTTCGAGTGGGCGCTGCTCTCGGCGGGCGTCCCCGTCCGCCACGTCGAGCAGGGCCGCAACGTGCCGATGTTCGTCACCACCCGGCAGTGCCGTCCGGCCGGGCGGCTGCGCGGGCCGATGGTCGTGTCCATGCGTCCGGTGCCGCCCGCGCACCTGGACGCGGCGATCCGCGAGACCGGCCTGCTCCCGGCGGTGCACGGCAGCCCGGTGCACTGCGGCGATCCGTCGGCGCTGGGCATCGCCGACCTGGAGCGGCCGGACTTCGGGGACCCGGTGGACGCGGAGCCTGACGACATCCCGGTGTTCTGGGCGTGCGGCGTGACCCCGCAGTCCGCGGTCATGGCCTCGCGGCCGCCCTTCGCGCTCACCCACGCGCCGGGGCAGATGTTCCTCACCGACGCGCGGGACGAGCAGTACCGCGTGGTCTGAGTCCTGAAACGCGCCGACGGACGCCGGAGAGCGGGGACACCGGAGAGCGGACCTCGGTCGAACTCCGTCACGATCCCCCGTCATGCCGCCCCCGTCACGCCGCCTCCCGCCGTTCGGTCGCCGAAAGGGCCGTGAGCGCGGCGGAGACGGCGGCGGACGTGCGCAGGTCGAGGCGGGCGCTCGTGCCGCGCGCGTGGTGGCGCAGTTCGTCGGCGGCCAGGGTCAGCAGTTGGGGCAGGAGATCGGTACAGCGCCGGGCCACCCAGCCGGTACCGGCGGTGGCCAGCCACCACAGGCTCGCCGACCTGGTGGGCGGGGGGAACTCGGTGTCGGGCGAGGGCGCGGGACCGGTCGCGGCACCGCGCTCGGCGAGCAGCGCGTGGAAGCGCAGGGCGAGCTGCCGGTGGCCCCGCTCGCCGGGGTGCAGCCGGTCCGCGCTCCACATCGCGCGGTCCGTTGTCCAGTCGCCCTCGCACGCGTGCAGGTGCACGGCCCCGTACCGGTCCGACAGCGCGTGCACCACGTCGTTGACCGCCCGTTGCCGCCGGGCCAGCGGGCGGGCCAGCGCCCCCGGCAGCCCGAGCATCGTCCCGGGGTCCGGCAGGCAGGCGGTGAGCAGGAGCGCGCCCCGAGCGGTGAACGCCGCGTACACCGTGTCCAGCCGGGCGGCGACCCCGCCGACGTCGAAGGTGCGGCGCAGGGTGTCGTTGACGCCGACGACGACGGACACGACGTCCGGCCGCAGGGCGAGGCCGGCGGGGAGTTGCCGCCCGGCCACGTCGAGGGTCTGCGCCCCGCCGACGGCGAGGTTGGTGAACTCCACGGGCTCGTCGGCGAGTCCCGCGGCGAGCAGCGCGGCCCAGCCGCGCCATCCGCCCGCGACCGGGTCGCCGACGCCCTCGGTCAGCGAGTCGCCGAGGGCCACGAACCGGACGCGTCTCATGACACGGTCTCCGGCAGCACGGGGTGCGTGGGGAGCGCCGCGTCGTGCGCGGACAGGAACGCCCGGACCGCCGCGTCCCAGCCGAAACACTGCGCACGCGCGCGTGCCGCCTCCCGCCGCTCCGCCTCCCGGCGGCCGAGGAGCAGGGCCACCGCGTCGGCGAAGCCCTCCCCGTGGCCGGCCGCGACTGCGCCGGCGGAGCCGATGACCTCCGGCAGCGCCGACGACGCGCTGGCCACCACGGGCGTACCGCAGGCCATCGCCTCCAGCGCGGCCAGCCCGAAGGTCTCGGCCGGTCCGGGCGCCAGGCACACGTCGGCGGAGGCCTGGAGGGCACCGAGCAGCCCGCGGTCGGCGACGTGCCCGAGGAAGGTCACCGGCAGCCCGCGCTCCCGCGCCCGCTGTTCCAGGCGCGGACGCAGCGGCCCGTCCCCGGCCACCACCAGCACCGCCCGCTCACCCCGCCGCCGCAGCGCCGCCAGCGCGTCGAGCGCCGTGCCGGGCCGCTTCTCCACGGAGAGCCGCGAGCACATCACCAGCAGGGTCTCGTCCGCGCGCGCGTGCCGGGCGCGCAGCGCCGCATCGCGCAGCGCGGGGTGCCGTCCGGCCAGGTCGACACCGAGCGGAGCGCGTACGACGTTGCGGGCCCCGATGCGGACGAACTCCCGCTCGGCGAACTCCGTCGTGCACACCACGCGCGCGTAGGTGTGTGCCGTACGGCGATTGAGGGCGTCGGCGGTGCGCCGGGCCGTCCGCTCGGGCACGCCCCAGGTACGCAGCACACCGTCCGTGCTCTCGTGGGAGACCATCACGGCGGGGACCCGGGCCCGCCGGGCCCACTTGCCGGTCCAGCGCAGCGTGGTGCGGTCGGAGACCTCGAGACGGTCGGGGGCCAGTTCCTCCAGCAGCGCGGCCACGCGCCGCCTGTCCGTCAGGACGCGGTAGCCGCCGGAGCCCGGCACCAGGGGCCCGGGGAGGGTGATGACGCGGCCCTGTTCCGTCTCCCGGTCGTCGGCGTGTTCGCCGGGGACGACGAGGACGGGGTCGTGTCCGGCGGCCCGGAAACCCTTGCCGAGCTCGCGCAGCGCGGTGCGCAGGCCGCCGGACGCCGGGGCGACGAAGTTCGCGAGCCGGACGATCCGCAGTGCGCCGCTCATGCCGCCAGCACCGCCTTCCGGGTGGCGAGGACGTCCGTGTAGTGCCCGAGCAGCCGGTCGCCGACGGCCGCCCAGGTGCGGCCTTCGACGGCCGCCCGCCCGGCGGCGCCGTACGCGGCCCGCAGCGCGGGGTCGGCGGACAGGGACCACACCGCGTCCCGTACGGCGGCGGCGTCGCGCGGCGGCACCAGCAGACCTGTGCGCCCGTGGGCGACGAGGTCCAGGGGGCCGCCCGCGGCGGGCGCGACGACGGGAACACCGCTCGCCATGGCCTCCTGCACGGTCTGGCAGAACGTCTCGAAGGGACCGGTGTGCGCGAAGACGTCCAGGGAGGCGAAAGCCCGGGCGAGTTCGTCGCCGGTTCGGCGGCCGAGGAAGACCGCGCCCGGCAGGGCCTGCTCCAGGCCGGGGCGGCTGGGTCCGTCCCCGACGATCACCACCCGTACGCCGTCCAGCCCGCAGACACCGGACAGCAGCTCCACGTGCTTCTCCGGCGCGAGCCGCCCGACGTAGCCGACGATCAGCTCGCCGTTCGGGGCGAGTTCGCGGCGCAGCGTCTCGTCGCGCCGGTCAGGCCGGAAGCGGGTGGTGTCCACACCGCGCGGCCACAGGCTGACCCGGGGCACGCCGTGCGCCCTCAGGTCGCGCAGGGCCGCTCCGGACGGGGCGAGGGTGAGGTCGGCGGCGGAGTGCACGGAGCGGATGCGCCGCCAGGCCGCCGCCTCGCCCGCTCCCATGTACGTACGGGCGTAGCCGGCGAGGTCGGTCTGGTAGACGGCCACCGCGGGGACGCCGAGGCGGGCGGCGGCGGCCATGCCCCGCACGCCGAGGACGAACGGGCTGGCCAGGTGGACGAGGTCGGCACGGTGTTCGGCGATCGCCGCGGCCACGCGCCGGCTGGGGAGGGCGACGCGGACCTGGGGGTAGCCGGGGAGCGGGAGGGAGGGGACCCGGACGAGGGGGCACGGCGCGGAGGGGTCCGCGTCGGCGCCGGGGGCGGTGGCCGGAGCGACGACCACGCAGTCGTGACCGCGGTCGACGAGGTGCCGGGCGGTCTGGAGCGTGCAGTGGGCCACGCCGTTCACATCGGGGGGAAAGGATTCGGTCACGATGACGACACGCATACCCGTGTTGTCGCCGCGCTGGACGTGCTCGCGTCAACGTCGATCTTTCCGGGCGAGGAACGTCCCATGAGCGTTGACCCGCCCGCTCGGGCGGGTCAGCCCGCGGCCACATCCGCCGTACCCGCGGGCCATCCGTCGTTCACGCGGCAGGGCCGCCGCCCGGCGGTTCGGGACCACGCACACGAGCCCCGCCCCGGGCCGGTCCCGTCCGCCCGGGCTCCGTCGGCGAGCGGGCACCGGCTCGCACCGGGAACGCGCGCGGCGGCACGAAGACACGGGCTCGCACAGCATTACCCCCGGCGGCGGAAACGTACGCGACCCACCCGCGACCGGACGGCCGCGGGCACCGTCCCACAGGCGGGCCACTCGGCACGAACGCCGCCGCCTCGGCCCGCGCACGTGCTCGCCGGCCCTCGCCCGCACCTACTCAGGCGGACGGGACGGGCGGGGCACCGGCCCGCGACCTCGACGCGGCAACCGGCCCGTCGGTGTCCGCCCGCGACGGCCCGGCCGAACGCTCGCCGCGCGGCCGGACCGGGGCGCGGCTCTGCGAGCGGGACCGGCGCGGGCGGCCCCCCGGCGCGGCCGGACCCGGCCCGCCCAGGTTTCCGTGCCTGCTCAGCGCCCCCCGGTGCGCTCACACCGCGGGCGCGTCCGGGCCGAAGCGGCTGCGTACGGCCGTCTGGACCTCGTCCTCCTCGGCCGGGTCGGCGGCCAGCCTGCGCAGGCGCTCCACGACGCGGTTGTCGCCGGTCTCGGCGTGGCGGGCGGCGAGTTCGCGGGTGGTCTCCTCGCAGTCCCACAGGCATTCGATGGCGAAACCGGCGGCGAACGAGGGATCGGTGGCGGCCAGCGCCCGGGCGGCACGGCCGCGCAGGTGGGAGGAGGCGGTCTCGCGGTAGATGTGGCGCAGCACGGGGGCGGCGCAGGCGATGCCGAGCCGGCCGGTGCCGTCGACGAGGGTCCACAGGGTCGGCGCGTCGGGGCCTTCGCCGCGGATCGCCTCCCGCAGGGCGGCCAGGACGAGGTCGCGGTCCTGCGCTCCGCCCCGGCAGGCCAGTACGCGCCCGGCGGCGGCGCCGAGGGCGTCGGGCCGGTGGACCCAGCTGCGGGCTCGGTCGACGGCGGCGAGGCTGCGCATGCGCTCGAAGGCGGAGACCGCCGCCTCCATGACCGGTGTCGAACCGGTGGTCACGGCGCCCTCGATCAGGCAGAGGGCGTCCGGATCGTTGCCGTCGGCGAGGTAGCGCAGGGCAGTGCAGCGGGCGCCCTCGCCGCCGGTCCGGGCGGCCTCGATGATCTCGGACCGGTCCTCGGGACCGGCGACGGCCGCGAGGCACCGGGCGGCCGGCACGTGGAGCGCGGCGCCGCGCTCCACGCCCTGATCGGCCCAGTCGAACACGGCCCGCACGCTCCACCCCGGGCGCGGCCCGGTGGAATCCAGCTGCCGCTGCCATCGGTCGAAACAGCCGCGCTCCTGGGCGGCGCGCACCCGCGCGGCGATCGATTCGCGCGGATCGTCGGCCCACAGGCGCCACGGCCGGGGTTCGAAGGCGTCACGGACGGCGACGGCCAGCTCGGCGTCGCCTTCCGCGTCACGGGGGAAGCGGGCGAGGACGGGCGCGGCGAGGGCCCGCAGGCCGGCGTCGTCGTCGCGCAGCGCCAGCTCGTCCAGGGCCCACGCCCAGTTCACGCCGTGGGCGGCGTACCTGCGCAGCAGCTGGAGCGCGTCCAGCCTGCCGTACGAGGCGAGATGGCCGAGGACCGCGAGGGTCAGCCCGGTGCGTGACTCGTCGGAGTCCAGGACGTCCTCGGGGTCGAAGAGGTGGGCCTCGATGGCGTCCAGCTCGCCGCCCAGGTCGAGGTACAGGCGGGCGTAGTAGAGGGAGCGGTTCTCGACCTGCCAGTCGTGGCGGGGGTCGTGGAGCACACAGTGGTTCAGTGCCGCGAGCGCTTCGGCTCGCGGAGCGGTGAGCGCATGCAGCGTGCCGTCGCCGCGACCCCGCTGAAGCAGGCCGAGCAGCGTACCGCTGGGCGCTATGACCGGATCGAACATGGGAAACAGCCTCACATCAAGCGTCGACGCAACCGGGGAGCACGCGTTACCTGGCCGTGCGCCAACACGTCGAAGCGCCCGCCGTCTCTTGCTTGCTGAAGACCATGTTCCTCTGCCTCTCGTCGGTGGCCCTTGCGGGCCGTGTCACGGCCCGCGCGGTGCGGCAACATCTGCCCAGCCATCACGTCCGTGAACCACGTCGTCATGATGGCCCGGCGGTCACATCTGCCGCGACCGAAATTTCGGCGGCCCGGTACCGCCTCCCCCGTATTTTGTGTTTCGCCTGGTCAGAATGGGCGGAGCGAGCCCGGAACAGGTCCGGTCCCGCGTCCGGTCACTGGGCGCCGAACAGCTCCAGGAGGTCCGTCCGGGCGAACATCCGCGCCGTGTCCACCGCCGACGGGGTACCGGCGGACGGGTCCGCGCCGGCCTCCAGGAGCGCCTTGGTCACTTCCGTCTCACCCTTGAAGGCGGCCCCGGCGAGCGGTGTCTGACCCCGGTCGTTGACGCGGTCGGCCTCGGCGCCACGCGCCAGCAGGGCGCGCACCGCGTCGGCGTGGCCGTGGTAGGCGGCGAGCATGACGAGTGAGTCGCCGCGGTCGTTGGTCAGATTGGCGGGGACACCGGCGTCCACATAAGCGACCAGCTCCTCGGTCCGGCCCTGCCGGGCCAGGTCGAAGATCTTGGTCGCCAGCTCCACGACCTCGGGGTCGGGGGCTTCACTCATCGGCCGGACCACCTCTCACTACGAACGTCGCACGGTGCGGACGTCGGGGACTGCGGGTGCGCACGGCCGCGAGCGGCGCGGCCGTGCGAGTGAATCGCCAGGGTACTGGCTGGCACGGCACGTGAGCCGAAGTGCCGGGGGGTAAAGATCGGCAAGGACCCGGCCGCGCGCAACAGCACTGCTCATCCGGCCCAGCCCCACCTACCCCACCCGGGGCAACTTCGCCGAATTTCCCCCATTTGCACCTTTTATCGTACGGATACATCCTGTGAGCCTGGAAGTACTCATGGTGACTGTCCCCGCGAACCAGGAGAACTCACATGATCCTCTCGATCTCAGGCGTGGTCCTGCTCGGCATCGTCGTCTTCATCTTCTTCCGCAAGGACGGCCTCAAGGCCTCGCACGCGCTGGTCGCGGTCCTGTTCGGGTTCTACCTCGCGTCCACGGCCATCGCCCCGAGCATCAAGGCGGGCGGCGAGAGCCTGGCGGGCCTCCTCGGCGGCATCAAGTTCTGACGCCCCCCCCCACAACCCGCCCGACATCCGCACGTACGCACTCCCAGGAGGCAGCAGTGGCCCGGCGGCCCCTCCCCCGCATTCTGAGCAACGGCGGCGCACAGCTCGCCCGGAGCCGGGAGCTGGCCCGGACGGCGGCCGACAGCGCCACCGACGTCCTCCAGCCGCTGATCACGATCGGCCGCGGTCTGCGCCGGCTGGCCGCGGCCGCGCGGCGCAGGTGGACCGAGACCCCCAAGGACCGGCGGGGTGCGCTGCTGTTCCTGGTGGCCTCGGTGGTCCTGGTCGTGGCGCTCGTGCCGTACGGTCCGCTGCTCGCCGTCATCGTCCTGATGGCGGCGGCAGCCTGGCAGGGCAGGGACCGCACCCCGCCGGCGCCGGAGGGCCCCGACGACTCCCAGTCCCAGCGCCTGCGGTCGCTGTACGAGGCGCTCGTCCCGTACTTCTCCCTCGCCGAGGACCCCGATCCCCTGTACGCCCACGGCGGCGCCTGGGAGAAGGCCTTCCCCGCCTACGACTTCGACGACGGCGGCCGCTTCGCCCACCTGGTGATCCGCTACCCCGCGTACTTCACCGACGGCGAGGCGGACGCCCGGGCCCGCATCGAGCACCTGCTCACCGCGAAGGCGGGCCGGGGCCGTGAGTACCACTTCACCTGGAACGAGGAGGCCAACCACCTCACCGTCGAGGTGCTCGAGGCGCTGCCCACCGACATCGCCGCCCAGCGCTTCGTGACGGCGCCCGGCGAGACCGTCCTCGGCTTCACCGACCCGACCCGGGTCCAGCGCACCCTCCCGCTCACCCACGGCGAGGAGCGGCGGGACGTGCCGCCGGTCGTCTGGCGCACCGGCATCCGCTCCACCGAGCCGCACCTTCTGGTCCTCGGTCAGCCGGGCTCCGGCACGTCCACCCTGCTGCGCTCGGTCGCCCTGCAGGCCCTGCACCACGGCGACCTGCTGATCGTCGACGGCGGCGGCACCGGCGAGTACGCCTGTCTGGTCGGCCGGGACGGCGTACTGGCCGTCGAGTGCGGGCTCACCGGGGCGCTCACCAGCCTGGAGTGGGCCGCCGCCGAGACGGAGCGGCGGCTGATCGCCGTCAACCGCGCCCGGCAGGAGGGCGAAGTCCCGCCCGACGACACCAGGCGGCCCCTGTGGGTCTTCCTGGACCGGCCCGGCGCCTTCTCCCACCTTGCCGCCGCGGAAGGCCGCCGGGACCCGCAGTCCCTGCTCCAGGTTCCGCTGCGGCACGGCCGGGCCGCGAACGTGACGGTGGTCGTCGCCGACCAGCTGGACGCCCTGGACGGCCTCAACGACGCCGTGCGGCAGCACACGCGCGCGCGTGTCGTCCTCGGCCCGGCCACGACCGACGAACTGACGGCCGCGCTCGGGGCTCCCCCGCACACCACACCCGTCGACCAGGTCCCGCCGGGCCGGGGGTACGCCCGCCTGGGCACGGGCCCGGTGCACCGCCTCCAGGTCCCGGCCACCCCGGACCCGTACGACGACGCGACGAGCGAAGCCCACCGCCGGGCGGTGCTGGACCTGCTCCCGCCGCGCACGACACCGGCGGACGGGGAGCGGGCCCCGGTGCCGGTGGAGGCGGAGGCGGAGCTGGAGCTGGAGAAGAAGATCCGCACCGAGAAGAAGGACGAGCCGGAGCCGGAGCCGGAGGCACGCGAGGCGGACGCCGAACCGGCCCCGGTGGCCGTGGAGGCGGCGCCGCAGGAGGCGGCCGCGGCGGTGGAACCGGCCCCCAAGGAGACGGTCGCCGCCAAGGCGGTCGCCGCGGAGACCACCTGACGCTCCACCGGCGAGGAGCCCTGCCCGGTACGTCGGGCAGGGCTCCTCGCCGTACCGGGCCGCCGGGGCAGGTCTCATCGCGGGCGCAGCCGGAGAGCGAAGGCGGGAACGGGGACCGACCGGAGGGCCGGACTCCGCGCCGCTCCCCCGCCCAGCGGCGCCCGCGCCCCCCGGCTCGCTACGCCACGAACGTCCGCGGCGGCTCGCCGCCCCCGGCGCCCCCGTTCTCCACCAGCCGGGCCGCGGCGGCCAGGCGTACCGCCGCCTCCTCGGCCACCGCGCCGCCGACGGTGAACGGCAGCCGGACGTACCCTTCGAAGGCTCCGTCGACGCCGAACCGCGGCCCGGACGGGACCCGCGCCCCGACCCGCTCCCCCGCCTCCGCTAGACGCGAACCCGACAGGCCTCCGGTCCGCACCCACAGGGTGAGGCCGCCGCGCGGTACCTCGAATTCCCAGTCGGGCAGCTCACGGCGTACGGCGGCCACCAGCTCGTCCCGGTTCTGCCGGGCCTGCTCGCGCCGCACCTGGACGGCCTGTTCCCAGCCGCCGGTGCTGAAGAGCCAGTTCACACCCAGCTGCTCCAGCACCGGCGTGCCCAGGTCGGCGTACGCCCGCGCGGCGACCAGACTGCGGATGACGTCGGGCGCGGCGCGGACCCAGCCGATGCGCATCCCGGCCCAGAACGCCTTGCTGGCGGAGCCGACGGTGACGACCGTGGAGCCGGCCGGGTCGAAGGCACATACCGGGCGCGGCATCTCGACGTCCTCGTCCAGCCACAGCTCGCTCATCGTCTCGTCGGCCACCAGCACCGTCCCCGCCGAGCGGGCCGCGTCCACCAGCCGCCGCCGCTGGTCGTCGTCGGCGAGTGCGCCGGTGGGGTTGTGGAAGTCGGCGACGACGTAGGCGATGCGCGGCGCGGCGTCGCGCAGCACCTGGCGCCAGCGGTCCACGTCCCAGCCGGTGAGCCCCTCGGCCATCGCGACGGGCACCAGCCGGGCCCCCGCCTCGCGCATCAGCTGGAGGATGTTGGCGTACGAGGGCGACTCCACGGCGATGCGCTCGCCCCGTCCCCCGAAGAGGTGGCAGATGGCGTCGATCGCGCCCATCGCCCCCGTGGTCACCATGATCTGCTCGGGCATGGTCGGGATGCCGCGCGCCGTGTAGCGCTCCGCGATCATGGCGCGCAGGGCGGGCAGCCCGGCCGGATAGTCGCCGTGGGTGTGCGCGTAGGGGGGAAGTTCCTCCAGGGCTCCCTGCACGGCGCGGGTGAGCCAGGGCTCGGGCGCGGGCAGCGCCGCGCAGCCGAGGTCGATCATCGAGCCGAGGGCCTCGGGCGGCAGCGGCTCCAGACCGCGCGCGGGCAAGGGGTTCCCGGCCGGTACCGCCGTCCAGCTGCCGGCACCGCGGCGCGACTCGAGGAAGCCCTCCGCGCGCAGGGCCTCGTAGGCGGCGGCGACGGTGGTGCGGCTGACGGTCAGGGCCAGGGCCAGCTCACGCTCGGCGGGCAGCCGGGCGGCGACCGGCACGCGTCCTTCGAGCACCAGCAGGCGGATGCCGTCGGCGAGCGCCCGGTAGGCGGGCGGACGGCGGGTGCCGGGCCCGGCGGGGCGGTCCTGCTGGGAGCCGAGCAGCCGGGCAAGCTGCCCCGCTCCCACGGCCGAGGTCCACTGCGCCATGGAAATCAGTCCACCTTCCCCGAATTGGCCATGGTTGGCCCTGCCTCTCAAGCCACAGGGTGTCATGCAGCAGGCCACTATCACCACACAGGGGGGACACCTTGTCCAGCCGACCCAGCCAGCCCGCCCGCCTCGTCCGCCGGCTCACCCAGCTCTACGGCGGTCTGGTGCTGTACGGCGCCAGTTCGGCGCTGCTCGTCAGGTCCGGACTCGGACTGGAGCCGTGGAACGTGCTGCACCAGGGCCTCGCCGAGCGCACGGGCCTGTCGATGGGCGTGGTGCTGACCATCGTGGGCGCGATGGTGCTGCTGCTGTGGATCCCGCTGCGCCAGCGGCCGGGCCTCGGCACGGTCTCGAACGTACTGGTGATCGGCGCAGCGATGGACGCGACGCTGGCGCTCGTGCCCGACGCCCACGGCTGGACACCGCGGGTGTCCGCGATGGTGGCGGGCATCGTCCTGAACGGCGCGGCCACCGGGCTCTACATCGCCGCACGCTTCGGTCCGGGCCCGCGCGACGGACTGATGACGGGACTGAACCGGCGTACGGGGCTGTCGGTGCGCCTGGTGCGCACGGCCGTCGAGATCACCGTGGTGGCGACGGGCTTCGCCCTCGGGGGCACGGTCGGCGTCGGCACCCTCCTGTACGCCCTGTCGATCGGTCCGCTCGCCCAGGTGTTCCTGCGCGTGTTCGCCGTCCCGGCGGCATCCGACGGCAGCACGGTGGTTGCCGCCGGTCAACCCCGGCGCGCGATACTGCGTCGGTGACCACCCCGATACGCCGTCCGCGCCACCCCTACCTGGACCACCCCGGTCCGATCGCCTTCGCCCACCGGGGCGGGGCGGCGGACGGCCTGGAGAACACGCTGCGGCAGTTCCGGCGCGCGGTCGAGGCGGGCTACCGGTACATCGAGACCGACGTCCACGCCACGCGGGACGGAAAGCTCGTCGCCTTCCACGACGCGACCCTGGACCGGGTGACGGACGGGGCCGGGCGGATCGCCGACCTGCCGTGGGAGAGGGTGCGCCACGCGCGCGTGGCGGGCGAGGAGCCGGTGCCTCTGTTCGAGGAGCTCCTGGAGACCTTCCCCGACGTGCGCTGGAACATCGACGTGAAGGCGGAGCCCGCACTGCTGCCCCTGCTGGAGCTGATCGAGCGGACGGGCGCCTGGGACCGGATCTGCGTCGGCTCCTTCTCCGAGGCGCGTGTGGTGCGCGCCCAGCGCCTGGCCGGATCGCGCCTGGCCACCTCGTACGGCACCAGGGGCGTCCTCAACCTGCGGCTGCGCTCCTGGGGCGTCCCGGCGGCGCTGCGCCGTTCGGCGGTGGCCGCGCAGGTGCCCGAGGTCCAGTCGGGCATCCAGGTGGTGGACCACCGCTTCGTGCGCGCCGCCCACGCGCGCGGACTCCAGGTGCACGTCTGGACGGTGAACGAACCCGACCGCATGCACCGGCTCCTGGACCTGGGAGTGGATGGCATCATGACCGATCACATCGACACACTGCGCGAGGTCATGGAGGACCGCGGCGTCTGGGTCTGAGGACCCCGCCCGGCCCGGGGGCGGCGCGGGCACGGGGAGGCGAGGGCACGGGTGGGCACCGACACCCTGCGGACGGACGCGGCCGACGGCGCCGACGGCCGGCGGCGCGAACAGCGCGGCTGGTACTTCTACGACTGGGCGTGCTCGGTCTACTCGACGAGCGTGGTCACCGTCTTCCTGGGGCCCTATCTGACCTCGGTCGCTCAGGCGGCGGCGGACGCGGACGGTTACGTGCACCCGCTGGGCATACCCGTGCGCGCCGGATCGTTCTTCGCCTACTCGGTCTCCCTGTCGGTGATCGTGGCGGTGCTGGTGATGCCCCTGGTGGGCGCCGCCGCCGACCGCTCGGGCCGCAAGAAGCCGCTGCTGGCCGCCGCCGCGTACACCGGCGCGGCGGCCACCACCGGGATGTTCTTCCTCGACGGCGACCGCTATCTGCTGGGCGGCCTGCTCCTGGTCGTCGCCAACGCCGCGCAGTCCGTGGCGATGATGCTCTACAACTCCTACCTGCCCCAGATCGCCCCGCCCGAGGAGCGCGACGCGGTCTCCTCGCGGGGGTGGGCCTTCGGCTACGCGGCCGGGGCCCTGGTCCTGATCGCCAATCTGGTCCTCTACACCGGCCACGACTCCTTCGGGCTGACCGAGAGCGAGGCGGTCCGCGTCTGCCTGGCCTCCGCCGGGCTGTGGTGGGGCGCGTTCGCGCTCATTCCGCTGCGGCGGCTGCGCGACCGCCGTGCTCCCGCGCGGGAGGGTTCCGCCCTGCCCGGTTTCCGGCAGCTCGCCGCGACCGTCCGCGACATGCGGCGCCACCCGCTGACGCTGGCCTTCCTGCTGGCGTACCTCGTCTACAACGACGGCATCCAGACGGTGATCTCCCAGGCGTCCGTGTACGGCTCCGAGGAACTGGGCCTCGGCCAGTCCACGCTCATCGTGGCGGTACTGCTGGTCCAGGTGCTCGCGGTGGCGGGCGCGCTGGCGCTGGGGCGGCTGGCGCGGAGGTACGGGGCCAAGCGGACGATCCTCGGGTCGCTGGTCGCCTGGACGGTCACGCTGGCGGCCGGGTACTTCCTGCCGGCCGGGGCGCCGGCCTGGTTCTTCGTGCTGGCCGCCGGTATCGGACTGGTCCTGGGCGGCAGTCAGGCGCTGTCCCGCTCCCTGTTCTCCCACCTGGTCCCGCCCGGCAAGGAGGCCGAGTACTTCGCGGCGTACGAGCTGAGCGACCGCGGGATGAGCTGGCTGGGGCCGCTGCTGTTCGGGCTCACTTATCAGCTGACCGGGAGCTATCGCGACGCGATCATCTCACTGGTCGCCTTCTTCGTCCTTGGTTTCGTGCTCCTCGCGCGGGTGCCGGTGCGGCGGGCGATCGGCGACGCGGGCAATCCGGTACCCGAAAGGATTTAGCACTCGGCGCGAAAGGGCGGTAGTGTACGCGTTTGGCCTGCCAGGCGTACCGTTACTGCGCGTCAAAGGTGCCGAATCGCTATGTCACATCTGTCAGCAGAGGTGACAAACCGGACGTCGGCGGGTACTGCACTGGTTGCAAGGCTGCGGCTGCGACGGCGACGCAGGGCCCGGATCGGGAGTCGGAACGGGAATCTTTACCGCCGCCCGGACGTTGACCGGATGACGACGACAGCGACACCTGTCCTGTGGGCGACAAGCCCGGGAGGCACGATTCATGAGTGAGCGAGCTCTTCGCGGCACGCGCCTCGTGGTGACCAGCTACGAGACGGACCGCGGCATCGACCTGGCCCCGCGCCAGGCCGTGGAGTACGCATGCGAGAAGGGGCATCGATTCGAGATGCCCTTCTCGGTCGAGGCGGAGATCCCGCCGGAGTGGGAGTGCAAGGTCTGCGGGGCCCAGGCACTCCTGGTGGACGGCGACGGCCCTGAGGAGAAGAAGGCCAAGCCCGCGCGTACGCACTGGGACATGCTGATGGAGCGGCGCACCCGCGAGGAACTCGAAGAGGTCCTCGAGGAGCGGCTGGCCGTTCTGCGCTCCGGCGCGATGAACATCGCGGTGCACCCGCGAGACAGCCGCAAGAGTGCGTGACAACAGTTCCTGACGGGAAACCGCAGGCGACACATAACGAACACCGCGGGTGCCGTACATGAATCTCATGTACGGCACCCGCGGTTTCGGTGGGTCGCCGGACCGCTCCCCCCGAACGCTCAGTGCGTCAGCGGGGGGCGGGGGTCCTGCGGGGCGTCGCCCGGCTCGTCCCGTATGACCTCGCCCTGGACGACCTTGCCGTCCGGCTGGTGCATGCGGGCCTGGCGGAATGCGTCGCCCAGGGTGCCCGGGCCCGCCTCGCGGAGCTTGCGCTCGACCGTCCGCTCCGCGTAGCGGCTCACGGCTTTCTGGACCGGGGGCAGCAGCATCAGCAGGCCCAGCGCGTCCGAGATCAGGCCGGGGATGATGAGGAGCAGTCCGCCCAGCATCATCAGACCGTTGCCCTCGCTGTTCGGCCGGGCCCCGGGCATGACGCCGGACTGCTGCTGTCGCACGGTCTCCTGGAGACTGCGGAACGCCCGGCGGCCCGCCGCCTTGATCACCACGGAACCGAGGACGACGCCGCCGACCAGCAGCAGGAAGACCACGAACCCGCTGGAGGCACCGGCGACCACGGTCAGCAGCCAGATCTCCAGGACGAGCCACGCGGCGATGCCCAGCGGCACGAAGGTGCGCAGCTTGGAACGCGGGGGCCGGGCGGGGGAACTGGGGGTCTGAGCGCCAGTCGTCATACTCCCAGTGTGCCTGGCCCCGGCTCAGCGCGGCATAAGGGGGCGATCAGGCGTTCTTGTCCGTCGCCTGTGACGACGTGCCGGTCGCCGGCGCGTCCGCCGCCCGGTCGGGCCGGCGGTCACGGCCCAGGACCTTGCCGACCCGCTCCCCCACGCCCCACGTGGTGACCCGCCAGAGCGCCTCCACGAGGATGTCACGGCTCATCTTGGAGTCGCCGTGCTCGCGCTCGACGAACGTGATCGGCACCTCGACGACGTGGTAGCCGGCCTTGATCGCCCTGCGGGCGAGGTCGACCTGGAAGCAGTAGCCCTGGGAGGCCACCTCGTCCAGGCCGAGTCCTTCCAGCGTCTCGCGGCGGAAGGCACGGTAGCCGCCGGTGATGTCGCGCAGCGGCAGGTCGAGTGCGAGGCGTGAGTACATGCTGCCGCCGCGGGAGATGATCTCCCGGGACCTGGGCCAGTTCACCACCCGGCCGCCGGGCACCCACCGGGAGCCGAGCACCAGGTCCGCGCCCTTGAGCGCGGTCAGCAGACGGGGCAGCTCCTCGGGCTGGTGGGAGCCGTCGGCGTCCATCTCGATCAGCACGCCGTAGCCGTGCTCCAGGCCCCAGTGGAAGCCCGCGAGGTAGGCGGCGCCCAGGCCTTCCTTGCCCTTGCGGTGCAGGACCTGGACGTGGTCGTCCCCAGCGGCCAGTTCGTCGGCGAGCTTGCCGGTGCCGTCGGGACTGTTGTCGTCGGCCACGAGTACGTGCGCCTCGGGGACTGCTTCACGCACGCGCGCGACGATCGCCTTGATGTTCTCCGCCTCGTTGTAGGTCGGAATGATCACCAAAGCCGTGCCCAGGGGACCGAACCGCCTCCCCTGCCCCGCCGCTGCGGGCGTCCCGTCGCCGTCGTTCACCGCTGTCCCTTCATCTCCGTACGCAGAGGACCACCATAATGGCCGCGGCCTGCGGGGACGTGACAGGACGTCCGGAAAGGGTGTCGTTTTCCCGGGACCGGGGTAGGGATAGGCGATTCTGGACCGTTTGCACGGCGGATGGGGGCCCGGCGCCCTTCGGGCCGGCCTGGGACCCGCCGGCTGCGGATCGACCTGGGCCGTTGTCTACTGAGCGCCCGGGCCCCACCCGGGTCACACCTCCCGACCGGCCGGAACGTTCCGTCGTCACGGCGCGAGCGCTGAGCCTGGCTCCCAGTGACGGTGCCCCGGTGCGGCACACCGTCCCTGACCCAGCGGCGCCGCGACGCGCGCGCGGAGGATTCCCCGATCGGGCGTCCGGTGGTGGACTCCGCCGAACCTACCGGCCCCCCGCCGTCGCCTGTCAACAGTCGTTCGACCTGCGACTTCCCCGCCAATGCCCAGGTCAGCGCGGAGGATGCGCAGGTCGCGGGCGGGAGAAGATCATCGCCCCGTCGGCCGCGTGGATCACTCGCCCGGCCGTACGAACACCGTCCGGCCGCCCACCACGGTGCGCAGACAGACGGGCAGGTCACCGCCCGGGGACAGGTCGGGCAGCCCCGGAGTACCCGAACGGGGGTCGGTCGACCAGCGGGCCACCCGGTCGTCGGGGGCCTGGACGACGAGTTCGCCGGTGCGCCACACGGCGTAGTCGGCGGGGGCGCCCGGCACCAGGGCACCCGCGTCGTCGCGCCCGATCGCCCGCCAGCCGCCGCGTGTGTGCGCGGTGAAGGCCGCGCGGACGGAGACACGGTGCTCGGCCGTGCGGTGGAAGGCGGCGGCCCGGACGGTGCCCCACGGGTCGAGGGGCGTGACCGGGCTGTCGGAGCCGAAGGCGAGGGGCACACCGGCGCGCAGCAGGGCCGCGTACGGGTTGAGGGTACGGGCCCGTTCGGCACCCAGCCGCTGCGCGTACAAGCCGTCCTCGCCGCCCCACAGGGCGTCGAAGGCGGGCTGGACGGAGGCGGTCAGGCCCAGTTCGGCGAAGGCCGCGATGTCCTCAGGGGTGAGCATCTCGGCGTGTTCGACGCGGTGGCGGGCGGCGCGGACGCGGGCGAGACCGAGCTTCTCGGCGGCCGCGCGCACGCCCTGGACCACGGTGCCGACGGCGGCGTCGCCGATGGCGTGGAAGCCCGCCTGGAGACCGGCCTCGGTGCAGGCGACGACGTGGGCGGCGACGGCGACGGCGTCCAGGTAGGCGGTGCCGGTGTGGCCGGCGTCGGCGTACGGCTGGTGCAGGCAGGCGGTGTGCGAGCCGAGGGCGCCGTCGACGAAGAGGTCGCCCGCGGCACCGATCGCGCCCAGTTCCCGTGCCTTGTCCACGTCCTGTTCGGCCCAGTAGCCGATCACGCGCGGGCCGGCCTCCCCGGCCGCCAGCCGCAGCAGGCCGGCGAGATCGTCCTCGGAGGAGATCTCCGGGCCTGCGCACTCGTGAACGGTCCCGATGCCGAGGGAGGCGGCGTGCGCGAGGGCGGCGCGCTGGGCCTCGGTGCGCTGGGCGGGAGCGAGGGCCCCGAGGGCGGCGGCGCGCACCGCGTGGTGCGCGTCGGCGGTGAGGGGGCCGTCCGCGCGGGCGACGTCACCGGGGACGAGGTCGAGCAGGGCGGTGGAGACGACGGCCGAGTGGACGTCGATACGGCTGAGGTAGAGGGGTCGCCCTCCGGTGGCCGCGTCCAGCTCGGCGCGGGTCGGAGGCTGCCCGTCGGGCCACCGCGAGGCGTCCCAGCCGTGGCCGAGGAGCACCCGGTCGGCCGGGCGGGCCGCCGCGAAGTCACGTACGAGATCGAGGGCGGCCTCGCGGGTGGGGGCGCCGGAGAGGTCCAGGCCGGTGAGGGCGAGGCCGGTGGACGTCGTGTGCACGTGTGCGTCCGTGAAGGCCGGGGTGACCAGGGCGCCGTCCAGGTCGATCACCTCGTCCACGCCGTCGGCGAAGGCGTCCGCGGCACCCTCGGAGCCGACCCAGGCGACCTGGCCGCGTTCGACGACCATCGCCGTCGCGAAGGGATCGGCGGGACTGTGGACCTCGCCGCGGCGCAGCAGGACGGTCGTGGACGCGGTGGTGGACGAGGCGGTGGGCTCACTCATGGACACCAGTCTCGCCCCTCCCGGGGTACGCACCGCACGCAGGTCACCCCGTTCGGCGCCCGTCGGACCCGGTAGCCGTCAGACCCGGGGCGGCCGCGCCTCGTACGGCGTGGAGAGCACGACGGTGGTCCGGGTCGAGACGCCGGCCAGGGAGCGCACCCGGGCGAGGAGTTCCTCCAGCTCGTGCGGGGTCGACACGCGCACCTTGAGGATGTAGTTCTCGTCGCCCGCCACGCTGTGACAGGCCTCGATCTCCGGGACGCCGGCCAGGCGGTCCGCGATGTCGTCGGGAGCGCTGGGGTCGAACGGTTTCACGGAGATGAACGCGGTCATCGGCAGCCCGACGGCCTCCGGATCGACGACCGCGGCGTAACCGCGGATGACGCCGCGCTGCTCCAGCCGCCGCACCCGCTGGTGCACGGCCGACGTGGACAGGCCCGTGGCCTTGCCCAGGTCCGTGTAGCTCATCCGCCCGTCCTTGACGAGCAGCTGCACGATCTGTCGATCCAGCTCCTCCATGGCGCAAGAACCTACAGTGCGGTTGATCTCCTCGGGTACCGAGCGGTCCAGGTCATGCCCGGTTCGTGATGTGACGGGGAGCCGGACGGCGGCCGAGTGGGGCGAACCGGCGCCGGGCACCTGCGAGCGGCATGTGACGAAGGCCACACCTTCCGTACGGTCTCCGTGATGTTCTCGTGATTACCCCGTATTGGGGACGGGAAGTGCTTGCTGTGGTCGAGGCCGCAGTGCCGTCACGGCCCAGCCCGAGGGGGAGAATCCCATGCAGAGTCTTAAGCGCCCTGGTCGTACCGCGCCCAAGCGGCAGCAGCCGGTCGTCGAGCCCGTGCCGGAGGGCGTCGAACCCGACGCCTTCGACGACGAGGAACTCGACGCCTACGACACCTTCGAGATGTACCGGGTGATCTGCCCGGACTGCGCCCAGCCCATCGCGCTGCTGGCGGACGAGGAAGTACTGCCGGAGCACGCGCTGTGCGCCTCGCCGTGGAACCCGTTCGGGCTCACGGTCTGCGCCGGCACCGGTCGCCGGGCCACCGAGGCCCGCCCGGCCGACGAGTCCTTCCGGCCCCACGAGCAGGACACCGCCCTGCTGCTGACCCTCCCGCAGGGCCTCGACTGGCGGACCCAGCCCTTCTCCCACGTCGGCGGCCCGGGCTCGCGCCCGATGCGGGTGCCGGTGATGCGGCGCGAGGCGGCCTAAGGACGCGGTTCGGCGCGCCTGCCCCGCACTACGGGTGGACGGCGCGCCGACACGGGCCGGACAGGGTGCGGCAAGGACGGATCGGTGCCGGACGCCCGCGAACTCACTCTCGATTCCGCGGGCCGGTGACCTGTCCGCACGGTGCCGCGTTGCCCTGGTATGACCCCCACGTACTCGGCGACCGGGCCTCGGCGCCGCGTGTTCGTCCCGGTGCCCGCCGGTCCGGTCCCGCCGGCCCCGCAGCTCCCGGACCCGCCGATCTACCGTGAGCTGTTGCGCACCTGGGCCGACCGCGGCCGCACCCTGCCCGGGCGCGACGACCCCGAGTGGGTGAGGCTCGCGGCGCCCCCGCGCGGGCTCGGGGACTTCTTCACCACCGGTGACTTCCGGGTCGCCGGTGACCTCAGCGTCCCTCGGGACCCGCGAGATGACGGGCGATGACCATCCGCTGGATCTGGTTGGTGCCCTCGACGATCTGCAGCACCTTGGCCTCACGCATGTAGCGCTCGGCCGGGAAGTCGGCGGTGTAGCCGTAGCCGCCGAGGACCTGTACGGCGTCGGTGGTGACCCGCATCGCCGTGTCGGTGCAGTGCAGCTTGGCCATGGCCGCCTGCTTGGCGAACGGCAGTCCGGCGTCGCGCAGCCGCGCCGCCGTCAGGTACAGCGCGCGGCCGGCCTCGATCTGGGTCGCCATGTCGGCGAGCATGAAGCGCAGCCCCTGGAAGTCGGCGATCGGCTTGCCGAACTGGCGCCGCTCGGCCGCGTAGGTCACCGCCTCGTCGAGCGCCGCCTGGGCCACGCCGATCGCGCAGGCGGCGATGCCGAGCCGCCCGGAGTCGAGCGCGGACAGGGCGATCGCGAAGCCCTGGCCCTCGTCCCCGATGCGCCGGGCGTCGGGGACCCGCACACCGTCGAGGTGGACCTGCGCGGTGGGCGATCCCTTGAGCCCCATCTTCTTCTCCGGCGCCGCGGCGCTCAGCCCCTCGGCGTCGCCGGGGACCAGGAAGGCGGTGATGCCGCGCGGGCCGTCCTCCCCCGTGCGCGCCATGACCGTGTAGAAGTCGGCGATGCCGCCGTGCGTGATCCACGCCTTGGTGCCGGTGATGACCCAGTCGCCGCCCTCCCGCACCGCCTTGGTGCGCAGCGAGGCGGCGTCCGAGCCGGAGGCGGGCTCGGAGAGGCAGTAGGCGCCCAGCAGCCCGCCGCCGAGCATCGCGGGCAGGTGCTCGGCCTGCTGCTCCTTGGTGCCGTAGGCGGCGAGCGCGTAGGAGGCGAGGGTGTGCACGCTGACGCCGAGGCCCACGGTGAGGCGGGCCGCTGCGAGCTCTTCCAGGACCTGGAGGTACACCTCGTACGGCTGCTCGCCGCCGCCGTGCTCGGTGTCGTAGGGCAGGCCGAGCAGGCCGGATTCGGAGAGCAGGGCGAAGACCTCACGCGGGAAGCGTCCGGCGTCCTCCTCCTCGGCCGCGCTCGGGGCGATCTCACGGAGCGCGATCTCGCGGACGAGTGAGATCAGGTCCCGTGCCTCGTCCGTGGGCAGTTGCCGGTCCACCGGCTGCGGGGCGCGGTCGGGCATGGCGACGCTCTCCTCCCTGTCGGGCGCGTCGGCGGAGGGCGCCTTGGGTGGACGCGGTTCCGCCGGCTCTGTTCGGCTTGGCCGATGCTCGCACTCCCGGGTCGCGGAAGCGGCTGACCAGCGGCTGTGGCCTGTGAGTATGCCCGATCGGAGGCACGGCGTCACCAGTTAACGACCGCTTACTTCCAGAAAGGCCCGGAAGGGCTCCGGAGGGCCCGATCGGCCTCTGGTCAGTCCCGACGGGCGGCGGGCGGGGCCGGGTAGGCGGGGTCCAGCTCCTCGATGGCGCGCAGGGTGCCGCCGAGCGACTTCACCAGCAGGTCGCGCATGGTGTCGCGGGGCAGTCCGGGGCGGCCGATCCAGTCCAGGGTGGCGCCCTCGACGCTGCACACCCACGCGAGCAGACCCATGCGGGCGAGCGGCCCGATGTCCGAGCGGCCGTAGGCCCCCTCGGCGATGGTGACGACGATCGCCTCGCGCACCCCGTCCCGGATGGCGTGCACCTCGGTGTCGAAGCCGACGCCGCCGCTGACGATGGTGCGGTAGGCGGCCTGGTGGTGCTCGGCGTAGCGCAGGTAGCCGTCGATGGTGCGATGGACGCGGTCCACCTGCGGCAGTTCGGTGCCGCCCGCGGCGGTGGTGACCAGCTCGGCGACGGAGTCCTGGATGATCGCCAGGTAGTAGCCCCGCTTGGACCGGAAGTAGTAGTAGATCAGCCCCTTGGCGACATGCGCCTGGCGGGCGATGTCGTCCATCGAGAGCGCGTCGTACGACGTGTCGGCGAACAACTTCCGCCCGATGGCGATGAGTTCGGCGCGGCGTGCGAGCGAACGCTCGGTGCCGCGCGCCTGGGGACGGACGTCGGCGCGCTGTTGACTGATATTCAATTTCGACCCTGGTCTCCTACGGGGGGCGGGACATCCGCAGTATGGCAGGTCGGGTCGTGGGGCAGGTCACATGAGGGTCACGTCACAGCAGACCCAGCTGGGCCACGAGCATCGCGAGCACCACGACAAGGGTCCAGCCCATGACGTGCTCGAGGATCTCCGGGCCGTCTTCCTTGGGGCCGCCGGTACGGACACGGGCGGCGGTGGAGGTGTGTGCGGTCATGGCTTCTCGCTGCTCTCGGGCTTCGGCTTCGGTGAGGTCCCCCCGCTCACGGTGTCCACCTTGCCACCGTGAGCGGCTTTTGCGGCCGAGAGCTTGGTCACAGGGGCGTCAGCGCACGCCCACCGCCGCGAGGGCCTTGCGCTGACGCGGGCCGGGGTGCGCCGGGAAGTACAGGTAGCAGACGCCGCCCGTTCCGGAGACGACCTTGCCACTGGCGTTGTACCGCTTGGTCCGCAGCCAGATGTTCTCCCACTCGCGCCGCTTGTATACCCGGCGCACGGCCTCGTTGTCGTCCGAGGCCGGGTCGTTGGCGATCACGTCGCCGTCGGCGGTGAAGCCGACCACGGTCATCAGGTGACCCGAGGTGCCGTAGCCGGCCCCGGTCAACTCCTCCTCCAGGAAGGACTGGGACGTGATGGCCGGGATACCGGCCGCGATCAGCGTCTCCAGGTCGGTGAGGGAGCCGAGGCGGGTGACGACGCCCTGGAGGTCCTTGAAGGTGGCCGCGTAGGCCGCGTTGAAGGGCCAGTTGCCGCAGCCGGCGTACTGGTAGTCGTACGTGTACCGGGCCGCGTGGCAGACCTGCGGGTCGGCGTAGGAGGGGTCCACCCAGGCGAGCTGCTCCTCGGTGAGCCTGCCGCCCCAGTACTCGATGATCATCTGCGAGGAGGTGGGGCTGCACCAGGCCTCGCCGCCGTTGTCGTACTCGGGGTACTGGCCCTTGTGGATCTCCTGGGAGTAGCGCGGGACGCGCAGTTCCCGGGCGAGACCCGGGGTGGAGGCGGGCACGGTGAAGCGGTCGGGCACGTCGGAGCCCATCGCGCCGAGCCGCCAGACGGTGGGCGTGACCGTCGCGCCCGGGCGGCGGTACAGGGTGAGCCGGAGCCGGTAGGAGGCCAGGCGCAGGCCGGTGGAGGCGTCGTCGATCGAGAACGTGTCCGTCCAGACGCTGCTGCGGCCGTCGCCCTGGTCGTCGACCGAGGTGCGCCGGATGTCCTGGTCGCCGTCGCCCGCCGCCCAGCGGCCCATCACGTACCAGGGCGTGTCCGTGCCGTCGGAGTAGGTCCCCTTCAGTTCGACCTGGATCCAGGTGCCGGACGGGGTGTGCGCGTTCCAGGAGGCGATGGCCTCGGTCGCGGGCACGGCGAGCCGGTGGACGGGCGAGGTCCAGGTCGCGTACTCCCAGGCGGCGGTCCTGCCGGTGTGCGGGTCGGTGTGGTCGGCGGTGCCCGCCGGCGCGCCGATCACGACACCGGGCCGGGCACCGGCGACGGGACGCGCGCCCCGCACGGCCCCGCACCGCCAGTCCCGGAACGTGGTCCAGGCGCGGTAGTCGACCTGTCGGCCGGGGGTACGGTCGGCGTCCGCCTGGCCGCCCTCCCCCGGTGCGGCTTCGGCGGCGGTGGCCGGGACAGCGCCGCCGGCCACCGCGGCGGCGACCGCGGCGGCCAGAACGGTTCTGCGGGACGGCTGTTCGGCTCTGCTCATGGGCGGTAGACCCCCAGGTGTCCGAGTCGGGCGGCTCCTTGCACGGTCGTGCGCCAACTATGGCCGCAGGCGCCCGCTCCTGCCAGCACTTCCGCGTGTGCCACGCCATGAACATTGGTGTCGACCAGTGGCGGGATAGTGTGCCTGCGAAACGCCGTCCGCCCCTCCGCGCCGCCCGGGACCCGCCATCCACGACCTCGCAGCCCTGCTCCGCCGGCTCCCCCCTTCCTGCGGGCCCGTACGCCTGATCGGCGTCGACGGGTACGCCGGCTCCGGGAAGTCCACGTTCGCCCGGTGGTTGGCCGCGGAGCTGGGAGGCGCGCCGGTGCTGCGCCTCGACGACATCGCCAGCCACGACGAGCTCTTCGACTGGACCGGGCGGCTGCTGAGCCAGGTGATCGAGCCTCTGCGGCGGGGCGACACCGCGCACTACGCTCCTTACGACTGGCGGGCCCGGCACTTCGGCGCGCCCCTCCCTCTCCCTCCCGCCCCCGTGGTCCTGGTCGAGGGTGTGGGCGCGGGGCGCGAAGCGCTGCGCCCGCACCTGGCCCGGCTGTTCTGGATGGAGTTGCCGCGCCAGGAGGCGTGGGCGCGCGGACGGGCGCGCGACGGAGCGGAGCAGCGGGCGTTCTGGGACGGGTGGATCCCGGCGGAGCGCCGGCACTTCGCCACCGACCCGTCACGCCCCTTCGCGCACCTTCTGGTGCGGCAGAGCGAGGAGGGGTATGAGGTGCGGCCGGGGCCTGCGGGATGCGCCTTCCCACCCTGATTCCTCACCCTGAGTGACGGACGGTCCGCAATGTGCTGAACTCGTGAAGATCGCCGCGCGGCACCGGGTCGGAACGCCTCAACTCCGCTTGACCCAAGGCCCGTACAGGTCTTACGTTCTGCTTGTGCGGCCGTTCGGAGCCGCCCGCAGACGCGAAGCCCCCGGTTGTTCCCCCGTGACCGGGGGCTTCGTTCTGCTCTGAGCGCGTTCTGCGGCTGCTCCGTGACGCTGTCCGCTCACCCTCTGTGACGTTCCCGCATGCACCCCGTCCGCTCCCACCTCGTGGAACGGGCCGCCCCGGCGCCCTTCGGAGGGAAGACCGCCGCGGGTACGATGCCCTCGGTGCGACCCGGGGCGCAGTTGCCGCGCGCACCTTGCAACTCCGGCCCTCGGCAGAGCCGTTGGCCGAGGCGGTCGGCGGGCGACGGCCCGGCGGCATACCGACGGGGGCACGGTACGTGGGGGACGGGATGGACTTCGGCACGCGGGGCCCTCAGGCCCCGGCCGACCTCGCCTGGCTGCGCGGCGTGGACGCCTACACCATGGGGGCCTATCCGCAGGCCGAGGAGGAGTTCCGGGCCGCGGTGCGCATCGACCCCGCGATGGCCGACGGCTGGCTGGGACTGCACGCGCTGCGCGTCGACACCACCAACGCCCTGCTCAGGATGTTCCGGCACCGCGAGCGCTTCGGCGAGCAGCGCGCCCGCCACCGCCGGACCCTCAACTCCTGGTACTGGCTGGGCTGGTGGGTGCAGCCCGTGCTGGAGAGCCCGCGCGACCTGCTGCTCGCGCACGCCTCCCACTGGCTGGACGGCCGCCACGTCCCGGAGCTGGACCGGGCCCTGGCCGGGCTGCCGCCCGTGGACACCGACCCCCAGGTCCGCTTCCTGCACGCCTGCCGTGCCTACCTGGTCAAGGACTGGGAGCAGCTCGTCCGGCACACCGACCCGCTGCTGGGTGACCCCCTGCTGGGCATCGAGGCCGGTCTGTTCAGCGGCATGGCCCGGGTGCGGCTGGAAATGTACGGGCAGGCCGAACCGCTGCTGTCGGCGGCCCTGATGCGGTGCCGCAGCGAACAGCCGCAGCGCAAGGAGTTGCGGTACTGGCTGGCGCGGGCGCACGAGGGCACGGGTCGCAGCGCCGCGGCGCTGCCGCTGTACCGGGCCGTGCACCGCGTCGACCCCGCCTTCATGGACACCTCCGCCCGGCTGGCCGCGATCGCCGAGGGCGACGGTTACGACGAGGCCGCCGACCTCGCGGGACTGGCGCAGGCCGGCCTGGGACCGGACGGCCCGGACGGGCTCGATCCCCTCTCCGGCACCGACGAACGCGACCTCAAACTGTCCGTCCCCGAGCCCGGCCCGGCCGCCCCGCTGCCCTCGCTGTCCGGGCCGCCGGTGCGCGAGAGGACCGACGGGGCGGCCCCTTCCCTGCCCACCGGTCCCACCGACCCCGCGTTGCTGGAGGAGGCGCTCGCCGAACTGGAGCGCATGGTGGGGCTTGAGCCGGTCAAGCGGCAGGTCAAGGCCCTGTCCGCCCAGCTGAACATGGCGCGGCTGCGGGCCGGGCAGGGGCTGCCGGTCCAGCCGCCCAAACGTCACTTCGTCTTCTCCGGCCCCTCGGGCACCGGCAAGACCACAGTCGCCCGCATCCTGGGCCGCGTCTTCTACGCCCTCGGCCTGCTGGGCGGCGACCACCTCGTGGAGGCGCAGCGGGCCGACCTGGTCGGCGAGTACCTGGGCCAGACCGCCGTGAAGGCCAACGAGCTGATCGACTCCGCGCTCGGCGGCGTCCTCTTCGTGGACGAGGCGTACTCCCTGTCCAACTCCGGGTACGGCAAGGGGGACGCGTACGGCGACGAGGCGCTGCAGGTGCTGCTGAAGCGGGCCGAGGACAACCGGGACCACCTGGTGGTGATCCTGGCCGGCTATCCCGAGGGCATGGACCGGCTGCTGGGCGCCAATCCCGGGCTGTCGTCGCGCTTCACGACGCGGGTCGACTTCCCCTCGTACCGGCCGCTGGAGCTCACCTCGATCGGGGAGGTGCTCGCGGCGGAGAACGGGGACGTGTGGGACGAGGAGGCGCTGGACGAGCTGCGGTCGATCGCCGGGCACGTGGTGGATCAGGGGTGGATCGACGAGTTGGGGAACGGGCGGTTCCTGCGGACGCTGTACGAGAAGAGCTGCGCGTACCGGGATCTGCGGCTGTCGGTGTATCCGGGGGTGCTGAGCCGGGACGATCTGGCGACGTTGCGGTTGCCGGATCTGATGCAGGCGTACGGGGAGGTGCTGTCGGGGAGGGGGCCGGGGGATCCGTCGGCCCTGTGAGGCCCGCAGCCGGGGCGGTCACGTCGCCAGGGTCACCTCCCGGTGGGCCGGGTCGCGCACCTCGCCGACCAGGAGTTCCAGTACGTCTTCCAGGGCGACCAGGCCCAGGACCCGGCCCGACGCGTCCGTGACCTGGGCCAGATGGGTGGCCGCGCGGCGCATCACGGTGAGGGCGTCGTCGAGGGGGAGGTCGGGGCGGAGGGTCGTCATCGGGCGCCAGAGGTGCTGCGGGACGGCCCGGTCGGGGTCCTCGGCGTCGAGGACGTCCTTGACGTGGAGGTAGCCCATGAAGGGACCCTGCCCGGCCGCGACCGGGAAGCGTGAGTACCCGGTGCGGGCGGTGAGCCCGATGATCTGCCCCGGGGTGACCGACGGGCCGACCGTCACCAGGGACTCCCGGCCGAGCAGCACGTCCGTCACCGGGCGGGAGCCCAGTTCCAGGGCGTCCTCCAGGCGCTCCTGCGCCTCGGGGTCGAGCAGACCGGCCTGGCCGGCGTCCTCCACCAGCCGGTTGAGCTGTTCACTGGTGAAGACGGCCTCTACCTCGTCCTTGGGCTCCACGCGGAACAGCCGCAGGATGCCCCGGGAGCAGGCGCCCAGGGCGAAGGTGACCGGCTTGCAGAGGCGGGCGAAGGCGACCAGGCCGGGGCTGAGCCACAGCGCGGTCCTCTCGGGGGCGGCCATCGCGAGGTTCTTCGGAAGCATCTCGCCGATGACGAGGTGGCAGAAGACCACGGCGGCCAGCGCGATGACGTAGCCGAGCGGGTGGATGACGCCGTGCGGCAGGTGCAGCCACTCGAAGACCGGTTCCAGCAGGTGCGCGACCGTCGGTTCGGCGACCGCGCCGAGGGTGAGTGAGCAGACCGTGATGCCGAACTGGGCGGCGGCCATCATCTGGGGCAGCCGTTCCAGGCCGTACAGCACCTGGCGGGCGCGGGCGGTGCCGAGCGGTTCGATCTGGCTGCGGCGGACCGAGACCAGGGCGAACTCCGCGCCGACGAAGAAGCCGTTGGCCAGGACGAGCAGCGCGGCGAAAAGGAGTTGCAGGACGCTCATCGGGCGGCCTCCAGCACGGAGACCGGTGCCGTGCTCACCAGCCGTATGCGCTCGGCGCGGTAGTGGCCGACCTGGCGGACGGAGAGGCGCCAGCCGGGCAGTTCCGCGCGGTCGCCGACGGCCGGGATGCGGCCGAGCAGGTCGGCGACGAGGCCGGCCACGGTCTCGTACGGGCCCTCGGGGGCGTCGAGTCCGATGCCTCGCAGGGCGTCGACGCGGCAGCTGCCGTCGACGTCCCAGGCGGGGCGGCCGTCCTCGGGCGGGGCGGCGGCGAGTTCGGGGACGTCCAGGCCGTCGTGCTCGTCGCGGACCTCGCCGACGAGCTCCTCGACGATGTCCTCCAGGGTGACGACGCCGGCCGTGCCGCCGTACTCGTCGACGACGACCGCGATCGGCTGCTCGCTGCGCAGACGGGTGAGGAGGGGCCGGACGGGCAGGGTCTCGGGGACCAGCAGCGCCGGGCGGGCGATGCGGCCGGCGGGGGTGCGCAGCCGGTCGTGGGCGGGGACGGCGAGGGCGTCCTTGAGGTGGACCATGCCGACGATCTCGTCGATCTTCTCCCGGTAGACGGGGAAGCGGGACAGGCCGGTGGCGCGGGTCAGGTTGACCACGTCCTCGGCGGTGGCCGAGGAGTGCAGGGCACTGACCCTCACGCGCGGGGTCATGACGTGCTGCGCGGTCAGTCCGCCGAGCGACAGGGTGCGGACGAACAGGTCGGCGGTGTCCTGTTCCAGCGCGCCGGCCCGTGCGGAGTGCCGGGCCAGGGAGACCAGTTCGTCGGGGGTGCGGGCGGAGGCCAGCTCCTCGGCGGGCTCGACGCCGAGCGTGCGGACCAGGCGGTTGGCCACGGCGTTCAGTGAGGCGATCACCGGGTGGAACAGGCGGGCGAAGGCGTGCTGGGGGCCGGCGACGAAGCGGGCGACCTGGAGGGGCCTGGACACCGCCCAGTTCTTGGGCACCAGCTCGCCGATCACCATCTGGACCGCGGATGCCAGCAGCATGCCGACGACGACCGCGACACCGGGGACGGTGCCGTCGGGGACGCCGATCGCCGTGAACGGGCCGTCCAGGAGGCGGGCGAGCGCCGGTTCGGCGAGCATGCCGACGACGAGGGAGGTGATGGTGATGCCGAGCTGGGTGCCGGAGAGCTGGAAGGACAGCTCCTTCAGGGACTCGACGACGCGGCGGGCGCGCCGGTCGCCGTCGGCTGCGGCCTGTTCGGCGTCGGGGCGTCCGACGGTCACCAGGCCGAACTCGGCGGCGACGAAGAAGCCGTTGGCGAGGATCAGCAGGAAGGCGGCTGCCAGGAGCAGCAGGGGGGTGGTCATGATGCCGCCGCCTGTGGGGCTTCACAGCAGGGGGCGGCGCAGGTACTGCAGGACGATCCGTCCATCGCCGGAGGGAGTCACTCCTCGGGTAGGGGGACCCCCCGCGCACCGGGCGGAGCGACGGGGGCGAGGACGCGACGGCCGCGTCCTCGTTCCCAGATTAATCACGAAAAGGGCGCCCGCGGCAGGGTCGGCGCCCCCGCGTCAGCCGCGTGGTGCCTCGGGGGTGGTGGTGGAGCGGGCCTCGACGAGGGCGCGCAGGGCGCGCGCGTCGTGGATGGCGCGCTGCCGGGCGATGCCCGGCTGGATGCCGAGCGCGGGCAGGCTGGTGCCGTCGCTGAGGTCGAGGAAGGCCCAGGGGTCGCCCTGCCGGAGGTTGACCCGGAGGATCTCGGCCCAGGCCAGGCGCCGCTTGGTGGTGAGGTTGACGACGGTCACGCCCGTCTCGTCGGCGGTGACGTGGGGCCGGGCCAGCAGGAACAGGACCCCGGCGAGGAGGAGCGCGGTCAGCATGAAGCTGAGGCGCTCTCCCGTGCCGAGGCCGTCCAGCAGCATGCCGACCGCCGTGATGGCCGCGAAGGTGAGGACGGCGAGGACGGTCAGGACGGCGCGGGTGCGGCCCGGTCGGAAGGTGACGGGCAGGGCCGGCAGGTCCGGCGTGGTGTCGGGCATGAGGTGGCTCCGGGTCCCACTCAGAGGCGGCAGGCGTGGATGGCCGTGGTCAGGATGGCCCGGGCGCCGATCTCGTACAGGTCGTCCATGATCCGCTGGGCGTCCTTGGCGGGGACCATGGCGCGGACGGCGACCCAGCCCTCGTTGTGCAGCGGGGAGACGGTCGGGGACTCCAGGCCGGGGGTGAGGGCGACGGCCTTCTCCAGCTGCTCCACGCGGCAGTCGTAGTCCATCATCACGTACGTCCGGGCCACCAGGACGCCCTGGAGTCGGCGCAGGAACTGCTGCACCTTGGGCTCGGTCGTCTCGTCGGGCTCCGCGCCGGAGCGGCGGATGACGATGGCCTCGGACTTCATGATGGGCTCGCCGAAGACCTCCAGGCCCGCGTTGCGCAGCGAGGTCCCGGTCTCGACGACGTCCGCGATGACCCCGGCGACACCGAGTTCGATGGCGGTCTCGACGGCGCCGTCGAGGTGGACGACGGAGGCGTCGACGCCCCGCTCGGCCAGGTGGGCCGCGACGATGCCCTCGTAGGAGGTGGCTACGGTGCGGCCCTTGAGGTCCTCGACGCCGTTCGCGGTGCCCGGCTTCCCGGCGAAGCGGAAGGTGGAGCGGGCGAAGCCGAGCGGGAGGATCTCCTCGGCGTCGGCGCCGGAGTCGATCAGCAGGTCGCGGCCGGTGATGCCGATGTCGAGCTTGCCGGAGGAGACGTAGATCGCGATGTCGCGGGGGCGCAGGTAGAAGAACTCGACCTCGTTGGTCGGGTCGACGATGCGCAGTTCCTTGGACTCGCGGCGCTGCTGGTAGCCGGCCTCATGCAGCATCTCCCCCGCGGGGCCTGACAGGGAACCCTTGTTGGGGACGGCGATGCGCAGCATGAGGTCGGCTTCCTTTGTGTGAAGGGGTGGAGAGAAAAAGGGGGTCCGGCTTACAGGTGGGCGTAGACGTCGTCCAGGGAGATGCCGCGGGCGACCATCATCACCTGGACGTGGTACAGCAGCTGGGAGATCTCCTCGGCCGCCGCGTCCTTGCCCTCGTACTCGGCGGCCATCCAGACCTCGGCGGCCTCCTCGACGACCTTCTTGCCGATGGCATGGACCCCCTTGTCCACCAGCTCGGCGGTGCGGGAGGTGGCGGGGTCGCCGTTCGCGGCCTTGTGCTGGAGCTCGGTGAAGAGCTCCTCGAAAGTCTTCTTGGACATGGTGCCGCCCACTTTACGCGTAGTGCCGACCGGCCTAACGCCACGGCTCGGATACTGAGCGGAGCGTGGCCGCCGTGGCGACGGCCGCGGTCACCGCCTCGTGGCCCTTGTCCTCGCTGGAGCCCTCGATGCCGGCCCGGTCGAGGGCCTGCTCCTCGGTGTCGCAGGTGAGGACGCCGAAGCCGACGGGGACGCCGGTCTCCACGGAGACCTGGACCAGGCCCTGGGTGACGCCCTGGCACACGTAGTCGAAGTGCGGGGTGCCGCCGCGGATGACGACGCCGAGGGCGACGATCGCGTCGTAGCCGCGGCCGGCGAGGACCTTGGCGACGACCGGGAGCTCGAAGCTGCCGGGGACCCTGAGCAGGGTCGGCTCGTCGATGCCCAGCTCGTGCAGGGCGCGCAGGGCGCCGTCCACCAGTCCGTCCATCACCTTGTCGTGCCACTGTGCCGCGACGACGGCGACCCGCAGGTCCCCCACGTTGCGTACGGACAGGTCCGGTGCACCCTTGCCGCTCACGTCTCTCCTCGCGTTGCTTGCTTACTGGTTGCCGCAGGTGGACACGGGCGTCGTGTCCAGCCAGGGCAGGTCGTGTCCCATCCGGTCCCGCTTGGTGCGCAGGTAGCGGAGGTTGTGTTCGCCCGCCTGGACGGGCATCGGCTCGCGGCCGGTTACCTGGATGCCGTGCCGCTCCAGCGCGTCGCTCTTGTCCGGGTTGTTGGTCATCAGGCGGACGGAGCGTACGCCGAGGTCGTCGAGGATCTGGGCGCCGGCGCCGTAGTCGCGGGCGTCGGCGGGCAGGCCGAGTTCCAGGTTGGCGTCGAGGGTGTCGCGGCCGCGCTCCTGGAGTTCGTAGGCGCGCAGCTTGGACATCAGGCCGATGCCGCGTCCCTCGTGGCCGCGCAGGTAGACGACCGCTCCCCTGCCCTCGGCCTGGATGCGGTCCAGGGAGGCGTCCAGCTGGGGACCGCAGTCGCAGCGCTGGGAGCCGAAGACGTCGCCGGTGAGGCATTCGGAGTGGATACGGACGAGGACGTCCTCGCCGTCGCCGATCTCGCCGTGGACGAGGGCGACGTGCTCGACACCGTCGACGGTGGAGCGGTAGCCGTACGCCGTGAACTCGCCGTGCCGGGTGGGCAGGTGGACCTCGGCCTCACGGCGGACGGTGGGCTCGGCGCTGCGGCGGTAGGCGATCAGGTCCTCGATGGAGATGATCGTCAGGCCGTGCTTGCGGGCGAACGGGATCAGCTCGGGCAGGCGCAGCATGCGCCCGTCCTCGCCGGCGATCTCGACGATGGCGCCGGCCGGGCGCAGGCCCGCGAGGCGGGCGAGGTCGACGGCGGCCTCGGTGTGGCCGTTGCGGACGAGTACGCCACCGGAGCGGGCGCGCAGCGGGAAGATGTGGCCGGGACGGACCAGGTCGGCCGGCTCGGCGGTGCCGCTCGCCAGGAGCTGGAGGGTCGTGGCGCGGTCGGAGGCCGAGATGCCGGTGCTCACGCCGTGCGCGGCGGTGGCGTCGACGGAGACGGTGAAGGCGGTCTTCATCGACTCGGTGTTGTCGTCGACCATCTGCGGGAGGCGGAGCCGGTCGAGTTCGTCGCCCTCCATGGGGGCGCAGATCAGGCCGCGGCACTCGCTCATCATGAAGGCGACGATCTCCTCGGTCGCCTTCTCGGCGGCGATGACGAGGTCGCCCTCGTTCTCGCGGTTCTCGTCGTCGACGACGACCACCGGGCGGCCGGCGGCGATGTCGGCGATGGCCTGTTCGACGGGGTCGAGGAGCAGGTCGTCGGGGCCGCCGGGCGTGTAGAGGATGGGTGCCGTGCTCATGCGGGCGCTCCTTCCGGGACGGGCCGCGCCGCGGTGCGGGAGCGCAGCCACCAGTCGCGCAGGCCCCACAGGACGAGCGCGCCGTAGATGACGTAGACGAAGCCGGAGAAGGCGAAGCCGTTGGCGAAGTTCAGCGGTACGCCGACCAGGTCGACCAGCAGCCAGGCGAACCAGAACTCGACCATGCCGCGCGCCTGGGCGTACATGGCGACGACGGTGCCGACGAAGATGTACGCGTCCGGCCAGGGGTCCCAGGACAGGGTCGGGAAGGCGGTGAACAGGCCGCCGACCGCGAGGGTGCCGACGGCGGCGGCCGCGACGAGGGCGCCGCGCTCGCGCCAGGTGGCGAAGCGGACGGCGATGGAGCCGTCCTGCGTCTGCTGCCGGCCGCGGTTCCACTGCCAGAAGCCCCAGGCGGCGACGAGCATGACGACGATCTGCTTGCCGGCGCTGCCGGAGAGGTGGGCGGTGGCGAAGGCGGTGAAGAGGATGAGGCCGGAGACGAACTGCACGGGCCAGGTCCATATCGAGCGCCGCCAGCCGAGGGCGAGGCCCAGCAGACCGATCACGTTGCCGATCATGTCCGACCACTTGATGTGCTGGTCGAAGAGGGTGAAGGCCTCGGAGTTGAGCCAGTTCACCGGGTGCCCCCCTGGGTGCCGAGCAGCCGCTCGACGTACTTGGCGATGACGTCCACCTCGAGGTTGACCGGGTCGCCGGGCTGCTTGAGGCCGAGGGTGGTCAGGGCGAGGGTGGTGGGGATGAGGCTGACGGTGAAGAAGTCGGGGCCGGCGTCGACGACGGTGAGGCTGATGCCGTCGACGGTGATGGAGCCCTTCTCCACGACATAGCGGGTGAGGCCGGCCGGGAGGGAGATCTTGACGATCTCCCAGTGCTCGGAGGGCTTGCGTTCCAGGATCTCGCCGGTGCCGTCCACGTGGCCCTGCACGATGTGCCCGCCGAGGCGGGCGCCGACGGCGGTGGGGCGCTCCAGGTTGACTCGGGAGCCGGTGGTGAGGACGCCGAGGCTGGAGCGGTTCAGGGTTTCCGCCATCACGTCGGCGGTGAACTCGTCGCCCTCGTGGTCGACGACGGTGAGGCAGACGCCGTTGACGGCGATGGAGTCGCCGTGCCGCGCCCCTTCGGTGACCGCGGGGCCGCGCAGGCGGAAGCGACAGGCGTCGTCGAGGGTCTCGACGGCGGTGACCTCGCCCAGCTCTTCGACGATTCCGGTGAACACTTCCCGGGTCCTCCTGCCTCTTCGGGCACGGACTCCGGGGCTGTCGAGAGCGACAGAGGTCACGAGCGAGGGCACCGGGAGCGACGCCGGACGGGACCCACCCGTGACGGGCGAGCCCAGAAATCGGCGGCGCGCACGCATGCTCGCCCGCCGCGCACTGCCTCCCATCCGGACTTTAACCGTCGGTCCAGGAATTTCACCTGGTCAACCGGTCGCTGGAGGCGACCGGGTCGCGGACTGTAACCGCCGGTTCGGACTTTCACCGACCCCGGAGTGCGCTGCTTCTGGTACAGGGCCAGTGTGCCACGCCCGATGACCGTCCATGCGGACGGAGTGTGTGGAGTGGCTCACAGAGCGCTCCTTCAGTGCGACTTCAGCACGTCGCGGTTTCCCAACTGGGCCGCTGCCCGGACATCTTGAGATTGGTCCATACCTATTGACTCACTGGTCTAGTCCTCTCTAGGGTCTGCGCAACTTCCGTGGAGAGGAACCGACTGTGCCTTCCCCCTCACGCTCCAGAACCGGCCGCGGAGCGAGACCGGCCCTGTTCGCGGCCGCCGCCGCCGTCGCGGGCCTGGTGCTCGCCGGCCTCCCGGCGACCGCGTCGCAGGCCGCCGGCCAGGAAAGCTGCCGCCCCGACGGGCTCTACCAGACCCCCGGCGCCGACGTCCCGTACTGCTCGGTCTACGACGCCGACGGCCGGGAGAAGATGGGCGCCGACCACCAGCGCCGGGTGATCGGCTACTTCACCGGCTGGCGCACCGGCAAGGACGGCAAGCCCGCCTACCTCGCCTCGGACATCCCCTGGGACAAGATCACCCACATCAACTACGCCTTCGCGCACGTGGACGGCGGCAACAGGCTCTCCGTCGGCTCGGACAGCGCGGCCAACCCCGCGACCGGCATGACGTGGCCCGGGACCGAGGGCGCCGAGATGGACCCGGACCTCCCCTACAAGGGCCACTTCAACCTGCTCAACAAGTTCAAGAAGCAGCACCCGGACGTCAAGACGATGATCTCGGTGGGCGGCTGGGCCGAGACCGGCGGCTACTTCGCCGACGACGGCACCCGTGTGGACTCGGGCGGCTTCTACTCGATGGCCACCAACGCCGACGGCTCGGTCAACCAGGCCGGCATCGACACCTTCGCGGACTCGGCCGTCGACTTCGTACGGAAGTACGGCTTCAACGGCGTCGACATCGACTACGAGTACCCGACGACGATGAAGGACGCGGGCAACCCGCTCGACTGGTCCTTCGCCAACGGACGCCGGGCCGGGCTGGTCGAGGGTTACGCGGCCCTGATGAAGACGCTGCGCGAGAAGCTCGACCGCGCGGGCGCCGCGGACGGGAGGCACTACCTGCTCACCGTCGCCGCGCCGTCCTCCGGGTACCTGCTGCGCGGCATGGAGACCTTCCAGGTCCAGAAGTACCTGGACTACGTCAACATCATGTCGTACGACCTGCACGGCGCCTGGAACGAGCACGTCGGCCCGAACGCCTCCCTCTTCGACGACGGCAAGGACCCCGAACTCGCCGCCGCGGGCGTGTACACGACCTCCCAGTACGGCGGCATCGGCTACCTCAACACCGACTGGGCGTACCACTACTTCCGCGGCTCGATGCCGGCCGGGCGGATCAACATCGGGCTGCCGTACTACACGCGCGGCTTCAAGAACGTCACCGGCGGCACCGACGGGCTCTGGGGCAAGGCACCCTCCACGGACTGCCCGGCCGGCTCCGGCCTGACCAAGTGCGGCGACGGCGCGGTCGGCATCGACAACCTGTGGCACGACCTGGACACCGACGGCGAGGAGTCGCCCGCCGGTTCCAACCCGATGTGGCACGCGAAGAACCTGGAGAAGGGCATCGTCGGCGACTACGTCACCGACTACGGCTTCCCGGCCGACACGAAGCTGACCGGGACCTACGAGCGCAACTACGACGCCACGCTGGTCGCGCCCTGGCTGTGGAACGCCGAGAAGAAGGTCTTCCTGTCCACCGAGGACGAGCAGTCGGTGCGGGCCAAGGCGGACTACGTGGCCGACCGCGGCATCGGCGGCACGATGGTGTGGGAGCTCGCGGGCGACTACGCCTGGGACGCGGGCAAGGGGCAGTACGTGCCGGGTTCGACGCTCACCGACACGATGTACCAGGCGTTCAAGAACGCCTCCCCGTACGGTGCGCAGCGCGCCACGACCGACATGCCGGCCGAGGCGCTGGACGTCGACGTCGAGTTCGGGGAGTTCCCGCTCGGTGACTCCAACTACCCGATCAGCCCCAAGCTGAGGATCACCAACAACACGGAGACGGCACTGCCGGGCGGTACGGAGTTCCGGTTCGACTACTCCACCTCCGCGCCGGGCAACGCCAAGGACCAGTCCGGCTGGGGCACTTCGGTGATCCGCAGCGACCACACGGGCGGCCACGTGGGCGGACTGAAGGGCGACTACCACCGCGTCTCGCTGAAGCTGCCGGGCTGGCAGTCGCTGGCGCCGGGCGCGTCCACGACGGTCGACCTCGTGTACTACCTGCCGGTGTCGACCCCGTCGAACTGGACGGTGTCCTTCGGCGGGAAGACGTACGCGCTGGCGGGTGACCTGGCCCGGGGAACGACCGTGGTGGAACCGGGGACGGAGAGCCCGGCCCCGACGCCCACGCCCACGGAGACCGGGTCCCCGACCCCGACGCCCGGCCCGACGGACGGCACCGGGCAGTGCGCGGCGCCGGCCTGGGACGCGGCGTCGCCGTACGGCGGGGGCGTCACCGTCTCCCACGAGGGGCACTCGTGGAAGTCCAAGTGGTGGACGAAGGGCGAGGAGCCCGGAACCACCGGCGAGTGGGGCGTCTGGCAGGACCTCGGCGCCTGCTGAGCCCCCGCAGGACCGGCCCGGCGGCGGTGACGACGGCCCTTGCCCGCCGCCGGGCCTCCCATGCGACGACAGGGCGTTCCGCACCGGGACGCCCTGTCGGACTGAAGGCGCCGCTCGCGGGGAAGGCCTGGCCAGGGGATCCGCACCGGCGGCGACCTCGCGCCCGAGAGGACGATCGGAAGCGGGCCTTCGAGGAGTGTCCGTCGGCACGGACGCGGGGAGCGGATGAGCGGACGCGGGTGGCTGCGGGCGGGGCTGGGGCTGCCCGCCGGTGCGCAGCTGGTGCTGGGGCTGTGGGTGCTGGTGCTGCCCGAGCTGTTCTGGAAGTGGCCGTGGGTCTCGCACCTGCCGCCCTGCAACGAGCATCCGCTGCGCGACCTCGGCGGGGCGAGCCTGGCCCTGGCCGTGGTGCTGTGCGCGGCGGTGGCGGCGATGGAACGGCGGCTCGTGCTGACGGCCCCGGTGGCCCACCTCGTGAACTCCGTCGCCATCTCCTGTTCCACGCCCGGCACCTGGAGCCCTTGTCGGCAGGGAGCGCCGCCGGGTTCATGGCGCTGCTGGGGCTCGGGGTGCTGCTGCCCGCGGCACTGATGTGGCCGGCGGCGGACGGGGCGGCCTTCCGCCGGCCGGACCGGGCCGGGGGCAGCGGCCGGAGGCCTGACCCCGCGCGGGCCGCCGTGGTGTGCACCGGTTACCCCCTCAGGTGTGCCCGGTGCGCCGCCGGCTACCGCTCCGGCGGCGCGAACAGCTCGTCCTGGGCGCGGTCCCGGGCGGTCAGCAGTGCCCCCCGCAGGACGGCGCCGCCGCCCAGTGCGGTGGCCCGTACCTCGGTGGCCAGCGGCGACATCCGGGTGAGGCGGTCCTGGACGCGTGCGGCGAGCGCGTCGGCCCCGGCCCGCCCGATCTCACCGGCGAGCACCACGCAGCCGGGGTCCAGGACGGAGACGACGGCGGCCGCGCCGAGGGCGACCCGGTCGGAGAGGGCGTCCAGGAAGCGGGCGGCCCCCGGGGCCGTGGCCGGCCGGCGCACCGCCTCCCGCACCAGCGCGGCGGCGTGCGGCTCGGGCCCCTCGGGCACGGCGGTCACACCGTGCTCCGCCGCCAGCGCGCTCACCGCCGCCGCGCCGGCCACGGAGTGGAAGCCGCCGTCGCAGTCGGTGGCCGACGGCAGGCCCGCGGTGCCCGGCACCGGCATGAAGCCGATCTCGCCCGCGCCACCGGAGACACCCCGGCGCAGCGTGCCGTCGAGGACGACCGCGGCGCCGATGCCGAGGCCGAGCCAGAGCAGGACGAAGGTGTCCCGGTCCCGGGCCGCCCCGTCGCGCTGCTCGGCCAGGGCGGCGAGGTTCGTCTCGTTCTCCACGCCGACCCGCGCCTCGGGGAACTTCTCCTGCAGCGCCGCCGTCAGCCGGCGATGCCACGCGGGCAGGCCCAGGGACGGGCGGAGGTCCCCGCTCGCCGGGTCGATCAGGCCGGGCGCGCCGATGCCGACGGTGTGCAGCCGGTAGGCCCCGGCCTCCTTCGCCGCCTGCTCGACCAGGCTCACCGCCTGCTCCACCGCGGGTCCCGTCCCGGTGTCGTCGCCGATCGGCACGGAGGCCTCGGCCAGGACGCGGCCGAGCAGGTCGGAGACCAGGACGGTGACGCTCTCGGTGCGCACGTCGAGGGCGGCGAGGTACGCGCGGCCGGCGACGATGCCGTACAGCCTGGCGTTGGGGCCGCGGCGCTGCTCGCCCGACTCCCCCACCACCTCGACCAGTCCTGAGGCGGTGAGGCGTTCGACGAGGTCGGCGACGGTGGGCCGGGACAGACCGGTCAGCTGCTTCAGCTGCCCCGCCGTCAGCGGGCCCTCCTGCTGGAGCAGGCGCAGGGCGAGCCGGTCGTTGATGGCCCGGGCGGTGCGCGGTGATGCGGGCATGCCGGGATCCTTCCAGATCGGCGGCGCGGTGGCCCGCGCCGGATATCCCCTATCCATCAGGAAGGGTCCCTGATAGTTTACGCGGCGCAGTGCGGCAGCGAGCGACGCACAGGGAGACGAGCCGGGTGCGGACCCGGCGGAGGGGCCGAGAATGAGCGCAGTGGTCTACGAGCAACGCCAGGTGAGGCGCTCCCGGTACGCAGTGGCGGCCGTGTTCGCCGTGCACGGCGCGGTCACCGGTTCGTTCGCCACCCGGGTGCCGTGGATCCAGGACCACGCCGGCGTGAGCGCGGGCCAGCTGGGTCTGGCGCTCGCCTTCCCGGCGCTCGGCGCGTCGGTCGCCATGCCGCTGGCCGGCAGCGTCACCCACCGCTTCGGCGCCCGCACCGCCCTGCGCGGCCTGCTGGCCCTGTGGACGCTGGCGCTGGTCCTGCCCTCCCTCGCCCCCAACCTGCTCACCCTGTGCCTGGCCCTGTCCGTCTACGGGGCCACGGCCGGCATGTCGGACGTGGCGATGAACGCGCTCGGCGTCGAGGTCGAGAACCGGCTGGACAAATCGATCATGTCCGGCCTGCACGGCATGTGGAGCGCGGGCGCCCTGATCGGCTCGGCGGCCGGCACGCTCGCCGCCCACCTGGGCGCGGACGCCCGCCTGCACCACGTCCTGGCCGCCGCCGTGCTGACCGTGGCGGGACTGGTCGCCTGCTCCTGGGTGCTGGACCTCCAGTCCGCCGAGGACGAGGACCCGCCGCCGAGGTTCGCGCTGCCGCCCCGGTCGGCCGTGCTGATCGGCGCGGTCGGGTTCTGCGCGGTGTTCGCGGAGGGCGCCAGCCTGGACTGGTCGGCGGTCTACCTGCGGGACGAGCTGGAGACGTCGGCCGGACTGGCGGCGGCGTGCACGACGGGCTTCACGCTCACGATGGCCGTGGCCAGGTTCGCCGGCGACAAGGTGGTGGACCGGTTCGGCGCGGTGCGCACGGTGCGCGTGAGCGGGGTGCTGGCGACCCTCGGCGGCCTGCTGGTCGTCGTCGGCGGCCATCCCGCGGTGGCGATGGCCGGCTTCGCGCTGATGGGGCTCGGTATTGCCGTGGTCGTCCCGCTGTGCTTCGCGGCGGCGGGCCGGGCCGGCTCCAATCCGAGCCTGGCCATCGCGGGCGTCGCCACCATCACGTACACCTCGGGCCTGATCGCCCCGAGCGCGATCGGCGGCCTCGCCCAGGCGACCAGCCTGGTGGTGTCGTTCGGCCTGGTGACCGCGCTGGCCTGCTGCCTGGTGGTGTTCGCGAAGGTGCTGCGCGCCGGGGACCGGGACCGGCCGAAGGTCAGTCCGCCGAGCGCAGCAGTGCCCGACCGGCGGTCCTGAAGGTGTCGCTCCACGGCGCCGGGCGCAAGGTCTCGGAGTCCAGCCGGACCAGCACCCGGGTGCCGCGGGCGTACGTGGTGGTGCCGTCCGCCGAGCAGAAGCGGAAGCCATAGGTCAGCCCGGTCGTGCCGAGCCGGTCCAGCCAGAGGTGGACGGCGTAGGCGCCCGGCCGGGTGACCGGAGCCTCGTACGTGATGGTCAGCTCCTTGACCGCGTTGCAGGCGTCGCCGGCCGCCGCCCAGTCGCCCTCGAACCGGAAGCCGTGCTCCGTCCACAGCTCGGCCCAGGCGCGCTCGACCATCACCGGATAGCGGGCGTTGTGCAGCAGGCCGAGCGCGTCGAGGTCGTCGAAGTGCACGGTGACGGGGACGAGGCGGCCGTACGACACGGCGGGGGCGGCGGGGGCTTCGGCGGTCACGTGGGCTCCTGGGTGGTGCGGGGTGGTACGCGGTGCGGTGGGCGTACGGGCGTACACCGTCATTCTAAGCGGACGCTCAGGATGGCGGCCGGGGAAGGGTGCAGGTCAGCCGCACGGCCGGGCACCCCCGACAATGGTCCGGACAGTCATCACGTACAGAGAAAGCGAAACCTCACCATGGACCTCGGCGTGCGCTGGAAGCTGCACGGGGACGGGAAGGTCCCCGCCCCCGGAGCGGTGGTCCGCCCCGACGAACGGCTCTCGTGGCCCCGCACGTTCGGGCTCGGCGCCCAGCACGTGGTGGCCATGTTCGGGGCGTCCTTCGTGGCTCCGGTCCTGATGGGCCTCGATCCCAACCTCGCGATCATGATGTCGGGCGTGGCGACCGCCATCTTCCTGCTCGCCACCCGCGGCCGGGTCCCCAGCTACCTCGGCTGCTCGCTCTCCTTCGTCGGTGTCGCCGCGGTGATCCGGGCCCAGGGCGGTACGAGTGCCACGGTGACCGGCGCGGTCCTGGTCGTCGGTGCCGCGCTGTTCCTGGTGGGGCTCGCCGTGCAGCGGTTCGGGGCACGGATCATCCACGCCGCGATGCCGCCGATCGTCACCGGCGCGGTGGTGATGCTGATCGGCTTCAACCTGGCCCCGGTCACCGCCTCCACGTACTGGCCGCAGGACCAGTGGACGGCGCTGCTGGTGATGCTGTTCACCGGTCTGGCCGTGGTCTGCCTGCGCGGCTTCTGGTCCCGGATCGCGATCTTCCTGGGGCTGGTCTTCGGTTACGTGCTCTCCTGGGCCCTGGACCGGATCTTCGGCAAGATCCATTCGGTGGACGGCAGCGGCAAGGTGACCGACCACTGGCGCCTCGACTTCTCCGCCGTGGGGCAGGCCGACTGGATCGGGCTGCCCTCCTTCCACGGGCCGAGCTTCGAGTGGTCGGCGATCCTGGTCGCCCTGCCGGTCGTCATCGCGCTGATCGCGGAGAACGCCGGGCACGTGAAGGCGGTCGGCGAGATGACCGGCGACCCGCTCGACGACAAGCTGGGCACCGCGATCTCCGCGGACGGCGTCGGCTCGATGCTGTCCACCGCGGTCGGCGGCCCGCCCAACACCACGTACTCCGAGAACATCGGCGTGATGGCCGCGACCCGGGTCTACTCGACCGCCGCCTACTGGGCCGCCGCCTGCTTCGCGCTCCTCTTCGGCGTCTGCCCGAAGTTCGGCGCGGTCGTCGCCGCGATCCCCGGCGGGGTGCTGGGCGGCATCACCGTCATCCTCTACGGCATGATCGGCCTGCTGGGCGCCCAGATCTGGATCAACGCCGGAGTGGACCTGCGCAACCCGCTGAACCTGGTACCGGCCGCCGCGGGCATCATCATCGGCGTCGGCAACGTCAGCATGGAGTTCACCGACAACTTCTCGCTCAGCGGCATCGCGCTCGGCACCCTCGTCGTCATCACCGGCTACCACGCGCTGCGCGCCTTCGCCCCGGCCCACCTCAAGACCCAGCAGCCGCTGCTGGACGAGGGCACGTCGTCGTACGACGAGACGGCCGCTGGCGGCGACGGGGCCGGCGAGGGGCCCGGCGACGGTTCTCAGCGCGCCAAGTCGTAGGCGTAGGACGGCGTGAAGGTGCCCGGCCTGCCCTTGCAGCCGTCCGACTCCCCCGGCAGCTTGACCCACAGGTAGGCGTCGATGCGTCCCAGGCCGGTGCTCAGGGTCGGTGTGCGGCCGATCTTGCGGCCGGCCGGGTCGCACCACTCGCCGTCGGGCGGGGCGCCGTTGCCGTTGCGGCTGGTGTCGATGACGGCGCCGAGGCTCTCGGGGCCGCCGAGGGCGTCGAGGACCGCGCGGTCGTAGGCGACCTCGTCGGCGGTGGTGTGGAAGTTGGAGACGTTGCTGAAGACGCCGTCGGAGGAGGCGGCCGAGGCGGCGCCGGCCTGCTTCAGCCAGCCCGCCTGCTTGGCGGGCGCGTGCCAGCCGGAGTGTCCCGCGTCGTAGTACACGCGGGCGTTGGGATTGGCGTCCTTCAGCACGCGGCCGGCGCGGGCCAGCGAGGCGAAGCGGTCGGCGCGGTCCCCGGCGGACAGGCACTCCGCCTGGGCCACCGAGTCGGGCTCCAGGACGACCACGACCTCCCGGGAGCCGAGCCCGGCGGCGAAAAGGTCGATCCAGTCGTCGTAGGCGTCGAGGTCGGGCGCGCCGCCCTGGGAGTGGCCGCCGCAGTCCCGGTCGGGTATCGCGTACGGCACGACCACGGGCACCCGGCCCTCGGCGGCACCGCCCGAGGTCACGGCCCGGACCCGGGAGGTGATGGTCGCGGGCGTGTAGTCGGCGAACCACACGGCGGCCGGGTGGTCGGCTATCCGCGACCGGATGACGTCCTGGCGCGGGTCGTCGGGGTGGGCCCGGACCCAGGACAGGACCTGTGACTCGGGATGCCGGTAGAGCCGGGTGGACGCCGGGGTCGCCCGGGGCTTCGCCTCCGGCGTCTTCTTCCGCGAAGGACTGGGACTCGCCTCATTCGCCGAGGCGGAGGCGGACGGCGAGGCGGAGGCCGACGGTTTCGCCGACGGGGGCGGGGGCGGGGACGGCACGACGGGCGGGGACTGCAGCCTCGGCGAGCGCGTCACCTCCGGCCGGGCCTCGTCGGTGCCGCCGCCGTCGTCGCCGAGCGCGGTGAGCATGCCGGTCGCGGTGCCGACCGCGACGACGACGGACGCCGCCGCGACCATCGCGCTGCGGCGGGCGGCACGCCTGCGCTCGGCCCTGCGAGCGGCCAGGCGCCGGGCACGAAGGCCTGACACGTACGGTTCCCCCTCCCCCGCACGGCGGGCGCGTTCCCCCGTTCTGGGGAAGCACCGGCCCGCCGGCACTCCCGCCAGCCTAAAGCTGCGACCCTGCCGCCATGGCGCACTGCGAGCAAGTCCCGACGGTCCTCCGGTCGGTGGACACGGTCCTGACCCGGATGCGCGCCCTCGACGCGGCGCTGCCCGCGCGGGACGGGGTGGCGGTCTTCAACCGCGTCTACCTGACCGTCACCGAGGCGGTCGACCGGCACATCGACGGCGGCCGGTTCCCGGACGCCCGCTCGGCGATCGCGCTGGACGTGCGGTTCGCGGAGCGCTATCTGGCGGCCGTCGACGCGGTGGAGGACGGCCGCCGCCCGCCCGCCTGCTGGCGGCCCCTGTTCCAGTTCCGCCGCCATCCCGGCGTACGTCCGCTGCAGTTCGCGCTGGCGGGCATCAACGCGCACATCGGGCACGATCTCGCGCTGGCCGTGGTGGACACCTGCCGTACGCTCGGCTGCGAACCCGTCGACGTCGAGGACGAGTTCGACCGGGTGGGCGATCTCCTCGTGACGCTGGAGGAGCGGGTCCGTGAAGAGCTGATGCCGGGTCCCGACCTCCTCCAGATCGCCGACCCGCTGACCCATCTGCTCGGCTCCTGGAGCCTGGAGCGCGCCCGCGACGCCACCTGGGCGGCGGCCCGCGCGCTGTGGGCGCTGCGCCGGCTGCCGGAGGTCGCCGGGGAGTTCACCGAGCGGCTGGACGCGGCGGTCGGCTTCGCGGGCCGCATGCTGCTCACCCCGCTGCCGGACTGATCCGGCCGTTCCCGGCGCGCACACCCGGAACGCCCGTGCCGTCGCTGTACGTTGCACCCTTGAGCGACATCGCGTCCCGACGGCGAAGGAGCACCCGGACATGGCGACCCGGCTCGGCCTCGGCCTCCCCCAGATGCGGCAGTACGACCTCGGCAAGGACGTCCCCGACGTGGCCCGCGCGGCGGAGGGGATGGGCTACGAGAGCCTGTGGGTCTTCGAGCGCGCCCTGTTCCCCGAGCCCGCCGCCCAGGGGCTGTACGGCATCGAAGGCCTGCCCTGGCCGGATTCCTACCGGAGCGTGGCGGACCCGCTGATCACCCTGACCCTCGCCGCCGCGGCCACCGAACACGCGGAGCTGGGCAGCAGCGTGCTGGTCGCCCCGCTGCACGGGCCCTTCCAGCTGGCCAAGGCGCTGGCCTCGCTGGACGCGGCGAGCGGCGGCCGGGTGGTGGCCGGTTTGGGCACGGGCTGGTCGCACGACGAGTACGCGGCGGCGGGCGTGCGGCCGTTCGCCGAGCGCGGGCAGGCCCTGGACGAGCTGATCGGGGTGTGCCGTGCGGTGTGGGGCCCGGACCCGGTGGTGTACGACGGGCACCTCACGAAGATCGCGTCCGCCGTGGTGGGCCCCAAGCCCGCCCGGCCGATCCCGGTCCTGCTGGCGGCGAGCAGCGGGAGGGCCCGGCGCAGGCTCGTCGACCACGCCGACGGCTGGCTGCCCAACGCCGTCGGCGTCGAGGCCGTGGCCGGCCAGTGGCGGCAGCTGCGGGAGCTGGCCGGAGAACGTGGCCGTACGGAACCGATCCGCACGGTACTGCGGGTCAACGCCCGGTACCGCGCGTCGGGCCAGGAGGGCGCCGACCGCCGCCCCTTCCACGGCAGCGTCGACCAGATCGTCGAGGACATCGCCGCCCACGCGGAGATCGGCCTCGACGAGATGCTGCTCGACCTCCAGGGCTCGGCCCGCGACGCCGAGGAGCTGCAGGACCTGGCCGCCCAGGTGTACGAGAAGGCCCGGGCGGCCGGGGTCTAGGGCCGGTCGGAGGGTCAGTCCTCGGGCAGCTCGACCGGCGCGATCTCGTCGTACACGTCACCCGGGCCGGGGTTGGTCGGGTCCGTCTGCCCGCCGAAGTGGTGCATGACGCCCCAGACCGCGTTGAGCGCGGTCTGGACGGCTCCCTCGGCCCAGCCTGCGGTCCAGGAGATGTCGTCACCGGCGAGGAAGATGCCCCGCTTGTCCTCGGGCAGCTCCTCCTGCATGAAGTGCGTGAACAGGCGCCGCTGGTAGCGGTAGTGGCCGGGGAGGTTGGCCTTGAACGCGCCCATGAAGTAGGGCTCGTTCTCCCAGGACACGGTCACCGGGTTGCCGATGATGTGCTTCCTGATGTCGACCTTCGGGTAGATCTCGCCGAGCGACTTCAGCATGACCTCCATCCGCTCGTTCGCGGACAGCGGCAGCCACTTCAGACTGTCGTCGCACCAGGTGTAGGAGAGGCAGATGACGGCGGGCTTGTCGGGGCCGTCGTCGAGCAGGTAGGTGCCGCGGGTCATGCGGTCGGTGAGCGTCATCGACATGACGTCCCGGCCCGTCTCCTCGTCCTTGTCCAGCCAGAAGGGCCGGTCGACGGGGACGAAGAGCTTGGAGCTCTCCATGTAGTGGGTGCGCTCGATCGCGGTCCAGTGGTCGATCGGGAAGAGCGAGTCGTCGCAGGCGATCTTCGAGAGCAGCATCCAGGACTGGGCGGTGAAGATCGCCGCCCGGTATGTGCGGATGTCGCCGTCGGCGTCGGTCACGGTGATCCGGTTGCCGGCGGTGCGGTTCAGCCGGGTCACCGCCGGGCGCGGCTCGCCGTCCGGGTGCAGGGACTTCAGCGAGGTGCCGTACGGCCAGTGGACGATCTTCTCCGGCTCGCGCTCCCAGAGCCTGAGCGGCAGCTGCTGGGAGCCGCCGACGATGCCGCGGTGGTGGTCGTCGGCCTCGGTGTAGACGACGCGGAGGATCTCCAGGATGGAGTTGGGGAAGTCGGTGTCCCAGCCGCCGGTGCCGAAGCCGACCTGGCCGAAGATCTCGCGGTGCCGGAAGGACTTGAAGGCCTCGGAGTCGCAGAGGAAGCCGTAGAAGGTCTGGTTGTCGAGCTTCTCGACGAGCTTGGCCCAGATCTCGCGGATGCGCGGCACGTCGCGCTCGCGCAGGGCGCGGTTCATGTCGGAGAAGTCGGCGCCCTCCTCCAGGCACTTCGCCCAGGCGTCGGCGACGTCCCGGTAGACCTGCGGCAGGTCGTCGAGGGTCTCGGCGTAGTGCGACTCGCCCTTGAGGTCGACGACCGTGGACGGCGTGGCCTCGGCGAGCGGGTTGGGGAAGGGGCTGGTCTTCAGGCCGACCAGGTCGATGTAGTGCTGGAGCGCGGTGGAGGAGGGCGGGAAGCGCATCGCGCCCATCTCGGCGGTCAGCGACTCGTCGCAGCCGTCGAAGCCGACGGTGCGCAGCCGGCCGCCGATCCGGTCGGCCTCGTAGACGACGGGCTTGAGGCCCATCTTCATCAGCTCGTAGGCGGCGACGATGCCGGACAGACCGCCGCCGATGACGGCGACCTCGGCGCCGTGCTCGGTCGCGGGTATCTGGCCGAGGCCGGCGGGGTGGGCGAGGAAGTCGTCGTACGCGTACGGGAAGTCCGGCCCGAACATGGTGATCGGCGGCTGCTGCTCGTCTGCGTGCTCGATCGCGTTGGGCACGGTGGACGTCATGGGGCACGGACTCCTTGCGGGGTGGAGCGGGGGCTGGGCTTCTCGGGGTTCAGCGGTTGCGGACGAGGGACCCGTAGAGGCCGGGGAGGCGGTCCCTCAGGTACGGGTTGGCCTCGCGGGAGGCGGCGAGGAAGACCGGGTCGGCGTCGGCGAGGACCAGTTCCTCACGGCGCCCGGCGCGGGCACGGGACGTCCCGTCGGGGCCGGCGAGCACGGACAGCCCGACGAACTCGAAGTCGCCCTCCGGCCCGACCCGGTTGACGTACGCGACGTACATCTGGTTCTCGAAGGCCCGCACCGGCACGACGGACTCGGCGACGAACTGGAACGGGTGCATCTGCGCGGTCGGGACCAGCAGCAGGTCGGTGCCGGCCAGGGCGTGGGCGCGGACGTTCTCCGGGAACTCCACGTCGTAGCAGATCATCAGGCCGACGGTGAGGCCGTTCAGCTCGGCCTGGACGACGGGCTGCTCGCCGGGGGTGAAGTGCTCGCGCTCGAAGCAGCCGAAGAGGTGGGTCTTGCGGTAGTTCGCCAGGCGGGTGCCGTCGGCGGCGACGAGCTGGACGGAGTTGAAGACGCGCTCGCCGTCCCGCTCGGAGTAGCCGTACGCGACGGCCAGGCCGTGGTGCCCGGCGATCTCCGCGACCGCGTCGGCCGAGTCCCCGTCGGCGGGCTCGGCGAGGGCGGCGATGTCGTCGCCGATCGCGTACCCGGTCAGGAACAGCTCCGAGGTGACGAGCAGCCCGCCGCCCGAGGCCGCGGCGCGGGCGGCGGCCTCGTCGAGGACCTTGAGGTTCTCGGCGACGGATCCGGGCCGGCCGGAGCTCTGGAGCAGGGCGGTGCGCATGCGTGTTCCTCACCGGAGGGAAGGGGGGCGGGGGGCCAGATAGACGGTACGGTCGGCGCGCTCGGACGGACAAGAAGGACGTGTTGCGCGCCGGTGAGCGGATCGTTGCGTACGCCCGGCATCCCCCGGCGATTCGTTGCGCCACCCCCGTGCCCCCTCCCGTCATCCCCGAGAAGGGGGCCCGTCCGCCCCTTCCCCGCCGCACGGCGGAGGCCGCTCCCGCCCTGAGCGCGATGTGGTGCGGGCGCGGCGCCGGGACAGTGGTGAGCGTTCGGTTCACCCGCTTCGATCCTTGGGAGAGGACCCGCCATGAAACGCCGTACGACGACCGCCGCCCTCTGCGTCGCACTGCTGCTGACCGCCGTCACCACGGGGGCGGCCGTCGCCTCCGGGCCCCACGAGGACCAGCCCCCGCGGGAGGCCGCCGCGCTGACCGGCACCGCCAAGCTGTACCGGTCGGCCGGTGACGACATCACCTTCACCTTCGACGCCCGGCTGGCGGCCGAGCATGACGACGATCCCCTCGAGGCCACCGGGACCTTCGAGTTCAGCCACTACCTGAACGGCCGGGGCGCCCGGGCGAAGGCCGAGGTCGACTGCCTGATCACCGGCGGTGACGTGGCCGTCGTCTCCGGCGTCATCACCGAATCCGACCTGCCCGGGGCTCAGGGCAAGCGGGTCGGCGTCACCGTCCACGACCGCGGGCACCGCGACCGGCTCGGCTACAGCTGGGCCGCGACGGGCAGCCCCGCCGAGGGCGGGGAGCTGCCCCGGTGCGTGTCTTCGGCGCCCTTCGAGAAGGTCGCGAAGGGGACCGGCGACTTCACGGTCGTGCCCTGGCAGCCGCGGCTGTAGTCCGGGCGGCGGCGGCCAGCAGCAGCGCCGTCAGCAGGTACGGCACCGCGGCCCAGACGAACGCGGTGCCGTGCCCCGCCACCGAGGCGGCCGCCGCGTAGGCGCCGTAGGTGGTGAGGGTGCCCAGCTCGGTGCCCAGGCCCGCGACGGAGGTCAGCGTGGCCCGTCCGGTGTCGTCGATACGCCGCTGGAGGCGGGCGTCGGCCAGGACGGTCGCCAGCTGGAAGCCGCCGAAGGCCAGGGCGACGAGGACGAGGGCGGGCGGGGTGCCCGCCGCGGCGCCGGCCGCCAGGGCCAGCGCGGAACCGGCGAGCAGGACGGCGAACCCGGTGCTGGTCAGCCGTTCGGCAGGGCCGGCCAGCAGGCTCCCGGCCGTGGCCCCGGTCCAGATCACCAGCAGCAGCCAGGGGACGGTCTCCTGCGCCACGCCGGTGTCGTGCGCCAGCAGCGGGGTGTACTCGTCGAGCGCGCCCCAGACCGCGGTGACGGCCGGGACCAGCAGGAGCGCACCGCGCACGGAGCGGTCGGTGCGTGCCTCGGCGAGCCCGGCCCGCAGGGTCGCGGTCCAGCGGTCGCCGTCGGCGGACGGTGTGCGGTGCTCGGGGAACCGGCTCGCCACGGCCGCTCCGGCCAGGCAGACCAGCACGCTCGCCGCGCCGACGGCGTCGTATCCGCCCCAGGCGAAGACCGGGCCTGCCAGGCCCATCGCGGCCATCGTCGCCGCGATGCCGATCGCCCGCGCCCGGCCCATGGTCCGGGCGTACCGGTCGGCGGCACCGGCCCGGTCCAGTTCGTCGTAGACCAGTGCCTCCAGTGCTCCGGAACCGAGCGCCCCGCCGGCGCCCCACAGCACGAAGCCGAGCGCGAAGGCGCCGTAGGAGGGCACGAGCACCCACAGGGCGAAGCCGGCGGCGGTGAGCAGCGGGCCGAGCACCAGCAGCCGCCGCCGGGAGACCGCGTCGGCCCAGGCGCCGGAAGGCACCTCCAGCAGGACGCCGGTCAGCGACCACAGGGCGAACAGGGACGACATCTGCCAGACGGACAGGCCGGTGTCGCTGAACAGCAGCGCGTACACCGGGTAGAGCAGGACGAACTCGTCGCAGAACGCGGAGGCGTACAGCGTGCGCGTCAGCCGCCGGACACCGGCGGTCGTGGGGGCACGCTCGGGTGAGAGAGTCATGAGGCCTTCCCGAGGGGGCGGAACGGACACCGGAGGTACGGCGTCCGCGGCGGCCCTCGGGACGAGGCGCGGCTGGTGGATCAATGTCGCCAGGTCATGGCACCGATGGTAGTCGGGTGACCCGGCCTCGGTCTCGGGATTACGTGGGCGATCCCGACGAGTAGCGCCGCAGCAGCGGCGACAGGACCAGCACGGACTTGGTCCGCTCGACGAACGGCTCCCCGGCGATCCGCTCCAGGACCCGTTCGAAGTGGCGCATGTCGGAGGCGAAGACCTGGGCGACCGCGTCCGCGTCCCCGGTGACGGTGGACGCGGCCACGACCTCCTGGTAGCGCTCCAGGCCCCGCTGGATGGTCTCCGGCGAGGTGTTGCGACGGCAGAAGATCTCGACGAACCCCTCGGTCTCCCAGCCGAGCGCGGCGGGGTCGACGCGTACGGTGAAGCCGGTGATGGCTCCGGTGGCGCGCAGCCGGTCCACGCGCCGTTTGACGGCGGGCGCGGACAGGCCGACCGACTGCCCGATGTCCGCGTAGGAGCGGCGGGCGTCCTCGGCGAGGGCGTGCACGATGCGTTCGTCGAGATCGTTCAGCACTGCGGGTGGTTCACTTCGCTTCTGGTGTCACGGTGTCCGGTGCGGCCAGCCGGGAGCGGCGGTGGCCGTACACGAAGTAGAACACGAGCCCGACCGCCATCCAGACACCGAACACGACCCAGGTCACGGTGGACAGGCTGCCCATCATCCACACGCAGAAGGCGAAGCCCAGCGCGGGCAGGACCGGCGACAGCGGCACCCGGAAGGTGCGGCGCATGTCCGGACGGGTCCGGCGCAGCACGACGACGGCCACGTTGACGAGGGCGAAGGCGAAGAGGGTGCCGATGCTGGTGGCGTCGGCGAGCTGCCCGAGCGGGATGGCGGCGGCCAGGACGCCGCAGAACAGGGAGACGATCAGCGTGTTGGCGCGGGGCGCGCCGGTCTTCGGGTGGACGCGGGAGAACACCTTGGGCACCAGCCCGTCGCGGGACATGGCGAACAGCACGCGGGTCTGGCCGTAGAGCACGGTCAGGACGACGCTGGCGATGGCGACGACCGCGCAGAAGGCCAGCAGGGTCCCCCAGAAGTCCTGCCCGGTGACGTCGGTCATGATCTGGGCGAGGGAGGCCTCGGAGTCGGTGAAGGTGCGCCACGGGCGGGCACCGACGGCGACGGCGGCGACGAGGACGTACAGCACCGTCACGATGACCAGGGACAGCATGATCGCGCGGGGCAGGTCGCGCTGGGCGTTCTTGGCCTCCTCGCCGGCCGTGGAGGCGGCGTCGAAGCCGATGTACGAGAAGAAGAGCGTGGCGCCGGCCGCGCTGACGCCGGCCATGCCGAGGGGCATGAAGTTCTCGTAGTTGCCGGAGCGGAAGCCCTGGACGCCGATCGCGCAGAACAGCACCAGCGCGGCGATCTTCACGACGACCATGATCGTGTTGGCGCGGGCGGACTCGCGGGCGCCGCCCAGCAGGAACGTCATGGCGAGCAGCACGACGATCAGCGCGGGCAGGTTGAAGACGCCGCCGTCGCCGGGCGGGGCGGACAGGGCGGCCGGGATGGTGACGCCGATGGTGCCGTCGAGGAGCTCGTTGAGGTACTCGCCCCAGCCGACGGCGACGGCGGCGACGGAGACTCCGTACTCCAGGACGAGGCACCAGCCGCAGACCCAGGCGACCAGCTCGCCCATCGTGGCGTAGGCGTACGAGTAGGAGGAGCCGGAGACCGGGATGGTGCCGGCCAGTTCGGCGTAGGACAGGGCCGAGAAGAGCGCGGTGAGGCCGGCGATGACGAAGGAGAGCGTGACGGCCGGTCCGGCCTTGGGCACGGCCTCGCCGAGGACGACGAAGATGCCGGTGCCGAGGGTGGCGCCGATGCTGATCATCGTGAGCTGCCACAGGCCGAGGGAGCGGCGCAGCGTGCCGCCCTCGCCCTGGCCGCCCTCGGCGACCAGCGTTTCCACGGGCTTGCGGCGCATGAGGCGCGCGGCCAGGCCCGGGGACGCGGGGCCGGCCGGTGTGTCGTGGTGCGGGGGTGCGCCTTGGTCGAGCACGCGTTGACTCCTTTGTCGCTGCCGGTCGGGCCCGTCGGTGTGAGCGGACGGGCTCTCGGCGGGCTCTGGAGCGGCGGGGACGCGGCGGGCACCCGTGCGGAAGCACGGAGACCCACCGAGCGGGGTCCCCGCCACGCCACGTACAGCGCAGAACACTACGAGGGGTGCGCCGCGCCGGTAATGCAGCAACCTTGCGCATCTCCGCACGATCGTTGCGTTGCCCGGGGCGGTGCGTGTGTTCGTTGCGCGGAGGGTGCACAGCGTTGCGCACGGGCCGGCTGCCGACGGATCGAGCCTGGTCACAGCCGTCCGCCGGGCCGGGAGCAGTCGCCGTCCGCAGGAGGCATCCTGCCCCTCGGTCCAGCACATGTGCGCCTCCCGGGCGGCCCGGAATGGTGAGCCGGCGCCCGTGTGCGGCCTGCGGGCCACCACGTCGCTCAGTGCGAGCGGTCGAGCCGCTGGGAGCGGTCGAGCTCCTCCTCGTCACGGCCGCTCCCGGCCAGCGAATCGCCCTCGTCCGGAAAGGGAACGGCCCCCGTTCCCACCCGGGCGGCGGGAGGAACGGGGGCCGTGCGGCGCGGTTGTGCGGCATCAGCTCCAGCTGGCGTGCAGCGGCTTGCCCTCGGCGTAGCCGGCGGCGCTCTGGATGCCGACGATGGCCTTCTCGGCGAACTCCTCCAGGGAACCGGCACCGGCGTAGGTGCAGGAGGAGCGGACGCCCGCGATGATCGCGTCGATCAGGTCCTCGACGCCGGGGCGGGTCGGGTCGAGGAACATGCGGGAGGTGGAGATGCCCTCCTCGAAGAGGGCCTTGCGGGCCCGGTCGTAGGCCGACTCCTCGGAGGTGCGGTTGCGCACCGCGCGGGCGGAGGCCATGCCGAAGGACTCCTTGTAGGCGCGGCCGTTGGCGTCGTGCTGGAGGTCGCCCGGGGACTCGTAGGTCCCGGCGAACCAGGAGCCGACCATCACGTTGGACGCGCCGGCCGCGAGGGCCATGGCCACGTCGCGGGGGTGACGGACGCCGCCGTCGGCCCACACGTGCTTGCCGTACTTCTTCGCCTCGGCGGCGCACTCCAGCACGGCTGAGAACTGCGGCCGGCCGACGCCGGTCATCATGCGGGTGGTGCACATCGCGCCGGGGCCGACGCCGACCTTGATGATGTCGGCGCCCGCCTCGATCAGGTCGCGCACGCCCTGGGCGGAGACGATGTTGCCCGCGACGATCGGTACCCGCGGGTCGAGGCCGCGCACCACCTTGACCGCGCTGATCATCGACTCCTGGTGGCCGTGCGCGGTGTCGATGACGAGGGTGTCCACGCCCGCGTCGAGCAGCTGCTTGGCCTTGCCGGCCACGTCGCCGTTGATGCCGACGGCGGCGGCGATGCGGAGCCTGCCGTTCGCGTCGGTGGCCGGGGTGTAGAGGGTGGCGCGCAGGGCGCCCTTGCGGGTGAGGATGCCGGCCAGGCGGCCGTCCCGGTCCACGGCGGGCGCATAGCGGCGGTTGGCGGCGTCGAGGGTGTTGAAGGCCTCGCGCGGGTCCATGTCCGCCTCGATGAGGAGCAGATCCTTGGACATGACCTCTTCGAGCTGGGTGAAGCGGTCGACGCCGGTCAGGTCGGTGTCGGTGACCACACCGACCGGCTTGTTGTCCTCGTCGACGACGACACCGGCGTTGTGCGCCCGCTTGGGCAGCAGGGACAGCGCGTCGGCGACGGTCTGGTGCGGGGCCAGCACGATGGGGGTGTCCAGGACGAGGTGGCGGCTCTTCACCCAGGAGACGACGTCGGTGACGACCTCGATCGGGATGTCCTGCGGGATGACCACGAGTCCGCCGCGCCGGGCCACCGTCTCGGCCATGCGGCGCCCCGCGATGGCGGTCATGTTGGCGACGACCAGCGGGATGGTGGTGCCCGTGCCGTCCGGGGAGCCCAGGTCCACGCCCTGCCGGGAGCCGACGGCGCTGCGGCTCGGCACCATGAAGACGTCGTCGTACGTCAGGTCGTACGAGGGCTGGATGTCATTGAGGAAACGCACGTGCTGCACATCCCAGTCGATCAGAGGTGGCCCCCGGACAGGTCAGCCAGGGGGAAAGAGCACGTACTTCATTCTCCCATGCCGGGCGACCGATAATCCCCGGGCAGATCATCCAGGCTGGTCAGCGGCCTCCTTGGAGGAACCTCCAGGGCCGAGGGTGACGAAGAGTCCCGGGCCCCGGTCCGTCGCCTCGGCGAAGACCTCCTCGGCGACCGCCCACTCGTCCGGCCGCTCCTCGGCGTACGCCCGCCAGCCCCGTACGACCAGGACCAGTCCCTGCTCCTGCGCTTCCTCCGGCCAGACGGAGGGGTCGGCGAGGGAGTCGGCGAGGGCGTCCCAGTTCCGCCCGAACCAGTCGGGCAGCGCGAGGTCGCGGGCGCAGCGGTCCATCAGGCCCGCCTTGTCCGTGACGCCGTCGAGGTCCAGCACGACCACGAGCCGCCCCGCGGGGTCCTCGGTCATCGTCCCTGCCTCTCCCTCTCCCCCTCCGGTGACTTCCTGGCCACTCGTCAGATGCCGTCCGGGTCAGCCCTGTTGAGCGTCGACTTGGGCGTCGGGCCTGCCGTCATCAGGTAGTCCGCGGCCGACGTGTCCGTCACCAGGCTGGTGACGAGACCGGAACGCAGTACCGCGTCGATGGCCGCCGCCTTGCGCTGCCCGCCCGCGATCGCCACGACCTCGGGAATACGGCGGAGCTGGTCGGCCTTGACCGTGATGCACCGCTCCCCCAGGTCGCGCCCGACCCGGCGCCCCTCCGCGTCGAAGAGGTGCGCGGACATCTCGGCGGCGACACCGAGCGAGGCGTAGTGGGCGCGCTCCTCGTCGCTGAGCATGTCGTGCACCGTCGAGATGCCCGGCTCCCACGAACCGATGGAGACGCAGGCGACCGTGACCTTGTCGAAGTACTCGAAGGCCCGGGCGATCCCGGTCTGGTGGCGCAGCGCCTGCGCGGTCGCCGCGTCCGGGAGCAGCATCGGCGCGTAGATGGGGTGGGCGTCGCCGCCCGACACCTGGGCGGCACGGCGGACGGCCTCGACCGAGCCGCGCTCGGCGGTCCCGGCGTCGTACACGCCCGTCAGCTGCACCACGGTGCACGGCGGCAGCCGGTCCAGCGCCGCCGCCATGTGGATGGTGGACCGGCCCCAGGCCAGGCCGAGCACATCGCCCTCGTTGACCAGCTCGCCGAGCAGGTCGGCGGCCACTTCGCCCAGGTTCTCCGGGTCGGGCGTCTCCTCGGCGTCGGCCGGGGACTCCACGACCACGGCGTGCCTGAGGCCGTAGCGGGCCCGCAGGGCGTCCGAACGTTCGGCGTCCAGTTCGGCAGGTACCCGGATCTCGATTCTCACTAGGTCTCTCTCGAGGGCGGTCTCGAGAACCCGGGCCACCTTGAAGCGGCTGACGCCGAACTCCTCCGCGATCTGGATCTTGGACTTGCCCTCGAGGTAGAAGCGGCGGGCCATGGCCGCCGCCTGGACCAGCTCAGCGGGTCCCATCCGCATGGCTGAACGGCCCGCCGACATACCCGACACGGCGTTCTCCTCACTGCTGTTCACACTCTGGGTTCGCCGTTCATCCTTGCAGATTCGGCGCGCTTGATCAGCCCTGATGGGAGCCGTTCACGTTCTGTTCCTCAGTGGTCGCACGCCCAGGACGCCTTGGCGGTGGCCGCGTCGGCCTGGGTGCGCAGTGCACGTACCGCCTCGGCCGGGTCGGACGCCCCGTACACGGCGGAACCCGCGACGAAGACGTCCGCGCCGGCGTCGGCGCACTGCTCGATCGTCGACGCCGAGACTCCTCCGTCGACCTGGAGCCACAGCTCCAGACCATGCTTCTTGATCAGCTCACGGGTGCGGCGGATCTTCGGCAGCATGATGTCCAGGAACGCCTGCCCACCGAAGCCGGGTTCAACCGTCATGATCAGCAGCATGTCGAGCTCGGGGAGCAGGTCCTCGTACGGCTCGATCGGCGTCGCGGGGCGCAGCGCCATGGAGGCGCGGGCGCCCTTGGCCCGGATCTCGCGGGCGAGCCGGACGGGTGCGGTGGCCGCCTCGGCGTGGAAGGTGACGGAACCGGCGCCGGCCTCCACGTACTGGGGGGCCCAGCGGTCGGGGGCCTCGATCATGAGGTGGCAGTCCAGCGGGGTGTCCGTCGCCCGGGCCAGGGACTCCACGACCGGGACGCCGAGGGTGAGGTTGGGGACGAAGTGGTTGTCCATGACGTCGACGTGGAGCCAGTCGGCTCCCTCGACCGCCTTGGCCTCGTCCGCGAGGCGGGCGAAGTCGGCGGACAGGATGCTGGGGTTGATCTGCGCGGCCATGCCCCAAGCCTGCCATGCCCTCCGGGGATGAGCGGCATCGGTCCGGGGGGGTGGGGGGTTGGTTGTCGGGTGCGGATGCGTGCGGGCTGGTCGCGCAGTTCCCCGCGCCCCTGGGGGTGCCCTCGTGGGCGCGGGGTGAGTGGGGCGCGTCAAGCGGTGCGGCGGATCAGGGTGAGGTACATCGCGTCGGTGCCGTGGAGGTGGGGCCAGAGCTGGATGTCGGGGCCCTCGCCGAGGTGGGGGACGTCCGGGAGGAGGGGGCGGGCGTCGATGAGGTCGGTGCCGGGGTGCTGTTTGAGGACGTCCGCCACGACCGCGCGGGTCTCGGCGAGGTGGGGCGAGCAGGTCGCGTAGGCGACGACGCCGCCGACGCGGACGGCGTCGAGCGCGCTGCCCAGCAGGGCCCGCTGGAGCGGGGCGAAGCCGTCCAGGTCCTCGGGGCGGCGGCGCCAGCGGGCCTCGGGACGGCGGCGCAGGGCGCCGAGGCCGGTGCACGGCACGTCGACCAGGACGCGGTCGAAGCTGCCCGGGCGCCATGCCGGACGGGTGCCGTCGGCGGTGATCACCTGGTACGGGCCCGGGTTTCCGTCCAAAGCCTTGGCCACCAGCCCGGCCCGGTGCGGCTGCTTCTCGGAGGCGAGGAGGAAGGCACCGCGTTCGGCGGCCAGGGCGCCGAGCAGCGCGGCCTTGCCGCCGGGGCCCGCGCACCCGTCCAGCCAGCGCCGGTCGGGGCCGTCCAAGGGCGCGTTGGCCAGGGCCAGGGCGACGAGCTGGCTGCCCTCGTCCTGCACGCCGGCCCGGTTCTCGCGTACCGCCTCGACGGCCCCGGGCTCGCCGCCCTCGCTCAGGCGCACGGCGTACGGGGACCAGCGGCCCGGCACGGCGGCCTCCTCGGCGAGCAGCTCGTCGCGCGTGGCCCGGCCGGGGCGGGCGACCAGGGTGACCTCCGGACGCTCGTTGTCCGCGGCCAGCAGCTCCTCCATGCCGGCCCGGCCGCCGCCGAGCGAGTCCCACAGTGCCGAGACGACCCAACGGGGGTGCGAGTGCACGACGGCGAGGTGGTCCTCGGGATCCTCGTCGTAGGGCGGGGCGACCCGCTCCAGCCACCCGTCGAGGTCGTCCCGCGCGACCTTGCGGAGCACGGCGTTGACGAACTTGGCCCGGCCGTCGCCGAGCACGACCCGCGCCAGCTCCACGGTGGCGGACACTGCGGCGTGGCTGGGGATCCGGGTGCCGAGCAGCTGGTGCACGCCGAGGTTGAGTACGTCCAGGACCGGTGGGTCGACCTCCCGCAGCGGCCGGTCGACGCAGTCGGCGACGATCGCGTCGTACGTTCCCTGCCCGCGCAGCGTGCCGTACACCAGCTCGGTCGCCAGCGCCGCGTCCCGCGCGTCGAAGTCCCCCTTCTCGCGGGCCTTGCGCAGCAGCGGCGGCAGCACGAGATTGGCGTACGCGTCCCGCTCGTCCACGGCCCTGAGCGCCTCGAAGGCGAGGATGCGGACGGGGTCCTTCTGTGGCCTGCGGTACGGCTTGCCGGGCTTGCGGGGACGGCGGGGCTGATCGCTCACGAAAAAGGTGCTCCGGGTGTGGGGTGAAGTGCGCTCACCAGCGTACGCCGGACCGGTGAGCGATGCTGCGCAGGCGCAGGTCAGCCGCCCAGCAGCTCGCCCTCGGCGATCCGCACACCGCGCGCCCAGTCGGCGGCCCGCATCGGCTTCTTGCCCTGGGCCTGCACCCACAGCAGTTCGACGGCGTGCGAGCCGGTGCCGACGTACACGTTGTTCTTGCCCGCGGCGAGCTGCCCGGGGGCGAGGTCGGTCCGGTCGGGGGCCGGAACCGCCTGCACGAGCTTCAGTCGCTCGCCGCGGAAGGTGGTCCAGGCGCCGGGGGCGGGGGTGCAGCCGCGCACCACCCGGTCCACGCGCAGCGCCGGGGCGGACCAGTCGACCCGGGCGTCCTCGACGGTGATCTTCGGGGCGAGGGTGACCCCCTCGGACGGCTGCGGCACCGCCTTCAGGCTGCCGTCCTCGATCCCGTCCATGGTGGCCGCCAGCAGCCCGGCACCGGCGAAGGCGAGCCGGGTCAGCAGGTCACCGCTGGTGTCGGTGGGGCGGACGGTCTCGGTGACCGTGCCGTAGACGGGGCCGGAGTCCAGGCCCTCCTCGATCAGGAAGGTGGACGCGCCGGTGATCTCGTCGCCCGCCATCAGCGCGTGCTGCACGGGTGCGGCCCCGCGCCAGGCGGGCAGCAGCGAGAAGTGCAGGTTGACCCAGCCGCGGGCGGGCACGTCGAGGGCGACGCGGGGCAGCAGCGCCCCGTAGGCGACCACGGGGCAGCAGTCGGGCGCGATCTCGCGCAGCCGCTCCAGGAACTCCGGTTCGCGCGGCTTGGCGGGCTTGAGCACCTCGATCCCGGCCTCCTCGGCCCGCTCGGCCACGGGAGAGGCGACCAGCCGGCGTCCGCGCCCGGCCGGAGCGTCGGGCCGCGTGACGACGGCGGCCACCTCGTGACGCCCGGAGGCGATCAGGGCGTCCAGGGCGGGAACGGCGACCTCGGGGGTGCCGGCGAAGACGAGCTTCATGGGTGGGACGGGCCTCTCGGGCAAGGGCGGACAGCGGGCAGCGCACCAGTCTACGAGCCCGGCCCAACCGGAAGGCCGCCGACGGCGCCCCGCCCCCACGGCGGACCCCGGCCTCTCGGCCGACTGGAAACGGGTGGTGCGCAGGCGGGAGAGAACACGCCGAAGACCGAAGGCCAAGGCGCACACCCTCGAAACCGGGCGCACGCATATGCCGCCACGCCCCCACCCCGTGACCAGCGGAGCGCCCACGCGTTGGTCAAGGAAGAGTTGACCACCGGGCCGCCCGCGCGGCCCGATTCCTTTCAACGCCGGTTCGAGAGGCTTGTTCATGGCCGACCACGCAACCCACGACGCCCAGGCTCGGGCCAGCCTGCACTTGCTGGTGCGGGACATCGAGCGGGTCCGCCGGCAGGTGGACGCACTGCGCACCCTCACCGCCCAGCTGGGCAACGTCTACCGCCCGCGCCGCTCCGGCCCTTCCACGGGCTTCGTCGTCTACGGACGCGCCCCCGCCCCGACGGTCCGTCTCGCCCAGGAACTCCGGGACAGTGTCGAGACGCTGGTCACGGCCGCCGTGGACTTCGACCGCTCGCTCGGCTTCTCGTGGGACGCGGTGGGCTCCGCGCTCGGCGTCACCAAGCAGGCCGTGCACCGCCGCTACGGTTCCCGCCGTGCCGCCGTCCAGACGGCGCCCGCGGCCGAGACCGCCGAGCACGCACCGGAGCCGGCCGGCACCCGCCCGGTCAACGCGGGCTCCGGCCTGCCCGCCGTGCCCGCCGTGCCCACCGTCCCGGCGGCCCGTTCGATGCCGACCCAGCCGACGGCGGGCAGTCCGGCCCTGCGCGACGACGTCCGGCCGACTGCCTTCCCCGGCCCGCGCAACGGCTGAGCCGCACGCACCGGGGCTCACCGGCCCTCCGTCCCCCGCTCCCCCGGGCAGGCGGAGGGCCGGGCCGCGTACGGGCGGTCTCAGCCGATGTCGGGCGGATCGATACGCACCCACACCGCCACGTCGCTCCCGCGCGCCATCCGCGCCGCCTGCGCCGCCTTCAGCGCGCCGGCCAGTGCCGCTCCGCGCCCCGGCGGTACCCGGATCAGTGCCCGCTCCCAGTGTTCGCCCGGCGGCGGCGCGCCCACGCGGCGCGGACGCCCCACGGCCGTGACCGGCAGCGGCACGGGGCCGAGCACCTCGGCCTCGCCCGGCAGTCCGGCCGCGCGGAGGAAGTCGGCCACCGCCTCCGGCGGCCCCGCCACGGACGCCATCCGCGAAACCGGCGGGAAGCCCAGCTCGGTCCGCTCGGCCAGCTCCCGCAGCGCGTGGCCGACGGGGTCCCAGCGCACCAGCGCCTGCACCGGCCGCAGGGTCGGCTCGGCGACCGCGACGACGGTGCCCCCGGCGCCCTGCGGGCGCACCAGCGCGGCGGCGGCCAGCCAGCGCCGCAGCGCGTCCTCACCGGCGCGCAGGTCGGGCCGCCCGAGCATCGCCCAGCCGTCGAGCAGCAGGGCCGCCGCGTAGCCGCCCTCGGCGACCGGTTCGGCGCCCGGGGTGCTCACCACCAGTGCGGGTGCCTCGGACACGGTGTCGAGCACGTGCTCGCGCCCGGAGGTGCGCACGGGCACGGCCGGGAAGGCGCGCCCCAGTTCCTCGGCGGTGCGACGCGCCCCCACGATCTGGGCGCGCAGCCGGAACGCCCCGCACTCCGGGCAGTGCCAGGCGCCCTCCTCGCGCCCGCACCAGCCGCAGCGCAGCGCGGACCCGGACTCCTGGCCCTCCAGCGGCCCCGCGCAGTGCCGGCACCGGGCGGGCGTGCGGCATGATGCGCACGCCATCCGCGGGACGTAGCCCCGGCGGGGCACCTGCACGAGCACCGGTCCGCGCCGAAGCCCGTCCCTGACGGCCTGCCAGGCGAGGGTCGGCAGCCGGGCGGCGCGGGCGGCCTCGTCCCGGGCCAGGTCCTGGTCCCCCACGGTCCGCACCAGGGGGGCGGCGGCCCGGACCTGCTCGCGTGCGGCGACCAGGGGCCGGGCCCAGCCGGTCTCCACGAGCTGGGCGGCCTCGACGGTGCAGCCCCAGCCGCCCAGCAGGAAGGCGCACCGGTCCTGGGCGGCGCGCAGCAGCAGCACCTCGCGCGCGTGCGGCTGCGGTGCGTGCGGCTCGCTGTGGCTGTCGTCGCCGTCGTCCCAGAGGGCGACCAGGCCGAGGTCCCGCACCGGCGCGAACATGGCGGCCCGGGTCCCGAGCACGGCCCGCACCGCCCCCCGGCGTACCGCGAGCCACTGCGCGTACCGCTTCTCGGGCCCGGCGTCGGCGGTGAGCACCGCGTGCCGTCCCTCACCCAGCAGGGCGGTCAGCGCGGCGTCGGCGCGGGCGACCGCCCGCCCGTCGGGCAGGACGACGAGTGCGCCCCGCTCCGAGGCCAGCGTCGCCGCGACGGCCCGCGCCAGTTCCTCGGCCCACTGCGGGCCGGGCAACGCGTTCCACACCGCGCGCGGCGCACCCCCCGAGGCGAGGGCCGCCACGAAAGCCTCCCCCTGTTCGTACCGCGCCCACGTCCCCGGCTCCGGCACCGGCGGCGGGGGCAGCGGGTCCGGCGACGTCCGCTTCTCGGCGCGCGCGCTGCGCGGTGGCACGGCGAGCTGCAGGACGTCGGCGAGGCTGCCCGCGTACCGGTCCGCCACCGCCCGCGCGAGTCCCAGCAGCTCCTCGTCGAGCACCTGTTCGGGCGAGACGACCTGGGCCAGCGCGGCGAGGGGGCCCGAGTAGTCGGACTCGGCGAGCCGCTCGATCAGGAAACCGTCGACGAGTCCGCCGCCCTCGCGCCGCCCGTCCCGCACCCGGTGCCGGCCGGCCCCGAAGCGCACTCGCACCCGCACACCCGGCTGGGCGTCGGCGTCGAGCTCCTCGGGCACGGCGTAGTCGAAGAAGCGGTCGAGATGGAGCACGCCCTTGTCGACGAGGACCCGGGCGACGGGCCGCTCCTTGGCGAGGGCCGCTCCACGCCAGGTCCTCGGCTTGGCCCGCGGCGCCTTCGCCTGGCGCACACTCTCCCGGATGAGCGCGAGCTGCTCGGGCGGCGCTTCCCCCGCGCCACCGCCCGTCGCTTCGTTCTCGCTGCTCACGCCTGCATTTTTACCAAAGACCACTGACAACCGACGGCGCCCGAGTCGGCACCGCGTCTCACCGGCGACGGACCAACTGGACCGTGGACCACTCGGGCACGCCGCACCGGACGCGTCGTGTCATCCTCCCGAGATCCAGACGGCAGCGGTCACGTGTTTCCCACTTCACCGCGCGCGACGGGGCGCGCTCCATTGGATGTACCCGCGGCCTGCGCACCGGGAGGGTGATCAGCGCAGGCGAGCGCGCCAGCGGCACGCGAACGCATTGTCGGCGCGGCGGGGCGCCGGACGCGCCGAAGCCCGGAGCCCCATCGGGACACCGGGCCTCGTCACGTGCCGTCCGGCGGGACGGCGGTGGCGTCTCGTGCTGCTACAGCCCCGCGGCCTGCCGCAGCGCCTCCACCCGGTCGGTGCGCTCCCAGGTGAAGTCGGGCAGCTCGCGGCCGAAGTGGCCGTAGGCGGCGGTCTGGGCGTAGATCGGGCGGAGCAGGTCGAGGTCGCGGATGATGGCGGCCGGGCGGAGGTCGAAGACCTCGTCGATCGCCTTCTCGATCTTCTCGGCGTCGATCTTGGCCGTGCCGAAGGTCTCGACGAAGAGGCCGACGGGCTCGGCCTTGCCGATGGCGTAGGCGACCTGGACCTCGCAGCGCGAGGCGAGGCCCGCGGCGACGACGTTCTTGGCGACCCAGCGCATCGCGTACGCGGCCGAGCGGTCGACCTTGGACGGGTCCTTGCCGGAGAAGGCGCCGCCGCCGTGGCGGGCCATGCCGCCGTAGGTGTCGATGATGATCTTCCGGCCGGTGAGGCCGGCGTCGCCCATCGGGCCGCCGATCTCGAAGCGGCCGGTCGGGTTGACCAGGAGGCGGTAGTTCTCCGTGTCGAGCTTGATGCCGTCGTCCAGCAGCGCCTTGAGCTCGGGCTCGACGACGAATTCCTTGATGTCGGGCGCGAGCAGCGACTCCAGGTCGATGTCGCTGGCGTGCTGGGAGGAGACGACGACGGTGTCGAGGCGGACGGCCTTGTCACCGTCGTACTCGATGGTGACCTGCGTCTTGCCGTCCGGGCGCAGATAGGGGATGGTCCCGTTCTTGCGGACCTCGGACAGGCGCTTGGACAGGCGGTGCGCCAGGAAGACCGGGAGCGGCATCAGCGTGGGCGTCTCGTCGGACGCGTAGCCGAACATCAGACCCTGGTCGCCGGCGCCCTGGCGGTCCAGCTCGTCCTCGTCGCCCTCGACCCGGTTCTCGTAGGCCGTGTCGACGCCCTGCGCGATGTCCGGGGACTGGGCGCCGATGGAGACCGAGACGCCGCAGGAGGCGCCGTCGAAGCCCTTCTTCGAGGAGTCGTAGCCGATCTCCAGGATCTTGCCGCGGACCAGGTTGGCGATGTCCGCGTAGGCCTTGGTGGTGACCTCGCCGGCCACGTGCACCAGCCCGGTGGTGATCAGGGTTTCGACGGCGACCCGGGAGGTCGGGTCCTCACGCAGAAGCGCGTCGAGAATGGTGTCGCTGATCTGGTCAGCGATCTTGTCGGGGTGACCTTCGGTCACGGACTCCGAGGTGAACAGGCGACGGGACACAACGCTCCCTGGGGTTGCAGCGGCTGCTGGCTGATCATTGGTGGACGGCACGGGGAGCTGCACCCGGCGACGTCCGAGAACAGTTTATCGGTCGCGCTCCGCCACAGGCCCACCCGTCTCGCCTCTCGGAAGGGCTGTGACCTGCGGCACGGGCATTCTGCCCAGAACGGAGCGTCCTTGGCCAGGGTCGCCACGCTCGAATGCGCGGGGTTGGCGGGAGCCGTGGAGTGAATGAGTCATTCAGCCGAGCCGTTCCGCCACGAGGTCCCACACGGTTTCGGCCAGTGCTTCCTTGGGACCGTGTGCCACCGGGGTCTCGCTGCCGTCGGCACCGAGGACGACCGCTTCGTTCTCCTCCGAACCGAAGGTCTTGTGCTCCCCCACCTCGTTCACCACGAGCAGGTCGCAGCCCTTGCGCTTCAGCTTGGCCCGTCCGTTGGCGAGGACGTCGTCGGTCTCGGCGGCGAAGCCGACGATCACCTGGCCGGGGCGCGCCCGGTCGCCCGCGATCTCGGCGAGGATGTCCGGGTTGCGCACCAGGGCGATCGGTGCGGGCTCCTGGTCGTCCTTCTTCTTGATCTTCCCCGAGGCGTACGCAGCCGGGCGGAAGTCCGCGACCGCCGCGGCCATGACGACGGCGTCGGCGTCGGCCGCGGCGCGCAGCACGGCCTCGCGCAGCTCCACGGCGGTGCCCACCGGGACGACGTCCACGCCGGCCGGGTCCGGCAGTGTCGCGTTGGCCGCGACGAGGGTGACGCGGGCACCTCGCGCGGCGGCGCTGCGGGCCAGGGCGTAGCCCTGCTTGCCGGACGAGCGGTTGCCGAGGAACCGGACCGGGTCGAGGGGCTCCCGGGTGCCGCCGGCGCTGACCACGACGTGCCGTCCGGCGAGGTCCGGCTCGCGCACGCCCCGGGCGAGCACCCGGCGGCAGACCTCGAAGATCTCCCCCGGGGCGGGCAGCCGGCCCTTGCCGGTGTCGACGCCGGTGAGGCGGCCGACGGCCGGCTCGATGACGACGGCGCCGCGGCGGCGGAGCGTCGCCACGTTCTCCTGGGTGGCCGGGTGCTCCCACATCTCGGTGTGCATGGCGGGCGCGAAGACCACGGGGCAGCGGGCGGTGAGCAGGGTGTTGGTGAGGAGGTCGTCGGCGAGGCCGTGGGCGGCCTTGGCGAGCATGTCGGCGGTGGCCGGGGCGACGACGACGAGGTCGGCGTGCTGGCCGATGCGGACGTGCGGGACCTGGTGGACGTCGTCCCACACCTCGGTCGCCACCGGGTTGCCGGACAGGGCGGACCAGGTGGCGGCGCCGACGAAGTGCAGCGCGGAGGCGGTGGGGACGATGCGGACCTCGTGCCCTGACTCCGTGAGCCTGCGCAGCAGCTCACAGGCCTTGTACGCGGCGATCCCGCCGCTGACCCCCAGAACGACCTTGGGCTTGTCCACCGTCTCTCCCCGGCTCGGATAACGCGCTCGGGCAGCGCGTACGACCCATCACACACCACAGGCCCGGCAGTCGGGCTGCCGGGCCTGTGGACAAGTCAGCTTCAGGCTGAAAATACTACTGCCGGTGTTACTGCGCCGGGCCTTCGATGGCCTCGGAGGTCAGCAGACCCGCGTTGATCTCGCGCAGGGCGATCGAGAGCGGCTTCTCGTGGACGTGGGTGTCGACGAGCGGACCGACGTACTCGAGGAGACCCTCGCCGAGCTGCGAGTAGTACGCGTTGATCTGGCGGGCCCGCTTGGCCGCGTAGATCACGAGGCTGTACTTCGAGTCCGTGGCCTCGAGGAGCTCGTCGATCGGCGGGTTGATGATGCCCTCGGGCGCGGAGATGGAAGAGGACACGCTCTACCTTCCGATGGATGGGAAAGATTCAGTCAGGATGACCGCTGGGTGACCAGTAACGATCACACGACGTTCGTCAAGGCTAGCAGCTCGCGCGCCACGTCCTCGACGGAGGTGTTCACCAGGGTCTGGTCGAACTCCGGCTCGGCCGCCAGCTCGACCCGGGCGGCGGCGAGGCGGCGCTCGATGACCTCCGGCGGCTCGGTGCCCCGGCCGGTGAGCCTGCGCACCAGCTCCTCCCAGGAGGGCGGGGCCAGGAACACGAGCTGGGCCTCCGGCATGGACTCCCTGACCTGCCGCGCGCCCTGGAGGTCGATCTCCAGCAGCACCGGCTCACCCGCCTCCAGGCGCTCCAGCACGGCCGCTCGCGGCGTGCCGTAGCGGTTGCCGGCGAACTCGGCCCACTCCAGCAGCTCGCCGTTGGCGATCAGCTTGTCCATCTCCTCGTCGGTGACGAAGAAGTAGTGGACTCCGTGCTGCTCGCCGGGACGGGGCTTGCGGGTCGTCGCCGACACCGAGAGCCAGAGCTCGGGGTGTTCCTTGCGCATATGGGCGACGACCGTGCTCTTGCCGACCCCCGAGGGGCCGGAGAGCACGGTCAGCCGCGGACGTGATTCCGGGGGTACGGGGGGCGTCCCCCGGGATGTTGCAGCCATGCGGCGATTATTCCAGTTGTTCCGCAGTGGTCCGGACTCAGCTTCTGACTCAGCTGCCGGTGCTGCCGAACTCGCGCTCCAGGGAGGCGATCTGGTTGGAGCCGAGGCCGCGCACGCGGCGGCTCTCGGAGATGCCGAGCCGCTCCATGATCTGCTTGGCGCGGACCTTGCCCACGCCCGGCAGGGACTCGAGCAGGGCGGAGACCTTCATCTTGCCGATGACGTCGTTCTCCTGGCCCTGCTTGATGACCTCGTGGAGGGAGGCGCCGGAGTGCTTGAGTCGATTCTTGACCTCGGCCCGCTCCCGGCGAGCCGCGGCGGCCTTTTCGAGCGCGGCTGCGCGCTGTTCAGGGGTAAGGGGCGGAAGAGCCACGCCTACGTCACCTCGGATGTCGAACTGTCGGATACGGACCGGTGAGGAACCTAGTCGCCCCACACCTGGGGAGTCGCGAGCAACACGCTTGCCCGTTGACTCTCGACGGAGACTAGCGGTCAAGTCCGCCAGAGTCAGCGAGAACGGCGGAAAAGTCCTGGTCAGCCTCCGTCAGGCCAGACATTTCAGACATACTGCCTCGGATTTGAGGATGTATCCAGGGTCTGGAAGCCTAGGCGGCTGCCACCGCGGTCCTGACCTCGTCGGCGAAGCGGTCCGCCGCGTTCCGCAGCGCGGTCACGTCGGGACCGTGACGAAGGACACCCCGGCTGACATTCGGCACGACGTTGCGCACCGCCGCTCCGAACACCCGGGGCAGGTCGGCCGGCGTCGCGCCCTGGGCACCGATGCCCGGGGCGAGGAGGGGACCGTTGACGTCAAGGTCGTACGACGAGAGGTCGCCGAGTGTGGCGCCGACCACCGCGCCGAACGAGCCCAGGGGTGCCTCCCCTGCGTTCTCGGCCGCCAGGTGCGCCAGCATTGTCGCCCCGACGCTCCGCCCGTCGGCCCGCACCGCGTGCTGGACCTCGCCACCCTCCGGGTTGGAGGTGAGCGCCAGCACGAACAGGCCCGCGCCGCTCTCGCGCGCCAGGTCGACGGCGGGCTTCAGGGAGCCGTAGCCGAGGTACGGCGAGACGGTCAGCGCGTCCGAGAACAGGGACGCGTCCTCGCGCAGGAAGGACTCGGCGTACGCGGCCATGGTGGAGCCGATGTCACCGCGCTTGGCGTCCATGACGACCAGCGCGCCGGCCGCCCGCGCCTCCTCGACCGACTTCTCCAGCACCGCGACACCGCGCGAGCCGAAGCGCTCGAAGAAGGCGCTCTGCGGCTTGAGGACGGCCACCCGGTCGGCCACGGCCTCCACCACGGTGCGGCTGAAGCGCTCCAGAGAGGCCACGTCGTCGCTCAGACCCCACTCGGCGAGCAGGGAGGCGTGCGGGTCGATGCCCACGCACAGCGGCCCGCGTGCGTCCATGGCACGGCGCAGGCGCGCACCGAATTGCTCGGTCATACCGGTCATCGGGACTTCCTCACGTCGGCGCCGACCGCGTCGGCGAGGGTGGCGTACGGGCTCTGCCGCAGGCGCGCGGCGAGCCCCTTGTGGATGGCCCGGCCCCAGAAGGGGCCCTCGTAGATGAACGCGCTGTAGCCCTGGACCAGCGTGGCCCCGGCCAGGATGCGCTGCCAGGCGTCCTCGGCGCTCTCGACGCCGCCGACGCCCACCAGGGTGATCCGGTCGCCCACGCGCGCGTAGAGGCGGCGCAGGACCGCCAGGGAGCGCTCCTTGAGCGGGGCGCCGGACAGGCCGCCGGTCTCCCGGACCAGGGCCGGCGAGGAGGTCAGGCCGAGGCCCTCGCGGGCGATCGTCGTGTTGGTGGCGATGATGCCGTCCAGGCCCAGCTCCACCGCCAGGTCGGCGACCGCGTCGACGTCCTCGTCGGCGAGGTCCGGCGCGATCTTGACCAGCAGGGGGACGCGCCGCGTGGTGACCACGCGGTCCGCCGCCTCGCGCACGGCGGTCAGCAGCGGGCGCAGCGCCTCGGTCGCCTGGAGGTTGCGCAGTCCGGGCGTGTTCGGGGAGGAGACGTTGACGACCAGGTAGTCGGCGTGCGGGGCGAGGCGTTCGGCGGACTTCACGTAGTCGCCGACGGCCTCCTCCTCCGGGACGACCTTGGTCTTGCCGATGTTGACGCCGACGACCGTCTTGAACACGGGCGTGCGGGAGGCCAGGCGGGCGGCGACGGTCAGGGAGCCGTCGTTGTTGAAGCCCATGCGATTGATCAGCGCGCGGTCGCTCACCAGCCGGAACAGCCGCTTCTTGGGGTTGCCGGGCTGCGGCTCCCCCGTCACGGTGCCGATCTCGACGTGGTCGAAGCCCAGCATCGCCATGCCGTCGACGGCGACGGCGTTCTTGTCGAAGCCGGCGGCCAGCCCGAAGGGGCCGTGCATGCGCAGGCCGAATGCCTCGGTGCGCAGCTCCTCGTAGCGGGGTGCCAGCACCGCCGCGACGAAGGTGCGCAGGACGGGGACGCGGACGGCGAGGCGGATCCAGCGGAAGGCGAGGTGGTGCGCGCGCTCCGGGTCCATCCGCTTGAAGACGAGGGAGAAGAAGGTCTTGTACATGGTGTCCTCGTGAAGAGGGGGACACCGTTTCCGGTGTCCCCCTCGGGGCTGACTGCTAGTCGCGGGCCGCGGTCAGGAATTCCGCGTGTTCCTGGAGTGAGCGCACTCCCACGTCTCCGTGGTTGAGGGCGTCGATGCCCTGCACCGCCGCCGCCAGCGCCTGGACCGTCGTCAGGCACGGCACGGAGCGGGCCACGGCCGCCGTACGGATGTCGTAGCCGTCGAGGCGGCCGCCGGTGCCGTACGGGGTGTTGACGATGAGGTCGACCTCGCCGTCGTGGATGAGCTGGACGATGGTCTTCTCACCGTTCGGGCCGGTGCCCTCGGACTGCTTGCGCACGACCGTGGCGTTGATGCCGTTGCGCTTGAGGACCTCGGCGGTGCCGGAGGTGGCCATCAGCTCGAAGCCGTGGGCGACCAGCTCCCGGGCCGGGAAGATCATCGAGCGCTTGTCGCGGTTGGCGACCGAGATGAACGCACGCCCCTTGGTGGGCAGCGGGCCGTAGGCGCCGGCCTGCGACTTGGCGTACGCCGTGCCGAAGACGGTGTCGATGCCCATGACCTCGCCGGTGGAGCGCATCTCCGGGCCGAGGACCGTGTCGACGCCGCGGCCGTGGATGTCCCGGAAGCGGGACCACGGCATCACGGCCTCCTTGACGGAGATCGGCGCGTCCATCGGGAGCGTGCCGCCGTCGCCGTTGGCCGGGAGCAGGCCCTCGGCGCGCAGCTCGGCGATGGTCGCGCCCAGCGAGATGCGGGCGGCGGCCTTGGCCAGCGGTACCGCGGTCGCCTTCGAGGTGAAGGGCACGGTGCGCGAGGCGCGCGGGTTGGCCTCCAGGACGTACAGGATGTCCCCGGCCAGCGCGAACTGGATGTTGATCAGGCCGCGCACGCCGACGCCCGCCGCGATGCCCTCGGTGGAGGCGCGCAGCCGCTTGATGTCGAAGCCGCCGAGCGTGATCGGGGGCAGGGCGCACGCCGAGTCGCCGGAGTGGATGCCGGCCTCCTCGATGTGCTCCATGACGCCGCCGAGGTACAGCTCCTCGCCGTCGTAGAGGGCGTCGACGTCGATCTCGATGGCGTCGTCGAGGAAGCGGTCGACCAGGACCGGCCGGGACGGGCTGATCTCGGTCGACTCGGCGATGTACGCCTCCAGGCGGGTCTCGTCGTAGACGATCTCCATGCCGCGTCCGCCGAGGACGTAGGAGGGCCTGACCAGGACCGGGTAGCCGATCTCGTCGGCGATCGCCTTTGCCTCGGCGAAGGTCGTGGCGGTGCCGTGCTTCGGGGCGGGCAGGCCCGCCTCCTTGAGGACCTGGCCGAAGGCGCCCCGGTCCTCGGCCGCGTGGATGGCCTCGGGCGAGGTGCCGACGATCGGCACGCCGTTGTCCTTGAGCGCCTGGGACAGGCCCAGCGGGGTCTGGCCGCCGAGCTGGACGACGACGCCCGCGACCGGGCCGGCCTGCTGCTCCGCGTGGACGATCTCCAGGACGTCCTCCAGGGTGAGCGGCTCGAAGTACAGCCGGTCGGAGGTGTCGTAGTCGGTGGAGACGGTCTCCGGGTTGCAGTTGACCATCACGGTCTCGTACCCGGCGTCGCTGAGCGCGAAGGAGGCGTGGACACAGGAGTAGTCGAACTCGATGCCCTGGCCGATGCGGTTCGGGCCGGAGCCCAGGATGATGACGGCCGGCTTCTCGCGCGGCGCGACCTCGGTCTCCTCGTCGTAGGAGGAGTAGAAGTACGGCGTCTTCGCGGCGAACTCGGCGGCGCAGGTGTCGACCGTCTTGTACACCGGGCGGATGCCGAGCGCGTGCCGGACCTCGCGGACGACGTCCTCGCGCAGGCCGCGGATCTCGCCGATCTGCTGGTCGGAGAAGCCGTGCCGCTTGGCCTCGGCGAGCAGGTCGGCGGTCAGCTCGGGCGCGGCGGCCAGCTCGTCGGCGGTCTCCTTGATCAGGAAGAGCTGGTCGACGAACCAGGGGTCGATCTTGGTGTACTCGAAGACCTCCTCGGGCGTGGCGCCCGCGCGGATGGCCTGCATGACGGCGTTGATCCGGCCGTCGGTGGGCCGGACGGCCTCTTCCAGCAGCGCCTTTTTGTCGCCCGTCTCGCCGACGAAGGTGAACTGGCTGCCCTTCTTCTCCAGCGAGCGCAGCGCCTTCTGGAAGGCCTCGGTGAAGTTGCGGCCGATGGCCATGGCCTCGCCGACCGACTTCATGGTGGTGGTGAGGGTGGAGTCGGCGCTCGGGAACTTCTCGAAGGCGAACCGCGGGGCCTTGACCACCACGTAGTCGAGCGTCGGCTCGAAGGAGGCCGGGGTCTCCTGCGTGATGTCGTTGGGGATCTCGTCCAGCGTGTAACCGACGGCGAGCTTCGCGGCGATCTTGGCGATCGGGAAGCCGGTCGCCTTGGAGGCGAGCGCCGAGGAGCGCGACACGCGCGGGTTCATCTCGATGACGATGACCCGGCCGTCGACGGGGTTCACCGCGAACTGGATGTTGCAGCCGCCGGTGTCGACGCCGACCTCGCGGATGATCGCGATGCCGACGTCGCGCAGCACCTGGTACTCGCGGTCGGTCAGCGTCATCGCGGGCGCCACGGTGATCGAGTCGCCGGTGTGCACGCCCATGGGGTCGAAGTTCTCGATCGAGCAGACGACCACGACGTTGTCGTTCTTGTCGCGCATCAGCTCCAGCTCGTACTCCTTCCAGCCGAGGATGGACTCCTCCAGGAGCACCTCGGTGGTCGGCGAGAGGGTCAGGCCCTGGCCGGCGATGCGGCGCAGCTCCTCCTCGTCGTGCGCGAAACCGGAGCCGGCACCGCCCATGGTGAAGGACGGGCGGACGACGACCGGGTAGCCGCCGAGCTCCTCGACGCCCTTGAGGACGTCGTCCATGGAGTGGCAGATGTAGGACCGGGCGGACTCGCCGTGGCCGATCTTCTTGCGGACCTCCTCGACGACCTCCTTGAAGAGGTCGCGGTCCTCGCCCTTGTTGATGGCCTCCACATTGGCGCCGATCAGCTCGACGCCGTACTTCTCCAGGACGCCGTTGCCGTGCAGCGAGATCGCGGTGTTGAGGGCCGTCTGGCCGCCCAGGGTGGGCAGCAGCGCGTCGGGCCGCTCCTTGGCGATGATCTTCTCGACGAACTCGGGGGTGATCGGCTCGACGTAGGTGGCGTCGGCGATCTCCGGGTCGGTCATGATCGTGGCCGGGTTGGAGTTCACGAGGATGACCCTGAGGCCCTCGGACTTCAGGACCCGGCACGCCTGGGTGCCGGAGTAGTCGAACTCGGCGGCCTGGCCGATGACGATCGGGCCGGAGCCGATGACCAGGACGGACTGGATATCGGTGCGCTTAGGCACGCTGGCCCTCCATGAGGTTCACGAAGCGGTCGAACAGGTAGGCGGCGTCGTGCGGGCCCGCTGCCGCTTCGGGGTGGTACTGGACGCTGAAGGCCGGCTTGTCGAGGAGCTGGAGGCCCTCCACCACGTTGTCGTTGAGGCAGACGTGGGAAACCTCGGCGCGGCCGTAAGAGGTGTCGGAGACCTTGTCGAGCGGGGCGTCGACGGCGAATCCGTGGTTGTGCGCGGTGACCTCGACCTTGCCGGTCGTACGGTCCTGCACGGGCTGGTTGATGCCGCGGTGGCCGTACTTCAGCTTGAAGGTGCCGAAGCCGAGGGCGCGGCCCAGGATCTGGTTGCCGAAGCAGATGCCGAAGAGCGGGGTGCCGCGCTCCAGGACGCCCTGCATCACGGAGACCGGGTGGTCGGCGGTGGACGGGTCGCCCGGGCCGTTGGAGAAGAAGACACCGTCCGGGTTGACGGCGTAGACGTCCTCGACGGTCGCGGTGGCGGGCAGGACGTGCACCTCGATGCCGCGCTCGGCCATGCGGTGCGGGGTCATGCCCTTGATGCCCAGGTCGACGGCGGCGACGGTGAACTTCTTCTCGCCGATCGCGGGGACGACGTACGCCTCGGTGGTGGCGACCTCCGCGGAGAGGTCGGCGCCCGTCATCTCGGGGGCCTCCTGGACGCGGGCCAGCAGCGCGGCGTCGTCCTGGACGGCGTCGCCGCTGAAGATGCCGACGCGCATGGCGCCGCGCTCGCGCAGGTGGCGGGTGAGGGCGCGGGTGTCGATGCCGGAGATGCCGACGACGCCCTGGGCGGCCAGTTCGTCGTCCAGCGTGCGGCGGGAGCGCCAGCTGGAGGGCACGCGCGCGGGGTCGCGGACGACGTAGCCGGAGACCCAGATCCTCTTGGACTCCATGTCCTCGTCGTTGACGCCGGTGTTGCCGACGTGCGGGGCGGTCATCACGACGACCTGGCGGTGGTAGGACGGGTCGGTGAGGGTCTCCTGGTAGCCGGTCATGCCGGTGGAGAACACGGCCTCGCCGAACGTGGCCCCCACGGCCCCGTAGGCGCGGCCGCGGAAGATCCGGCCGTCCTCCAGGACGAGTACGGCGGGAGCCTTGCCGGCTCCCCGGGTGGAGGTCGTCATCGCGCGCCTTCCGTTTCCATCTTGTTGATCATGTCGTTCAGTGTTTCGACCCACTCGCTGTGCTCGGCCGCGTGGTCGGAGCGGAAGCCGGAGTCGATCAGCTTGTCGCCGTGCTCCCAGGTGACGACCAGCAGGCCGCCCTCGGTGAGCACCTTGCCGGCGATGCCCTTGTCGAGACGCGCCTCGCGCAGTGCGGCGACGGGGACGAAGAAGTCGTCCGCGCCGGGGCGTACGACGTCCAGGCCCGCGTCCGTCAGGGCGAGCTCGACCCGGCTGCGGGTGCCCAGGCCGTGCGCCACGATGCGGTCCAGCCACTGCCCGGCGGTGGTGGAGCCGTGGTAGCGGCCGCTCAGGGTCAGTTTCGCCGGGCCGGGGGTGTCCGGCGCGCTGGGCAGCTCCGGGAGGTCGCTCTGGAGCGTGCTGCGCCACTTCCAGCCCTCGCGCATCAGCCAGTAGACGAGCGCGACGAACAGGCCGAGGCCGACGACCCAGCCGATCCGGGCGGCCCAGTCGGTCACTTCCGCCGATTCCTTCTCGGCGGCCAGCAGGATTACCGGTGCTACAGATGTCACGTGAGCTTCCCGTCGACGAGCGTGGCCTTGCCCCGCAGCCACGTGTGCGTCACACGGCCCGGCAGCTCACGCCCCTCGTAGGGGGTGTTGCGGCTGCGCGAGGCGAAGCCCGCGGGGTCCACCTGGCCACGGTATTCCGTGTCGACGAGGGTGAGGTTGGCGGGCTCACCAGCCGAGACGGGACGGCCGTGTCCGGTGGCCTGTCCGATCCTGGCGGGCTTGAAGGACATCCGGTCGGCGACGCCGGCCCAGTCCAGCAGGCCCGTGTCCACCATGGTCTCCTGGACCACCGACAGCGCGGTCTCCAGGCCGACCATGCCCATGGCGGCGGCGGCCCACTCGCAGTCCTTGTCCTCGTGCGGGTGCGGGGCGTGGTCGGTGGCGACGATGTCGATCGTGCCGTCGGCGAGCGCCTCGCGCAGGGCCAGGACGTCACGCTCGGTGCGCAGCGGCGGGTTCACCTTGTAGACCGGGTTGTACGAACGGACCAGCTCGTCGGTGAGGAGCAGGTGGTGCGGGGTGACCTCGGCGGTGACGTCGATGCCCCGGGACTTGGCCCAGCGGACGATCTCGACGCTGCCCGCGGTCGACAGGTGGCAGATGTGGACGCGGGAGCCGACGTGCTCGGCGAGCAGCACGTCCCGCGCGATGATCGACTCCTCGGCGACGGCCGGCCAGCCCCCGAGGCCCAGCTCGGCGGAGACGACGCCCTCGTTCATCTGGGCGCCCTCGGTCAGCCGGGGCTCCTGGGCGTGCTGGGCGACGACGCCGCCGAAGGCCTTCACGTACTCCAGGGCACGGCGCATGATCACGGCGTCGTGGACGCACTTGCCGTCGTCCGAGAAGACGGTGACGCCGGCCGCGGACTCGTGCATGGCGCCCAGTTCGGCGAGCTTGGCGCCCTCCAGGCCGACGGTGACGGCGCCGATGGGCTGCACGTCGCAGTAGCCGGACTCCTGGCCGAGCCGCCACACCTGCTCGACGACACCGGCGGTGTCGGCGACCGGGAAGGTGTTGGCCATGGCGAACACGTTGGTGTAGCCGCCGCTCGCCGCCGCGCGGGTGCCGGTCAGCACGGTCTCGGAGTCCTCACGGCCGGGCTCGCGCAGGTGGGTGTGGAGGTCGACCAGGCCGGGCAGCAGCACCTTGCCGCCGGCCTCGATCACCTCGGCGCCCCCGGCGGACAGGTTCTGGCCGACCGCCTCGATGACGGTGCCGTCGATCAGCACGTCCTGCGGCTCGCCGCCGAGCACCTTCGCACCGCGGATCAGGGTCTTGCTCATCTTCTTACTTCTCCTCGGTGGGGCGGGCGTGGGTGACGGCGGGCTCGGCTCCGCCGAGCAGCAGGTAGAGGACGGCCATCCGGACGGAGACGCCGTTGGTGACCTGTTCGACGACGGTGCAGCGGTCGGAGTCGGCGACGTCGGCGGTGATCTCCATGCCGCGGACCATCGGGCCGGGGTGCATCACGATGGCGTGGTCGGGCATCTTCGCCATGCGGTCGCCGTCGAGGCCGTAGCGGCGGGAGTATTCGCGCTCGGTGGGGAAGAAGGCGGCGTTCATGCGCTCGCGCTGCACGCGCAGCAGCATCACCGCGTCGGACTTGGTCAGGGTGGAGTCGAGGTCGTAGGAGACCTCGCAGGGCCAGGTCTCGACGCCGACCGGCAGCAGGGTGGGCGGGGCGACCAGGGTGACCTCGGCGCCGAGGGTGTGCAGCAGGTCGACGTTGGAGCGGGCGACGCGGCTGTGCAGGATGTCGCCGACCAGGGTGACGCGGCGGCCGTCGAGGTCCTTGCCGAGGCCGGCGTCGGGGCCGACCAGGCGGCGGCGCATGGTGAAGGCGTCCAGCAGGGCCTGGGTGGGGTGCTGGTGGGTGCCGTCACCGGCGTTGATGACGTGGGCGTCGATCCAGCCGGAAGTGGCCAGGCGGTAGGGCGCGCCGGAGGCGCCGTGCCGGATGACGACGGCGTCGACTCCCATGGCCTCCAGGGTCTGGGCGGTGTCCTTGAGGGACTCGCCCTTGGAGACGCTGGAGCCCTTGGCGGTGAAGTTGATGACGTCCGCCGACAGGCGCTTCTCGGCGGCCTCGAAGGAGATCCGGGTCCGTGTCGAGTCCTCGAAGAAGAGGTTGACGACGGTCCGGCCGCGCAGGGTCGGCAGTTTCTTGATCGGCCGGTCGGCGACCCGGGCCATCTCCTCGGCGGTGTCGAGGATCAGGACGGCGTCGTCGCGGGTGAGGTCGGCGGCCGAGATGAGATGACGCTGCATCTGTCAGGCTCCGTAGGGCGATTCATGCGGAAGAGCGGGATAATTCGGGCGGCCGGGCGTGCGTGCGGGCACACCGAGCGGGCGTACGGCACGGCTGGGCGCGTACGCGGGGTGCTACGGGTGGGCGCCCGGGGAGGCCGGCTTGGCACCGAGCAGCACGGTGTCGCGACCGTCCTCCTCGGCGAGCTGGACCTTGACCGTCTCCCGCAGCGACGTCGGGAGGTTCTTGCCGACGTAGTCGGCGCGGATGGGCAGTTCACGGTGGCCGCGGTCGACGAGCACGGCGAGCTGCACCGCGCGCGGGCGGCCGATGTCGCCCAGCGCGTCGAGGGCGGCACGGATGGTGCGGCCGGAGAAGAGCACGTCGTCGACGAGGACGACCAGACGGCCGTCGACGCCGTCACCGGGGATCTCGGTGCGGGCCAGGGCGCGCGGCGGGTGCATGCGCAGGTCGTCGCGGTACATGGTGATGTCGAGCGAGCCGACCGGCATCTTGCGTTCGGTGATCTGCTCGAGCTTGTCGGCGAGCCGCCGGGCGAGGAAGACGCCGCGGGTCGGGATGCCGAGGAGCACCACGTCGTCGGCACCCTTGGCGCGTTCGACGATCTCGTGGGCGATGCGGGTCAGGACCCGGGCGATGTCGGGGCCTTCGAGAACGGGCCGCGCATCGGATTGCGCGCCCGAGGGCGCGTCCTGCTGCTTGTCCATACGAAACGGACCTCCTTCTCCGCCTCACGGGACGGACCTTAAAGGACGTCGGGATGTGCGCCACCCACGGTATCAGGCTCACAGAACCGTCTCGACGACCCCTGGGACGCTCCCGCGTCACCCTTGCGCCACCCCGTCACCACCCGTTCGGAGCAACGGAAGGCGAATACCACGGAAGAGTCGGTGCGGACCATTCGGCTTGACGCACAAGAGTAACGCTGCGTAACCTCACAGTGAGTTACCAGCCGCGCGGGTGCGCACCTGTGCAGACCGCGTCGACACCTTGTCCGGGGAGCCATATGTCCAGCGAATACGCCAAACAGCTCGGGGCCAAGCTCCGGGCCATCCGCACCCAGCAGGGCCTTTCCCTCCATGGTGTCGAGGAGAAGTCCCAGGGCCGCTGGAAGGCCGTGGTGGTCGGTTCGTACGAGCGCGGCGACCGCGCCGTGACCGTGCAGCGCCTCGCCGAGCTGGCTGATTTCTACGGCGTTCCCGTGCAGGAGCTGCTCCCGGGCACCACCCCGGGCGGTGCCGCCGAGCCCCCGCCGAAGCTGGTCCTGGACCTGGAGCGGCTGGCCACGGTGCCGGCCGAGAAGGCGGGCCCGCTCCAGCGCTACGCGGCCACGATCCAGTCGCAGCGCGGTGACTACAACGGCAAGGTGCTCTCGATCCGCCAGGACGACCTGCGCACTCTCGCCGTCATCTACGACCAGTCGCCCTCGGTCCTGACCGAGCAGCTGATCAGCTGGGGCGTCCTGGACGCGGACGCGCGCCGCGCGGTGGCGTCCCACGAGGACATCTGAGCCGCAGCAGCCTCAGCAGAAACGTGCCGCCGGGGTGGCGGGAACCGTTCGGTTCCCGCCACCCCGGCGTTTTCGGCACGTCGTGGAGCTAGTCGCGACGCAGCGAAGGCTTGAGGTCCTTCAGCCGGCCGAGCAGGCCGTTGACGAACGCGGGCGACTCGTCCGTGGAGAACTCCTTCGCCAGCTGCACCATCTCGTCCAGGACGACGGCGTCCGGGGTCTCGTCGACCCAGATCAGCTCGTACGCGCCCAGGCGCAGGATGTTGCGGTCGACGACCGGCATCCGGTCGAGCGTCCAGCCGACCGAGTACTGGGCGATGAGCTCGTCGACGCGCTCGGCGCGCTCGGCGTAGCCCTCGACCAGCTCCATCGTGTACTCGCTCACCGGCGGCTGCCGGGTGTCGGACCGGGAGTGCCGGACCCAGTCGGCGAGGACCGTCAGGACGTCGGCGCCGCGCTGATCGCCCTCGAAGAGGATCTGGAAGGCGCGCTTGCGGGCCGTGTTGCGGGCAGCCACGGTTAGCTGTTCACCCGGCCGAGGTAGTCGCTCGTGCGGGTGTCGACCTTGATCTTCTCACCGGTGGTGATGAAGAGCGGGACGTTGATCTGGTGACCGGTCTCCAGGATGGCGGGCTTGGTGCCGCCGGTGGAGCGGTCGCCCTGGACGCCCGGCTCGGTCTCCTGGATGACCAGCTCGACGGCGGCCGGCAGCTCGACGAAGAGCACCTCGCCCTCGTGCTGCGCGACGGTGGCCTCGAAGCCCTCGATCAGGAAGTTGGCGGCGTCGCCGACGACCTTGCGGTCGATGTGCAGCTGGTCGTAGGTCTCCATGTCCATGAAGACGAAGTAGTCGCCGTCCATGTACGAGAACTGCATGTCACGCTTGTCGACAGTGGCCGTCTCGACCTTGACGCCGGCGTTGAAGGTCTTGTCGACGACCTTGCCGGAAAGCACGTTCTTGAGCTTGGTGCGCACGAAGGCCGGGCCCTTGCCGGGCTTGACGTGCTGGAACTCGACGACGGACCAGAGCTGGCCGCCTTCGAGCTTGAGCACCATGCCGTTCTTGAGGTCGTTCGTGGAAGCCACGGTTGCGGAATCTCCTGGACTGGACTGACGTGGACGACCCCGGTGCAGGCATGCGCACAGCGCGAAGGCTAGAGCGCGAGCAGCTCCTTGGTCGTGATGGTGAGTAGCTCGGGTCCGCCGTCCGCCTCGGGGCGCACGACGAGCGTGTCATCGATCCGGACCCCGCCCCGGCCCGGGAGGTGAACCCCCGGTTCGACGGTGACCGGCACACAAGCGTCCAGTTTACCCATGGCCGCGGGAGCCAACTGCGGGTCCTCGTCGATTTCGAGTCCGACCCCGTGACCGGTGAGGGCGGGAAGGTGCTCAGCGTACCCGGCGGAATCCAGTGCCTGGCGGGCGGCCCGGTCCACGTCCCGGCAGGCCGCGCCGGGCGCGAGGGCCTCCCGGCCGGCCCGCTGGGCGGAGAAGACGAGGTCGTACAGCTCGATCTGCCAGTCGGCCGGAGACGTTCCGATGACGAACGTACGGCCGATCTCGCAGCGGTACCCGCGGTAGGTGGCGCCCAGGCAGACGGAGAGGAAGTCGCCCTCCTCCACCCGCCGGTCGGTGGGGCGGTGGCCGCGGCGCCCGGAGTTCGGGCCGGTGCCGACGGACGTCGGGAAGGCGGGGCCGTCGGCGCCGTGGTCCACCAGGCGGCGTTCCAGCTCCAGGGCGAGGTGCCGCTCGGTACGGCCCACCAGGATGGACTCCAGCAGCTCGCCGAGGGCCTGGTCGGCGATCTCGGCGCCGATGCGCAGGCAGGAGATCTCCTCCTCGTCCTTGACCACCCGGAGCTGCTCGACCGCTTGGCCGAGGTCGGTCAGGCGCAGGCGCGGTGCGACCGAGCGCATGGCGCGGTGCCGGACCACGGTGAGGTGGTGGTCCTCGGTGGCGAGGGACTCGGCGCCCTGGGCCGCCGCGAGGCCGGTGGCCGCGACGGCCGCGTCGCCGCCGGGGCCGGGCAGCGTGCGCACCGGGAGTGAGTCGTCGGGCCTTCCGTCGGCGGGCCGGTCGTCCGGCGGGACGGAGCAGACCAGGAGGTCCTCGCTCTTGCCCAGGAGCAGCACGGCACCGTGCGGGGCGGTACCCGCGAGGTAGCGCACGTTGGCGGGCCGGGAGACGAGCGCCGCCGCGCTGCCGCCCGCGTTGCAGCGTTCTCGTAGGCGGGTTCGGCGGGCCGCGTACACCTGTGACATGAGGCGAGCGTATGAGCTCCGCTCACCTGGCGCCGCTCGGGAGAGGCCGAGTGGGGATGCCGGGTTGCGCCGACTGGGGCGGGGGTGATCGTTGTGTGGCGTCCACCGGCGAGTCGGGGCTGGTCGCGCAGTTCCCCACGCCCCTTGGCCGGCATACTCCCCCGCGCCTACCAGGCAGGCGGGCTCGCTATCGAGCGGGACAGGACCTCGTCCAGGACTCTCGCCGTTTCCGGCACGTCGAGCTGGGAGTTGTCGATGATCGGGAGGCCTGAGCCGTACCAGCCGGCCATGCGGCCGTGGATGCGGGCGACCTCCTCGTCGGTGAGGCGGCGGTTGCCGCTGCGCTCGGCGTTGCGTTCCAGGACGATGTCCAGGCCCGGCAGGAGGACGACCGGCAGCAGACCGGGTCCGACGTGCCGCTTCCAGCCGCCGAGGCCGACGACCGGGCGGTCCGGGAAGACCGCGTCGTCGAGGATGCAGGAGATGCCGTTGGCGAGGAAGTTCCGGGCGGAGAAACCGCAGGTGCGGCGGGCGAGGCGGTACTGCGCCTCGCTGTTCTCGTTCCACCCGGTCTGGGGGTCGGCGAAGCCGGAGCGGACCCATTCACGGACGTCGTCGAGGCTGATGTGCGCGGTGGGCACCCGGCGGTGGTCCGCCCAGTACTTGGCGACGCTGGTCTTGCCCGCGCCCGCGGGACCGATGAGCAGTACCGCCAGGGTGGCCGAGGCCGGGTCGGGCAGGGCCGTCGCCGCCGGCGGCACACTGGGCACGGCCACGGGGGCGCCGGGCGGCAGCGGAACGTGGCCGGTGGTGCCGGTGGTGTCCGGCGCGGGCGGTACGGGGGCGGCCCGGTGCGGCCCTGGCGCCTGGTGCGCGCCCGGGGGCTGCTGGGGGGCGGGGGGCTGCTGGGGGGCGGGGGCCTGCTGGGGGGCCACGGGGTGCGGAGGCGGGGCCTGCGCGGGGTATCCCGGCGCCACGGGCGGCGGCACCGGGGCGGCCCCCTGGTGCGGGCCCGGGTGGTGTGCGGCCGGGGACCAGCCGACGGCCGGTCCGTGCCCCGGCTGAGGGGGCGGCGGCAGCGGAGAACCCACTGCGTGCTGCATCCGGTGCCACTCCGTCTCGTACAGGCGATGGGCGCTGACGGCGGGAGGGGGTGGCCCGCCCGCTGCTACCGAACGGTACCGCCCCCGGCCGTCGTTTGGTGAACGGCCGGGGGCGGTGTGAAGTGCCCGCCCCGCAAGGCGAATCGGACGGAAGGTACGCCGGGGTACTACTCGCCCACCTCGCCGTAGGCGGCGAGGAGGACGGCCGGGTCGGGGCCCTCCAGCACGGTGGGCTTGGCGAGGCCGTCCAGGACGATGAAGCGCAGCAGGTCGCCGCGGGACTTCTTGTCGACCTTCATGTTCTCGACGAGCTTGGGCCACTGGTCGTAGCGGTAGTGCAGCGGCAGGCCGACCGCTTCGAGGATGCTGCGGTGCCGGTCGGCGGTGGCGTCGTCCAGACGGCCCGCGAGACGGCCCAGTTCGGCGGCGAAGTGCATGCCGACGGAGACGGCGGCGCCGTGGCGCCACTTGTAGCGCTCGTTCTTCTCGATGGCGTGGCCGAGGGTGTGGCCGTAGTTGAGGATCTCCCTGAGACCGGCTTCCTTCAGGTCCGAGGAGACGACCTCCGCCTTGACCTTGATGGAGCGCACGATCAGCTCGGCGGTGTGCGGTCCGGCGGGAGTGCGCGCGGCCTGCGGGTCGGCCTCGATCAGGTCCAGGATCGCCGGGTCGGCGATGAAGCCGGCCTTGATGACCTCGGCGAGTCCGGAGACGTAGTCGTTGACCGGCAGCGAGTCCAGCGCGGCCAGGTCGCACAGGACACCGGCCGGCGGGTGGAAGGAGCCGACGAGGTTCTTGCCCTCGGCGGTGTTGATGCCGGTCTTGCCTCCGACGGCCGCGTCCACCATGGCCAGCACGGTGGTGGGCACGGCGATCCAGCGCACGCCGCGCAGCCACGTCGCGGCCACGAAGCCGGCCAGGTCGGTGCTGGCCCCGCCGCCGACGCCGACGATGACGTCGGTGCGGGTGAAGCCGGACTGGCCGAGCGCCTTCCAGCAGTAGGCGGCGACCTCGGCGGTCTTGGCCTCCTCCGCGTTGGGCACCTGGATGGCGATCGCCTCGTAGCCCTGCTCGGCGAGGTCGGCGCGCAGCGCGTCACCGGTCTCGGCGAGGGCCTCGGGGTGGATGACCGCGACCCGCTTGGCCTTGGCGCCGATCAGGCCGCCCAGCTCACCCAGGAGCTGACGGCCCACCAGGACCTCGTAGGGGTCGGAACCCGGGGTGCCGCCGACCTGGATCCGGGTGACTGCCTCGCTCATGCTTCTTTCAACTCCACTGCGTCCAGGGCGGCTTCGGCGACTTCTTCGGGCGTACGGCCGTCGGTGGCCACGACGACCGTGGCGGCCTCCTCGTAGAGGTGGCGGCGGGCCTCCATCAGCTCGCGCCACTGTTTGCGCGGGTTGACGGCGAGCAGCGGGCGCGCGGCGTTCAGACCGGTGCGCTTGACGGCCTCCTCGACGCCCATCGAGAGGTAGACGACGCGCTGCCCGGCGAGCAGCGCGCGGGTGTCCGCGTCCAGGATCGCACCGCCGCCGAGGGCGAGGACACCCTCGTGCTCGGCGAGCGCGCTCCGCACGGCCTCCTTCTCCAGGGCCCGGAAGGCGGCCTCGCCCTCGTCGACGAAGATCTCGGCGATGGCCCGCCCCTGCGCGGCGACGATGTCCGCGTCCGTGTCCCGGTAGCCCGTGCCCAGGCGCTCGGCCAGCAGCTGCCCCACCGTGGACTTGCCGACCCCCATCGGGCCGATCAGGACGATCAGCGGGGCGCTCACCGGATCGCCAGGTTGTCGAGGTAGGACCGCACGTTGCGGCGCGTCTCGGTCACGCTGTCGCCGCCGAACTTCTCCGCCACCGCGTCCGCCAGGACGAGGGCGACCATCGCCTCGGCGACGATGCCCGCGGCCGGCACGGCGGACACGTCGGAGCGCTGGTGGTGGGCCTGCGTGGCCTCGCCGGTGGTGACGTCCACGGTCTTCAGGGCGCGCGGCACAGTGGCGATCGGCTTCATCGCGGCCCGCACCCGCAGCAGCTCGCCGGTGGTGAGGCCGCCCTCGGTGCCGCCGGAGCGGCCGGAGACCCGGCGGATGCCCTCGGCCGTGTTCACGATCTCGTCGTGGGCCTGGGAGCCCGGCACCCGGGCCAGCTCGAAGCCGTCACCGATCTCGACGCCCTTGATCGCCTGGATGCCCATGAGCGCGCCCGCGAGCCGTGCGTCGAGCTTGCGGTCCCAGTGGACGTGCGAGCCGAGGCCCACCGGCACGTCGTAGGCGAGGACCTCGACGACGCCGCCGAGGGTGTCACCGTCCTTGTGGGCCTGGTCGATCTCGGCGACCATCGCCTTCGAGGCGTCGGCGTCCAGGCAGCGCACGGGGTCGGCGTCCAGCTTCTCCACGTCGGCCGGCGTCGGGTACACGCCCTGGGGGGCCTTGGCCGAGGCCAGCTCGACCACATGGCTGACGATCTCCACGCCGGTCGTCTCCTTGAGGTACGACCGCGCCACCGCGCCCAGCGCCACGCGGGCCGCCGTCTCCCGCGCGGAGGCGCGCTCCAGGATCGGCCGGGCTTCGTCGAAGCCGTACTTCTGCATGCCGGCGAGGTCCGCGTGACCGGGACGCGGACGGGTCAGCGGCGCGTTGCGGGCCAGGCCGGCCAGTACCTCCGGGTCGACCGGGTCGGCCGCCATGACCTGCTCCCACTTGGGCCACTCGGTGTTGCCCACCATGACCGCGACCGGGGAACCGAGGGTGAGCCCGTGCCGGACACCGCCGAGGAAGGTGACCTCGTCACGCTCGAACTTCATCCGCGCACCGCGGCCATAGCCGAGCCGCCGCCTCGCCAGATGGTCCGCCACCATGTCCGTGGTGATCGGCACGCCGGCGGGCAGACCCTCCAGCGTCGCGACGAGTGCGGGACCGTGGGACTCCCCCGCGGTCAGCCAGCGCAACCTGCTCAACGGTGCTCCTCAGTGCTCGCGCCCCGGTTATGCCTCGCGTACGCGTCCTGACCACGTACGGCAACGGCCCGACCGGGTGCGCGGCCCCGGCCCGCCACCTCCGATCCTCCCACGTCCGCGGGTACGGTCCGGAACCGGTCCGCTGGACGGACAGGGCGGGAGCGGGCGCGGCGCACCGCGCGGCGGTCAGCCGGCGAGGGCGCGTTCCCCGGCCGCGCGCATGGCCGCGAGCGGCGCCGGCGACCGGCCGGTCATCTGCTCCACCTGGAGCACCGCCTGGTGCAGCAGCAGGTCGAGGCCGCTGACGACGGCGCCGCCGTACGCGGACCAGCGGGCGGCGAGTGTGGTGGGCCACGGGTCGTAGAGCACGTCGAAGAGGGTCGCGGGCATCTCCGGGACGGCGGCGGCGAGGGCGTCGGTGGCACCGGCCGGGGTGGTGGCCACGACCAGCGGGGCGCGCAGCGCCTCCTCGGCGTCCGCCCAGTCGGCGATCCGCACATCGGCCTCCAGGCGCTCCGCCCAGCCCCGCATCTCGGCGGCGCGCGCCTCGCTGCGGACGTAGACGGCGATCTCGCCGGTGCAGATCCGGGCCAGGGCGGCCAGCGCGGAGGAGGCGGTGGCGCCGGCGCCGAGGATCGCGGCGGTCTCGGTCTTCTCGATGCCGTGCTCGCGCAGGGCGGCGACCATGCCCGGGATGTCCGTGTTGTCGCCAATCTTCCGGCCGTCCTCGGTGAAGACGACGGTGTTGACCGCGTCCACGGAGGCGGCGGTCTCGCTGATCGAGTCGAGCAGCGGGATGACCGCCCGCTTCAGCGGCATGGTCAGCGACAGTCCCGCCCACTCGGGGCCGAGCTTCTCGAAGAAGCCCGGCAGCGCCGCCTCGTCGACGTCGAAGCGGTCGTACGCCCAGCGCTCCAGCCCCAGCTCGGCGTAGGCGGCGCGGTGCAGCACCGGGGAGAGCGAGTGCGCGATCGGGGAACCGAGAACGGCGGCCCGGCGACGGTCAGTTGCCGGAGCTGGCATTGTATTTGTCCTTCAGCTTCAGGAACTCGTCGTGTGTCTTGGCGAACTCTGTCTTGCTCACGCCGTCGGTGGCGACGAAGTACATCCAGCCGTCGCTCGTCGGGTCGAGCGCCGCCTTCAGCGCCTCTTCGCCGGGGTTGCCGATGGGGCCGGGCGGCAGTCCCTTGTTGGTGTAGGTGTTGTACGGGTCCGGGTTGCTGTTGATCTCGGACTCGCTGATGCGGATCTTGCTCTGGCCCATCAGGTAGTTGAAGGTCGAGTCGAACTGGAGCTCCTGGTTCGTCTCGGTGTTGGTGGGCTTGAGCCGGTTGTAGATGACCTCGGACATCTTGCGGAAGTCCTCGTGGGTCTTGCCCTCGGCCTGCACGAGGCTCGCCACGGTGAGCAACTGCCAGGGGCCCTTGAGGCCCAGGCCCTCCGCCTTCTCCTCGAGCCCGATCTTCTCGTACTGCTCGTTGGCCCGCGCCACCATCTGCTTCAGCACTTCCTCGGGCTTCTGCCCCTTGGCCGCCGAGTAGCTGGACGGGTAGAGGAACCCTTCCAGCGGGTCCTTCACGTCCTTGTGGTTCATCGCCCATTCGGGCAGGCCGAGACTCTTCCACTCGGTCTTGGCGACCTTGGCCGTAGTGCCTTCGTCCACGCCGAGCTGCTTGTCGATCATCTTGTACACGTCGACGTTGCGCTTGCCCTCGGCGATGATCAGGTTGCTGCGGCTCTTGGGGTTGAGCAGGAGTTCGACCGCGCTCGCGGCCGACATCTCCTTCTGCAGCGTGTAGACGCCGTCCTGGATGCTCTTGCCGCGCGGGTTGCTCTGCTGGGCGGCGATGAAGGCGTCGACGCTCTTCACCACGCCCTTGCGTTTGAGCTCCTGGCCGATCGTCGAGCCGCCGGCGCCCTTGGGGATGGTCACGGTGACCTGCTCGCCGTTGCCGTCGCCCGCGTAGTCGGGGGCCGCGCCGAAACGTTCCTGGTAGAACTGGTAGCCGAAGTACCCGATACCCGCGACGCCGCCGCCGAGTACCAGGCAGACCACCAGGCACGCGCATCCGTTGCGACGCTTCTTGGGCTTCCCGCCGCCCCGGGTCCTGCGCTCGCCGCGGCCGTCGTCGGCGGTCTCGTCTTCCTCCCCGGCGTCCCCGCCCGCGAAGAAGGCGTGCTCGCCCTCGTCGGGGCCCGGGTCCCAGTCGGTCCGCTGCGGTTCGGGCTCGGCGCGCCGGCGCGTGGGCGGTTCCGGCGGCGGATAGGCCTCCGGGGTGCCGTAGTAGTCCGGCTGGTCCGGGCCGTAGGCGGCCTGCTGGCCGTAGGGGTCCGACGGGTCGGCGGGGTACTGCGCCTGGGGCTGGGCGCCGGAGCCCCAGCCGCCGTCGCCGTAGCCCTGCTGGTGCTGGGGGTTCGCCTGGTCGCCGTACTGCTGGTCGTACTGCTGCTGATCGCCGTACCGCTGGTCGTACTGCTGCTGGTCTCCGGACTGCTGGTGGTACTGCGGCCGGCCGTACTGGTCGTACTGCGGCTCGGGGTGCTGCTGCCCGTACTGGTCGTACTGCGGCTGGTGACCGTATGCGGGCTGGCCGCCGTCGCCCCAGTCGCCGTACTGCTGCTGCGACTGCGGCTGCTCCGGATACTGCTGCGGCTGGCCGCCGTAGGGGGGCTGCTGACCCGTGTGGGTCTGCTGCCCGCCCCATCCGCCGTCCCCGTACAACGGGTCCTCCGGATGCCACGGTTCGGAGCCTTGGCCCCGGCCATACTCAGTCATCGATCCCCTAGAGCCGCGAGGCGGGGGCGCGCGCGACCTGTCATGGGGGCCGGCTTCCGTTCCGCCTCTTGCTGTGCGGTGGCTGTTCGAATGCCTCCGCATCGCGCGGAACGTTACCGTATCGCGATCAGATGACCACTTCGACGCCCTCGCCGGGTGGCCTGCCTGACACCCGTTCGGATTCCAGGGCCTGCTGGAGGATGATCACAGCGGCGGCCTGGTCGATGACGGAACGGCCCTTCTTCGACTTCACGCCCGAGGCGCGCAGTCCCTGGGTCGCCGTCACCGTCGTCATCCGCTCGTCGACGAGCCGGACCGGGACCGGCGCGACGCCCCGGGCCAGCTCCTGTGCGAAGCGCCTGACCTTGGCCGCGGCCGGGCCCTCGCCCCCCTTGAGGGAGCGAGGGAGGCCGACGACGACCTCGATCGGCTCGTACTCCTCGACCAGCGCGCGCAGCCGGCGGTGCGCCGCCGGGACGTCGCGGCCGGGGACGGTCTCCACCGGGGTGGCGAGGATCCCGTCGGGGTCGCAGGAGGCGACCCCGATGCGGGCGTCCCCGACGTCAATGGCCAGGCGGCGGCCGCGGCGCATGGCCGGACCGGCGTCCGTCCGATCATCCGTCCGGCTGCCCGCAGGCTCGTCCGTCCGGCCGTTCGTACGGTCATCCGCCCGGCGGTCCGCCCGCTGGTCCATCCGGCCGTCGTCCATCCGGCCGTTCGCCGCGCCGCTCACTTGGCGGTGTCCGCCACGAGGCGCTCGACGGCGTCGACGGCCTCGCCGATGGCGGCCGGGTTCTGGCCGCCGCCCTGGGCGACGTCCGGCTTGCCGCCACCGCCGCCGCCGAGGGTCTTGGCGGCGGTGCGCACCAGGTCACCGGCCTTGAGACCGCGGTCGCGAGCGGCGTCGTTGGTGGCGATGACCGTGAGCGGCTTGCCGCCCACCGTGGTGAACAGCGCGACCACGGCGGCCCGGCCGCCCTGGATGCGGCCGCGTACGTCGAGGACGAGCTTGCGCAGGTCGTCGGCGGTGGTGCCGTCCGGGACCCGGCCGGTGACGACGGCCACGCCGCGTACGTCCTTGGCGGACTCGGCGAGACCGGCGGCGGCCTGGAGGACCTTCTCGGCGCGGAACTTCTCGATCTCCTTCTCGGCGTCCTTCAGCTTGCCGAGCATGGCGGAGACCTTCTCCGGAAGCTCCTCCGGGCGGCCCTTGATCAGCTCCTGGAGCTGGGCGACGACCGTGTGCTCGCGGGCGAGGAAGTTGTAGGCGTCCACACCGACCAGGGCCTCGATGCGGCGCACGCCGGAGCCGATGGACGACTCGCCGAGCAGCTTGACCAGGCCGAGCTGGGCGGTGTTGTGCACGTGGGTGCCGCCGCACAGCTCCTTGGAGAAGTCACCGATGGTCACGACGCGCACGCGCTCGCCGTACTTCTCGCCGAACTCGGCGATGGCGCCCTGCTTCTTGGCCTCGTCGATGCCCATGACGTCGGCGCGCACGTCCAGGTCCCGGGCGAGGACCTCGTTGATCTTCTGCTCGACGTCGGTCATCACGGCCGTCGGCACGGCGGCCGGCGAGCCGAAGTCGAAGCGGAAGCGGCCGGGCTGGTTCTCCGAACCGGCCTGGGCGGCCGTCGGACCGAGGGCGTCGCGCAGGGCCTGGTGGGTGAGGTGGGTGGCCGAGTGGGCGCGGGCGATGGCCTTGCGGCGCCGGTCGTCGATGGAGGCGTGGGCCTTGGCGCCGACGGTGATCTCACCGACCTGCACGACGCCCTTGTGCACGTAGACGCCCGGCACCGGCTTCTGGCAGTCGCGCACCTCGATGACGGCACCGGAGTCGACCTTGATCCGGCCGGTGTCGCCGATCTGGCCGCCGCCCTCGGCGTAGAACGGGGTGCGGTCGAGGACGATCTCGACCTCGTCGCCCTCGGTGGCGGCCGGGGAGGAGGCACCGTCTACGAGGATGCCGACGATCGTGGACTCGCTCTCGGTGTCCGTGTAGCCGACGAAGTCGGTGGCACCGGCCTGGTCGGCGATCTCGCGGTAGGCGCCGGCGCCGGCGTGGCCGGTCTTCTTGGCCTGGGCGTCGGCCTTGGCGCGCTCCCGCTGCTCCTTCATCAGGCGCCGGAACCCGTCCTCGTCCACGGACAGCCCCTGCTCGGCGGCCATCTCCAGGGTGAGGTCGATCGGGAAGCCCCAGGTGTCGTGGAGCAGGAACGCCTTGTCGCCGGCGAGGACGGTCCCGCCGGCGGCCTTGGTGTCGCTCACGGCGGTGTCGAGGATGTTGGTGCCGGCCTTCAGCGTCTTGAGGAAGGCGTTCTCCTCGGCGAGGGCGACCTTCTCGATCCGCTCGCGGTCGGTGATCAGCTCGGGGTACTGCTGCCCCATCATGCCGATCACGACGTCGATCAGGTCCTTGACGACCGGACCGGTGGCGCCGAGCAGGCGCATGTTGCGGATGGCACGGCGCATGATGCGGCGCAGTACGTAGCCGCGGCCCTCGTTGCCCGGGGTGACGCCGTCACCGATGAGCATCACGGAGGTGCGCATGTGGTCGGTGACCACGCGCAGGGAGACGTCCGAGGCCTGGGCGTCGCCGTAGGCCACGCCGGTCAGCTCGGTGGCCTTCTTGATGACGGCCATGGAGGTGTCGATCTCGTACATGTTCTGCACGCCCTGCAGAATCATGGCGAGGCGTTCCAGGCCGAGACCCGTGTCGATGTTCTTGCTCGGCAGGTCCCCGAGGATCGGGTAGTCCTTGCCGGGACCCTCGCCGCGCTCGTACTGCATGAAGACGAGGTTCCAGATCTCCACGTACCGCTCGTCGTTGACGGCCGGGCCGCCCTCGACGCCGAACTCGGGGCCGCGGTCGTAGTTGATCTCGGAGCAGGGGCCGCACGGGCCGGGGACGCCCATGTCCCAGTAGTTGTCCTTCTTGCCCAGGCGCTGGATGCGCTCGGAGGGGACGCCGACGACGTCGTGCCAGATGCGCTCGGCCTCGTCGTCGTCCTCGTAGACGGTGATCCACAGGCGCTCGGGGTCGAGGCCGTAACCGCCCTTGTCCTGGGCGCTGGTGAGCAGCTCCCAGGCGAGCTTGATGGCGCCTTCCTTGAAGTAGTCGCCGAAGGAGAAGTTGCCGCACATCTGGAAGAACGTGCCGTGGCGCGTGGTCTTGCCGACCTCTTCGATGTCCGGCGTGCGCACGCACTTCTGCACGCTGGTGGCGCGGTCGAAGGGCGGCTTGACCTCACCCAGGAAGTAGGGCTTGAACGGCACCATGCCGGCCGGGACGAGGAGCAGAGTCGGGTCGTCCGCGATGAGCGACGCCGAAGGGACGACGGTGTGACCGCGCTCCTCGAAGAAGCTCAACCAGCGGCGACGAATCTCGGCCGACTCCATCAGTGGTCCTCATTCCGGTTGTACGAGTACGTCGTCCTGACGTCGACGACGGACTTCGGGTCGTTGCGGTTCTCGATGGCGGCGTGGTGCCGCAGTGCGGGCAGTTCACGGTCGACGGGGGCGTTCAGCCCGAGCACGTCGTCCAGTTCGGCCTCCCGCTGGGCCATGTTCTCGCGGACGTCGAGGGCGAAGCCCACCGCGCGGTCCTTGAGCCGGGTACCCGCGTCCAGCGCCTTGTTCGCCGCGGTCGCGGCGAGGCTGTCCGGGGTGAGCTGCTTGAGCTTCCGGTTGACCTTTGTGGTGGCCCACACACCGGCGGCGACACCGGTGCCGAACCAGAACGTACGGCGGAACATCGCTGGATCAGTCCTTCTTCCGCTTCATCCGCCGCGCGGCCGGGATCGTACGGCCGACGATCACGGTGCGCCGCGGCTGCTTGGCCGGGCCCGCGGGCCCGTCCTCCTTGCGGCCGCCGAGTGCCCGGCGCACGCCGTACCCGAACGCGGCGACCTTGACCAGGGGGCCGCCGAAGGTGGAGGCCACGGTGGTGGACAGCGCCGAGGCGTTCGACGTGACCTCCTGGACGTCCGAGGCGATCGCGTCGACGCGGTCGATCTGGGTCTGCGCGGAACGCACCGCCGACGAGGCGTCGGCCAGCAGCGGGACGGCCTGGTCGGTCACGTCCGCCACCAGCTTGGTGGTCGCCCTGAGCGTCTGGGCCAGCCTCGCCAGTGCCACGGCGAGGAAGGAGACCAGGATCGCCCAGAAGACGGCCACCAGGATCCCGGCCACCTCGCCACCGGACACTGCCGCACCCGCTCCCTGAAAGACGTGCCTGAACATCAAAAAGTCGTGTACCGAGCCTATCGCGCCGGGCGCGGGGCTCCGTACCGGATTACCGTCCGCGTCCTGGGGAGAACGAGGGAGTCGGGCGAAGCGATTGTACGGAGTGAATACGGTTCAGTACGCTCCGTGTCTCATGCGAGACCTTCGGCGCGACCGCATCCCCCACGGCAACCTCCCGCTGGAACTGGACGCCTTCGTGGGAAGAGCCGCGGAACTCGCGGAGCTGGCCCGGGCGCTGGGCTCGGCGCGGCTGGTGACGGTGACCGGGGCGGGCGGTGTCGGGAAGTCCCGTCTGGCGGTGCGGACCGCCGCGCGGTGCGCGCCCCGGGACGGGGTGTGGCGGGTGGATCTGTCGCCGGTGCGCGACGAGGAGTTCGTCGACTACGCGGTGGTGGAGGCGCTGGGCCTGGTCGACCACACCACCCGGCTGCCGCGCGAGACGCTGCTCGCGCACCTCGCCGACCGGGAGCTGCTGCTGGTCCTGGACGGGGTCGAGCACCTGGTGGACGCGTGTGCCTCGCTGGTGGCCGAGCTGCTGGGCCGCTCCCCCGGCCTGCGGGTGCTGGCCGTGGGCCGCAGGCCGTTGGCGGTGGCCGGGGAGCGGGTGCTGCCGCTGGCTCCGCTGCGGCCGGAGGAGGCGGTGGAGCTGCTGGCGGTCCGGGCGGGGCAGCGGCACGCGGGGTCCGGCCGCGGTCACGCCCTGGACGAGGACCGGGAAGAGGTGCGCGAGCTGTGCCGGCGCCTGGACGGCATTCCGCTGGCCATCGAACTGGCGGCGGGCCGGCTCGGCGCGCTGTCCCCGCGGCAGATGCTGCAACGGCTGGACGACCGGTTCCGCCTGCTGACCGGCGGGGACCGCACCGCGCTCCCCCGGCACCGGACGCTGCGCACGGCGATCGGCTGGAGTCACGAGCTGTGCACGCCCGGGGAGCGGCTGCTGTGGGCGCGGCTGTCGGTGTTCACCGGCTCGTTCGACCTGGAGGCGGCCGAGTACGTGTGCAGCGGCGACGGACTGCCCGCCGACGAGGTGCTGGACGTCCTGTCCGCGCTGCTCACCCAGTCCCTGCTGGCCCGCGAGGAGACCCCGGCCGGAGTGCGCTACCGGATGCTCGACACGGTGCGGGCCTACGGCGCCGACTGGCTGGAGGCGACGGGGGACGCGGCGCGGCTGCGGCGCCGGCACCGGGACTGGTTCGTGGGCCTGGCGACCTGGTGCGAGCTCGAGTGGTTCTCGCCGCGCCAGCTGGAGGTCGCCGCGCGGGTGGAAGCGGAGCTGCCGAACCTGCGCGGGGCCCTGGAGCACTCGCTGACCGAGCCGGACGAGGCGCACCTGGGCCAGTACCTCGCGGGTGCCCTGTGGTTCCACTGGGTCGGCTGCGGACGGCTGTCGGAGGGGCGGCGGTGGCTGGAGCGGGCGGTGCGGCTGGAGGCGGAGGGCACGGCGGGCGAGCAGTCCCGGCTCAAGGCGCTGTGGGTGCTCGGCTACGTGGCGGTCCTCCAGGGCGACACCGCGCACGCGTTCGCGGCGCTCCAGGAGTGCCGGGAGGAGGCCGAGCGGTCGGCCAACCCGACGGCGGTGGCCTACGCGGAGCACCGCACCGGTTGTCTGGCGCTGGTCACGGACGACATGCCGCGCGCGGAGACGCTGTTGCGCTCGGCGCTGCACCGCTACCGGGAGATCGGCGAGCTCAACAGCAACGTCCTGATGGGGCAGGTGGAGCTGGCGATGACCCTGGCGTTCCAGGGCGACCTGCCGGACGCGGTGCGCCTGTGCGAGGACGTGCGCCTGGTGTGCGAGGACCACGGGGAGCGCTGGGCCCGGGGCTACGCCCTGTACGTGCTGGCCTACGCGGCCTGGAACGACGGTGAGCCGGTGCGGGCCCGCGAGTTGCTGGTCGACTGTCTGCGCGGTGCGCACCGCTTCCGGGACCAGCTGGGATCGGTGCTGGCGGTGGAGCTGCTGGCCCTGGTCACCGTGGCGGAGGGCGACGCCGCGGAGGCGGCGGTGCTGCAGGGCGGGGCGGCGCGGATGTGGCCGTCGGTGGGGCTGCCGCTGTTCGGTTCGGCGCACTACAACGCCCCGCACGAGCTGTGCGAGGCGGCGGCGCGGGAGCAGCTGGGCGACGAGCGCTACGAGGAGTGCGTACGGCACGGAGCGCGGCTCGGCCGCCGGGAGGTGGTGACGCGGGCGCTCAGGCGGCCGGGGACGGCGCCGGTCCCGCTGCCCGTGCCGCGCGGGAGCGGGCGCCGGACCGCTGCGGGCGCGGGGTGGGCGAAGCCCGCCGCCTCGCCCACCCGGAAGGGCGGGGAGACGGCGGGCTGAGGTACCGCGGGTGTACTGCGCCGGGGCTGGGATCAGCGGGCGTAGTACTCGACGACGAGCTGCTCGTCGCAGATCACCGGGATCTCCTTGCGGTTCGGCTCGCGGTCCAGGCGGAACGCCAGGGCCTTGAGGTTCACCTGGAGGTAGCGCGGGGTCTCGCCGTCGGGGGCGAAGCCACCCTCACGGGCGATCGTGAAGAGGGTCTTCTCCTTGGAGCGCTCGCGCACCTGCACGACGTCGTCCGGACGGACGCGGAAGGACGGCTTGTCGACCTTCTGCCCGTTGACCTGGATGTGGCCGTGGACGACCATCTGGCGGGCCTGGTAGATCGTGCGGGCGATGCCCGAACGCAGGACCAGCGCGTCGAGGCGGCGCTCGAGCTCGATGACCAGGGCCTCACCGGTCTTCATGTTGGTCTTGGAGGCACGCTCGTAGGCACGGACGAGCTGGCGCTCGCTGAGGTCGTACTGCGCGCGCAGACGCTGCTTCTCGAGCAGACGGACCTTGTAGTCCGAGTTCTGCTTGCGGCCGCGGCCGTGCTCACCCGGCGGGTAGGGGCGGGCCTCGAAGTACTTGACGGCCTTCGGCGTCAGCGCGATGCCGAGGGCACGCGACTTCTTGACCTTGGGGCGGGACTGGTTCGCCACTGTGTCTCTTTCCTAGTTCTCCGGCTTGTCAGGGTTGAGGGAGGTCGCAATCCGCAGCCGGGGAAACCCGCCGGGTCCGCGTGGGACCTGCCGGGCAGCCGCTCCCCTGGTCTGGGCACATACGTGCAGCACGCGAGTGGCCCACCGACCTGTCCCGGATCTCCGGGTGGTGGTGGGCTGCCCGCGACACCATCGACGGTGCGCGACGCTCCTGGAACCCCGAAGGGTTCCGGCCGGTTGTCCCGTTCTGACTGCACGGGACTCGGCACTCCGGGCGATTCTACAGGCTGCTCAGGACCGCTTGCGACCGAGGTGCCCTCGGGTCCACTCCACCGCGTCCGCGTACCTGGCCTCGGCGCCGTGCCGGGTCGGGGTGTAGTAGGTGCGGTCCTTCAGCTCGTCCGGGGCGTACTGCTGGGCGGCGATGCCCTCCGGCAGGTCGTGCGGGTACACGTACCCCTGCCCGTGCCCGAGCTTTCCGGCGCCCTTGTAGTGGCTGTCGCGCAGGTGGGCCGGGACCGGCCCGGCGTGCCCCTTGCGCACGTCGTCCAGGGCGGCGCCGATGGCGGTGGTGGCGGCGTTGGACTTGGGGGCGAGAGCCAGGGCGATGGTGGCGTGGCTGAGGGTGAGAGCGGCCTCGGGGAAGCCGATCATGGCGACGGCCTGGGCGGCGGCCACGGCGATTGGCAGGGCGTTCGGGTCGGCGAGGCCGATGTCCTCGCTGGCGGAGATCATCAGGCGGCGGGCGATGAACCGGGGGTCCTCGCCGGCCTCGATCATCCGGGCCAGGTAGTGCAGGGCGGCGTCCACGTCGGAGCCTCGGATGGACTTGATCAGGGCGCTGGCGACGTCGTAGTGCTGGTCGCCGTCGCGGTCGTACTTCACCGCGGCCCGGTCGACGGTCTCCTCCAGCGTCGCCAGGGTGACCGCGCTCTCGCCCTTGTCGAGGGCGGCCCCGGCGGCGGCCTCCAGCGCGGTCAGCGCGCGGCGGGCGTCACCGCCGGCGATGCGCAGCAGGTGGTCCTCGGTGTCCTCGGGGAGCGTGACGGCCTCCCCCAGGCCGCGTTCGTCGGTCAGGGCGCGGCGCAGCAGGCCCCGGACGTCGTCGTCGGTGAGCGGTTCGAGGGTGAGGAGGAGGGAGCGGGAGAGCAGGGGGGAGATCACCGAGAAGTACGGGTTCTCGGTGGTGGCGGCGATGAGGGTGACCCAGCGGTTCTCCACGGCCGGGAGGAGGGAGTCCTGCTGGGCCTTGCTGAAGCGGTGGATCTCGTCGAGGAAGAGAACGGTCTCCTTGCCGTACCCGCCGACCGCGCGGCGGGCGCCGTCGATGACCGCGCGGACCTCCTTGACGCCCGCGGTGATCGCCGACAGCTCCACGAAGCGCTTGTTGGTGGCCTTGGAGACGACGTACGCCAGCGTGGTCTTGCCGGTGCCGGGCGGTCCCCAGAGGATGACCGAGGAGGGGCCCGCGGGGCCGGAGCCGCCCTCTCCGACCAGTCGGCGCAGGGGGGAACCGGGCTTGAGCAGGTGCTGCTGGCCGACGACCTCGTCGAGGGTGCGCGGGCGCATCCGCACGGCGAGGGGGCTGCCGGTCGGGTCCTTCTCCTGGCGTTCTTCTGCTGCTGCGGTGAACAGGTCGGGCTCCACGCTCTGAACCCTAAATCACCGCACTGACAACCCGGCGCGCACGGTGGGCCCGGCGCACCAGGCCGGTCAGCTGGTCCAGAAGTCCCACCAGCGGGTCAGGATCATCATGCCGATGATGCCGATGTGCAGCACCGGCAGGACCCAGGTGAACTCGCCGAAGAAGCTCCTGAGCCAGCCCGGCGCGGGCAGGAAGCCCTTGCGGACGTTGAACGAGGTCACGTACCAGAACATCAGGATCGTCGCGACCCAGGCGAGGCAGCACCACAGGCACAGCGAGTTGATCCGGTACAGGGACTGGAACTGCAGCCAGGTGCAGAAGCCCACACCGAAGAGCGTGCCGGCGTTGAAGGTGAGCCAGTACCAGCGCGGGAAGCGGGCGCGGCCGAGCAGGCTCATGCCGACGCAGACGACCATGCCGTAGGCGACGAGGCCGAGCATCGGGTTGGGGAAGCCGAAGACGGAGGCCTGGTCGCTCTCCATGATGTTGCCGCAGGAGACGACCGGGTTGAGGCTGCAGCCGGGGGTGAAGGTGGTGCCGGCGATCTTGGCCTCGAGGATCTTCTGCTTGTCGATCGTGATGACCCAGGCAGCGAGCAGACCGGCCGCGCCCGTGATCACCAGCAGCAGTGCGAGGGCTCGGCTGCCGCCCTCTGCGCGCGGGGTGCGGGCGCCGGGGTCCGGCGCGGACTCTGCCACGGTGGAGACGTCCTTCACTGTCGTCTTGCTCATCACGCCGATTCCGTCACTGGAGGGTCGGACCTGCTTCGGGCAGGGGCCATTGTGCCGCACGGGCCTGTATGACCACCGTTCGATGAACCTATGAACGGGTCGGCGATCACTCCTGAGCGGCGCCTTTCGGCCACCACCCGTTCCCCCGGGGCACGCGCGAGCGAATGCGCGTACCCCCGGAGGGTGCCGCTGTGTTAGCCGAGCCGCGACTCCAGTTCCGCGACGATCTCGTTGACGCCGATCGCGGTCTGTTCGCCGGACTCCATGTCCTTGAGCTGGACGACGCCCTCGGCGAGGTCGCGCTCGCCGAGGACCAGGGCGTAGCGGGCGCCGGAGCGGTTGGCGGCCTTCATCGCGGCCTTCAGGCCCTTGCCGCCGTACGAGAAGTCGGCGGCGACGCCGTTCTTGCGCAACTCGGTGACCTTGGCGAACAGGATCCGGCGGGCCTCCTCGCCCAGCGGGACCGCGAAGACGGAGGTCGCGGACGGGATGTCCAGTTCGATGCCCTCCGCCTCCAGGGCGAGGACGGTGCGGTCGACGCCGAGGGCCCAGCCCACGGACGGGAGGGACGGGCCGCCGATCATCTCGGACAGTCCGTCGTAGCGGCCGCCGCCGCCCACCGCGGACTGGGAGCCGAGACCGTCGTGGACGAACTCGAACGTCGTGCGGGTGTAGTAGTCCAGGCCGCGCACCAGCTTCGGGTCGTCCTCGAAGACGACGCCGGCCGCCGTGATCAGTTCGCGGACCTCCTCGTGGTACGCCTTGCAGGCGTCGCACAGGTAGTCGCGCAGCAGCGGGGCGTCGGTGAGCTGCTTCTGGACCTCCGGGCGCTTGTCGTCCAGGACGCGCAGCGGGTTGATCTCCGCGCGGCGCAGCGTCTCCTCGTCCAGGTCCAGGCCGCGCAGGAAGTCCTGGAGCGCGGCGCGGTAGACCGGGCGGCACTCCTTGTCGCCCAGGGAGTTGAGGAGGATGCGGAAGTTCTGCAGGCCGAGCGCGCGGTACGACTGGTCGGCGAGGATGATCAGTTCGGCGTCGAGCGCCGGGTCCTCCGCACCGATCGCCTCGGCGCCGACCTGGGAGAAGTGGCGGTAACGGCCCTTCTGGGGGCGCTCGTAGCGGTACTGCGAGCCGGAGTACCAGACCTTGACCGGCAGGTTGCCCGCCTTGTGCAGGTTGGCCTCGAGGACCGCGCGCAGCACGGGGGCGGTGGTCTCCGGGCGCAGGGCGAGGCGGTCGCCGCCCTTGGTCTCGAAGACGTACATCTCCTTGGTCACGATGTCGGTCGACTCACCGACACCGCGCGCGAAGAGCTCGACGTTCTCGAAGCCGGGCGTCTCGATGTAGCCGTAGCCCGAGTTGCGCAGCGGGGCGGCGATCGCCTCGCGGACCGCCAGGAACTTGGCGGAGTCGGGCGGCAGCAGGTCGTACGTGCCCTTGGGGGCCTTGAAGGTGCTCACGGAAGGTCTCGTCACATTCCTCGTCGGGGCGCGTCCGGGGCGCCCTGGCCGGCGGCCACTTGCCGCAGATACGGGTTGGTGGCGCGTTCCTGGCCGATGGTCGTGTACTCGTTGTGCCCGGGCAGCACCACGGTGGAGTCGTCGAGCGGCAGGACCACGCGGGCCAGGGACTCGAGCATGTCGTCCATGGAGCCACCGGGGAAGTCGGTGCGTCCGATGGAGCCGGCGAACAGCAGGTCGCCCGAGAACATGATCGGCGGGATGTCCGCCGCCTCGGGGAGGCCGAAGGTCACCGACCCCTTGGTATGGCCCGGCGCGTGCGCGACCGACAGGGTCAGGCCGGCCAGCTCCAGCCGCGCGCCGTCGGTCAGCTCCTTGACGTCGTCCGGCTCCCCGACGGTCAGCTCGCCCATGAGCGGCATGCCGATCGTGCGGCCGATCCCCTTCTCGGGGTCGCTCATCATGTAGCGGTCCTCGGGGTGGATCCAGGCGGGCACGTCGTGCGCGCCGCACACCGGGACGACCGAGGCCACGTGGTCGATGTGGCCGTGGGTGAGGACGACGGCGACGGGCTTGAGCCGATGCTTCCTGATCGCTTCCTCGACTCCGGGGGCCGCCTGGTGGCCCGGGTCGATGATCACGCACTCCTCACCGGCGGCCGGGGCGACGAGATAACAGTTCGTCCCCCATGCTCCGGCGCGGAACCCGGCAATGAGCACGATCGTCCTTCGTTTGTGTCGGTACGGGTGGGCTTGCGAACGGGTCGCGCCCATGGTCAGAGCCTACCGGCGGTGCCGATTCCTCAGCGAACCCATATACGGTACGGGGCTACACGCCCACGGTCGGCTCATCGCACCCACGCGTACCGGTCGGCACACGAAGACGCATGAGGAGAGAACCCGGTGGTCAGCCAGGAGCAGCGGCGGCGTCAGCTCGCCCGGGAGAAGTTCTTGCGGCAGCAGCAGCGGCGCACGTCCGCGCGGCGCAGGGCGCGCATGCGCAACGCCGCGATCGCGTCGGTGCTCGGCGTGATCCTGATCGGCAGTGTCGCGCTGTACACGACGGGCGTGGTCCTGAAGGACGACGACAGCAAGACGAACGCGAGCGCGGAGGTCACCCCGAGCGCCTCCGCGTCCAGCAAGGCGCCGGACCCGTGCGACAAGCCGGCCGAGGGCAAGGTCAAGACGCAGACCTGGGAGAAGGAACCTGCGATGACCATCGACGAGTCGGCGAAGTACACGATGAAGCTGGAGACCACCTGCGGCGACATCGACATCGCGCTGAAGGCGAAGGCGGCTCCGCACACCGTCAACTCGTTCAACTTCCTGGCGGGCAAGGGCTTCTTCGACCACACCAAGTGCCACCGGCTCACCACCGAGGGCATCTACGTGCTCCAGTGCGGCGACCCCACCGCCCAGGGCAACGGCGGCCCGGGCTACAACATCCCGGACGAGAACCTGAAGGACAAGAGCCTCAAGGACAACATGTATCCGGCGGGTACGGTGGCGATGGCGAACACCGGTCAGCCGGACTCCGGCGGCAGCCAGTTCTTCCTCGTGTACCAGAACAGCCAGCTGCCGCCGAGCTACACCCCGTTCGGCACGATCTCGGACGAGGGCATGACGGTCCTGAAGAAGATCGCGTCCGCCGGATCCCAGCCCGCGGACCCGACGACCGGCAACACCGCGCCCAACGCGACGGTCGTCATCGACAAGGCCACCGTCACGAAATCCTGACCCTCATCAGCGAAAGTTCGGTCGCGCGGGATGCGGACAGGCCCCCCGCCGGTCGCCTATGTTGGCCGTGACGAAACTGTGGACGATGCCCGGGGGTAGCGAAGCCCTCCGCAGGCATCATGTGGAGGAGGCGCTGTGAGCAGCGACCCGTGGGGCCGCGTCGACGAGACGGGGACCGTGTACGTGCGTACGGCCGACGGCGAGAAGGTCGTCGGTTCCTGGCAGGCGGGCTCCCCCGAGGAGGCGCTGGCCTATTTCGAGCGCAAGTACGAAGGCCTGGTTGTCGAGATCGGCCTCCTCGAGAAGCGCGTGAAGACCACCGACCTGTCGGCGAAGGACGCCCAGACCGCCATCGACCACCTGCGGGAGCAGGTCGTCGCGCACCACGCGGTGGGCGACCTGGACGCGCTGCGGACCCGGCTGGACAAGCTCGTCGAGCTGGTGGAGAAGCGCCGCGAGGAGCGGAAGGTCCAGCGGGCGAAGCAGTCCGACGAGGCGCGCGCCGCCAAGGAGGCGCTGGTCGCCGAGGCCGAGGAGCTGGCCCGGTCCGACCAGTGGCGGTCGGCCGGTGAGCGGCTGCGGTCCCTGGTGGACACCTGGAAGGGTCTGCCGCGGCTGGACCGCAAGTCCGACGACGAGCTGTGGCACCGTTTCTCGCACGCGCGGTCGGCGTTCTCCAAGCGGCGCAAGCAGCACTTCGCCCAGCTGGACGCCCAGCGCGAGGAGGCCCGCAAGACCAAGGAACGGCTGGTCTCCGAGGCGGAGGCGCTGTCGAACTCGACGGACTGGGGGCCTACGGCCGCGCGCTACCGCGACCTGATGTCCGAGTGGAAGGCCGCGGGCCGCGCGCAGCGCGAGCACGAGGACGACCTGTGGAACCGCTTCCGCGGCGCCCAGGACGTGTTCTTCGCCGCCCGCAGCTCCGTCTTCGCCGAGCGTGACGCCGAGCAGGCGGAGAACCTCAAGCTCAAGGAGGAGCTGGCCGAGGAGGCCGAGAAGCTCCTGCCGGTCACCGACCTGAAGGCGGCCCGCGCCGCGTTCCGCTCGGTGAACGAGCGCTGGGAGGCCATCGGCCACGTGCCGCGCGACGCCCGGCCCAAGGTCGAGGGCCGGATGCACGCCGTGGAGCGGGCCCTCCAGGAGGCCGAGGAGGCCGAGTGGCGCCGGACGAACCCTGAGGCACGCGCGCGTGCCGAGGGCCTGACCGGTCAGCTGCAGGCCGCCGTCGACAAGCTCAGGGGCCAGATCGAGCAGGCCCGCGCCCAGGGCAACAACGCGAAGGCCGACAAGCTGGAGCGTGAGCTGGAGGGCCGGCAGGCCCTGCTGGACCAGGCGCTGAAGGGGCTGCACGAGTTCGGCGGCTGACGGGTTCACGAGAGAGGGGCTTCCGTACGCGTCGTACGGAAGCCCCTCTCTCGTGTCTGTCGCGGCCTACGACGGCCTGCGCGCCGATGTCACCCGGTAGACGTCGTAGACGCCCTCCACGCCGCGTACGGCCTTCAGGACGTGGCCCAGGTGTTTCGGGTCGCCCATCTCGAAGGTGAAGCGGGAGGTGGCCACACGGTCGCGGGAGGTCTGGACGGCCGCGGAGAGGATGTTGACGTGCTGGTCGGACAGCACGCGGGTGACGTCCGAGAGGAGCCGGGAGCGGTCCAGGGCCTCGACCTGGATGGCGACCAGGAAGACGGAGGACTGGGTGGGCGCCCACTCGACCTCGAGGATGCGCTCGGGCTCGCGGGAGAGCGAGTCCACGTTCACGCAGTCGCTGCGGTGGACGGAGACGCCGCTGCCGCGGGTGACGAAGCCGATGATCGGGTCGCCGGGGACGGGTGTGCAGCAGCGGGCCAGCTTGACCCACACGTCCTCGACGCCCTTGACGACGACGCCCGGGTCGGCACTGGTGCGGCGTTTGCGGCCGCGACCGCGGGCCGGCGGGACCGACTCGTCGATCTCCTCGGTGGCCGCCTCCTCGCCGCCGAGCGCCTGGACCAGCTTCTGCACGATGTTCTGCGCGGAGACGTGGCCCTCGCCGATCGCCGCGTACAGCGCGGAGATGTCCGAGTAGCGCATCTCGTGCGCGAGGGTGACCAGGGAGTCGCCGGTCAGGATGCGCTGGATCGGCAGGTTCTGCTTGCGCATCGCGCGGACGATGGAGTCCTTGCCCTGCTCGATCGCCTCGTCGCGGCGCTCCTTGGAGAACCAGGCGCGGATCTTGTTGCGGGCGCGCGGCGACTTGACGAAGCCGAGCCAGTCGCGGGAGGGACCCGCGCCGGCCGCCTTGGAGGTGAAGACCTCCACCAGGTCGCCGTTGTCGAGGGTGGACTCCAGCGGGACGAGACGGCCGTTGACCCGTGCCCCTATGGTCCGGTGGCCGACCTCGGTGTGGACCGCGTAGGCGAAGTCCACGGGCGTGGCCCCGGCCGGGAGCGCTATGACGTCGCCCTTGGGCGTGAAGACGAAGACCTCGTTGCGGGAGAGGTCGAAGCGCAGGGACTCCAGGAACTCGCCGGGGTCCTCGGTCTCCTTCTGCCAGTCGAGGAGCTGGCGCAGCCACGCCATGTCGTTGAGGTGGTCGTCCTTGCCCTTGCCGGAGGACTTGGGCGCGTCGGAGCGGACCTTGGAGGCGCCGGCGACGGCCTCCTGCTTGTACTTCCAGTGCGCGGCGATGCCGTACTCCGCGCGGCGGTGCATGTCGAAGGTGCGGATCTGCAGCTCGACCGGCTTGCCGTTGGGCCCGATGACCGTCGTGTGCAGCGACTGGTACATGTTGAACTTGGGCATCGCGATGTAGTCCTTGAACCGCCCCGGGACCGGGTTCCAGCGGGCGTGGACCGTACCGAGCGCCGCGTAGCAGTCGCGGACGGTGTCCACCAGGACGCGGATGCCCACCAGGTCGTAGATCTCCGCGAAGTCACGGCCGCGGACGATCATCTTCTGGTAGACGCTGTAGTAGTGCTTGGGCCGGCCGGTGACGGTCGCCTTGATACGGGCCGCGCGCAGGTCCTGCTGGACCTCGTCGGTGACGATCGCCAGGTACTCGTCGCGCTTGGGGGCACGCTCGGCGACCAGGCGGACGATCTCGTCGTACATCTTGGGGTAGAGGATCGCGAAGGCGAGGTCCTCCAGCTCCCACTTGATGGTGTTCATGCCCAGGCGATGGGCGAGCGGCGCGTAGATCTCCAGGGTTTCGCGCGCCTTCTTCTCCTGCTTCTCCCGCTTGAGGTAGCGCATCGTGCGCATGTTGTGCAGGCGGTCGGCGAGTTTGATGACCAGGACGCGCGGGTCCTTCGCCATGGCGACGACCATCTTGCGCACGGTCTCGGCCTGCGCGGCCTCGCCGAACTTCACCTTGTCGAGCTTGGTCACGCCGTCGACGAGGAGGGTGACGACGTCGCCGAAGTCGCGGCGCAGGTCCTCCAGGCCGTACTCGGTGTCCTCGACGGTGTCGTGCAGCAGGCCCGCCATGAGCGTGGCCGGGTCCATGCCCAGTTCGGCGAGGATGGTGGTGACGGCGAGCGGGTGCGTGATGTACGGGTCGCCGCTCTTGCGCTTCTGGCCGCGGTGCCAGCGTTCGGCGACCTGGTAGGCGCGCTCGATCTGGCGCAGCGTCGCCGCCTCGATCTTGGGGTCGTTGCTGCGCACTATCCGCAGCAGGGGCTCCAGGACCGGGTTGTACGGATTGGCGCGCTGCACGCCGAGGCGGGCGAGGCGGGCACGGACGCGGTTGGAGGAGCCGGAGCGGGCGGGCTGCCCGGCGGGGGTGCGCACCACGGGCGCGTTGCGTTCACGCTCGGGCGGCATGGGCTTGGGACGCGGCTGCTGCTCGGCCGGCTTGTCGACGGGCGCGGACGGGGCGTGCTGGATCGGCCCGCGGGTGTCGTTCTTCGCCTGGGGCCCGCTCGGCGCGGGCTTCGCCGCGGGCGCCGAGGCGGACTCGGGCTTTGCGGCGGTCAGTGGCTGGGCCTCGTCTGGCAAGAGGACTCCTCGTGCGCGATCCGGGTCCCCCGGTCAGGCTCCGGAGTCCCCATGGTAGCGATCCTGCACCCCGGGACCGCCTTCAGGCCAATGTGAGGGCCGTCAACCCGTGAAACGCCTGGGGCGGGCGCCGGATTCCTCCGGGCCCGCCCCAGGTGTGCGGTACGTGGGCTCAGACCGTGAGCAGCGCCTTCAGCGGCGCCCCGGTCAGGGCCGGCTCCAGGCGGGCCCGGCCGCCCAGGAAACCCAGCTCCATCAGGACGGCGAGGCCACAGACCTCGGCACCGGCCCGGCGGATGAGCTCCACGGACGCCTCGGCGGTACCGCCGGTGGCGAGGACGTCGTCGACGACCAGCACCCGGTCGCCCGCGGCCAGGTCCTCGGCGTGCACCTCGATCTCGGCGGAGCCGTACTCAAGGTCGTAGGCCTGGCTGAGGGTCGCTCCGGGGAGCTTGCCCGCCTTGCGTACGGGGATGAAGCCGAGGCCCGCCCGCAGCGCCACGGGGGCGCCCAGGATGAAGCCGCGTGCCTCCAGACCCACGACCTTGGTGGCACCGGTGTCCCGGGCCACCTCGGCGAGCGCGTCGGTGAGTACGGCGAAGGCCTCGGGGTCCGCCAGGAGCGGGGTGATGTCCTTGAACATCACGCCCGGCTCCGGGTAGTCCTCCACGTCCCGGATGCGGCTGAGCAGCAGCTCCGTGATATCGGTCGTCTCGGTCATCGGCCCTTCCCCGAGGGACGGCCGCGGCCTCGGGCGCGGGAGGCGGGCTGGTTGCGGGGTCCGACGACGGCGGGCGCCGCGTCGTCGGGCTCGTCGGCCGCTTCGTCGGCGTCGGACTCCACCGGCTCTCCCTTGGCCGCGGCCTGGGCGCGCTTGGCGAGGACACGCTTCTTGAGGGACTTCATCTGCGGCTCGGCCTCCTTGAGGTCGGCGACGAGCGGCGTGGCGATGAAGATCGACGAGTACGCGCCGGCCGCGAGGCCCACGAACAGCGACAGGGAGATGTCGTTGAGCATGCCGGCGCCGAGGACACCACCGCCGATGAACAGCAGGCCCGCCACCGGCAGCAGCGCGACCACCGTGGTGTTGATGGAGCGGACCAGCGTGCTGTTGATCGAACGGTTGGCGATCTCGGCGTAGGTCCAGCGGGTCTGTTTGGTGATGTCTCTCGTCTGTTCCTTGAGGCTGTCGAAGACGACGACCGTGTCGTACAGCGAGTAACCGAGGATCGTGAGCAGACCGATCACCGTGCCGGGGGTGACCTCGAAGCCGACGAGGGCGTAGATGCCGACGGTGATGGTGATGTCGTGGATCAGCGCGACGAACGCTGCCATCGCCATGCGCCACTCGAAGGCGATGGCCAGGTAGATGACCACGAGGACCATGAAGATCCCGAGGCCCTGCCACGCCTTGTTGGCGATCTGGTCACCCCAGCTGGGGCCGACCAGGTCGGCGTTGATCTTCTCCGCGGGGACGTCGAGGTCCTTGGAGAGCTCTTCCTTGATCTGGTCCGAGGCCTCGGTGTCGGTGCCCGCGATCTGGATGCGGAGGCTGCCGTCGCCGAGCTTCTGGACGATCGCGTCGTGGCCCGAGGCCTCTTCCGCGTAGCTCTCGGCCTGGGAGACCGAGGTGCTCATGTTCTTCGGGGTGGTGAAGACCGCGCCGCCCTGGAACTCGATGCCCATGTGCAGACCGCGCACCGCCAGGCCGACGATGGCCGTGATGGTGATCAGGATCGAGATGCCGTACCAGAGCTTGCGGTTCTTGACGAAGTCGTAGCCGATCTCGCCGTGGTGCAGCCGGGCGCCGAGGTTGCCGAGCTTCCCCATCTCACGCCTCCTTCGGGTCGACGGGGCCGGCGACGGTGCGCGCGGGACGGCGGGTGCGGCGCAGCGGCGGCTTGGCGCCCAGGCTCTTCGGGTCGAGGCCGGACCACTTGTGGCCGCTCGCGAAGAACTTGCGGCGGGCCATCAGCGTCAGCAGCGGCTTGGTGAAGAGGAACACCACCACCACGTCGAGCAGGGTGGTCAGGCCGAGCGTGAACGCGAAGCCCTGGACCTTGCCGACGGTGACGACGAACAGGACCGCGGCGGCGAGGAAGGAGACGAAGTCGGAGACCAGGATGGTGCGCCGGGCGCGCGGCCAGGCCCGCTCGACGGCGGGTCGCAGCGAGCGGCCCTCCCGGATCTCGTCGCGGACGCGTTCGAAGTACACGATGAACGAGTCCGCCGTGATGCCGATCGCGACGATGGCACCGCACACGGCCGGCAGGTTCAGCGCGAAGCCGATGGCCGGGCCGAGCAGCGACATGATCACGTACGTGAGCCCCGCGGAGACGAAGAGCGAGGCGATGGCGATGAACGACAGGCCGCGGTAGTACACCAGCAGGTAGAGGATGACCAGGGCCAGGCCGATCGCACCGGCGATCAGACCGGCCTTGAGCTGATCACCGCCGAGCGCGGCGGTGACGGTCGTGACGCTGTCCTCCTTGAAGGTCAGCGGCAGGGCACCGTAGGAGAGCATGTTGGCGAGGCCCTCGGCCTCTTCCTGGTCGAAGTTGCCGGAGATCTCCGCGCTGCCGCCGGTGAGCGCCTGGCTGACGTAGGGGTCGGAGACGACCTCGTTGTCCAGGACGATGGCGAACTGGTTCTGCGGGGACTGGTTCTGAGCGAGCTTGCCGGTGATGTCGGCGAACTTCTTGGCGCCCTCGTCCGTGAACCTCATCGTCACGGTCCAGCCGGCACCGGTCTGGGTGTTCAGTACGGCTTCGGACTCGTCGACGTCCGTGCCGTCGACCGCGGCGGGGCCGAGGATGTACTTCTGCCACTGGCCCTGCGCGTTCTGACCGCAGGCGACCATCGACTCGCCGGGCTTGGAACCGTCACCGGCCTTGGCGCGGGCGTCCGCGTCGGTGCAGTCCAGCTTCGCGTACTGCTCCTGCAGCTTGGCGGCCGCGTCGTCGCCGGAGGCGCTCGGAGACGGGGAGGCGTCGCCGGACGGCTCGCCGGAGGGGCTGGGGTCGGCCTTGAGGGCGTCGCTGGCGGCCCGGCCCTGTGGGCTGGCGCTCGCCGAGGCGGCGTCGGACGGCGTGTCGCTCGCCTTGCCGCCGTCGGTGGCCTTGTCCTTGTCGGCCGCGCCGTCGGTCGCCTTGTCCGTCGGCTCGCCGGAGGCGTTGCCGGTGGCGCTCGGCGAGGGGCTGCCGGTCGCGCCGGGGCCGGACAGCTCCGTGGCTACGACCGGGCGGAAGTAGAGCTTGGCGGTGGTGCCGACCTGCTCCCGGGCTTTCTCGGAATTCGTGCCCTTGGGAATGTTGACGATGATGTTCCGGTCGCCCTGGGTCTGAACCTCGGCTTCGGACACACCCAGACCATTGACACGGCGCTCCATGATGCCGACCGCGGTGTTCATGTTGGTCTTGTTGATCGCCGATTTCTGGCCCTCTTCCGGGACCGCACGGAGCGTGATGCTCGTGCCGCCGGCGAGGTCGATACCGAGACGCGGAGTCGTGTGCCCGGAGGCGAACATGCCTCCGGTGAGCGCCACGATGGCGATCAGAATCAGGGCCAGCGAGCGCCCGGGCTTACTCTGAGCGCTCGCATTCTTTCCCTTTTTAGGTGCTACCACCTTTGCGTACTCCCTCTCGGGCCGCGTCGCGCCGGGTAGGCGTCACCGGCGGCCATCACATGGTGTCGGGATCCGTGCGAGCCGCGCATCGCACGGGGTGCGCGGGAACGGTCCGCACACCCCGGAGCACGGCTTACTTCGCCTCGGAACCGCCGTCGGACTTCTTCGCCTGCTCGTCGGTCTTGGCCTCGGCGGACGTGGCGCCGGCCGTCGGCTCGTCGGCCGGCGTGTCGTCGGCGTCCTTCTTGCCGAGGTCGACGGACTTGTCGCCGGAGGCGGCAGCGTCGTCGGCGGAGGCGTCGGTCCCGGTGAGGGAGGAGGCATCGTCCGGGACGATGTCGGAGTCGGACTTCAGGTCGTGCTCGATGCCGTGGACGATGCGGTTGTACTCCTCGTCCGTGAGGACGGCACCGATGGAGTTCTTGGCGAAGAGCAGCTCCACACCCGGGCCGGCGTCAAGGAGGACCGTGTCGTCGTTGACCTCCTTGACCGTGGCGTACATGCCCCCGATGGTGCGGACGCCGGAACCGGGCTGCATCTGGTTCCGCATGTCGACGGCCTGCTGCTGCTTCTTCTTCGCCGACCGGGTCATCAGGAACATGGCCCCGATGAGCACGATGAACGGGAGGAGGGTCACGAGACTCACGGGTCGGTACTTCCTTCACACGACCGCAATTGGTGAGCGGCCTGATGGTTGGGGGTGTGTGCGCCGCCGACAAGGGCGGCATCGGCGGAGTCTAAGCGAGTCCGCGCGCATGGAACAACGCTCAGCATGGCACCGGGGTTCCTGCTCCGGCGAATGTCCTCTTCGTGACGGTGCCGTCACGTCCCGAACAAGTCCTGTTGTCCGTTTCCGGAACTCTGCGCACGTGGCGGGGTGAGGCCGAGATGCGCCCATGCCGCCGGGGTCGCCACCCGTCCGCGCGGTGTGCGGGCCAGCAGGCCCTCCCGTACGAGGAACGGTTCGGCGACCTCTTCCACTGTCTCACGCTCCTCCCCCACGGCTACGGCGAGCGTGGACAGGCCGACCGGGCCGCCGCCGAACAGCTTGAGCAGGGCCTCCAGCACGCCCCGGTCCAGCCGGTCCAGGCCCCGGGCGTCGACCTCGTAGACCGCGAGGGCGGCGGCGGCGATCTCCTGGGTGATCAGGCCGTCGGCCTTGACCTGGGCGTAGTCGCGGACCCGGCGCAGCAGGCGGTTGGCGATGCGGGGGGTGCCGCGGGAACGGCCGGCGATCTCGGCGGCGCCGGCCGGGTCGATCTCGACGTCGAGCAGGCCGGCGGAGCGGTGGATCACCCGTTCCAGTTCGGCCGGTCCGTAGAACTCCATGTGGGCGGTGAAGCCGAAGCGGTCGCGCAGCGGGGGCGGCAGCAGTCCGGCTCGGGTGGTGGCGCCGACGAGGGTGAAGGGGGGCAGCTCCAGGGGGATGGCGGTGGCGCCCGGCCCCTTGCCGACGATGACGTCGACGCGGAAGTCCTCCATCGCCATGTAGAGCATCTCCTCGGCGGGCCGTGACATGCGGTGGATCTCGTCGAGGAAGAGGACCTCTCCCTCCTGGAGGGAGGAGAGGATCGCCGCGAGGTCGCCGGCGTGCTGGATGGCGGGACCGGAGGTGATCCGGATGGGGGCGCCCATCTCGGCCGCGATGATCATCGAGAGGGTGGTCTTGCCGAGGCCGGGGGCGCCCGAGAGCAGGACGTGGTCGGCGGTCGCCCCCCGCGCGCGGGCGGCCCGCAGGACGAGGTCGAGCTGCTCGCGGACCTTCTCCTGGCCGATGAACTCGCCCAGGTCCTTGGGGCGCAGGGCGGCCTCGACGGCCTGGTCCTCGCCGTCGGCGGCCGGGCCCACCAGCCGCTCGGCGGCTTCGGTGCCGGTCGTGTCGTCGTCCCAGTTCACGGTGTGAGTCTCCTAGCCGGCTATCGGGCGCGGTTGAGCGTCTGGAGGGCCGCCTTCAGCAGCTGTCCCACCTGGGGCGTGCCCTCGGCGGCCTCGGCCTGGGGCGTCACGGCGGTGACGGCCTCGTCGGCCTCGCGGGTGGCGTACCCCAGGCCGATCAGGGCGGCGTGCAGCTGGTCGCGCCAGCCGGTGCTGACCGGGGCGCCGACGGCGGGGGCGCCGACCGGTTCGCCGAGGCGGTCCTTCAGCTCCAGCAGCAGTTTCTGGGCGCCCTTCTTGCCGATGCCGGGGACGGCGGTGAGCGCCTTCTCGTCGCCGGTCGACACCGCCCTGCGCAGGGCGTCCGGGCTGTGCACGGCCAGCATCGCCTGCGCCAGGCGGGGGCCCACGCCGCTGGCGGTCTGGAGGAGCTCGAAGACCTGGCGCTCGTCGTCGTCGGCGAAGCCGTAGAGGGTGAGCGAGTCCTCGCGCACGACGAGGGAGGTGGCGAGCTTGGCGGGCTTGCCGAGGCGGAGCGTGGAGAGCGTGTTCGGCGTGCACTGGACGGCCATGCCGACGCCGCCGACCTCGACCACCGCGGCGTCGGGGGCGAGGGCGGCGACGGTGCCGCTGACGAAGGCGATCATGTCGTACGGCCTTTCGGGACGTGCGGGGTGCGGGGGGCACGGGACGCGTGCAGGGCCACGGCCCGCTGGAGCCGGTTCTGTGCGGGGGCGCGCCAGATGTGGCAGATGGCGAGGGCGAGGGCGTCGGCGGCATCGGCGGGCCTGGGCGGCGCCGCGAGCCGCAGCAGACGCGTGACCATGGCGCCGACCTGCGCCTTGTCCGCGCGGCCGCTGCCGGTGACGGCGGCCTTGACCTCACTCGGAGTGTGCAGGGCGACGGGGATGCCGCGGCGGGAGGCGCACAGGATGGCCACGGCGCTGGCCTGGGCGGTGCCCATGACGGTGCGGACGTTGTGCTGGCTGAAGACGCGCTCCACGGCGACGAACTCCGGCCGGTGCTCGTCGATCCACTGCTCGATGCCCTGCTCGACGGCGACGAGGCGGTGGCCGAGGTCCGCGTCCGCCGGCGTGCGGACGACGCCCACGCCGACCATGGTGAGCGGTCTGCCCGCGACACCCTCGACGACCCCCACGCCGCAGCGGGTCAGTCCGGGGTCCACCCCCAGTACGCGCACGTCCCCTCCCATCGATCACCTGTTTGTGCAGGCTATCGGGTGGCACTGACAAAGCGGCGGGCCGACGGGGTGTGTCCCGTCGGCCCGCTGAGCCAGTGGACGCGTTACGCGTCGACCTTCTCCATGACCTCGTCGCTCACGTCGAAGTTGGCGAAGACGTTCTGCACGTCGTCGCTGTCCTCCAGGGCGTCGATCAGCTTGAAGATCTTCCGGGCGCCCTCCTCGTCCAGCTCGACCTGCATGGTCGGGACGAAGTTGGCGTCGGCGGACTCGTAGTCGATGCCGGCGTCCTGGAGGGCCGTGCGGACCGCGACCAGGTCGGTGGCCTCGCTGAGCACCTCGAAGGACTCGCCGAGGTCGTTGACCTCCTCGGCGCCCGCGTCCAGGACGGCGCCGAGGACGTCGTCCTCGCCGAGCTCGCCCTTGGGGACGATCACGACGCCCTTGCGGTTGAACAGGTACGACACCGAGCCGGGGTCGGCCATGGAGCCGCCGTTGCGGGTCATGGCGACGCGGACGTCGGAGGCGGCGCGGTTGCGGTTGTCGGTGAGGCACTCGATGAGCACCGCGACACCGTTCGGACCGTAGCCCTCGTACATGATCGTCTCGTAGTCGGCGCCGCCGGCCTCGAGACCGGCGCCGCGCTTGACCGCGGAGTCGATGTTCTTGTTCGGGACCGACTGCTTCTTCGCCTTCTGGATGGCGTCGTACAGCGTCGGGTTGCCGTCGATGTCGGCACCGCCCATGCGGGCCGCGACCTCGATGTTCTTGATCAGCTTCGCGAAGAGCTTGCCGCGCTTGGCATCGATGACGGCCTTCTTGTGCTTCGTCGTGGCCCATTTAGAGTGGCCGGACATCTGCCTGTCTCCTTCGCGTAACCCGTCTTTGTACGAACGGAGGAATCCTACAAGGACTCCGGGGCCCGGTTCGCGCGCACCATGTCGGCGAAGAGGCGGTGCACGCGGTGGTCGCCGGTCAGCTCCGGGTGGAACGACGTGGCCAGCGCGTTGCCCTGGCGGACGGCGACGATGTGGCCGTCGTGCTCGGCGAGCACCTCGGCCGAGGCGCCCACGGACTCCACCCAGGGGGCGCGGATGAAGACGCCCTCCACGGGCTCGCCCCCGACGCCCTTGACGTCGACGGCCGCCTCGAAGGACTCGTTCTGCCGTCCGAAGGCGTTGCGGCGCACGATCATGTCGATGCCGCCGACCGTCTGCTGCCCGGAGCGCGGGTCGAGGATCTTGTCGGCCAGCATGATCATGCCGGCGCAGGTGCCGTAGACCGGCATGCCGTCCCGCACGCGTGCGCGCAGGGGCTCCATCACTCCGAAGAGGACGGCCAGTTTGGAGATGGTGGTGGACTCGCCGCCGGGGATGACCAGGCCGTCGACCTCGGCGAGCTCTTCGGGGCGCCTCACCGGCCTGGCCACGGCGTCGGCCGCGGCCAGGGCGACGAGGTGCTCCCGTACGTCGCCCTGGAGGGCCAGGACGCCGATGACGGGGGTGTCACTCATGGGATCGGTGCCTTACCAGCCGCGGTTGGCGTAGCGCTCGGTCTCGGGCAGGGTGTCGCAGTTGATGCCGACCATGGCCTCACCGAGGTTGCGGGAGGCGTCCGCGACGATCTTCGGGTCGTCGTAGAAGGTGGTCGCCTTCACGATGGCGGCGGCGCGCTTGGCGGGGTCGCCGGACTTGAAGATGCCGGAGCCGACGAAGACGCCCTCGGCGCCGAGCTGGCGCATCAGCGCGGCGTCGGCCGGGGTGGCGACACCGCCGGCGGAGAAGAGGACCACCGGCAGCCTGCCCAGCTCGGAGACCTCCCTGACCAGCTCGTACGGGGCGCGCAGCTCCTTGGCGGCGGCGTACAGCTCGTTGTTGTCGTAGCCGCGCAGGCGGGCGATCTCGTTCTTGATCTGGCGCAGGTGGCGGACCGCCTCGACGACGTTGCCGGTGCCTGCCTCGCCCTTGGAGCGGATCATCGCGGCGCCCTCGGCGATGCGGCGCAGGGCCTCGCCCAGGTTGGTGGCGCCGCAGACGAACGGGGTGGTGAAGGCCCACTTGTCGGAGTGGTTGACCTCGTCGGCCGGGGTGAGGACCTCGGACTCGTCGATGTAGTCGACGCCGAGGGACTGCAGCACCTGGGCCTCGACGAAGTGGCCGATGCGGGACTTGGCCATGACGGGGATGGAGACGGCCTCGATGATGCCCTCGATCATGTCCGGGTCGGACATGCGGGCCACGCCGCCGTCCTTGCGGATGTCGGCGGGGACGCGCTCCAGGGCCATGACGGCGACGGCGCCCGCGTCCTCGGCGATCTTCGCCTGCTCGGGCGTGACGACGTCCATGATCACGCCGCCCTTGAGCTGCTCGGCCATGCCGCGCTTCACGCGGGCGGTGCCGGTCTCGGGGGCCTGGTTTTCGGAGAGCGTGCTGGACACGGGTACCTCGCTGGGAGAAGGGGGTTTCTGCAGCAACGAGGAAACGTGAGAGGACCAGGCCACAGCAAGGGCCAATGCGGAGGCGGTGGATCGTTTTCCGTGCCGGGCGGGCTACGCGGCCCGCTCGACCAGCGCGGCCGGAGACTCGTCGTCCATCTCGAAGGCCAGCGGGAAGGGCGCGTGCCCGGCGAGGCGGAACCAGCGGACCTTGCGGTGCTCGCGCAGCCGGCGCGCGGCTCCCACCGCGTCGTTGTGGAAGCGCCGGGCCATCGGGACGCGCCGCACGGCCTCGGCCAGCTCGTGGGCCGCCTCCTCTCCCCCGGGCGCCTCTCGCAGGGCGTCGACCTGCTGCGGTTCGGCGAACACCGCCCTGAGGGCCTGGCTCAGTTCGCTCTCGGCGACCTCCCGCTGTTCCTCCTCCGCCTGCCGGGCGGCGTGCGCCGCCTCGTACAGGACGATGGAGGCGGCCGGGTCGAGGACGCCCGAGGTGGCCAGTTCCTGGGCCACGGACGCCCTGCGCAGCAGCTGCGCGTCGAGGGCGGCACGCGCCGCGTCGATCCGGGCGTGCAGGCGGTCCAGGCGGCCGGCCGTCCAGCTGAGGTAGAGGCCGACGGCCACGAGGACGACCAGGATCCAGATGAGAGTTGCGGTCACGGGCCGCAACCCTAGTCAACGCGGGACGGGCCGGGAATCACGATGCCTCTGCAGTACCTCCCCCGCAGGGCCCCGCGCTCAGTCCCTCGCCAGTCCGAAGCGGGCGCGCAGGCCCGTCGCCCGGTCGTCCGTCGCCACGGCCGCCGCGCCCGCCGTCACCGTCTCGTAGACGGACAGGATGTCCGCGCCGACGGTGGACCAGTCGAAGCGCCGTACGTGGGCGCTGCCGCGTTCGCGCAGCGCCGCCCGGCGTTGCGGGTCCGCCAGCAGCCGCACGGCCGCGTCGGCCAGCGCGTCGGCGTCCTCGTTGGGGAACAGTTCGCCGGCCGCACCCTGGTCGAGGACCTGGGCGAAGGCGTCGAGGTCCGAGGCGAGCACCGGGGCGCCGGCCGACATCGCCTCGACGAGGATGATGCCGAAGCTCTCGCCGCCGGTGTTGGGCGCGACGTAGAGGTCGACGCTGCGCAGGAAGCGGGCCTTGTCCTCGTCGCTGACCATGCCGAGGAACTCCACGCGGGAGCGCAGTTCGGCGGGCAGGGAGGCCACCGCCTCCTTCTCGTCGCCGCGTCCGGCTACCAGCAGCCGGGCCTGCGGGCGGGCGGCGAGGATCTTCGGCAGGGCCCGCATGAGCACCGGCAGCCCCTTGCGGGGTTCGTCGATGCGCCCGACGAAGCCGATGGTGTCCCCCTGCCACTCGGGCTTGGGCTCGGCGTCGGCGAAGAAGTCGACGTCGACGCCGTTGGGGATGACGACGGCGTCCCCGCCGAGGTGCTCGACGAGGGTACGGCGGGCGTACTCGCTCACCGCGATCCGGGCGCTGATCTTCTCGAGGGCGGCCTGGAGGATGGAGTACGCGGCGATCATCGCGCGGGAGCGCGGGTTGGACGTGTGGAAGGTGGCCACGATCGGACCCTGCGCGGCCCAGCAGGTGAGCAGACCGAGCGAGGGCGAGGTGGGCTCGTGGATGTGGATGACGTCGAAGGCGCCGTCGTGCAGCCAGCGCCGTACCCGGGCCGCCGACAGGAAGCCGAAGTTGAGGCGGGCCACCGAGCCGTTGTACGGCACCGGCACCGCGCGGCCGGCCGAGACGACGTACGGGGGCAGCGGGGTGTCGTCGTCGGCGGGAGCGAGGACGGACACCTCGTGGCCGAGGCGGACGAAATACTCGGCCAGGTCCCGGATGTGGAACTGGACGCCGCCCGGCACGTCCCAGGAGTACGGGCAGACGATGCCGATCCTCACTGGGCGCCCCGCTCGCGCGCCCCGGGCGCCTTGGCCGGGTCGAGATCCTTCAGCCACAAGCGCTGCAGCATGTGCCAGTCCTCCGGGTGCTCGGCGATTCCCGTGGCGAAGGCGTCGGCCAGCGCCTGTGTCATGACAGACGTCCTCTCGGCCCGGGTACCTGACTCGGGGATCCCGACGGGCGGATGCACCCGGCCCTTCATCACCGGAGAGTCGTCGTACCAGAGTGTCACCGGCAGGAGCCGTGCGCCGGTCTGCTGGGCGAGCAGGGCGGGGCCGGCGGGCATGCGGGCCGTCTCGCCGAAGAAGCCGACCTCCACGCCGGAGGCGGACAGGTCGCGGTCGGCGACCAGGCAGACCAGGCCGCCGTCGCGCAGCCGCCGGGCCAGCGTGCCGAAGGCGGTGCCGCCGCTGTGCGGCAGGACCTCCATGCCGAGCCCTTCGCGGTAGGCGACGAAGCGGTCGTACAGGGTCTCCGGCTTGAGGCGCTCGGCGACCGTCGTGAAGGGGATGCCGAGCTCGGTGGTGACCCAGGCACCGGCCAGGTCCCAGTTGGCCAGGTGCGGCAGGGCGAGGACGACGCCCTTGCCCGCGTCCAGGCCGTCGGTGAGGTGGTGCAGGTCCTCGGGGACGAATCCCGCCCTGACGCGCTCGGTGCTCCACGCCGGGAGACGGAAGGACTCCATCCAGTAGCGCAGGTAGGAGCGCATGCCCGCGCGGGAGAGCGCGGCGAGCCGTTCGGCGCTCGCACCGGGCACCACGCGCGCGTAGTTGCCCTCCAGCCGCCGCACACCCGTGCCGCGCTGCTTCCAGGCGACGTCAGCGATGGTGCGGCCCAGGCGCACGGCGACGGGCTCGGGCAGCTTCTTGACGGTGCTCCAGCCGACGCCGTACAGGGCGTCGGCCAGCCGGTCCTGAGCGCTCACTTCGCCGCCTCGGTGCCCTGGTCCTCCTGCGCGGCGGCGTCGGCCTCGGCGGCCTCGCGGCGGACCGTGACGACGCGCTGGACCAGCGTGACCAGGCTGCCGGCGGCGACGATCCACAGGGCGACGGGCAGCAGGTACTGGATGCCGGGCACACCGAACTTGTGCAGGCCCGCGAACCCGGCGGCGACCAGCGAGACGACCAGGCGCTCGGCCCGCTCGACCAGGCCGTTGACCGCGACCGGCAGCCCGATCGACTCGCCGCGCGCCTTGGTGTACGACACCACCTGGCCGCTGGCCAGGCAGAAGATGGACACGGCGCACAGGACGTTGTCGTCGCCGGCGCCCGCGTACCAGAGAGCGAAGCCGCCGAAGATCGCGCCGTCGGCGACCCGGTCCAGCGTGGAGTCCAGGAACGCGCCCCAGCGGCTGGAGCGGCCGAGCTGGCGGGCCATGTTGCCGTCGACCAGGTCGGAGAAGACGAAGAGCGTGATCACGACCGTGCCCCAGAAGAACTCGCCCATGGGGTAGAAGACCAGCGCCCCCGCGACCACACCCGCGGTGCCGATCAGCGTGACCGTGTCCGGGCTGACGCCCCGGCGGATGAGAAACGCGGCGAACGGTGTGAGGACACGCGTAAAAAATGCACGCGCGTACTTGTTCAGCATGGCCTTCCCGACGGTCGGTGTGGCCGCGGCCCCTGCTGGCCACCGGCTGGCCCATCGTAGTCACGCACGCGCGCGTGCGACGGACGGGCACCCGGACCCGCTGGTGGGCGGCCGGTGGGCGGCGGGATCGGGTCCTTCGTATGGACGCGGCGTGACGGGAGTGGAAAGCTCGAAGAACCGCGGGCGTCGCCGGAGCCGCCAGTGCACGCGGTCCCGCGTGTCCGCGCCCACAGTGACCTCACCGTGCACGGGAGGCAAGGACATGGGCGACAAGGCACACACCCACCCCGGAGCCGCCGGCAGGGCAACGGCGGCCGACCACCCCGCGTCCGTACGGAATGTGGTGCTGGTCGGCCACTCCGGATCGGGCAAGACGACCCTGGTGGAAGCCCTCGCGCTGACGGCGGGGGCACTGAACCGGGCGGGCCGCGTGGAGGACGGCGGCTGCGTCTCGGACTACGACGAGCTGGAGCACCGGCAGCAGCGCTCCGTACAGCTCTCCCTGGTACCGGTCGAATGGGACGGCATCAAGGTTAACCTTCTGGACACTCCCGGGTACGCCGACTTCGTCGGTGAGCTGAGGGCCGGTCTGCGCGCGGCGGACGCGGCCCTCTTCGTCGTCTCGGCCTCCGACGGGGTGGACGGCTCGACCCGGATGCTGTGGGAGGAGTGCGCCGCCGTCGGCATGCCCCGCGCCATCGTGGTCACGCACCTGGAGGCCGCCCGCGCGGACTTCGAGGAGATGACCCGGATCTGCGCGGAGGCCTTCGGCGGGGACGACCCCGACGCCGTGCTGCCGCTGTACCTGCCACTGCACGGACCGCCGGCGCCCGACGGGCACGCGCCCGTGACGGGCCTCACCGGACTGCTGACGCGGAAGCTGTTCGACTACGCCTCGGGCGAGCGCGTGGAGTCCGAGCCGGGCGAGAGGCAGCTGCCGCGGATCGACGAGGCCCGTTCCATGCTGATCGAGGGGATCATCTCGGAGAGCGAGGACGAGACCCTCATGGAGCGCTACCTCGGCGGCGAACAGGTCGATGTGAAGACGCTGATCGAGGACCTGGAGCGGGCCGTGGCGCGCGGTGTGTTCTTCCCCGTCCTGGCCGCCGCCCCCGCCCCCGAGGGCGCCCGGCAGGGGCTCGGCACGGTCGAGCTGCTGGAACTGGTCACACGGGGCTTCCCCACGCCCCTGGAACGCGCGGCGCCACGGGTCACCACTCCCGGCGGTGTGCCGCGCGAACTGCGGACGTGCGACCCCGAGGAGTCGCTGGTCGCGGAGGTCGTCAAGACGTCCTCCGACCCGTACGTGGGGCGGATCTCACTGGTCCGCGTGTTCTCCGGCACCCTGCGCGCCGACCAGACGGTGCACGTCTCCGGCCACGGCCTGGCCGACCGGGGCCACGAGGACCACGACGTCGACGAGCGGATCGGCGCCCTGTCGACGCCGTTCGGCAAGCAGCAGCGGCCGGTCTCGCACGTGATCGCGGGCGATATGGCGTGCGTGGCCAAGCTGAGCCGCGCGGAGACCGGGGACACGATCTCGGCCAAGGACGACCCCCTGCTGATGGACCCGTGGGAGATGCCCGACCCACTCCTGCCGCTCGCCATCCAGGCGCACAGCAAACCCGACGAGGACAAGCTCTCCCAAGGCCTGGCGCGGCTGGTCGCCGAGGACCCGACGATGCGCCTGGAGCAGAACCAGGACACCCGCCAGGTGGTCCTGTGGTGCCTGGGCGAGGCGCACGCCGACGTCGCCCTGGAACGGCTGCGCAGCCGCTACGGCGTCCAGGTCGACGTCGTACCCCACCGGGTCTCCCTGCGGGAGACGTTCGGCGGCAGGGCGACCGGGCGGGGACGGCACGTCAAGCAGTCCGGCGGACACGGGCAGTACGCCATCTGCGAGATCGAGGTGGAGCCGCTGCCGGGCGGCTCGGGCATCGAGTTCGTGGACAAGGTGGTCGGCGGCGCCGTGCCCCGGCAGTTCATCCCCTCCGTCGAGAAGGGCGTGCGGGCGCAGGCCGCCAAGGGCGTCGCCGCGGGCCATCCCCTGATCGACGTGCGGGTGACGCTGCTGGACGGCAAGGCGCACTCCGTGGACTCCTCCGACGCCGCCTTCCAGACGGCGGGCGCGCTGGCGCTGCGGGAGGCGGCCGCCGAGGCGAGGATCCACCTGCTGGAGCCGGTCGCCGAGGTGAGCGTGCTGGTCGGTGACGACTACGTGGGCGCCGTGATGAGCGACCTGTCGGGGCGGCGCGGCAAGGTGCTCGGCACCGAGCAGACCAGCGGCGGGCGGACCGTGATCCGGGCCGAGGTGCCCGAGATGGAGATCGGCCGGTACGCGGTGGACCTGCGCTCCCTCTCGCACGGCACCGCGCGCTTCGACCGCCGCTACGCACGGCACGAACCGATGCCGCAGCAGGTCGCGGAGCGTCTTCGGGAGGAGCTGCGGGCCGCGTCGTAGCGCTGTCGGACCGGCGCGGGGCTCCCCCTTTCCCCTCCCCCCGCACCGGACGCGCTCCCCCGGCGCACGAGGGCGCGCTTGTGCGCCAACCCGCGCGTGCGGCGGCGCCTTTGGCCGTGCGGTGACGCATGCCGGTGCCTGCGGATACGCTGATGACCTGATCAACAGGTGTGCGGGGCAGGGAAGTCGGGAAGGCCGCAGGAGCGACAGTGGTGGCGATCGGGGGCGGGAATGACCGTTGACGGCGGTTACGCGGACTTCTTCGGACCGCAGGTACCGCGTACGGACGACGGCGGGCAGACGGCCACGTTCGCGCTGGCCTCGGCCGCCTACCGGGACAGCGAGGCCGAGGAGATACTCAAGGCCAACAGCGAGTGGCACAAGTCGGCCGTCAGCAAGCCCCGGATCAAGCTCTTCCGGCCGAATCTGGGCGAGGCGTACTCACGGGCGATCATCGACCGGATGCTGGGCCCCGAGCGGGCCCCGCTCATCCAGTCCTTCGGGACGCAGCCGCAGGTGGTCGTGGAACACAGCCTCGCGGCCCACCGCATTCGCAGGGAACGGGACAACTGGCTCAGTGCCGTCATGGTGCTGTGCGGAGTGCTGTTCCTGCCCGGGCTGCTGATCTGGCTGCTGGTCTTCCAGATCCGCACCACCGTCGCCCGGCGCGAGGACAAGCGGGCCGGCGCGCTCGCCACCGCGTTGCTCGTCGCGATGGCGGTCCTCGCCGTGCTGTTCCTGCTCAAGATGCCCTTCGGCGGCTTCTGGGCCTGGTACGCGCGCGCCTGCGTCGTCGCTCCGGTGATCGGCTGGTTCTGGGCCAAGCGGATCTGCGAGCGCACGGCGCGGGACCTCCGGGAGCGGTGGAGCGGCCTCCTGTCCGGCGCGGGCGTGGGCGCAAAGGTGCCCGAGGCGGTGCCGAGCAGCCCCGGCGAGACGGCGGCCGAGGAGCTGCGGCAGTCGCTGGCCCGTCTCAGCGCCGAGCAGCAGTCGAACTCCGTGTTCTACGCCGGTCCCAAGGGGATCCTCGGCATGGGCACCCGCTGGGGCAGCTGGCAGCTCGCCGAGGAACTGGTCCCCGTCGACCCGGACCGGGAGATCAACCCGTTCCGCAGCTGGGACGTCATCAAGGCCATCCACGACCGGCTGCGCATGCTGGAACGGGGCCCGCTGCACACCGGCGGCTTCCCCAAGCCGACCGTACGGCACTGGATCGTGACCCCGATCGGGGAGAACGCCGACTCGGTGTCCCGGCCCGAGGGCACGGACGTCGAGGCGTACCAGGTCAAGCAGCACGCGATACAGGAGATCTGCGACAAGCAGCAGTTCGGCGCGGGTGACCGGCACTACCTGGGCGTGCAGTGGACCCTGTGGGACGGCCAGTTGGTCATCTCCATGCTGATCACGGTCACGGTGCTGCACGAGACGCTGCGCATCGAGGTCACCGGGCACGCCCTCGGGCCGGTGCACTCCCTGTTCACGAGCAAGCCGGCGGCCAAGGAGAAGACGGTCCAGAAGTCGGTCAAATTCTGGGAGACCCGCACGGTCAAGCTCCCGCTGGTGGACACCGACGAGGTGGTGCGGCTGGCCGCCCGGGCCCCGCTGACCTGGTATCCCCCGCTGCTGTACTGGCTGGGGGGCAAGCTCACGCTGCCCGAGCCCTTCGGCCTGCGGCACGCCTGGGCGGACCGGCCGTGGCGGCACCGCTTCATGGCCGACGACGCGCTGCGCGCGGCCACCCCGGTCCTGCGGGCGGTGCACTCGGCGGCGATCAAGGTGCTGAAGGAGAACGGCGTGGACACGGAGAAGTTCGGTGCCCGCGCGGGCGGTCTGAGCGGGGCGGTGCAGGAGGCGGTGCCGAAGAAGGCGGACGTCTACGACGCGTAGGCCTCCGGCGGTCGGGCGGGGGCTTCCGGGTGGCCGTCCCCGGGTGCTGCCGTCCCCGGGCCCCCGCTTTCGGCCTGGACGGCCTCGTCCTCAAACGCCGGACGGGCTGGAGGGCCAGGCGTCCGCCAGCATCTTGCGGGTGTCCCCCAGCAGCTGCGGCAGCACCTTCGTGTGGCCGACGACCGGCATGAAGTTCGTGTCGCCGCCCCAGCGGGGCACGACGTGCTGGTGGAGGTGGGCGGCGATGCCCGCGCCGGCCACCGTGCCCTGGTTCATGCCGATGTTGAAGCCGTGGGCTCCGGAGGCGGTGCGCAGCGCCGTCATCGCCTGCTTGGTCAGCTCGGCGAGCTCCGCGGTCTCCACGCCGGTCAGCTCGGTGTAGTCGGCGACATGGCGGTACGGCACGGTCATCAGGTGGCCGCCGTTGTACGGGTACAGGTTGAGCACCGCGTACACGTGCTCGCCGCGCCGGACGATCAGCCCGTCCTCGTCGGACTTGGCCGGGATCGAGCAGAAGGGGCAGCCGTCGTCCGCGCCGGGGCCGCTCGGCTTGTTCTCGCCCTGGATGTAGGCCATCCGGTGGGGCGTCCACAGGCGCTGGAACGCGTCCTGCGTCCCGACTCCGATCTGCTGCTCGGGCTCACTCGTCATGCGTGCAGCATATGGCGTCGTGCGCGGTGACAGGGAAAGGCCCCCGGGATCTCCCCCGGGGGCCCTCCGTGGTGGTCGCTCAGACCTGCGCCCGCTCCTCGACGACCTTCGCGATCTTCGCGATGGCGTCGTCGACGGGGATGCCGTTCTCCTGGGAGCCGTCGCGGTAGCGGAAGGAGACGGCGCCGTTCGCCATGTCCTCGTCGCCCGCGATGACCATGAAGGGCACCTTCTGCTTCTGGGCGTTGCGGATCTTCTTCTGCATGCGGTCGGAGGACGAGTCGACCTCGACGCGCAGACCCTGCTTGCGGGCCGCCGCGGCGAACTCCTCCAGGTACTCGACGTGCGCGTCGCCGATCGGGATGCCGATCGCCTGCACCGGCGCCAGCCAGGCCGGGAAGGCGCCCGCGTAGTGCTCCAGGAGGACCGCGAAGAAGCGCTCGATGGAGCCGAACAGGGCGCGGTGGATCATGACCGGCCGGGTCTTGGTGCCGTCCGCCGCCGTGTACTCCAGGTCGAAGCGCTCGGGCAGGTTGAAGTCGAGCTGGATGGTCGACATCTGCCAGGTGCGGCCGATGGCGTCCTTGGCCTGGACGGAGATCTTCGGGCCGTAGAAGGCGGCACCGCCCGGGTCGGCCACCAGCTCCAGGTTCTGCTTCTCGGCGACCTGGCGCAGCGTCTCGGTGGCCTCTTCCCACGCCTCGTCCGAGCCGACGAACTTCTCCGGGTCCTTGGTGGACAGCTCCAGGTAGAAGTCGGTCAGACCGTAGTCGCGCAGCAGGTTCAGGACGAAGGTGAGGGTCTTGTCCAGCTCCTCCGACATCTGCTCGCGGGTGCAGTAGATGTGCGCGTCGTCCTGGGTGAAGCCGCGGGCCCGGGTCAGGCCGTGCACGACGCCCGACTTCTCGTACCGGTACACGGTGCCGAACTCGAAGAGGCGCAGCGGCAGCTCACGGTAGGAACGACCCCGCGCGTCGAAGATCAGGTTGTGCATCGGGCAGTTCATGGGCTTGAGGTAGTAGTCCACGCCCTCGTCGAGCTGCATGGGCGGGTACATGCCGTCGGCGTACCAGTCCAGGTGGCCCGAGGTCTCGAAGAGCTTCCCCTTCGTCGCGTGCGGGGTGTAGACGAACTCGTAGCCCTCTTCCTCGTGGCGGCGCCGCGAGTAGTCCTCCATGACCCGGCGGATGATGCCGCCCTTGGGGTGGAAGACGGCGAGGCCGGAGCCGATCTGCTCCGGGATGGAGAAGAGGTCCAGCTCGCTGCCGAGCTTGCGGTGGTCGCGCTTCTCGGCCTCGGCGAGGAACTCCAGGTGCGCCTTCAGCTCGTCCTTGGTGGGCCAGGCGGTGCCGTAGATGCGCTGGAGCATCGGGTTCTTCTCGCTGCCGCGCCAGTAGGCGGCGGCGTTGCGCATGAGCTTGAAGGCCGGGATGGCGCGAGTACTGGGCAGATGCGGGCCTCGGCAGAGGTCCTTCCAGCACAGGTCTCCGGTCTTGGCGTCGAGGTTGTCGTAGATCGTCAGCTCGCCGGCGCCGACCTCGACGTCCGCGCCGTCGTCGTGCGAGGCGGAGCCCTTGAGGCCGATCAGTTCCAGCTTGTACGGCTCGTCGGCGAGCTCCTCGCGGGCCTCGTCGTCGGTGACGACGCGGCGCGAGAAACGCTGGCCGCGCTTCTGGATCTCCTGCATCTTCTTCTCGATGGCCTTGAGGTCATCGGGGTGGAAAGGCTTCTCGACGTCGAAGTCGTAGTAGAAGCCGTCCTTGACGGGCGGGCCGATGCCCAGCTTGGCCTCGGGGAACAGCTCCTGCACGGCCTGCGCCATGACGTGCGCGGTGGAGTGGCGCAGGATGTCCAGGCCGTCCTCGGAGGAGATCTCGACCCCCTCGACCGTCTCGCCGTCCTTGACCTCGTAGGCGAGGTCCTTGAGCTCACCGGCCACCCGCGCCGCGATGATCGAGCGCTGGCCGGCGAAGAGCTCGGCGGCCGTAGTGCCCGTCGTCACCACGCGTTCTTCCTGCTCCGAATCGCGTTGGATGATCACACGGACGTCTGACACCGGTCTCTCCTGACTGAAGGTGGGGCCGCGGCGCCATACCGGAGCGCACGCATGGGGGCGATCGTACCGACCGTGGCCCGCCCACCGCGAAATCAGTCCCCGCGGTCGCCGCCGTCCTCCCCGTCCTCGCCCTCCCCGCCGCAGGTCTCCTCGAAGAAGGCGGCCACCTCCACGTGCTCCTGCACCGCCTTCAGCAGCCGGTCCCGTTCCGCGTCGTCGACCGGCACGGGGGCGATCTCGCAGGCCCCGGTGAGCCGCCGGAAGCCGCCCCGGCTCTCCAGGCGGCCCAGCACCCGCACCGGCAGCCCGAGGAGGTGGGCGTGACCGGCGATCCGGTAGGCCTCCTCGTCCAGGGTGATCCGCACGTGCGGCACCTCCGCCCCGGCCAGCACCCGCAGCCGTACGGTGCCCGCGCCGCGTGGCCCGGGCCGGCGCATGCGGACGACGGTGCCGGTGAGCCGCACCGGCACGGAGGGCTCGGCGCGCAGGTAGCGGGCGGCGGCCTCGCGCAGGGCGGGCAGGTCTCCGGGCGAGAACTCGACGGGTTCGGCGAGTGAGGCGCAGCCCTCGGGGACGCCCGCGGCCGGCGCCCAGTCGATGCCGACGCGGGCGCCCTGGGTGCCGCGGACCAGGGCGACGAGCGCGTCGGCGAGTTCGTGGCTGACGCCGGCCGCCACGGCCGTGTCGAAGGCCTCCATGCCGCCGGTGGCCCGTCGGTAGTCGACGGCCTCGCGAGCGGCGTACAGGGCGTGGTGGAGGCGTACGGCGAGCGGGCGGCCGGTGGTGACGGGGACGAACGCCGTGAGCCGGCGACCGCCGGGGGCGGCACCGACCAGGACGTTCTCCAGGACCTCGGCGGCGGAGCGCCGGTGCCGGGCGCCGTAGTAACCCGCACGTGCGCGGGTGGCGAGCGCCCCGGCGAGCAGCATCCGGCGGGCGGCGGAGCGCAACTGTTCCTCCGCGGGCCAGGACGCGGCGTCACCGGGCCCGGCCGCCGGTATGTCTCGGCCCCAGCGGATCTCGTCGCTGGGCACGGCGAGGGAGACCAGGATCTCGCGGGCGGCCGGGGTGCCGCTGCGGGAGAGGGCGAGCAGGGCCTCGGCGAGCAGGTCGTCGCTGTCCGGGAAGGCGCGGCTGACGGGTACGAGCAGGCTGGTGGCGCCGGCGCCCCATCCCGGCGGGGTCCACCGGCCGTAGCGGCCGGGCGCGCCGCCGCGCCGCCGCCAGCCGTGCCGGTGGAGCAGGGCGGTCAGCACCGCCGGGTCGACGGTGCCGGACTCGGGCGGGTGGCCCTCGCTCCAGGCCGTGGCGTCGACGGGGTGGGGCCGCACGGCGCGCAGGGGCTCTCCGGTCGGGCCGTGCGTCATGGTTTCCCTCCCGTCCCGACCCGCGTCATGATCTCGCACAGCGCCCGGTCGTCGAAGATCCGCGCGGTCGGTATCCGCACGGTGGTGCGTCGCCGGCCGGTGACCGGGTGTCCGGCGAGGTTGGTCCAGTAGCAGCAGTGTCTGAGGTCGAGCCGGTCGTGGCCGGCGCGCAGCCACTGGTCCCGGGACCGGGGGACGATCATCACGACGAGGATCTTGTGCACCGAGACCGGCGTGCGGGCCAGCTTCGCCAGGTGGTCGTTGTCGAGGGTGAAGGAGAAGAAGCGGCCCGTTTGATGGGGCGAGGGCTCAGCCTTCTCGGCTGAGGGTGGTGGTGGGCGACGGGCGGGCGGGTTCGGCGGTATCTGGTACGTCGCCTTGAGCTGCACCTTGATGGTGACCTCGTCGTCGACCGTGTGCCCGGGGGCGCTGTGGCTGACGTGCCAGTCGATGCCGTTGTCCGGGAAGGGCTGCGAGAGCGAGCAGCCCGCCGCCGCGGCGACCGCGTGGAGGTAGCCGACCTGCAAGGTCTCCATGCAGGCGGTGGTGGCGAGGGAGCCGCGTGTGGGCGCGGTGCGCTCGGGCAGCAGCCCGCCCCGTTCGGGCTGCGCTATGGCCATGACCAACAGCCTTCCAGAACTGGTGAATCCCCGCTTCGGGCCTGTGAACTGCAAAGACCCTCACTCCTGTTGTGTCCTTCCGGCGTACGGCGCAAACAGCCCGGGTATCACCGAACCGGGACAGAAGACGGCGCGTCAGCCGCCGTGCCTGGACGAGGAGTTGAGTGCCCTATGACGTGCTGGTTCGAGGGGCCGCTGGCCGCCTTCGACACGGAGACGACGGGTGTGGACGTCGAGACCGACCGGATCGTGTCGGCGGCCCTCGTCGTCCAGGACGCTCCCGGGCTCAGGCCGCGGGTCACCCGCTGGCTGGTGAACCCGGGTGTGCCGGTGCCGGAGGCGGCGACGGCGGTGCACGGGCTGACCGAGGAGCATCTGCACCGGCACGGCCGCTGGCCGGCGCCGGTGATGTGGGAGATAGCCGAGGCGCTGAGCGAACAGGCGCGCGCCGGACGCCCGCTGGTGGTGATGAACGCCCCGTTCGACCTGACGCTGCTGGACCGGGAGTTGCGCCGGCACCGCGCCTCGTCGCTGGGCCGCTGGCTGGAGCGGACGTCGCTGCACGTGCTGGACCCGAGGGTGCTCGACAAGCATCTGGACCGGTACCGCAAGGGCCGCCGGACCCTGACCGACCTGTGCGCGCACTACGGCGTCGAGCTGGCCGGGGCGCACGACGCGGCGGCCGACGCCCAGGCGGCGCTGGAGGTCGTACGGGCGGTGGGCCGCCGCTTCCCGTCGCGGCTGGAGCGCCTGTCCGCCGCGGAGCTGCACACGCTGCAGGCGGTGTGGCACGCGGGGCAGGCGCGGGGACTGCAGGCGTGGTTCGCGCTCAACGGGACCGAGGAGGCGGTCGACCCGGCGTGGCCGCTGCGGCCGGACCTGCGGGCGGCGGCGTGACCTCACATGTCCGGCCCACGGTGACTCCGGGGGTCCGGGGTGTGGGTGGCGGAGCCCCCACTTCGCGCGGCGAAACCGCGCAAGACACAAAGAGCGACGTGGTCCGCGTTGTCTGCGGACACACGTCGCTCTCGCGAACGTGGGCGATACTGGGTTCGAACCAGTGACCTCTTCGGTGTGAACGAAGCGCTCTCCCGCTGAGCTAATCGCCCGGGAACGCACTGAACAATACAGGGACCGACGGGCTTCCTTCAAACCGCTTCCAGGTGGGCGGCGAGCCCGCGCCGTCCCGCCCGCATCATCAGCCGGTGGTTGGCCCGGAACAGGGGCCGCCCCGGCACCGCGAGGCGGCGCAGGAGCGGCTTGCGTACGACGACCTCCTGGTCGTAGCGGGCGAGTGCGCCGGAGCCGTGCTCGGTGACCGTCCAGCGCGCCCAGCCCTCCAGGTCGCCGCTCATCGCGACCTCCAGCACGCCCGCCTCCGGGGCGCGCCTGCCCTCGCGCAGGGTCGTGGTCAGGTCGTACGGGAGCAGTGAGCGGACCCTCAGGACGGCGGTGGTGTCGTCGAGCCGGGTGACCTCCCGTGTCTGGGGCCACCACCGGGGGTAGTCCTCGAGCCGTTCCAGCTCGCGGTAGACCGCCGGGGCGGGCGCGGGCAGCGTCCACAGGCTGCGGAATCGGTAATGGTTCCAGTCCACCCGGGAAGTGTGCCCGCGCCCGCGCCCGTCACGTGCCTGCTACGGCATCCGGTCCCCCAGAAGTGCCAGGTTCTCGATGGCGGCGAGGCCGTAGAGCGCAGTGTCATTGGTGGAGACCCAGGTCGCCTCGCTGCCCGGCACCAGGGTGGCCGGCCCGCTCAGCTTCTCGGTCTTCCAGGGTGCCGACTCCTTGTAGCCGTCCGAGTCGTAGAACTTCTGCCAGGCGCGGGCGGCGAGCTTGGCGTCCCCGGTCCGCACGGCGGCGTAGGCGTCGAGGCGTGAGTGGCCCTGGAAGAGGATGAGGCTGCCGAAGTTGCTGCCGTAGCGGGCCGCCTGTTCGGCCTTGGAGGCGTTGAAGTAGCGGCAGTAGTCGTAGTACGCCTCGTTGAACTGCGGCATGTCGACGAGGTCGATGAGTTCGGCGCACAGTTCGTTGAGGCCGAAGACGGCCGACAGGTGGGAGACCTCGACCTTCGGGGTGTCGGCGATCGCGAAGCGGCCGGTGTCGAGGTCGTACAGGCCGCTGCCCTGGACGAAGCCGTTGGGCTGGGCGGCGATGGTCTCCATCGTGGACAGCACGCGGGCCTTGGCCTTCTCCCACTTGGGGCCCTTGCGTTCCCACTCGGTCAGCCACGCCGACACCAGGCCGCTCCAGTCGGTGCCGAAGCCGACCGACAGGGCGTTGCGGTCGGGGGTGTAGGGCTCGGTGCGGATCTTGCGGAGGGGGTCGAGGGCGAGGAAGGTCTCGTCGGAGTCGACGTTGGCGTGCATGAGGTCGCCGACGCGTTCGTCGGCGGTGAGGAAGTAGTAGAAGCGCCGGTAGGTGGTGTTGGCGATGCGCTGCTGCTTGGCGCTGTCGGCGTAGTGCTGCACGCCGTGGCGGGTGCCGAGGCCTGCCCATTCGCCGAGGTGGTAGACGTCGACCTCGCCGGTGTGCCGGGTCATGGCCTCGGCGAAGCGGAAGATGTCGGCGCGGCCGGAGCGCAGGTAGGCGTACCAGAGCCAGAGGTCCGGGGAGAGTTCGGAGTTGTCCCAGGCGTAGCCGCCGATGTCGTAGCGCCACTGGTGCCGGGCGGCGTCGTAGGTGTGCATGATGTCGCCGTAGTCCCAGAAGCCGTACCAGCGGCGCTGCTCCACCTGGTCCTTGTAGTAGGTGAAGAGGAAGTCGAGGTGGTCCTCGATCTTCGCCTTGGCGGGCGTGGAGCGGTCGGGCTCGGAGTAGAGGCCGGGGCCGAAGACCCCGGCCTTGATGAGCTGCTCCGGCGGGGCGGCCAGCTGCGGCAGGACGCGTACGGCCTCGACCTGTTCGGCGAGCTGCTCGGCGCTCGGAGTGGCGGCGTTGGCCCAGAAGAGCAGCTCGGAGGTGCGGGCGATGCCGTAGGGGGTGCCGAAGCCGGGTTCGTAGTCCTCGTAGGTGATGTTGAGGCCTTCCAGCTGCTCCTCGTACGTGTCCTGGCCCAGGCCGTCGTGGTAGAAGCGCAGGTCCATGGGCTGGGCCTCGGGCGACCAGAGCCAGAGGGTGACCTCGGCCTCGTCGGTCTGCGCGTCGCGGATGTCGAGCTGGGCGGGGTGCTTCTCCCAGAAGTCGCGCAGGCCGAAGGAGAGGCCACCGCTCACGCCGCCGACGTAGCCGAAACCGGAGGCACGCCGTCCGCCGCCGGCGCCGATCCAGCCGTGGCCCTTCTTGGTCCGCTTGCGCAGGGTGAAGCCGTCGGCGGAGAGCTGGGAGAGGGTGTAGTCGCCCCACTCCGGGATGTACTGGAGCCGGGTGGTGACGCGCTGGTCCCAGGTGGACGGGTCGGGCAGCTTCTGCCCCGCGTACTGAGCCGCCTGCACGGCGGCGCCCGGGTCGCGGCGCAGGCCGGTGATGCCCTTGACGGCCTCGCGCAGCAGTCCGGTGCCCTCGCCGCCGACGCGGATGTGGCGGTCGTAGGACTCGTCGCGCATCGGGACGGTGAAGCGGACGCCGAGGCCGCGGATGAAGTCGCCGCTCGCCTTCCCGGGTTCCTGCTTCCCGTCGAAGGTGATGGTGTGCACCATGCGGAAGGAGTCGGCGCCCGCGTAGAAGTACAGGCGGATGGAGAAGGGGAGCCAGCCTCGGTGGCCCTTGCGGTGCTTGCCGTCGATACGGACGACGGCGCGGACCGGGCCCTCCTGTTCGACCTTCACCTCGTCGATGGCGCCGTCGAAGCGCTCGTACTTCACCGTGCCCTGGTCGCCGTCCTCGATCTCGGGCTGGCGCAGCAGGACGAGGCGGCCGTCCTTCGCGATCTCGGTGGAGCCTCTGGTGACGGACTTGACGAGGGTCGATCCCGACTTGCCGATTCTGGCGGTGATGACGCCGGTCGATATGTCGATGGTGCCGCCCCGCTGGTCGACGGTGACCTTCTTGGCGGGGGTGGCGGGGGTGCCGGCGGTGAGGGTGAGCTTGCCCTCGCCGGAGCCGACTGCGTGGGCGGTCCACTTCAGGGAGCCGTCCGGCCAGTAGGCGAGGGGCCAGGACTGGGTGGGTACGGCCTTGCCGTCCTCGTCCGTGACGGCGAAGGTCTGGTCCTCCTGGTGGGTGCCCCTGGGCCAGGGGACGCCGACGGTGGAGCCGGGGGCGGCACCGAGGCCGCCGTCCTCCAGCCAGGTCAGGGTGACGGGACCGTCGTCGGCCGCCGCGGCGGCGGGGGCGGCCTGCGCGTTCTTGGCGCCGAGAGCCCAGCTGAACTGGGCGGCGGCTCCGGCGACGGCGGCCGCTTTGAGGAGGGACCTGCGGGGGATGGGGGACATGGCCTTTCCTTTCCGTTCCGTGCGGATGCAGAGGGATGGTCGAGATGTCAAGGGCATGACAGATCGAGACGCGGCGCCGGGGCGCCGGCCTTCAGGGGGAGCCAGGGCCGTCAGCGGCGCCGGTGGCGTTCCTCCACGGCGACGGCCGCCGCCGCGACGGCGCCCAGGACGGCGACCGCCAGCGGCGCGCTGAACCAGGCCGAGCAGACCACCACGGCCAGCCCGCCGACGATCAGGAAGGAACCGGCCGGGTCGAGCACGGTGCGCCGGCCGGCCTGCGCGAGCAGCGCACGCCAGGAGGCACCGGGACGCCAGGTGGCCGCCGCGCGCAGCCCGGCCACGACGGCGCCGATCAGGGCGAACACACCGACGGCGCCCACGAACGGACCGCCCGGCAGCCCGCTGCGCACGGCCTGGACGTCCACCCACACCGCGGCCAGGGCGGCCCATCCGGCGACCCCGACGAGCCACCCGCGGCGCACCGCCGAACGGAAGTCGGCGGTGAACTCCCGCCAGCCACCGCGCTCATGGGCGAGCCGGCGCCCGAGGTGCCGCGCGCCCGCGGCGAACGCGGCCGGGTAGGTGACCAGCGGCAACGAGGCCACCGCGATCCACACGCCGGTGAGCAGGCACTCGGCGAACAGCGCGAACCCCTCGGCGAACCGCGACTCGCCCCGCTCCCCCGCCCTCTCCGCAGGGGTGGCCTTCGCACGCACCTCGGTCATGATCGGTTCACCTCAGCCCTTCAGGCCGGACGTGGCCATGCCGTCGATCAGATAGCGCTGGAAGGCCAGGAAGAAGGCGAGGACGGGCAGCAGGGCGACGAGCGACATGGCGATCATGCCGCCGTAGTTGGCCAGCCCCTCCTGGTCCACGAACATCTTCAGACCGAGGGAGACGGTGTACTTGCTGGGCTCGTTGAGATAGATCAGCGGGCCCATGAAGTCGTTCCACGAGTTGATGAAGGTGAAGATCGCGCTGGTGATCAGGGCCGGCCGGCACAGCGGCAGCACGATCGACCAGTAGATGCGGAAGTGCCCGCAGCCGTCCAGGCGCGCCGCCTCGTCCAGCTCCTTGGGCAGGTTCCGCATGAACTGCACCATCAGGAAGACGAAGAACGCCTCCGTGGCCAGGTACTTCCCCAGCAGCAGCGGGGTGTACGTGTTGATCATGTCCATGTTGCGGAAGAGCACGTACTGCGGGATGAGGAGCACGTGGTACGGCAGCAGGAGCGTGCCGATCATCAGCGTGAAGAGCAGGTTGCGGCCGGCGAACCGGATCTTCGCGAAGGCGTACGCCGTCAGCGAGCAGGACACGACGATCCCGATCACCGAACCCACCGCGAGGACGAGTGAGTTGACGAAGAACGTGGAGATCGAGATGTCGGCGATGCCGTCGGCGAGGCCGGTGTAGTTCGAGATGATCGGGTCGGCCGGGAACAGGTCCAGGCTGCCGACGATGTCCCCGCTCTCCTTGAGCGAGCCGCCGATGACCCAGAGCACCGGATAGAGGATCACCGCCAGGATCGCCAGCGACCCGATGTGCCAGGCGAGCGAGCCCGGCAGCCTGCGCCGCAGGGCCCCCTTGGCGGACGGGACCGGCGTGACGTCGGTGGCCTGCGTGCTCATCGGCCGCCCTCCTCGTAGTGCACCCAGCGCTTCTGCGACCAGAACAGCACCGCGGTGACCAGGGCGACCGCGACCAGCAGCATCCACGCCATGGCGGAGGCCAGGCCCATGCGACTGTTCTCGAAGCCCTGGATGTACAGATAACAGGTGTAGACCATGGTTCCGTCAGCCGGCCCGCAGGAGCTGCCGCCCGCGCCGCCGCCGACGATGTAGGCCGAGCTGAAGATCTGGAAGGAGTGGATCGTCTCCAGCAGGACGTTGAAGAAGAGGACCGGGGAGATCATCGGCAGGGTGATGTTCCAGAACTGCCGCAGCTTGCTCGCGCCGTCCACGTCGGCCGCCTCGTACAGCTCGCGCGGCACCTGCTTGAGGCCGGCCAGGAAGATGACCATCGGGGCGCCGAACTGCCAGACGGTGAGCGCCACCAGGCTGTAGATGATCAGGTCCGGGTCGCCGGTCCAGCCACCGGCGTCGATCCCGAAGAACTGCTGCGTACGGTCGACGACCGCGTCGTCCGAGAAGATCGCCTTCCACACGATGGCGACGGACACGCTCGCGCCGATCAGTGACGGGGCGTAGAAGGCGGCCCGGTAGAAGGCCTGCCCGCGCCGCTTCTGCGCCAGCAGCAGGGCCACGCCGAGCGCGGCGATCAGCTTGACCGGCGTGCCGACGACCACGTACCAGAGCGTGACCTGGACCGAGTGGCGCCAGCGCGGATCGCCGAACATCTCGGAGAAGTTGTCCAGGCCGATCCATCTGGGCGCGTCGAACAGGTTGTAGTCGGTGAACGCGAAGTAGAGCGAGGCGGCCATCGGTCCCGCCGTCAGCAGCAGGAACCCGGCGATCCAGGGGGACATGAAGAGGTAGCCGGCCAGGTTCTCCCGGCGGCCCCGCCGCTTGAGTTCGGCGGGGCGCGGGGACTTCGCCGGACCGTGCCGCGGCTCGGGATCCTTGACCGGGTCCTCCACGGCGGGGGCGTGTGTCACGGCGCTTCCCATCAGCCGGCGAGAGCCGTCTTCGACTCGGTGAAGAACTGCTTGACGGCGTCCTCGACGGAGCGCTCGCCCAGCCCCATCTCCTCGGCGATGCGCAGGAACGCGGCCTCGCAGATGTCGGCGCCGTTCGGGTGCGGGGTGATGGTCTCCAGGACACCCGCGTCGACGAGCGACTGCTCGTAGGCGGCGATCGCCTTGTTGACCGGGTCGGTGGGCTGGTACGCGTCGTACTGGACCTGGGTCGCCGGCACCCCGCGGTCGTAACCCATGATCTTGGCGACCTCGGGGTCGTGGACCATGAAGTCGATGAACTGGGCGACTTCCTTCGGGTGCTCGGTGCGCTTGTAACCGCTGAGCATCAGCGAACCGAGGTACTGGCCGGTGCGCTCGCCGTCCGTGGTGGGGATCGGCGCGAGACCGTACTCGCTCTTGCCCTCGGAGGTGTAGCGGACGGTGAAGTTGTCCCAGGTGAACTCGCTGCCGGCGAGTTCGGCGGAGAGCGCCGACTTGGGCTTGATCTGGGCGACCTTCTTCGGGTCGGCGAACAGGCCGGACTTCACGCCCTTCTCCGCCTTGGTCCACCAGGTGGCCAGATCGGCCTCGGTGAAGCCGAGTCCGTCCTCGGTGAAGAAGGCCTTGCCGTTCTGACGCAGGTACAGGTCGTAGAGGTACATGACGCCGTACATCCCGCTGTCCCCGGCCCGGCCGGTCCGGTCCCGGATGCTCGTCATCGCCTTGTCGAAGTCGTCCCACGTCCAGCCCTGTTCGGGCTTGACGCCGGCCCGGGTGTAGACGGGCTTGTCGATGACGAGCGCCATCGAGTTCGAACCGACGGGCACGCCGAGGAGTTTTCCGTCGATCTCGCCGAACTTCTCCAGGCCAGCCCGGAAGCCGTCCATGGAGAGATTGCCCGCCTTCACCTGCTCGCTCAGGTCGAGCAGTACATTCTTGGCATCGTATTTCCGGAGAAATCCGATGGCATTCTGGAAGACGTCCGGCGGATTCCCGCCGGAGGCCTGGGTGTTGAACTTCTTCCAGAAGTCGGTGTACGGCTGGAAGTCCGTCTTCACCTTGATCTTCGGGTACTTCTTCTCGAAAAGCGCGATGGTCTTGTTGATGCGTTCCGCCCGGTCCTCGGCACCCCACCAGGAGTAACGAATCGTCACCGTCCCGTCCCCGGATCCGCTGCCGCCGCCGCACGCGGTGGCCGTCGCCCCCAGTCCCGCGACGGCCAGCGAGGCCCCCGCCGCCTTGAGGATCGTCCGCCTCTCCACATTCCCGCCCTGCTGCATATGAGCCTCCCCGCGACGTCGCGTCCGCCTCATGAATCGTTTCAAGTAAGCGCTTGCTGGCACAAGGTACGGAGGGCCCCGGGGCGCGTCAATGATTCGGACAGGAATTGACGGGCGCCGCCCCTCGCCGCCGGGACCACCCCTTGAGCTCCCGCCTGTCGGCAGCGGGGAAGAACTCGCTGGTCGGCGCCGCGTGACCGAGGGACCGAACGCGGGCGGGCCCGCCTGGGCGGGCGGCGCGGAAGGTCACGGTTGAGTGAAGGCGGACGGAAGCGGAACGCCCGGAGACCCGGAGCACCCACACACGAAGGCGGCCCGGCTCACGATCGTGAGCCGGGCCGCCTGAAGATCCGGTGGGCGATACTGGGTTCGAACCAGTGACCTCTTCGGTGTGAACGAAGCGCTCTCCCACTGAGCTAATCGCCCGGACGCAGGAAGAACATTACCCCATGTCAGGGGGGCCCGTGACCAGCGGGGGCCGGGTCACCGCACCCCCGCCGCGGATCACTGGTCCTCGATCTTCCAGGGCAGCTGGAGGCCGAACTTCCACAAATAGATTCCCGCCAGCGCGGCCACGATCACCAGGCCGACCGAGGTCAGGATGATGTTCCGGCGCCGCACCTTGGGGTCGAGGGCCCGCTGGGCCGCCTCGGTGACCTTGCGCTTGGTCCAGCGCAGGACGAGTTGCGCCCAGACGAACTCGGTCGCCCAGATCGCCATGCCGCCGAAGATCACGACCCAGCCCGGGCCCGGCAGCACCAGCATGGCGGCGCCGGCCGCGACGACCGCCAGCCCGACGATGAAGACGCCGACCTGCCAGCTCAGGTGCAGGGCACGGCGCGCCTTGATGAAGTCCGGAGCACGCGATCCGAGCGCCTGCGCGGGCGCCGCTTCGTCGTCCGTCCCCGTACGGTCTTCCGCCACGGCGGCCTCGCCGGGCTTGTTACTCCCCGTGTTCATACGGCCAAACACTACCGGAGCGAAAGCTGTCACCGGAATGGGCGCAGGACCCGAACGGTCGCTCGGCCGGAAGAGTTACCTAAACACACGCAAAACACTCAGAGGGGTTTACAACGGCACCGTAGGTGGCATGTCGATTTCGCCGACGTGCGAATCCCCGAGCGCACACTGAGCGAAAGGCCCTGGCGCTTATGAACACCACGGTCAGCTGCGAGCTGCACCTGCGCCTCGTTGTGTCGAGCGAGTCCTCCCTGCCTGTCCCCGCAGGCCTGCGGTACGACACGGCCGACCCCTACGCCGTGCACGCCACCTTCCACACCGGAGCCGAGGAGACCGTCGAGTGGGTGTTCGCCCGCGACCTCCTCGCCGAAGGTCTCCACCGTCCCACCGGCACCGGCGACGTCCGTGTCTGGCCGTCCCGGAGTCACGGCCAGGGGGTCGTGTGCATCGCCCTGAGCTCCCCGGAGGGCGAGGCACTGCTCGAGGCCCCGGCGCGGGCCCTGGAGTCCTTCCTGAAGCGCACAGACGCCGCCGTGCCGCCCGGCACGGAACACCGGCACTTCGATCTCGATCAGGAGCTGTCGCACATCCTGGCGGAAAGCTAGGGCGATGCTCCGTGAAGCCGCCCGTCGCCGTCGACTCGGGGTGACGGCACGGGCCCGGACAACCGCATAACGGCACACACCGGCGTCGTCGCCGCGGTCCTCCGCGGGGACGGCGCCGGTGCGTGTGCGGCCACGGGGCCGCCCTCGGACCACTGCGGGAACGGACGGCGGCCGGCCGCCGTTGTACGGGCGTCCGACGGCGGTACGGGTGTCCAGCGGCCGGGACCGGCACATCCGAGCCGGTTCCCCCCGTCGTGGAAGCCACTACCATCGGCCAGCATCGGCGGGCGCCCGCCCGACCCCAGGCCAGGGAGCGAGATGTGCTGATCACCCACGACACCCGGTGTGCCCTCGACACCGTGGTGGATCTGGTGAACACCGCGCCGGAGGACGAGTCGGCGCCCGACGGGCTGCAGGATGTCGCGGCCCTCCAGGTGTTTGTGGGAACGCACGAAATCAGCGACGTCGGTGTGCTCTCGGAGCTCGACCTGTCGGCGGTGCGCAAGATCCGCGGCCGGTTCGCGGCCGTCTTCGCGGCACCCGACGCGCGAGCGGCCGCCGGCCTGATCAACGACCTGGTCGCCGCCGCCGGCACCACACCGCGGCTCACCGACCACGACGGGTACGACTGGCACATCCACTACTTCGCGCCGGGCGCCTCCGTCGCCGACCACCTCGCCGCGGACTGCGGGATGGCTCTGGCCTTCTTCGTGGTCGCCGGGGAGCAGGAGCGGCTGCGGCGGTGCGAGGCCCCCGACTGCCGACGCGCCTTCGTCGACCTCTCACGGAACCGGTCGCGGCGGTACTGCGACAGCCGCACGTGCGGAAATCGCCTGCACGTGGCCGCTTACCGGGCACGGCGCAAGGAGGCGGCCGGCTGACGTCCGCCTGCGACACCGGGCGCGCCACGGTGGCGACGCGGCCCCCGGCGGGTGGCGCCGGGGAGCGCGGGTACGGCTCACAGCAACAGCAGATCGTGCAACGCAGCCATGAGCAGCAGACACCCGATCACCGCAAGGAAGATCATGAGCGGTGGCTGGGAAAGGGCGAAGAGGCAGCCGCGCGGTTCGTCCTGCGCCCGCGTGGTTTCGCTCTGTCTCGTGTCCAGCTGGGTATCCAGCTGAGTGGTGTCCGGCATCTCGCCGTGATGATGGCGCAGTGACCAGGGCCTACGCGATCAACACGCCCGCGAAGACAGGGAGTTCGTTGAATTCCGCAATCTCCGTTCAGATCTTGATCATTACGGAGCGCGCTCTGACGACCTCGGACCGCTGTGTCGTTTCAGCCCGGGCATCCGTGCCGGCAGGCGACACCGGCACCGACGGTCATATGCCGTGCTTCTTGAGGATGGCCTCGATGTCGCTGAAGTCGTCCTCGCCACCGGACGGCTTGGCCGGGCGGGAGGCGGGCCGGGAGGCCGGGCGGGCGCCGGGGCCGATTGAAGTCTCCGAGGCCGCCGGGGCCACCGCGTCGCGCTGTGCCGCGGCCCGGGCCTCCTTGCGCTCCTTGCGGGTGCCGCCGCGGCGGCGCTCCACGGCGCGCGTGGTCATGAACAGCGCCCACGACACGCCCAGCACCGCGAAGCCGGCCCAGGCCACGGGGCTGAACGCCGTGTCCGCCAGCCACTCGACCACTCCGGTCATGACCAGACCGACCGGGACCAGCGAGTAGGCGGCGATACGGGCCGCGGTGAGGAAACGCCGGCGGTACGCGGTGACCGCCGCGATGCCCAGGCCGGCCGCGGACACCGCGGAGCAGACGGTCTCGGCAATCATCCGGTCCTCCAGGGCAGGTCGGTCGGGCATGAGTACTTCGTCCCTTCCATCCTGCACCGTCGGGACGCCCTCGGGCCATGCCTCGTCCCCGAGATCAGGGAGATCTCGGGGTCCGCTCCTCCCCAGGTGCCGGTGGCCGCCGTACGACCCGGTCGGGACGACACCCTGCGGGCTGGGAGAATGGGGCCATGAGCGACTCCTCCCCCGCCCGGCCCGCCGCGCCCGTCCTCGACGTCTGGTGCGAGCTCCAGTGCACGGACTGCCGCACCGCCCTGGACGATCTCCGCGCCCTGCGCGCCCGCTACGGCGACCGCATCGAGCTGCGGCTGCGGCACTTCCCGCTGGAGAAGCACAAGCACTCCTTCGCCGCCGCACAGGCCGCCGAGGAGGCCGCGGCCCAGGGGCAGGGATGGCCGTACGCGGAGGCCGTGCTGAACCGGGTCGCGGAGCTGGACCGCAAGGGTGAGGCCTTCCTCGTCGAGGTCGCCCGGGAACTGGGACTGGACGCCGAGGAGTTCGACACGGCCCTGATCGACGGCCGGCACATCCTGATCGTCGACGCCGACCAGGCCGAGGGCAAGGCGATCGGCGTGACCGGCACCCCCACGTACGTGATCGACGGCGAGCGCCTCGACGGCGGCAAGAGCCAGGAAGGGCTGCGCGAGCGCGTCGAGCGGATCGCGGACCGGCTGCTGGCCGAGGGGCGGGACTGACGGACCGACGCCGCCGGCGCGTACCCCTACAGCAGCGGTTTGCTGCAGTAGTAGCGCGTGGTCGCGTAGCCGAGCGACTCGTAGAGCCGTTCGGCGGCGGTGTTGCCCGCGAAGACGTTGAGGCCGATCAGTCTTCGGCCGGCGTCGACGGCCTGGGCCTCGGCCAGCGCCATGAGCGTCCGTCCGTGTCCCCGGCCCCGGTGCGCCTCGTCGGTCTCGACGTCGAAGACGAAGGCGCCGTCCTCGCGCAGCGCCAGCCACAGGACTCCGACCCGCGCTCCCTCGTGCTCCACCACGCTGAACAGCATGTTCTCGGTGTCCTGCCCCTGCGGCAGCAGTAGCTCGTGATCACTGCGCGCCTTCGCGTACGCCTCGTCCTCGGGGACGCCCCGCTCGATCCAGGTACGGGCGTACTGCTGCGACTGGTAGGCGTGCCAGGTGGCGAACTCTTCGGCCGTCATCGGCCGCGCCCGGCTGCCCGCGGGCAGGGCGGGCGCGGTGCCGCCGAGCGGTTTGGCCATGGTGCGGTTGCGCACGGCGTAGCCGAGCGCCTCCATGAGACGCAGGCCCGCGTGGGCGTCGGGGGCCAGGTTGGTCTCGATCCGCCGGCAGCCCCAGCCCCGCACGACCTCCTCGGCCGCGAGGGCCGCCACCGTGCCACGACCGCGTCGGCGGTCGGGTTCGTCGATGCTCAGGTGGTGGATCACCGCCACCGAGTCGCCGAAGGCCTGTGAGGTGCCGAGGTGTATCGCGCCGACGGGCCGGCTGTTCACGCACACCTGGTAGTGGCGCGAACGCGTCCCGTCGGCGGCGCGCTGAAGCGGCTCGGTCGGCCGCAGGGTGGTGGTCATCACCGGAGTTCTACCCGGCGACGGGCTTCGAGTCAGCCTCATTTTCGAGGCCTTCCCGTATCCGCGGGCGCCCTTACGGGTCCAGGTCGTTCCCCGACCGCTCCTCGAAGACGCGCATCGCCTTGGCGGTCACCGGTCCCGGGGCGCCCGGCAGTTCTCGGTCGTCCACGCGGTGCACGGCCTGCACGTCCCGGAGGGTGGAGGTCAGGAAGACCTCGTCGGCGCGGTCCAGGACGTCCATCGGGAGGTCGGTCTCGCGGGCGCCGGTCCACTCGACGGCCAGGGCGCGGGTGATCCCGGCGAGGCAGCCGGAGGCGACCGGCGGGGTGTGGATCTCGCCGTCGAGGACGACGAAGACGTTCGAGCCGGTGCCCTCGCACAGCTGCCCCACCGTGTTGGCGAACAGCGCCTCGGTGGCGCCCCGTTCGCGGGCGCGGGCCAGGGCGACGACGTTCTCCGCGTAGGAGGTGGTCTTCAGGCCGGTGAGCGCGCCGCGCTCGTTGCGGGTCCACGGCACCGTGATCACGGCCGTCGAGTCGGGGCGCCGGCCGGTCTCGCCGAGGGCGACCACGAGGGTCGTGCCGTGCTCGCCCCGGTCGGAGCCGAGCGGGCCGTGACCGCCGGTGTACGTGATGCGCAGCCGGCCCAGCGGCATGGGGTTGGCCCCGATGACGGCGGCGCAGGCGCGGCGGACCTCGTCGAGGTCGGGATCCGGCAGGCCGAGGCCGCGGGCCGAGCGGGTCAGCCGGTCGAGGTGCCGGGTCAGGGCGAACGGCCTGCCGTCCACCGCCTTCACGGTCTCGAAGATGCCGTCGCCCACGGTCAGCCCGTGGTCGAGGACGGAGACGCGGGCGGACTCGATGTCCTGGAGCCCGCCGTCGAGCCAGATCTTCACGCCTGTGTTCCCTCTCCACTCACCTCGTACGTCCCCGACGCTACCGCGAGCAGCCGCGACGCCTTCAGCTCGGTCTCCCGCCACTCCCCCTCCGGGTCGGACCCCCAGGTGATGCCGGCACCGGTCCCGAAGCGCAGGACCCCCTCGGCACGGTCGATCCAGAAGGTGCGGATGCCGACGGCGAGCTCGGCGGTGCCCCGGTCGGCGTCGACCCAGCCGATGCCCCCGCAGTACGGGCCCCGGGGCACGGTCTCCAGGGCGTCGATGATCCGCAGGGCGCTGGTTTTGGGGGCGCCCGTGACGGACCCGGGCGGGAAGGCCGCGGCGAGCAGCTCCGGCCAGCCGGCGTCGGCGCGCAGCTCGCCGCGGACCGACGACACCAGGTGCACGAGCCCCGGGTGCTTCTCGACGGCGCAGAGGTCGGGCACGGTCACACTGCCCGTGGCGCAGACCCGCCCGATGTCGTTGCGGACGAGGTCCACGATCATGACGTTTTCGGCGTAGTCCTTCTCCAGCAGGTCGGCCTCGGTCCGTCCGGTTCCCTTGATCGGCCCGGACTCGACGGTCCGGCCGTCGCGGCGCAGGAACAGCTCGGGCGAGGCGGTGGCGATCTCGACGCCGTGGCCGGGCAGCCGGACCGTTCCGGCGTACGGTGCCGGGTTGCCGCGGGCCAGCAGGGCGGTGAGGGCGTCCACGTCCGCGCCGGGGTCGACGGGCGCAGAGAGCACCCGGCAGAGGTTGGCCTGGTAGACCTCGCCCGCGGCGATGTGCTCGCGTATGCGCCGTACGGCCGCCGTGTACGCGGCGCGGTCGAGGGAGGACGTCCAGTCGCCGACGGCCGGTCCCCGCCACCGGCCGGATGTGGGGGCCGGCACCGGCCGCGTCCGTACGTCCGCGAAGCGGGCGCAGGTCAGACGGCCTTCGAAGTTTGCGCAGACGGCCCAGAAGCCCTCGGATTCGAGGGCGGCGGGATCGCTCGTGACGTCGAGGAGACCGGTGGCGAGACGCTCGCCGAAGCGGGCGAGGGGAGGGAGGTCGAGCACGTGTCCGAGTCTAGGACGGTGGCCCGGAGGTGACCCGAACGTGTCCTTCCAGGTGCCCTGACCAGGCCCTCGGGCGGGCGCAGCGCAGCACGCTGCACAAACGCGTTTTTGTGATGGCCCCGGAATCCGCTAGAGTTCAACACGTCGCCGGGACGCGCAAGCGGACCGAACCGACAGGCGGACGTAGCTCAGTTGGTAGAGCGCAACCTTGCCAAGGTTGAGGTCGCGAGTTCGAGCCTCGTCGTCCGCTCGCAGGAAAAGGGGGCCTCCCGGGCCCTCTACACTCCTGGTGGAGTGGCCGAGAGGCGAGGCAACGGCCTGCAAAGCCGTCTACACGGGTTCAAATCCCGTCTCCACCTCCAAGGACGATTAGCTCAGCGGGAGAGCGCTTCCCTGACACGGAAGAGGTCACTGGTTCAATCCCAGTATCGTCCACTGATCCGCAAGGATCACTGATCCGCATGGATCCCCGCGCGATTAGCTCAGCGGGAGAGCGCTTCCCTGACACGGAAGAGGTCACTGGTTCAATCCCAGTATCGCGCACGCAGTACCGCACCTGGTGCTCCCAGGACGATTAGCTCAGCGGGAGAGCGCTTCCCTGACACGGAAGAGGTCACTGGTTCAATCCCAGTATCGTCCACACCGCCCGAAGCCCCCGGCCGTCTCGTACGGCCGGGGGTTTCGTCGTGGCTCGGATCAGCGAGGCCGACCAGCGAGATCAGCTGGAGAAGAGCATGTGGCCGAAGCTCTTGTGGCGGCGGTGACCGTGGTGGCCGTGCCCGGCGTGCGGGGCTCCCCAGGCGGGCGCGGGAGCGGCCGGGTAGGCCTGCGGGGCCGCGGGCGGGGGCGGCGGGGCGGGCTGGGCCCACTGGGACTCCAGGCGCGTCAGCGACTCCAGCTCGCCGTAGTCCAGGAAGATCCCTCGGCAGCCGCTGCACTGCTCTATCTGAACGCCGTTGCGGTTGTAGGTGTGCATCGGTGCACGGCACTTGGGGCACTGCATCGTCGGCTCAACTCCTCGCCGGTCGGTCCTGCTTCGCGTATCGCCAGGACAGACTCTGTCCGGCTACGGGTCGGTTGCACCCTGCGTCGTGGAAATTCCGCTCACGCGTGGGACGGAGGGGCGCACGGGGGCCATGCGGGCGCAGGCGTCGACCAGGGACTCCTCCACCGCGTCCAGGGGGCGGCCCGCCGCGACGGCCTTGGTGACGGCCCGGGCGGCGGTCTGCGCGGTGAGGGCACGGGCCGGAACGTCCAGCGTCGGCCAGGGATCCTCGTGGGGCGGGACGGCCGGGCCGCCGGCCGCGCGGTAGGCGGTCAGGAAGCGGTTCCAGTCCTCGGGCGGGAGCAGTCCGCACGCGTACCAGGCGGCCGGGCGGGCCAGGTCCCAGGCCGGGGCACCGGTCCCGAGATCGTCCACGTCTATCAGCAGCCAGGAGCCGTCGGACGAGGGGTGGCGCACGAGCTGGCCGAGGTGGAAGTCGCCGTGGCAGAGACCGGCCGCGTCCGGCATGGCGGCCTCGCCCCGAGCCCATGCCGGGAGGGCGGCCCAGGCCCGCAGGACGGGGGCGGTGGCGGGATGGTGCGGGGCGGTGGTCCGGAGGCGGTCGACGGCGTGGGCCGCCTTCGCGGGGCCGCGCATGGGGGGTACGGCGGTGGGGGCGGCGCTCCGGTGGAGGCGCGCGAGGAGGGTGGCGGCGGCTTCCCACGGCGCGGTGTCCGGGTCCTCGGGGTCGACGGGCGTGCCGTACGGCCAGTACGTGACGAGTCTTCCGTGCAGGACGACGGGCGACCGGTGCAGCGGGGGCAGCAGGATGCCGGGGAGCCGGGCGGCGGCGGTGACACGGCGGGCCAGCCCGGTGGCGTCCGCGTCCGCCGCGTGGGCCTTGGCGACGGTCCCGGCGTGCCGGACGACGAGGCCGTCGGGGCGGTCGGCGAGGGTGGTGTCGCCCGGGGTGGCCGCTCCGCAGGGACAGACCGGGGTGCGGGCGTGGGCTGCTTCCCTGACGCGGCGCGTCAGGGCGGGAAGGAGGGCGTCCGTCGTCACGGGGTGAGCGTACGCAGGTGCTCCGCCGCCGAGGACTCGTGGTGCGGGGACCCTTGCCGGGCGGGGGCGCCTTCGCCGAGGGACGGGCCTGCGGTCGTGGCGTTCCCAGGGCGTGCTTGAGGTCCGGGGCGTTCCTGCCGGAGGGCGAGCCTGCCCTGCCAGGGCGATCCGCCCGAAGGCGGACCTCCCCCCTGGGGCACTCCCGCCCAACGGCGAGCCTGCCGTCCAGAGCCTTTCCGCCGAGGGACGGGCCTGCGGTCGGGGCATTCCCAGGGCGGGCTCGGAGTCCGGGGCGTTCCTGCCGGAGGGCGAGCCTGCCGCCCGGGGCTCTCCCGCGCAAGGGTGAGCGTGCGGTCCAGGGGATCCCGCCGAAGGATGGGTCTGCGGATCAGGACGCTTCAGAGGCGACGTGGCATGCGCGGGGAGGGCAGGGCCGGCGGACGCGGAAGGCGAGCCGCGGGCCGGGAGGGTTCCGGTGGCTGGGCGCGTCGTACGTCGGGGTGCCGGGGAGGGTCAGTGGCCGGGGTGACCGGTGGGAAGAGCAATGCCGGCGCAGCTCCCCAGCTGCGCCGGCATTTTGCCGTCCGCCGCACCCCCGTCCCCACGGGGTTTCATGGATGGATGTCCCCGCCCGGACCGCTCTTCCGGGCCTGGGGTCGCCGCTCAGCGCCCCAGCATCACACCCACGGACGACGCTTGTGTGGCCACTGTCTCCCACCCGTCGAAGACGAGGAGGAGCAGGACCGCCAGGGGCAGGGCCATGACCGTCGCCACCAAGGGGTGACGGCGTCCCTGACGACGGCTGTCGCGTGTGCGGATCAGCGTCCTCGGTACCGTCTGGGCCATGGTCCCTCTCCTGACCGTTTCCGTTGTTCTGGCAGCGGCGGGCGTCTGACCTCGGGGGACGAGTGCTGCACCCGCCGCTTGACCTCAAATCTAGGCGTCCGGCGGTCCCCCGACGTCATGCCCTCGTACCGATTGCCGGGCCTCCCGGAGGATGAGCCACGACCCGGGGCGTACTCCCCTGGGTGGAGACCGGGTCCCGGACCTCGGGGTCTTCCCGGAAGGGGCGCCCGCTGCGTCCCGCTTTCTCCGTACTGTCCGGTGACATCCCTCACTTCAGCCCCTTCCCGGCGCACCTCCGCCTTCCCCCACCGCACCTCCCCGCCCGCCGCCACGCCGCGGAGGCGCGGCGGCTCCAGGGCGCATCGCACCGCTTCCGTCCGAGCACTCGCGCCCGACCCAATCCCCGCACCACGGCCGCTGGTTGGGAACACCCGTGCCTCCGGGGCGGACGGCGCCCGCGTTCCCTGACCGCCCCTCAACTCTCCCACCGGGCACTGACAATCCCTCGCCCCGAGAGGGCGCGGCCTCTGCGCGCGGGCGGTCGTGGAAACGTAAGCTGTGGCTCGTCACAGGGACCGGGCAGCGGGGATGAACATGGCGATGATGCGCCTGAGGCGCGAGGACCCGCGCGTCGTCGGCTCGTTCAGGCTTCACAGGCGGCTCGGCGCGGGTGGAATGGGCGTGGTCTACCTGGGCTCCGACAAGAAGGGGCAGCGGGTCGCGCTGAAGGTCATCCGGCCCGACCTGGCCGAGGACCAGGAGTTCCGCTCGCGGTTCGCCCGCGAGGTCTCCGCGGCCCGGCGCATCCGGGGCGGCTGCACCGCGCGGCTGGTCGCCGCGGACCTGGAGGCGGACCGCCCCTGGTTCGCAACGCAGTACGTGCCAGGCCCCTCCCTGCACGACAAGGTCGTCGACGGGGGCCCCCTCGGTGCCGCCGACGTCGCCGCGGTCGGTGCCGCGCTGTCCGAGGGACTGGTCGCCGTGCACGAGGCCGGGGTGGTGCACCGGGACCTGAAGCCGTCCAACATCCTGCTGTCCCCGAAGGGGCCGCGGATCATCGACTTCGGCATCGCCTGGGCCACGGGCGCCTCCACGCTCACGCACGTCGGCACCGCGGTCGGCTCCCCCGGGTTCCTCGCCCCGGAGCAGGTGCGGGGGGCGGCGGTCACGCCGGCCACGGACGTGTTCGCGCTCGGCGCCACGCTGGCCTACGCCTCGATGGGGGACTCGCCCTTCGGGCACGGCAGTTCCGAAGTGATGCTGTACCGCGTGGTGCACGAGGAGGCCCAGCTGCACGGCGTCCCGGACGCCATCGCTCCGTTGGTGCGGGCCTGCCTGGCCAAGGACCCCGAGGAGCGCCCGAGCACCCTGCAACTGTCCTTGCGGCTCAAGGAGATCGCCGCCCGGGAGGCCCAGGGCCTGGCCGACGTGCGGCCTCCGGCACCGCGCAGTGCGGAGGCGGACCTGCCGACGGGGCGGCTGGCCGACACCTACCCGGAGCGCGCACAGCGGCGCCCGCAGGGCCGGCCGGGTGCGCCGGGCACCCCCGCTCCGAGGAGCGCGTCCGGGTCCCGCGGCCCCGCGCCCGCCCGTGGTCCCGAAGCGTCGCGCGGCGGCACGCCCTCGCGCGGTGGCGCACCGCCGCGGGGCGGGGCAGCCGCGCGGGGTGGCAGCGCGTCACGCGGTGGCGGTACGGGCTCGCGGGGCGGTTCGCGGCCCACGCCCGCCTCCCGCGGCAACCCGGGACGCAACGGGTCCCGCCACGACAGCGGCGGCCGGTCCGCGCCGCGCAGCGGGGCCGGCCGTACGGGGCCGAGGACCACCGGGACCGGCTGGCGGCGGCCCGCGAACCCGCGGCTGCTGCGGCAGCGCCTGTTCGTCTTCGTGGTCGTGACGTTGCTGGTCGCGCTGGGCATCGCCGCCGCGCAGGGCTGCCAGGGGCCGTCCCGGGGGCTCGGCGACGAGCGGGGCGGGGTCCGGACGCAGCAGGAGCAGGTGGACGTGCGGGACGACACGCCCGGGCAGCGTCAGGTGCCCGGTCTCTAGGGAATTGGATGCGCGTGCACCCGGCCGGGAGACCGATGCCGTGGCCTTGCGGCCAGGGGCCGTCCGTGGGGGCCGGCCCCTGGGCCGGACACCCGGCTCGCCGGTTGCCTGGGCCCGGGGACTGGCGCCCCTCGGCCGACGGCACCCCGGTGGCCTCCCGCGCCCGCTACGCCGAGGGCCGGCCCGTCGTCACCGCGTAGAAGGCGACCGCTGCCGCCGCGCCCACGTTCAGGGAGTCGACGCCGTGGGACATCGGGATGCGGACCCACGCGTCGGACGCCGCCAGGGCCCGGCGGGACAGGCCTTCGCCCTCGGCGCCCAGCAGCAGGGCCACCCGGTCCATGCGGTGCGGGGCGACCTCGTCGAGTGGTTCGGCGCGCTCGTCGGGGGTGAGGGCGAGGAGCGTGAATCCCGACTCGCGGACCGTCGCGAGACCGGCCGGCCAGGTGTCGAGGCGGGCGTACGGCACGGAGAAGACCGCGCCCATCGAGACCTTCACGCTGCGCCGGTACAGCGGGTCCGCGCAGTCCGGCGAGAGGAGTACCGCGTCCATGCCGAGGGCGGCGGCGGAGCGGAAGATGGCGCCGATGTTGGTGTGGTCGTTGACCGACTCCATGACGACGACGCGCCGGGCGGTGGTCAGCAGGTCCGCCGCCCCGGGCAGCGGTTTGCGCGCCATCGAGGCGAGCGCGCCGCGGTGCACGTGGTAGCCGGTGACCCGTTCGGCGAGCGCCGGTTCGACGACGTACACCGGTGCCGGAGCCTCGTCGATGACGTCGCGCATGGTGTCGACCCACTTGGCGGAGAGCAGCATCGAGCGCATCGCGTAGCCCGCCTCGCCTGCCCGCCGGATGACCTTCTCGCCCTCGGCGATGAACAGGCCCTCGGCGGGCTCGCGGCGGCGGCGCAACTCGACGTCGGTCAGCCCGGTGTAGTCGTGCAGGCGCGGGTCGTCGGGGTCGTCGAGGGTGATGAGGTCCGCCACGTCACGCACCGGTCCCGTGCGGGCCGACGCCGACGACCTCGCCGACGACGATGACGGCGGGTGGCCTGACCTCCTGGGCGACGACCGTCTCGGCGACCGTGGCGAGGGTCGCGTCGACCCGGCGCTGGGCGGCCGTGGTGCCCTCCTGGACGAGGGCGACCGGCGTCCCGGGGGGCCTGCCGTGCGCGACGAGGGTCTCGGCGATCTTGCCGATCTTGTCGACGCCCATGAGGATCACGAGCGTGCCGGTGAGTTTGGCCAGGGACGGCCAGTCGACCAGGGAACGCTCGTCGTCGGGGGCAACGTGGCCGCTGACCACGGTGAACTCGTGGGCGACGCCCCGGTGGGTGACGGGGATGCCGGCCGCGCCGGGGACCGAGATGGAGCTGGAGATGCCGGGGACGACGGTGCACGGGATGCCCGCCTCGGCCAGCGCCTGCGCCTCCTCCATGCCCCGGCCGAAGACGAACGGGTCGCCGCCCTTGAGCCGTACGACCGCCTTGCCCTGTTTCGCGTGCTCGATCAGCGCGTTGTTGATGGCCTCCTGAGCCATGAAGCGCCCGTAGGGGATCTTCGCCGCGTCGATGACCTCCACGTGCGGCGGCAGCTCGGCGAGCAGGTCGCGCGGGCCGAGCCGGTCGGCGATGACGACGTCGGCCTCGGCGAGCAGACGGCGGCCCCGGACCGTGATCAGGTCCGGGTCGCCCGGCCCGCCGCCGACCAGGGCGACTCCGGCGGTGCGGGTGCGGTGGTGCGGCGCGACGAGGGTGCCGTCGCGCAGGCCCTCGACGACCGCGTCGCGGATGGCGGCGGTGTGCCGGGGGTCCCGGCCGCGGGCGTTCGTCGTGAGCACGGCGACGGTGACGCCCTCGCTGTGGCCGGTCGCCGGGGTCCAGGCGGTGGCCTGGTCGGCGTCGTCGGAACGTACGCACCAGACGCGGTGGCGCTCGGCCTCGGCGGAGGCGGCGGCGTTGGCCTCGGTGTCGCTGGTGGCGATCAGGGCGTACCACGCGTCCGCGAGGTCGCCTTCGGCGTACGGGCGCCGCTCCCAGGTGATCTCCCCCGCGTCCGCCATGGCCTCGACCGAGGGGGTCGCCTCCGGTGACACGACGCGGATGTCCGCGCCCGCCGCGATGAGGGCCGGGAGGCGGCGCTGGGCCACCTGGCCGCCGCCGAGGACGACCACACGGCGGCCGGTCAGACGGAGGCCTACGGGGTAGGCGGGATGTTCGGCCATGAGGGAGCGCTCCTCGTCCTGGCGGTGCGGTGGGCGGCGCTGCGGCAGTGGAGCGGCCCTGACGTGGGGATACGTGGATTCTAGGAGACTCGCGCACGGGGCACGAGGCCGGTTCGGCGGACGGCGGGGGCCCGCCGGTGCGGGGGGGCGGCGGGGGCGGGCGCCACCGGTCCGCCGGTCGCGCCGCCCTCTCCCGCCGTGGGACTACTTCTCCGTCACGCCGGCCGAGTCGAAGGTCGCGACCTCGTGCATGGCCCGCGCCGTGCTCTGCACCATCGGCAGGGCGAGCAGCGCGCCCGTCCCCTCCCCCAGGCGGAGGTCGAGGTCGACCAAGGGGCGCAGGCCGAGCTTGTTGAGCGCGGCGACGTGGCCGGGCTCGGCGCTGCGGTGACCCGCGATGCAGGCCGCCAGGACCTCGGGGGCGATCGCGCGGGCCACCAGTGCGGCGGCGCCGGCGCTGACGCCGTCGAGGATCACCGGCGTGCGCAGGGAGGCACCGCCGAGCAGCAGGCCGACCATGGCCGCGTGCTCGAAGCCGCCGACCGCGGCGAGGACGCCGATCGGGTCGGCCGGATCGGGCTGGTGCACCTCGATCGCCCGGCGCACGACCTCGGTCTTGCGGACCAGGGTCTCGTCGTTGATGCCGGTGCCGCGACCGGTGACCTCGGCCGGGTCGGCGCCGGTGAAGACGGAGATGAGCGCGGCCGACGCGGTGGTGTTCGCGATGCCCATCTCGCCGGTGAGCAGCGCCTTGTTGCCGGCCGCCACCAGGTCGCGGGCGGTCTCGATGCCGACCTCGATGGCCTGCTTGGCCTCCTCGCGGGTCATCGCGGGGCCGGCCGTCATGTCGGACGTGCCCGCGCGGACCTTGCGGGGCAGCAGGCCGGGCGTGGCGGGCAGGTCGGTGGCGACACCGACGTCCACGACGCACACCTCGGCGCCGACCTGGGTGGCGAAGGCGTTGCAGACGGCTCCCCCGCCCAGGAAGTTGGCCACCATCTGGGCGGTGACCTCCTGCGGCCAGGGGGTGACGCCCTGGGCGTGCACTCCGTGGTCGCCGGCGAAGACCGCGACGGCCGCGGGCTCCGGGATCGGCGGCGGGCACTGCCGGGACAGCCCGGACAGCTGGGCGGAGATGATCTCCAGCATGCCGAGCGCGCCGGCGGGCTTGGTCATGCGCTTCTGGCGCTCCCACGCCTCGCCGAGCGCCTTGGCGTCGAGCGGGCGGATCTGTGCGACGGTCTCGGCGAGCAGGTCGTGCGGTTCCTCTCCGGGCAGGGCGCGGCGCCCGTAGGTTTCCTCGTGGACCACCCAGGACAGCGGGCGGCGCTTGGACCAGCCGGCCTGCATCAGCTCGGGCTCGTCCGGGAACTCGTCGACGTATCCGACGCACAGGTAGGCGACGACGTCCAGGTGTTCGGGCAGGCCGAGGGCGCGGACCATCTCACGCTCGTCGAAGAAGCTGACCCAGCCGACGCCGAGGCCCTCGGCGCGGGCGGCGAGCCAGAGGTTCTCGACGGCGAGCGCCGAGGAGTACGGCGCCATCTGCGGCTGCGTGTGGCGGCCGAGAGTGTGCCGGCCGCCGCGCGTCGGGTCGGCGGTGACGACGATGTTGACCGGGGTGTCGAGGATGGCCTCGATCTTCAGTTCCTTGAACTGCTTGGCCCGGCCCTTGGGCAGCGACTTCGCGTACGCGTCGCGCTGGCGCATCGCCAGTTCGTGCATCGCGCGGCGGGTGTCGGCGGAGCGGATGACGACGAAGTCCCAGGGCTGCGAGTGGCCGACGGAGGGCGCGGTGTGGGCGGCCTCCAGGACGCGGAGCAGCACCTCGTGCGGGATGGGGTCGCTGCGGAAGCCGTTGCGGATGTCGCGGCGTTCGCGCATGACCTTCAGTACGGCCTCGCGTTCGGCGTCGGCGTAGGCGGGGGCCGCCGGGCCGGTGGACCGCCTTGCTCCCGCCTCCGCGGCCGTGCTCGCGTCTTCCGGTTGCTCCGGGTGCTCCGGGTCTTCCTGGTCGGCCCGGGTGTCCAGGTCGTCGGCGTTCTGGGCGACCTCGGGGTCCGCCTCACGAGGGGCGGGGACCGGGGCGACGGGCTCCGGGGCCTCTTGAGTCACCGGAGTCGCCTGGGTGTCCCACGTCCCCGGCGGCACGACGAGTGCCTCGGGGGGCGTCGGCGCGAGGTGCGGGGTGGTCGGCACCTGGCCGCCGTCGACCGGCACGAACCGGCCCACGGGCTGGTCGGCGTGCTGCCCCGCGGACTTGCCCGGGTGGGGCTCGGGCCGGGCGCCGTCGGCCGGTGCCGCGACGGCCGCCGCGGATTCGGGCACGGGGTGCGGAGCTTCCGCTTCCGGCGGTACGTCGGTGCCGGCGAGGGACTGGGGGCCCTGGGCGGGCTGCGGGTCGGCGGGGGCGGGCCGGCCGTCCGGGGCGGACTGACCGTCCGGAACGGGCTGACCGTCCGGCTGGGCGTCGGCGGCGGCCTGCACGTCGGCGTGCGGGTGTTCCTCGGCCGCCGGAACGGGCTGCGCGGAGCCCTCCGACGGTGCGGTCGCCCCCGGCACCGGTGCGGGCTGCCCTTCGGCGGCCGTGGTCTGCGGGGACGGCTCGTGTCCGGCGGGTTCGGCGGCGGCTGCGTCGGGCGCCTGGTCGGCCGCGGTGGGCGAGGCAGTCCGGGCGGCCTCCGTCACTTGCGCCTCGGCAGGCGGGACTTCCTGCGGCTCGGGAGCCTCGGTGGCTTCGGCCGGCTGCGCTGCGGGCTGGGGAGCCTCGGTCGGTTCGGCCGCCTGTACGGGCTGGGCGGCATCGGTCGGCTCGGCCGCCTGTACGGGCTGGGCGGCATCGGTCGGCTCGGCCGTCGGTACGAACCGGGCAGCCTCCGTCGGTTCGGTGACCGTCCGCACGGGCTCGGGGCCCTGACCCGTACCGGCCCGCTCGGTGCCCGCTACCCGTGTCGGATCGCCTTCCTGCGCGGCTTCGGGGGACGCAGTCGGCTCCACGCCCTGCACCGGCTCCTGGGCGTCGGTCGGATCGACCGTCTGCGCGGCGTCGGCAACCTGCCCCGGCTCACCCTCCTGCGGCGTCGGGGAAGCACCGGCCGGCTCCACCGCGGGCACGGGCTCGGGCGCGGCTCCCTCCACGGTCCGGGCGTCCTCGGCGACCTCCGCCACGGCCTGGGGGGGCACGGCCACGGGCTCCACGGGGTCCGCCTCGAAGGCCGGGGCCGGCTCGGCGGCCTCCTCCGCTGCCGCCTCCGGGAGTGCCGCCGCGGTCACCTGCTCGGACTCGGGCCCCGGTACGGCGTCGGGTCCGGACGCGTCGTCCGCCGTGGGCTCGGCCACCGCCTCAGGTGCGGGCGCCTCCCCCGCCTGGGGCGCGGCCGCGGTCTCAGGAGCGGTCGCTTCCCCCACCGCCGGCACGGCCACGGCTTCCGGCGTCCCGCCGCCTTCCGGCGTTCCCTGGACGTGCGCGGCATCGACACCCGGTGCGGAACCGGCGCCGTCGGTGTCGCCCGGCGCGCTCCCGGTCGGGTCCGAGACCCCGGCGTGGGCGTCCGCGGCCGGGGCCTCGGGCCCGACCGCTTCGCCGCTCTCCCCGCCCGTCGCCGCCACGGCCTCCGTCGCCACGCGGGTCACCAGGGCCTGGGCGGCACCCGCCGGCTCAACTGTCTGGTCCGCTACCGGAATAACCGTTTCCGCGCGCACTGTCCCGGCACCCACCGGGACCTCCGCCGGCGGCTGGGCCTGCGGAGCCGCTTGCGCGGCACCCCAGGGCGCCGCCCCCTGCGGAGGCATCGCGGCGGTCTGCGCGGTGTCGAGGTACTCGTGACCGGTGGCCGGCGGTCCGGCGTGGCGCACCGGCGCGTCCGCCGGGCCGCGGTCGGCGAGCGAGCGGACCGGGCTGGCGGAGGTGTCGGGGATCGGCGGACCGAGGTGCAGGGGCCTGCGCGGCGGCGCGGGGACGGAGGCGGGCTCCGTCGACGGCGCCGACTCGGGCAGACGGACGCCGCTGAGATCGACCGAGCCGCTGTCACGGCCGGACAGCTCGTGCGGACCCGGCTGGTGCACGGTCTCGACGACCGGCTCCGGCGCGGGCGGCGCGACCTCGTTGCCCCAGGCGCTCTGGGCTCCCGGCAGCAACAACAGGTCCTCGTCCTCGGCGGTGGTCTCGGAGAGGTAGGTGTACGCGCCGGGTGCGGGGACGCCCGGCTGCTCCACCATGCCTGCGTTCTCCGGCAGCCCCTCGCCCGGGATCTGGCCGGTGTCGGTCATGCGTAACCCCTCGCCCATCGGTTAGTGCTTCTACGACCAGCTCGCCCGGGACGGCGCACCGACCGCCCCGTAGTGAGAACGAGCGTGCGTGCCCAGCGGCACGAACGACCCGTCGAAAATGACGACAAAGCCATTGAGTGGCATTGTCGCGGTCGTTCCCCCGTCACGACAGCTTGATCCGCGACGGCCCGCTGTGGACTGCGCCACGTTGCGCGTCCTCCGGCTCTTGCCGTACCACACCCGGCCCGTAAGAGGGCGGTTTTTGCGGACATTGACCGGCGAAGTGCCAGGTGTCCGAGCGCGGTACAACAATCCGCCAGCCTACCCCGCGCAGTATGACTAACCGATCACGGGGCGCGGTCCGGGAGTACCCCGCTGAGCAGGAACGCAACGCTCCGCTCCGTCTCCGTCCAGGCCCGGGTGTCGAGTCCCACGGACTGCAGCAGGGCACACTCGACCCGGTAGCCGTGCTCCGTCAGGTCCCTGCCCACGAGTTCGGCCGCGTCTCGGGTCGCGGCGTGCGCGACGATCCGCTGCGGACGGCGGTCTGCGACCGCCGAGACCACGGCCGCTCCCCCGCCGCCGACGCGCACGACGTCGGGTTCGGGAAGGTCTTCCAGGACGTGGGGGGCGGTGCCGTGCACGATCTGGAGCTGGACGCCGAAGTGGCGGGCCGTGGCCTCGGTGCGGGCGCAGGAATCCGGGTCCCGGTCGACGGCGATGACTGCGGCGCCGCCGCGGGCGGCCTCGGTGGCGAAGGCGCCGCCGCCGCAGCCGATGTCCCACACGAGGTCGCCGAGGCGGGGGCCGAGCCGCGCGAGTTGGGTCGTGCGCAGCAGTTCGGTCTCGCCCTCGCCGAGGTCACCGCCGTACGCCTCGGCGGGCAGCGACCAGCCGCGCGGTCCGGCGGCGGGACCGCGGCCGGCGATCCAGCCGGCGCCGTCGCCCGTCGCGCCCGGGCCGGTGCTCCCGCCGACGACGATGACGACGTTCGGGTCGCGCCAGGTGTGGTCGGCGGCCTTCTCGGAGGTGACGACGGTGACTTGTTCGCGCGCGGTGCCGAGTTCCTCGCAGATGACGAAGGTGCGGTGGATGCCCTCCATGAGCAGGCCGAGTTCGGCGGGACCTGCGCCCGGGGAGGTGAGGACCGCGACCTTGGTGTGGGCCCGGCATACGTTCACCGCGCGTCGCAGGGTGCGGGGGTGGGCGACAACCACATGGGCGTCGTCCCAGGGCATGCCGGCGCGGGCGAAGGCGGCGGCGACGGAGGAGACGGCCGGTACGACTTCGACCTCCAGCCCGAACTCGGGGGCCCGCAGGGTCCGTACGACGCCGAAGAAGCCGGGGTCGCCGTCGGCGAGGACGACCGCGGTGCCCCGGTGGGCGGCGATGCGGCGGGCGGCGAGGGCGACGCTGCCGAGACGGACGCGTTCGGCGGCAGGGGGCACCTCGGGAAGTGCCAGGTGGTGGGCGGCGCCGGCCACGAGGGTGGCCGCGCCCAGTGCGGAGCGTGCCGCGGCGGTCAGCGGCGAACCGTCCCAGCCGATCACCGTGACCCGGTCGGCCATCGTCGTCAGTCTCCAGGGGTCTTGCAGGTCGTGTCGCGGAACCGTTCGCGGGTGCGCCCCGTGAGGGTACCCCGGTGCGGCCGCGGGGCGGGGTGCCGGCGCCGCCGGCCCATGGATCAGTTCCAGTCGGTGAAGGTGCTGAAACCACCGTCGTCGGTCAGCGGCCCGGCCGCGCCCTCGAGGTCCTCGGGCAGCAGGCTCCACACGATGAAGTCGGTGCGTACGTCCGTCCACACGTCGTCGTCGGTGCGGACGCGGGCTATGCAGGCGTTGCGCAGGACGCCCTCGCTGATGCAGCCGATCTTCTGGGCGACCTGCTGGGAGGCGGTGTTGTCGGCGGCCGTGCGCAGCTCCACCCGCTCGAACTTCTGGTCGCCGAAGAGCCACTGGGCGGTGGCGAGCGCCGCCTCGGACGCGTACCCCTCGCCGCGCGCCCAGGGGGCGACGATGTACGACAGTTCGGTGGACCGCACGTGCCAGTTGGTCTTGGTGAGCTGGATGACGCCGACCAGTCTCTGGGTGAGGAACTCGGTGACGGCCAGGTCGAGTCCCCGGCCCGCCGTGCGCTCGGCGGGGGCGTGCTCCCCGATCCAGGTGCGGGCGTGCCGTTCGGTGAAGGGCTGGGGGACGTGGGTCCAGGCGGCGACCTGCTCGTCGTTCATCATGGCGGTGAGGGCGGGGACGTCGTCCTCGTCGAGGGGGCGCAGCACCAACCGCTCCGTGCTGATGGAGATGTTGGGGAAGGTGCTCGTCATGCGCCGCTCCGTAACCTGGGTAACCGTCAGGGCCTGCTCGAACTGCCCAGCATGCAGCATGTGAGCACTCAACCGCACCACGGGGTCCGCCCCGGCGGAGCGGACCCCGTGGTGGGTGCGGAGGGGATCAGAACGAGGGCAGCACGGCGCCGTCGTACTTGTCCTCGATGAACTTCTTCACCTCGGGCGAGGTGAGGAGCGTGGCGAGCTTCTTCACCCGCGGGTCGTCCTCGTTCCCCTCCTTGACGGCGAGGAGGTTGTTGTTCGGGTTGTCCTTGGCGGACTCCAGGACGAGGGCGTCCTTCGCCGGCTTGAGGTCGGCCTCGATGGCGTAGTTGCCGTTGACCACCGCGGCGTCGACGTCGTCCAGGGAGCGCGGCGTGGTGGCCGCCTCCAGCTCCTTGAACTTCAGGTTCTTCGGGTTCTCGGTGATGTCCGCCGGGGTCGCCGTGGTGCCGACGCCGTCCTTGAGGGTGATGAGCCCGTTGGCGGCCAGCAGCTGCAGGGCGCGGCCCTCGTTGACGGTGTCGTTGGGGACGGCGACGGTCGCACCGCTCTTCAGGTCCGCGACCTTGCCGACCTTGTTGGAGTACAGGCCGAGGGGCTCCAGGTGCACGTCGACGACGGACACGATGTGGGTGCCGCGCTTCTCGTTGAAGTCGTCGAGGTACGGGGTGGTCTGGAAGAAGTTGGCGTCCACCGAGCCGTCTTCCGTGGAGGTGTTCGGCGTGACGTAGTCGGTGACCTCCTTGACCTCCAGTTCGAGGCCCGCCTTCTGCGCCAGGTTGTCCTTGACGTAGTTGAGGATCTCGGCGTGCGGGACGGGGCTGGCGGCGACGACCAGCGGTCCGGAGGTGTCGGAGGCGGCGTCCTTGTCCGAGCCGCAGGCGGCCAGCCCGAGGGTGAGGGCTCCGGTGGCGAGGACGGCGGTGGTGATCTTGGCGGTGTTACGCACGAAAAGTGCCTTTCCTTCAGGTGGTGCGACCCCGCCCTGTGTACGGCGGGGAGTCTTGGGGGGGACCGAGGGGCGCTACGCGACCTTGCCGACGTCGGCCGCGGCTGGCTCCTTGGCCTTGAGCAGCCGCAGCCGGGGGGCGGCGCCGGAGCGTCCGCCGCGGCGGTGCAGGGCGCGCGCGGCGGCGTCGCCGGCGAACTGGATGAGCGAGATGGCGACGGCGAGGATCGCGACGGTCACCCACATCAGGCCGGACTCGAAGCGGTTGTAGCCGTAGCGGACGGCGAGGTCGCCGAGGCCGCCGCCGCCGACGGTGCCGGCCATGGCGGAGTAGCCGATGAGGGCGATGACCGTGGTCGTGGTGCTCGCGATCAGGGACGGCAGCGCCTCGGGGACCAGGACCTTGCGGACCACGGTCCAGGTGTTGCCGCCCATCGCCTGGACGGCCTCGACCAGGCCGCCGTCGACCTCGCGGACGGCCGTCTCGACCAGGCGCGCGAAGAACGGGATGCCCCCGATGGCGAGCGGCACGATCGCGGCCTCGCTGCCGATGGTGGTGCCGGTGACCCAGCGGGTGAAGTTCATCAGGGCGACCATGAGGATGATGAACGGCAGCGAGCGGCCGATGTTCACGATCTGGCCGATGACCTTGTTCACCACGGTGTTCTGGAGCAGCCCGCCCTTGTCGGTGAGGACGAGCAGGATGCCGAGCGGGAGTCCGCCGGCGATCGCGATCAGGGTCGACCAGCCGACCATGATCAGAGTTTCCCGACAGGCCTGCTCCAGCAGGGGCTGCATCTCGGACCAGGTCACTTGGCACCTTCCTTCACCAGCAGCGGCTGGTCCTCGTTGGCCGTGTCGCCGTCCACCACGTCGACCTGGAGGCCCTGCTCGCGCAGGAAGCCGACGGGCACGACGTTGTCCTCGTAGCGGCCGGGCAGTTCGATGCGCATGCGGCCGACCTGGAGCCCGCCGACGGTGTCGATGGCGGCACCCAGGATCGATATGTCGATGTTGTAGGTGCGGGACAGCTGGGAGATGACCGGCTGGGTGGCGGCCTCGCCGTGGAAGGTGACGTCGAGGACGGTCCGGTCGCCCCCGGACGCCTCGCCGCCGACCGGGAAGAGGGCGGCGGCCAGTTCGGAGCCGGGCGTCGCGAGCAGGTCGCTCACGGTGCCGGACTCGACGATGCGCCCCTTCTCCATGAGGGCGGCCGAGTCGCAGACGCTCTTGACGACGTCCATCTCGTGGGTGATGAGCAGGACGGTCAGCCCGAGCTGCCGGTTGAGGTCGCGCAGCAGCTGGAGGATGGAGCGGGTGGTCTCCGGGTCGAGGGCGCTGGTGGCCTCGTCGGAGAGCAGCACCTTGGGGTCGCCGGCCAGGGCGCGGGCGATGCCGACGCGCTGCTTCTGGCCGCCGGAGAGCTGGGCGGGGTACGCCTTCGCCTTGTCGGCGAGACCGACCAGGTCGAGCAGTTCGAGCGCCTTGCGGGAACGTTCCTTCCCGGTCTTGCCGAGGATCTCCAGCGGCAGTTCGACGTTGTCCTGCACGGTCCGGGAGGAGAGCAGGTTGAAGTGCTGGAAGACCATACCGATGCGGCTGCGCGCCTGACGCAGTTCCCTGCCGGCGCGGGGGCCACGGCCCGCCAGCGCGGTGAGGTCCTGGCCGGCGACGGTGACCGTGCCGGCGGTGGGGCGCTCCAGGAGGTTGACGCAGCGGATGAGCGAGGACTTGCCGGCGCCGGACTGGCCGATGACGCCGTACACCTCGCCCTCGCGGACGTGCAGGTCGACGCCGTCCAGGGCGGTGACCTCGCGGCCGCGGGAGCGGTAGACCTTGGTCAGGCCCGATGTGGTGATCACGTGGGTTTCCGTCACTGTCGAGTGCGCGGCGCTCTGGTGTGCGCCGGGCACGGGGGCGTTGTTCTTCGGGGTTCTGGGGACCTTCGGAACGCGGCACGGTTCTCGCGGCGGCGATGCGCGGTGGCGGTGAACCGGGGAGAAACGTGTGCGCGGGGCGTGGCCCGGCCGCGGGCGCGGGGCGCGTGGGCGGACTCGGGCGGGCGCTCGCTTCGGGGCGCGAGGCTCAGGTGGTGCAGGGGCCCTCTAGAAGGCGCACATTCGGCACATACAACGAGCACCGGGCGTCATCGTCGCCTCGGTCGCAGGGGTGCGGTCGCTCGTCGTGCTCATGCGATCAGTAAAGCAGACGTACGGTCCTGACCGGAGACGGCTGTCCGGATGCTGGACAGCGGTGGGCGGTGACCGGACACCGGCGCGCCGGCGGCCAGGGGGGAGGTTGCCGCTCGGTCTCCGGTGACCAGTGCCGACGAGGCCGCCGCGCCGGTGGCCACGGACCGGGCCCGCGTTCGGCGGGCGTGCGGGCTGTGGCCAACGCCACGGTGGCCCGGTGCCGGACGGGGCCGGGGACGGCGAGGCTTTTGGGGCGTAATAGGGTCGCTGCCATGCTTGACGTCCTGACGCTGGTGACCGGGGTCGCCGCGCTGCTGCTCGCCGCCTGGTGCGGCTGGGCGGCCTACCGTGACCAGCCGACGAAGGACTGGCACTTCATCGGCATGGCCGTGGTCTCGGTGCTGGCACTGATCCAGCTGATCACGGGGATCGTGCTGCTGGCGCGGGGCGAGGAGCCGGAGCAGGGCACCACGATCTTCGTGGCGTACCTGCTGGGCGCCTTCGCCTGCGTACCGGCGGCGGGCTTCATGTCGCTGGCCGAGCGCACCCGCTGGGGTTCGGTGACGGTCGCCGCCGGCGGCGTCGTCCTCGCCGTCCTCGAAGTGCGGCTGTTCGACATCTGGGGAGGCTGAGATGGCGGCGACGGAGCAGCGGCCGGGCCGCGCGCGGCTGATCAGCGGCCCGGGCATCCTGCTGGTGTGGCTGTACGGCGTGATGGTGGTCGGCGCGGTGTCACGGTCCGCGTACCAGATCGCGACCGAGTTCGACCGGGCGCCGCTCGCCTACACGCTCTCGGCACTCGCGGGCATCGTCTACGGCTTCATCACCTACACCCTGGTGCGCGGCGGCGAGACGGCCCGCAAGGCGGCGCTGGCGTGCTGCGCCGCCGAGCTGGTGGGCGTCCTCACGGTCGGCACCTGGACCCTGGTGGAACCGTCCGCATTCCCCGACGCGACCGTGTGGTCGGACTTCGGGATGGGCTACCTCTTCATCCCGGTGCTGCTGCCGCTGTCGGCCCTGTACTGGCTGCGCCGGGCCCGCACCGAGTAGGTGTCCGCTCAGGCCGTGGTGGCGTACTCCCCGGCGGCCTTCTCCAGGACGATCATGGGCACGCCGTCCGCGCCCTGTGCGGTCCCGACCGTCTCGTAGCCGACCCGTCGGCAGAGCCGCAGGTTGCTCTCGCTGCGGTGGCCGGTGTGCAGGCGGAAGCGCTTGGCGCCGCGCTCCTCGGCGAGCGCCGACTCCGCGGCGCGCAGCAGCCGGGCGCCGATGCCGTGCCCCTGGAGGCGGGGGTGGACGCAGAGCTTGCCGATGGACGCGGCCCCGTCCTCGGTCACCCGCCCGCGCACCGAGCCGACGACCTCGTCGCCGAGCCGCGCGACGTAGACGCAGTCACCGGCGACCTCCTCGCGCACGGAGTCGAGGGTCTGGACGAGCGGGTCGATGCGGTAGTTGCCGTACAGCGCCGCCTCGCTCTGGAAGCAGAGGTACTGCAGCCGGAAGATCTGCTCGGCATCCTGCTCGGTCGCCGCCGAGATGGTCACGCTCATGCCCATGTGTGCATGCCTCCCGCTCACCTGATCCGCTGTGGTCCCCCACTCCTATCCCCGTCCTCAGCGCGCCGCAACCTCCGGCGTCAGCAATCGCCGCAGACATCCCAGACATCGGGAACGTTCCGGGCCGAGACTGCCCTGTGAGATACCCAACTCCCCCGCGATCTCCCGGTATGTGAGGTCTTTCGGTGACAGCAGGGCCTCGATCAGCCGGGGGCAGCGGCCGGGCAGCCGGCGCACGGCGTCGCGCAGGGCACGGCGGCGGGCGGCGGCCAGGACGAGCTGTTCCGGCTCGTGTTCTGCGGCGCCGGCGGGTTCGGTCTCGTAGGGCCGCTCGTCGCGGCGGGCGCGGCGGGTGCGGCGGGCCTCGGTGCGGACCGCGCCACGCAGCCAGTCGTGGGGGTCGCGGGGCGGCCCCTCGGCCTCCAGCCGCTCGAGAAGGCGCAGCCAGACGGCCTGTTCCAGGTCGCCGGGCTCGGCTCCGGACGCATACGCCTCGGCCGAGGCCTCGGCGATGAGCAGCGGGTGCAGTGCGGCGACCAGGTCGGGTGTCATATGCGGATCGACGCGGCCGCCCGGGCGGTGGGTTGCCCGGGCGGCCGAAGGTCACCCCAACCGGGGGCGGACGCTCAGCCGTTGACGAGTCCGCCGTCGGCGAGTCAGTCGTCGAGGAAGTCCTCGCGGGCCAGGACGCCGGTGTCGGGGTGGTCGGTGAAGACTCCGTCGATGCCGGTGGCGAAGTAGGCACGGAACGCGCCGAACACGTCACCGTAGGCGTCGGGGTCGCTGCCCCTGCGGAAGTCCGCGGGCAGGAACGGGTTCTCGTTGCGCATCGTGTACGGGTGCAGGATCAGGCCCGCGCGGTGCGCGTCACGGACCAGGGTGGTCGGCTCGGTGAGCCGACCGGCGGAGTCCTTGGGAATGATCAGGTCCAGCGTCGGGCCGATGCCCTGCGCGTAGGAGGCGATCTCCCTGAGGCCCTCCGGCGTGATGAGGTCGGCGGTCGTGCGCGGGTCGCCGTTCTCGACGAAGTCCCAGGGGCGGCTCCTGGCTCCGGAGAGCAGGACGGCGAGGGGGTTGCCGACGAGCCTGTTCATCCGCTGGATGCTGGTGGGCTCGAAGGACTGAATGATGACGGGCGAGTTCTTCCGGTCCTTGCCGTACTTGCGCAGCAGCCGCGCGAGCCGCTCCTCCGTACCCAGGCCCAGCTTGCGGAAGTAGGTCGGGTGCTTGAGTTCGGGGTAGATCCAGACCTGTTTGCCGCGCTTGCGGGTCTGCTCGTTCTGCCAGCGGAGCACCTCTTCGAAGGTGGGGATCTCCCAGCGGCCGTCGTAGAGGGTGTTGTGCGGGCGGTTGGCCGGGATGCGCTCGGTGGCGCGGAGGGTCTTGAGCTCGGCGAGCGTGAAGTCCTCGGTGAACCAGCCGGTGACCTGGACTCCGTCGAGCGACTTGGTGCGCTTGCGGCCGGCGAACTCGGGGTGGTCGGCGACGTCCGTGGTGCCGCCGATCTCCGGCTCGTGCCGGCAGACCAGGTGACCGTCCTTGGTGGGGACCAGGTCGCCGGCCTCGACGATGTCGGCGCCCATGTCGAGGGCGAGTTCGTAGGCGCCGAAGGTGTGCTCGGGGCGGTAGCCGCTGGCGCCGCGGTGGCCGATGACCGTCGGGACGGGCAGGCTCCCGACGCCGCCGCGTCCTCCGCCGTGCCGGGGGTCGGCGGCTCTCGCCGTGCCGGACAGACCGAGTACCGCTCCGCCCGCGCCGAGCACCGCCGCCCCGAGGAGCGCCCGCCGCCCGGTGCCGCCCGTCTGCTCGTCCGACTCCTGCGTTCCCATCAGGGCCTCCTGTCGTTGACCGTCGGTGCGGGCCGATCGTAGGGGCGCGTACATGACGAGCGGGAGACCGCGGCGGGAACACGCGGGTGCGTCGGGATGTCGTACGGGCGTGGAGTGGCCGGTGGGGCGGGATGGGTGACGAGCCGTCGGCTTCGGAGCGGCGGGCCGGGGTACCCGGTCGGTGGCCGCGAGTTCCGCCGTGGCGGTGCCTCACCGGTCCCGTGGACGCGAGCTGTCTCACATCCCGGGCCGCCGTCACCTGCGCGAAACGCCCCTGCACCGCAGGTGAACGCAGGTCAACACTGCGTAAGGTCGGGGTGACCCGACGTGCGCGACCCCCTGGGCCGCGAGTAATGTCCTCACCTGCACAGACTCATACCGCATCCCCGACACCGGAGGACCCGTTGTCCCGCTTCGCGCTCATCAAGGCAGTGCTCGGTCCGATCATGCGCCTGATGTTCCGCCCACAGGTGGAGGGCGTGGAGAACATCCCGGGCGACGGCCCGGTGATCCTGGCAGGCAACCACCTCACCTTCATCGACTCCATGATCCTCCCGCTGGTCTGCGACCGGCAGGTCGTCTTCATCGGCAAGGACGAGTACGTCACCGGCAAGGGCTTCAAGGGCCGGCTGATGGCCTGGTTCTTCACCGGCGTCGGCATGATCCCGGTCGACCGGGACGGTGGCCGGGGCGGAGTCGCGGCGCTGATGACCGGCCGCCGGGTGCTGGAGGAGGGCAGGATCTTCGGCATCTACCCGGAGGGCACCCGCTCCCCCGACGGCCGCCTCTACCGGGGCCGCACCGGCATCGCGCGGCTGACCCTGATGACCGGGGCCCCGGTCGTACCGTTCGCCATGATCGGCACCGACAAGCTCCAGCCGGGCGGCGCCGGCCTGCCCCGGCCGGGCAAGGTCACCGTCCGCTTCGGCGAGGCGATGGAGTTCTCCCGCTACGAGGGCATGGACCGCGACCGCTACGTCCTGCGGGCCGTGACCGACTCCGTGATGACCGAGGTCATGCGGCTGTCCGGCCAGGAGTACGTGGACATGTACGCGAGCAAGGCGAAGGCGGCGTAAGGCCGTCGGACGCACGGGACGTACAGACGTTGGACGGCGGGCCGCTCGGTGAGCGGCCCGCCGTCCACGTGTCCGGCCCTCTGGCCGCCGTGCGGCTACGGGTGTTCCACCCCGTCCTCCAGGCGCTGGCCCCGCAGCAGGACCCAGGCGGCTCCCGCGGCGGCGAGCAGCACCGCCGCGCCGACGCCCGCCGCGAGCGTCAGGCCGTCTACGAAGGCCTGGCGGGCGGCGTCCAGCAGGGCCCCGGCCGAACGTTCCGGCAGATGGGCGGCGACCTCCACCGCACCGCCCAGTGACTCGTGGGCCGCGGCCGGGGTGCCGGCCGGGCCGGTGAAGTCGCGGTAGACGCCGGTCACGATGGAGCCGAGCACGGCGATGCCGAGGGCGGCGCCGAGTTCGTACGCCGTCTCGGAGACCGCGGAGGCGGCGCCCGCCTGCTCCTTGGGCACGCTGGAGAGGATGACGTCGGCGGTGACGGTGAAGGAGAGTCCGGCGCCGACGCCGACCACCAGCAGGGCGGCACCGAGCAGCGGGTACCCGGTGTGCTGGCCGATGACGGTCAGCGCGGCCAGCGCCAGACCGACGGCGGCCAGTCCGCCGGAGACGACCGCGCGGACCGAGAAGCGCCGGGCCGCGCGACCGGCGAGCAGACCCGCCACCACCGCACCGATCGCGGCGGGCAGTTCGGCCAGGCCCGCCTCGAACGGGCGCCTTCCCTGTACGAGTTGGAGGTACTGGGAGAGGAAGAACACCAGCCCGGAGAGGCCGAGGATGGTCAGCAGGTCGGCCAGGACCGCGCCGCTGAAGCCGCGGCTGCGGAACAGCCGCATGTCGAGCAGCGGGGTCGGCATGGTCAGCTGACGGCGGACGAAGCCGTAGAGCGCGGCGGCGCCCAGCAGGCCCGCGGCGAGCGTGGCCCACGCGAACCCGTGCGCGGCGGCCTCCTTGACGGCGTACACGACACCGACCATGCCGACGAGGGAGAGGACGACGCTGAGCAGGTCCCACGGGCCGGGGTTCGGATTGCGCGACTCCGGCAGCAGCTTGACGCCGACGAGGACCAGGACGGCCATCACCGGCAGGTTGATCAGGAAGACCGAGCCCCACCAGAAGTGCTCCAGCAGGAAGCCTCCGACGACCGGACCGACCGCCGCGCCGGCCGAGGCCGCGGCGCCCCAGATGCCGACGGCTAGAGAGCGCTCGCGCGGGTCGTGGAAGAGGTTGCGGATCAGCGCGAGGGTGGCGGGCATCAGGGTGGCGCCCGCGACGCCGAGCAGGGCCCTGGCGACGATCATCAGCTCGGGGGTGTGCGCGTAGGCGTTGAGGACGGAGACCACGCCGAACGCCGTGGCGCCGATGAGCAGGATCCGCTTGCGGCCGATCCGGTCGCCGAGGCTGCCCATGGAGACGAGCAGACCGGCGATGACGAAGGAGTAGACGTCGCCGATCCACAGCAACTGGGTGCTGGAGGGGGCGAGGTCCTCACTGATGTAGGGGGTCGCGAGACCGAGTACGGTCGCGTCGACGGCCACCAGCAGTACGGCCAGCACGAGGACGGACAGCGCCAGCCAGCGGCCGGGGCGCTTCACCGCCTCGGTCGTCCGCGCCGACTGCGAGGTGCGGGTCATGGTTCACTCTCTCCGAAGTGCGCCGCCGAGCAGCAGCTCGACGATCATGTGGTTGAAGTCGTTGCGGGCCACGCGGCCCTCTGCCACCGCCCAGGCGGCGGCGCCCAGCAGGCCGTACAGGGCCTCGGTGAGCCAGGCCGGGGTGAGGTCGATGCGGAACTCACCGCTCTGCTGGCCCCGGCGGAACAGGTCGGTGAGCCGGGCGTCGATGCGCGCCCAGCCCTCGTTCTGCTCCTCGCCCTCGAACAGCTGGTTCTCGGTGTAGAGGAAGGCGAGCAGGGCGGCGGAGGGCTCGATCCCGCGCACGAGCCGGCGCACCGCGTCGGCCGCCGGCCCGTCCTCCGGACGGGCCGCTTCCAGGGCTGCCTCGCACTCGGCGATGCCGAGCTCCTCCAGCGCCCGTACGAGGGCGTCGCGTCCGGCGAAGTGCCGGTGCAGCGTGGCCCGGCTGAGCCCGGCGGCCCGCGCGACCTCGTCCATGGTCGCGGTGGCTTTCCGGGTCAGCAGGGCCGCGGCGCTGCGCAGTACCTGTTCACGATCGACGGCCATGAGACAACAATAAACCACATGAGACATCTCTGTCTCGCGCCGGGCATGCGTGACTCACCTCTCAGAGGCAGTCACGCGATCGGAGGAAGACTCAGTGCCAGGGCAGCTGCCCGCGCCGCTCCCAGTAGGCGCGCGGGTCCTCGACGAGCGCGTCGAGGCGGGCCACCTGGTCGTCGTCGAGGTCGACCACGGCGGCGTGCAGGTTGGAGCCGAGCTGGTTGACCGTCGCGGCACCGGAGAGGACGACTCCGGCCCAGGGGCGGCGCAGGACCAGCGCGAGGGCGACCGCGTCGCAGCCCAGGGTCGTCTCCTCCGCCACGGCCTTCAGCGCATAGGGCGCGTGCGGCTCCGCGAGGCGGCCGTTGGCCATGCCCTCCTTGACGATCACGGTGAGCCCCGCGTCGTGCGCCTCGGCGAGTGCGGGCCCGGCGGAGGTCTCCAGGATGTTGTACGTCGACTGCACCGTGCGGAAGAGGGGTTCGCCGTCGACGGTCACGGCGAGCGCCGCGCGGATGGCGTCGGCCTGGGCGGGGCCGCTGGTGGAGAAGCCGACGGTGACGCCCCGCGCGGCGGCCTCGGCCAGCCTCGCGTGCAGGTCCTTGTCGGTGAGGGCCGGGCTGCCGGGAGTGAGCGAGTGGATCTGGTAGAGGTCGAGCCGGTCCCCGAGCAGGGCGTCGGTCTCGGCGCGCTGGCGCTCGTACGTGGCGGCGCCGTGGTCCTTGACCTCGTGCTGGTCGGCGTCGGCGGACCAGTCGGCCGTGTAGGTGTAGCCCCACTTGCTGCCGACGACGACGTCGTCGACGTCGGGGCGGTCCCGCAGCCAGCCGGCCAGGAATTCCTCCGAGCGACCGTAGGACCGGGCGGCGTCGAAGTAGCGGACGCCCTGGGCGTAGGCGGCGTCGAGGAGGTCGTGTGTACGCTCGCGCATCGCCTCGACGGTGCGGTCTGCAGGCAGGTCCCGGTCGCGGCCGAGGTTGATGTAGCCGGGGCGGCCGACGGCCGCGAGACCCAGTCCGATGTGGCAGGTGGGGGTGGTCGCCGCGGCCAGGCGGGCGAAGGGCATCGCGGGCTCCGTTCGGTCGGCTGCTGAGGCTGTGGAAGCTGCTGAGCTGTTGACCAACGTAACCGCGATGCCCTTCGCGCACACCGGCTGCTACTTCCTGGCGTCCGCCCACGCGTGCTGGGCCGCCACGTCTTCCTTCACCTCGGCGAGCTGGACGGCGACCGCGCTGGGCGCCGTACCGCCGCGCCCGTTGCGGGAGGCGAGGGCGCCGGGGACGTTGAGGACGGTGCGGACCTCGGGGGTGAGGTGGGCGGAGATCTTCGCGAACTGTTCGTCGGTCAGCTCGTCCAGCTCCTTGCCCTCGGACTCGGCGGCCTTCACGCACTCGCCGGCCACCTCGTGCGCGACGCGGAACGGCACGCCCTGCCGCACCAGCCACTCGGCGACGTCGGTGGCGAGCGAGAAGCCGGCCGGGGCCAGCTCCTCCATGCGCTCGCGGTGCACGGTGAGGGTGGCCATCATGCCGGTGAAGGCGGGGAGCAGGATCTCCAGCTGGTCGATGGAGTCGAAGACCGGCTCCTTGTCCTCCTGGAGGTCGCGGTTGTACGCGAGCGGGAGGGCTTTGAGGGTGGCCATCAGGCCGGTGAGGTTGCCGATGAGGCGGCCGGACTTGCCGCGGGCCAGCTCTGCGATGTCCGGGTTCTTCTTCTGCGGCATGATCGACGAGCCGGTGGAGAAGGCGTCGTGCAGGGTGACGAAGGAGAACTCCTTCGTGTTCCAGATGATGATCTCCTCGGCGATCCGGGAGACGTTGACGCCGATCATCGCGGCGATGAAGGCGAACTCCGCGACGAAGTCACGGGAGGCCGTGCCGTCGATGGAGTTGCCCGCGCTGCCGTGCTCGAAGCCCAGGTCCTGGGCGACGGCCTCCGGGTCCAGGCCGAGGCTGCTGCCCGCGAGCGCTCCCGAGCCGTACGGCGACACGGCCGTGCGCTCGTCCCACTGCCGCAGCCGCTCCGCGTCCCGGCCGAGCGCCTGGACGTGGGCGAGGACGTGGTGGGCGAAGAGCACCGGCTGGGCGTGCTGGAGGTGCGTGCGGCCGGGCATCGCCACGTCCGGGTGGGCCTCGGCGAGGCCGACCAGCGCGTCCTGGAGGTCGGCGATCAGGCCGCCGACGGTGCGGGCGTGGTCCCGCAGGTACATGCGGAAGAGGGTCGCCACCTGGTCGTTGCGGGACCGGCCGGCACGCAGCTTGCCGCCGAGGTCGGGGCCGAGCCGCTCCAGCAGCCCGCGCTCCAGGGCGGTGTGGACGTCCTCGTCGGCGATGGTCCCGGTGAAGGAGCCGTCGGCGACGTCGGACTCCAGCTGGTCGAGCCCCGCGATCATCCGGGTCAGCTCGTCCTCGGTGAGCAGCCCGGCCTTGTGCAGCACGCGCGCGTGGGCACGCGAGCCGGCGATGTCGTAGGGCGCGAGCCGCCAGTCGAAGTGGACGGACGCGGACAGCTTGGCCAGCGCCTCGGCGGGACCGTCGGCGAAACGGCCGCCCCAGAGCCGGACGTCACCGCTGTTGCTGCTCACTTGGGTCGCTCCTCACCGTACGGCCAGTGTCATGCATGAGTATGCAGAAGTCTGCATGCTTCGTCAATTTCGCAGGCAGGCGACACAGACCGAGCCCCGCACCCTCATAATCGTTAGACATGGGAAAGACTTACGAACGCATCGACGGCAGACTCCGCACCTTCATAGAGGCTCAGCCCGTCTTCTTCACCGCCACCGCGCCGCTGGCCGGTGACGGCACTGTCAACCTCTCCCCCAAGGGCCTCACGGGCAGCTTCGCCGTGCTCGACGAACTCACCGTGGCCTACCTCGACTTCGCCGGCTCCAACGCCGAGACCATCGCCCACCTGCGCGAGAACGGGCGGATCACCCTGATGTGGTGCGCCTTCCAGGGGCCGCCGAACATCGTCCGGGTGCACGGCCGCGGCGAACCGGTGTTCCGCGACGACCCCCGCTTCCCGGAGCTGCTCGCCCACTTCCCGGACATCGACCCGAGCCGGCACGGCCTGCGCGCCGTCATCGTCGTGACCGCCGAACTGGTCCGGGACACCTGCGGCTACGGCGTCCCCTTCATGGCGTACGAGTCGGACCGGGATCTGCACGGCAAGCGTTTCGCGCGCGAGGACGACGCCTCGCTCAGCGCGTACTTCACCAAGAAGGAGCACATCGCGACGAGCATGGACGGCCTTCCCGGGCTGCCGTTGCCGCTCCCCCCGTCTAGCGTCTGAGCCATGCGCCCCGGTGTCGTCGCCGTCCTCCTCTCCGCCTCCCTCCTCGTGTCCGGTGCCGCGCCCCCCGGCGGGTCCGGTCCACGGCCCCTGCCCGCACGCATGGCGGACACCGGCGGCGGTACCCAGCTGATCACCGCTGTCGCGCCCGGTACCGGTTCGACCGAGGGCCGGGTCACCTGGTGGGACCGCCGAGGAGGCGCGGACGGCCGGTGGGTGAAGGCCGGTTCCGCACCCGCTCGCTTCGGCGCGGGCGGCCTCACCGACGGGGCGACGCGCGAGCAGGGCACGAACACCACCCCGACCGGCCTGTACGACCTCCCGTACGCCTTCGGCATCGAGCCCGCGCCGCGCGGGACGGAGTACCGGTACCGCCCGGTGCGCCAGGACTCCTGGTGGTGCCAGGACAACGCCTCCCGCGCCTACAACCGCTGGACCGAACCCCGTCCCGCCGACTGCCGCGCCACCGAGGCCGAGCATCTGATCACCTACACGGCGCAGTACGCGCACGCCCTGGTCGTCGGCTTCAACTACCACCGCCCGGTGCGCGGCCGCGGCGCGGGCATCTTCCTGCACGTCGACGGGCGCGGGGCGACGGCGGGCTGCGTGTCCGTGCCGCGCGAGGCGATGCGGCGGATCCTGCGGTGGGCCGAGCCGGCGGAGCGGCCGCACATCGCGATCGGCACCCGGGACGGGGCGACGGCGATCACGCGGTACTGACCTCGCCGCCTTCGGCAACCGACGGACTGTCAGCGGCCGATGCCATCATGTCCTCCTGCGAGGAGGGGACATGGGACGAACACACAGGGCTCTGCTGATCGGCGTGGGGCACGCGCCCGCGGCCGACGGGCTGCTGGAGCCGCTCGACGAGCCCGTCGAGGCCGATCTGCGGCTGATGGCCTCCGTCCTGGGCGGGGTGGGCTACGAGGTGGAGACCCTGCGCGATCCCGACCTCGACCTCGTCCGGACCAAGCTGTACGAGGCCGGAACCGATGTTCCGGCCGACGGCACCCTGCTGCTCTACTTCACCGGACACGGCATCCGGGCCGGCGGCAACGACTATCTGGTCCCGGTCAATGCCCGGCCGCCGCGCGACGGCGGCTGGCGGGAGCCGTACCTGAGTTCGCTGCTGCCCGCGAACATCAGTCCACTGTTGAACGAGTGCAAGGCCGGAACGGTGCTCTGGCTGATCGACGCCTGCCGCACGGATCTCGGCGAGGGCGAAGCGGCCTTCGGCAACGGCATCGACAACGGGCCCCCGCACGGCGGGTTCGCCGTGCTCACCGCCTGCTCGGCCGGCGAGCACAGCGGCTACACGTCCGAAGGGAGCTTCTTCACCCGCGGGCTGGCAGACGCCCTGGGCCCGCTGACACCCGCGCGGACCGTCGAGGAGGTCTTCGACCTGGCACGGGCACGCGCCGCGGCCGCGGCGCGCAGGCACGGACTGACCCAGACGGCACGCATCCGTTACGGCACGAACGGCGAGGCGGCCACACGTACGACGGAGATCTGCGAGGGCCGTCCCCTGCTGGACACCTGGCTGCGGGCCGCGCGCGAGTCGCCCCTGTGGGTACGGACCCGCGAGGCGGACCGCGCCCTGGTCCCCGGAGTCCAGGAGCGCGTCGCCGCCTTCGTGGAGCAGTGCGCACGCACCCTGCACCTGGCCCAGGGCCGCCTGCCCCGCGCGGACCCCTGGTCCGACGAGGGGTTCCCCGCGCGCATGGTCGGCCGGCTGCTGCCCGCGGTGCTGCCGGAGAACGAACCCCTGTCCGTCGTCGAGACGGCGTTCCTGGTCGCGGCACCGTTCCTGCGCGAGGCGGCCTGGGCCGAAAGGCTGAGCCAGAGCGTCGAGATCGATCCGTACCGCCCCGGCCGCGAGCCTGGAGCGGACGCCCACCGTCGGCACTTCGAACAGATCAGCGATCAGCACACGCGGATGGTTCGCAAAGCGGCACAGTGCCGGGCCCGGGACCGGACGGAGGACGAGACCGCGGTCACGATGTGGCTGGTGCACCGCTGGATCGCCGACCGCTTCGAGACCGACGACGAGCCCGTTCCCCAAGGCATGGCCGAGAAGCTGATCACGGCGCTGGGCGTGACCCCCGACCGCGTGCACGAGGTGGCGGAGATGCTGTGCGCGGCGGCCTCGGCCGTCGGGCTGGACGAACTGCCCGACGATCCCCCCGGCCGTGCGCCCGCCAAGGTGGTCCTGCCCGACGGCCCCCGGCCGCTGCGCATCCGTCCGCTGAGCGGGCTGCTGCGGCTGGCCGCCGTACTGGCGGTGGACGTGCGGACGTTCCCCGAGATCGCCGCCGAGCACCTGGCCGTGACGGATCCCGTCCTGCCGGAGCACGTCGTGGCGATCGCGCACGCCCTGCGCTGGGAGCGGGAGGATTCCGCGCTCGACCTCGACGCCCCGTGTCCGCATCAGGCCGTGCACGCCGCCCTCGCCGAGATCGCCGAGGAGGCGGACCAGCTCGTCGCCCACCTCCTCGACCGGGCCGCCGGACTGCCGGGCACGGAGGCCGGTCTCATGAGCGCCGTACCCAAGCGCGTGACCGCCCGCGCGCTGCGCCCCGCCCGCACCGGCGGCGGACACGAGTCGTACGACGTCCCCCTGCTGCGCTTCCACCTCTCCCAGTCCGAGGTGCGGGAGCTGCTCATGGGCGAACAGCTCTACGACGGCGATCCGACCCTCGCGCTGCGCGAGCTGTACCAGAACGCCATGGACGCCTGCCGCTACCGGGCCATGCGCTGGAAGTACCTCACGAGCAGCGGCGCACAGCCCGCCGGCTGGAACGGGCGGATCACCTTCACGCAGGGCGAGGACGAGCGCGGCCGGTACGTCGAGTGCCGGGACAACGGAGTGGGCATGAGCGCGGACCTGCTCACCCACACCTTCACCCGTGCCGGGAGCCGCTTCGAGCGCTCCAAGGCCTTCCGTCAGGAGCAGTCACGCTGGCTGCGGCACGACCGGACGCTCCGGCTGTATCCCAACAGCCGCTTCGGTATCGGCGTGTTCAGCTATTTCATGCTCGCCGACGAGATCACGATCGTGACCCGCCACGTCAGCCCCGACGGCATCCCTGCCGACCACGCCCTGCGCGTCGACATCCCCAGCAGTGCCAGTCTGTTCCGCATCCGGCGCCACTCCGGTGCCGACGACGGGCTGCCGGAAGGGGGCACCCGGGTCCGGCTCTATCTGCGGGACGCGACGGTCACCGAGAAGTTGTCGTGCACCCGGGTGCTGCGTTCCCTGGTGCGGTTCAGTGAGTTCGCTCTGGAGACGCTGGGGGGCGAGGGGAGCGGCCACCGGTGGGAACCCGGGGAGTTGCAGCCCCCCGTTGACAGCGGCGCCCATGCCGCCCTGCAGGCGGTCCCCGGTGTCCTGTGGTGGGTCGACGGGGAGGGCGCCATCCTGTGTGACGGGGTCGCTACCGATCAGAGACCCTTCGGGTACGTGCTCAATCTGACGGGGCCGCACGCGGGCAGGCTCAGCGTGAGCCGGACGGAGCTGCAGGACTTCGACCACGGCTGGGCGGAGGAGCAGTGGCGGCTGGGGGCGGACGTACTGTCGTCGTGGTCCGGGCTGACCATGCGGTGGACGGCGGATCTCGAGCGGCAGAGCCTGCGGGTGGCCCAGGTCCTCGACGAGGTGTGGCGGGGCAGGAACGTCACGATCGCCGAGGAGGAGAATGAGGACAAGCGCCACTCCCTGGACGAGATCGGCTGGTTCCACCCCGACGCCGAGCAGTACCGCCGCACGGAGCACCGACGGGTGCGGTCCTGGCGGAAGGCCGTCATGGGGAGGTCCGTCTGGTCGTCCGGTGCGGCACCCCCTCGGTCGACGGCCGGGCATCCCGTCCCGTCACCGGGCGACGCGGACGTGGCGATCACCCCGTTCCCTTCCTGGCACGACGTCGTCGCCTACGCGGCCGAGAAGCAGGTGCCGCTGGCCGGTCTGCTGCACCGGATGCGACGACTGCGCGTCCTGGGGCCGGGCTTCGCACCTCCGGCCCTGCGCGGCGACGACGGACTGGACCGGGTGCCCTCCCCGGCGGACGCGGCCTTGGCCGCCACCCTGAGCGGCAAGGCGGAGAACCCGTCGAGCATCCTCGTCCGTACCGCCACGGCCCAGAGCCGCTTCGACGACCTCGCCGGTCTGGTCCTGGCCTCCCAATGGCTGAACGCCCCACTGGGTGAACTGGCCGAGTCGCTGGCCCGGCTGGCCCCGCTCCACGGTCTGGCGGTGCCCGTACCGCCCGAGCACCTCGCACACCACGTCTGCACCCAGGCCGACATCGACCTTCTCTTCGTCAAGGCAAGGGGCTACCGAGAGGTGCGCCGTGCGGCGTCTCCCCTGGACGTCCGCCTGGTCTCCCGCCTCACGGACACCCCGGTGACCGATGTCCTGGCCCGGATGACCGAGTACGCCTGGCTCGGCTGGGTGCCTCCCACGCCTGCCGAGATGGCCCTCTGGGCAGCGTTGGACGAGGAGGGCGGACTGGTCCCGGAGCTCTACCTCACCCGGCTCCCCGACGGGCGGACCCGGCTGGACTGGGCCGCCACCGTCCACGCGGCGGAACTGCTGGAGACGTCCCTGACCGAGGCGGAGCAACGCCTGGCCGGCATCGCCACGGCACTCGGCCTGGAACACACACGACGCTACGGCGACGGCCGGCTGGACGGTTCCCTGGTCCCCTCCGCCGAGGCCGGCGCCCTCGTCGAGTACCTCGTGAGAGATCAGTACGTCGACTTCGACCGGGGCCTGAGTCTGATCGACCTGAACTTCGCCGACGACGAGGTGACGGAAGAGCACCTCGGCGTCCTCCGCGACCTCGGGTTCTCCCTGCCCGAGGGCCACCGGATCGGCAGGGCCTGGCACACGCTGGATCTCCGTACCCGCTACGTCTTCTCGGGCCGGGACCTGGGAGTCGACGACAACGACTTCCCGGCCGAGCACCTCACCGAGGCGGTGTGGGTCAACGCCGCCATGTACCTGCAGGAGTCGCTCAAGGAGGTGTGGGCCCTCGCCGCCCGCCATGCGCCGTCCTTCGGCTTCGGCATACCGCCCCTGCCGCCCGCGCTCGCGGACCGCCGCCCGTCGACGCAGTTGTGCGACGCCCTGATCACCTACGACGCACACGGTGACACCACGCCCCGGTGGACGCCGCTCACCGCCGCGGCACTGGTCCGCTACGCCCGCAGGTTCGCGCTGACACCCGTCGCCGCGTACGAGCAGTTGAGCGCGTTCCGCCCGCTCGGCGCCCTCGTCCCCCTTCTCGGCGCCGACGACCTGGCCGCCCTGCCCGACAGCGTCCCGGACGAGTGGGACGTCGCGGCCCTCTCCCCGGACCAGCGTGTCTCCGACTCAGACGGTCCCTACACCCCCCTCGACCTGGTCAGCATCGCCGCCCGGCTCGGAGAGTCCGTCACCGAGACCGCACGCCGGATCACGCCGTACCGCCCCCTGTTCCCCGCCCCCACCGCCCTGCCCGCGGCACCTTGCGCCGACGTCGTGCCCCGCTGGCAGGACCTCGCCCTGCTCTCCCAGTACTTCGACGGCAGGCTCCCCTCCGTCGCGGGCACCGTCTCCCGGCAGCACGTCGCACGCGCCGCCGAGGCGACCGGGGAGCACCCGGACTGGGTCCGGGGCCGGCTGCTCCTGTACGCCGACATGTTCGGCCTGGTCGTCCCGGTGGCCGAGGACGACGGCCAGGAGGAGAACGCCGATGACTGAATCCCGCGTCTCCACCCACGAGTTCGCGCTCCCCTACGCGGAGCAGGACCTGGGCCGGGTGGCCGCCCCCTTCACGGTCAACCCGTCCGCCGACGGCCACGGCATCGTGGTCGCGGGCGCGTGTCCGCGCTGTCATGGACGGACGTCCACGGAGTACCGGTACGGTGCACCCGGCACCGGCACCAAGGGGCTGCGGTCCTGGCTCGCCGGCCGCCGGCCCGTGCCCGGCCTACGAGTCGACGCCGCGTTCCTGGAGCTGGAGCCGCAGTTCTGCGAATGCGGGCATCCCCATGCCGACCTGCCGCAGGACGCGCCCTTCACCGGATGCGGAGCGAGCTGGCGCATCGGCACGCCGGCCACGGGCGCGGGCTCGTGAGCGCGTGGTCCGACCGGCGCTGGGCGCAACTGGCCCGTGAGCTGGAATTCTCCCAGCTCACCGAGGTGCGGAGGCAGGCCGAGGGCTGGCGCAACGGGTTGACGGGTCTCACCGCCCTCCTGGCGGTGCTGGTGATGCTCAAGGGACGTGACGACCTCTCGAAATTGCCGTCCTCCGCGCAGCACACGGCCGCGGTTCTGATCGGCTGCGCGTTCGTGCTGCTGGTCGTCGGCTCGATGCTCGCGGTGCGTGCCGCGCACGGCCGGCCCGGAGGCGAGGTGCTGCTCACCGGGCAGGCGCTGCGCCGGTGGACCGCAGCGGAGACGGTGCGCGTCACCGGGGCGTTGCGGCAGGCCGCCGTGTGCTGTGTCACGGGAATCGCCCTGGTGTGCGGCGCGGTGGCCGTCGCCTGGACGACCACTCCATCGCCGCCGGACCACCTGGTGCGCGTCGTGACGACGAGCGGCGAGCGGTGCGGGGAGTTCGTCGGTTCCGGGCCGGACGGAGTGGTGCTGCGCCTGGACGGCGGTCGGCAGACCCTGCTGTCCGCACGCACGGTCACCTCGGTGACCCCGGTCCGCGGTTGTGACGCCGCCGGCGGGTGAGTCCTTCACGGGCTCCCGCCGGCGGACCGGGCGGCGGCCCGTCGGAGCAAGCCGTTGAACACTGGGCACGCGTGGCACGTATCGGTGGGCCAAGGGCCGAGTCCCACGGAGGAACCGTGACCACCACGCTCGCCGGCGGCCGTGCCGCCCGCCGACAGACGATGCGGCGCATCCGTCCGCGCCGCTCCCCCGCCGTCCCCCTGCTGCTCGCCGTATGGGCGGGCGCGGCGGGCGTGTTGTGGCTGTGGTGGCGCAACACGCCCGCCATCTCCGACCGGACCGGCATGATCCTCAACGCGGGCCGGATCACCGGGCTGCTCGCCGGGTACCTGATGGCGCTGGTCGTACTGCAGATGGCGCGCGTGCCCGCCCTGGAGCGGCGGGTGGGCTCGGACCGGGTCGCCCGCTGGCACGCCATGACCGGCCGCTACACCCTCTGTCTGGTCCTCGCCCACGTCTTCCTGATCATGTGGGGTTACGCCGCCCAGGCGGGCAAGGGCCTGGGCGCCGTCGTCCAGCAGACGGCCGACTCGGTCAACCAGCTGCCGGACATGGGCAAGGCCGCCATCGGCACCGGCCTGCTGGTCCTCATCGGCCTGCTGTCCGCGGGCCCGGTGCGCCGCCGCATCCCGTACGACGCCTGGTACCACGTGCACCTGCTCACCTACGCGGCCGTGTTCCTGACCTTCTGGCACCAGCTGACCACCGGCAACGACTTCGCCGTCGAGCCGGTCGCCAGGACCGTCTGGTACGCGCTGTACGGGACGGTGACCGCGCTCGTCCTCTGGTACCGGATCCTGACCCCCCTGCGCCTCAACCTGCGGCACCGGATGCGGGTCGAGGCGGTGATCGAGGAGGCGCCCGGCATCGTGTCGGTGCTGATCGGCGGGCGCCGGCTGCACCGGATGGGCGCGGAAGCCGGGCAGTTCTTCCGCTGGCGGTTCCTGGCTCCAGGTATGCGGTTCAGCTCCCACCCGTACTCGCTGTCGGCGGCGCCGCGCCCGGACATGCTGCGGATCACCGTGAAGGCGATCGGCGACCACAGCGCCCGGCTGCGCGAGCTGGAACCCGGCACCCGGGTATGGGCGGAGGGTCCGTACGGGGCCCTGACCGCCCAGCGCCGCAGTCGCGGCAAGGTACTGCTGGTGGCGGGCGGAGTCGGCATCACGCCGATGCGGGCGCTCTTCGAGACGCTGCCCGGCGCGTCCGGCGACATCACGCTGCTCTACCGGGCCAACAGCACCCAGGACCTGGCCCTGTGGGACGAGCTCGCCGGGATCGCCGACGCGCGCGGGGCCCGGTTGATGTACGCGGTCAACAGCCCGGACGGAGAGCGCCCGGACATCTCCGCGGAGACGCTGAGCCGCAAGATCCCGGACATCGAGCGCCACGACGTCTTCCTGTGCGGGCCGCCCGGCTTCGCCCAGTCGGTGTACGAGGCACTGCGCGGCGCGGGAGTCCCCGCCCGCCGTATCCATCACGAGTCGTTCGAGATGTGAGCGACGGACATCAGGAGTCCAGGACAGATGAGGAAAAGCCACCCCGTTCGGCGTGCCGTGCTCGCCGGTGCCGCCACCGTGTCCGGGATCGTGCTGCTGCTGTCGCTGAAACCGGCGTCCGACCCGGGCTCCGCCTCGGCGGCGGGCGGCGCGGCCCCGCCGGTGGCCGCGCAGTCGCCGCAGGGCGGGCGCGGTGCCGGGGCCGGCACGGTGACGGGTGACGCGGCCGGCACCCAGTACGGGCCCGTGCAGGTCCGGGTCACGGTGAACGGCGGGAAGATCACCGGCGCGGAGGCCGTGCAGGCACCCAAGGGCGGACAGAGCGACCAGGTCACCGCCGACGCCGTACCCAAACTCAACCAGGCCGCCGTCACCGCGGGCAACGCCGACATCGACACCGTCTCCGGCGCCACCTACACCAGCGCCGGATACAAGCAGTCGCTCCAGTCCGCCCTGGACAAGGTGAAGGCGGGGGCGGACGGCGCCCCGGACACGCGGACCCTCACCGGTGCCGTCGCCCAGACCCAGTACGGGCCCGTGCAGGTCCGGGTCACCGTCAGCGGCGGGAAGATCACCGGCGCGGAGGCCGTGCAGGCACCCAAGGGCGGACAGAGCGACCAGGTCACCGCCGACGCCGTACCCGAACTCAACCAGGCCGCCGTCACCGCGGGCAACGCCGACATCGACACCGTCTCCGGCGCCACCTACACCAGCGCCGGATACAAGCAGTCGCTCCAG